>JABDLD010000039.1 GCA_013001885.1 Lysobacterales bacterium
CACGCATGATGGCCGGTAACTTGCGCAGGCTGATTTCCCGCAGAATGAAAACGTCGACAATCAGCACGTACAAAGCCGTCACCGCAGCCGCCTCAGAAATCGCAAAGTAACCGCTGTAAATCCCCCCGAGAACGACAACCGGAAGCGGAATCTCCCAGGCGGCCTCAGCGATGGCGGAACGGACCTCTTTCCAGGAAAAATCAGAGAGCGGAACCCGCACGGCGCGATTTTTCCATATGCTGTACCCGGACAGCATGATCAGCATCAGGAAGCCGGGCATGATGCCGGCCAGAAAGAGGTCCTCTACCGAAATCTCCGCCACGATTCCGTACAGAATCAACGGTAATGACGGCGCAAACAGCAAGCCCAGGCTGCCGGCTGAGGTGATGAGTCCCAGGTTGAATTTTTCGGGATACCCGGCTTCATGCAATGCGGGAAAAAGCAAAGCACCGAGGGCGATGATGGTCACGCCCGAGGCGCCCGTAAACGCGGTAAAAAACGCACAGGCCGCCAGGGCAACGATAGCGAGCCCGGCAGGCATCCATCCAAGCAGCGCCCGGGTCAGCCGGACCAGTCTGCGCGGCGCCCCGCTTTCGCTCAACAGGTAGCCGGCAAACGTAAATAGAGGTATTGCCAGGAGTATCGGCATTTCAGCAATACCGTAAAATTCGATCGCGATCGCCTGCAGATTGATGCCTTCCTGCTGAAAACCCCACATGGCGCTGGCGGCGATCACGGCGAACAGCGGAGCACCCAGCAGCGCCAGCAAAATCAGCAGGGGACCCACCAGGATCATTGCCCGGCCCCGCCTCTGATCAGCCGGATCAAGCCGCTGGCAGCGAACAGTGCGTAGCGATAGCAAATGAGGCCGAAACCGATGGGCAGGATCAATTGCGGTAGCCAGGCCGGAACGCCACCCATCAGCAGGTCTCCATATTCGTGGGAGGTCTGAACGAACTTGAAGCTGTGCCAGGCGACGACGCCGCAGATGACGGCCGTGAACACATGAATGACCACCCGCGTCACGGCTTTGACCGCATCCGGCAGGAAGCGGTCCAGCACGGCGACGTTGATGTGTTTGTCGTTTCGGCTTGCGGCAACGGCCCCGCCGACTGCTATCCACAGCACCAGCATGCGCAACAGTTCGTCACTCCAGATAAATCCGAAATCAAAAAAATTCCGCATAACGATTTGCGCTGCGGCAAGCAGGATCATGCTGCTGAGGATGACCACCAGGAGAGCGTCTTCACCCATCCGCCCGGCTTTCTCAAGACGGGATAAAAAAGTCTCCGAAGCGGTCAAGGCGCTGCTGCTGACTGATCGCTGCGGTATTCGCCGACCAATGTTTCCAGCCGGTCGAGCAGCTCGATATCGAAGACTCCACTCTCGGCCTGCTGACGGTGCGATTGATAAACGATACTTCGCCACTCTTTGATATCGGAGACATCGGGTGAAACCATCTGCAGACCGTTGCCTAACAGAGCCTGTAAAGCCTCGCGGTTATCGATAACGCCGTTCTGGTCAAATTTTCGGTAAATCCCTTCCATCACTTCACGCACGATCTGCTGGTCCCCGGCAGATGCTCTCGAAAACGCTCGCTGATCGATCAGGAGCGCGGCGTACACATAGGCGACGGGGAGTTTCGTAATGTATTTGAGCCGGGTATGCCACTGGAACACCACGGCGCCGACCGGCGGGACGGTAACGCTGTCCAGCAGGTCTGTTTGCAAACCCGTCATAACGTCGGTAACCGGCATGACCACCGGAGCGATACCCAGCGCGCGCAAAGCGGCGAAGCCGATCGGATCACCCTCCGGAATCCAGACTTTTCTGCCTTTCAGGTCAGCCAAAGTCTGCAAAGGCTGGTTCGACATCATGTAAGCGAACCCCGCAGCGGCGAAACCGAAGTTGACATAACCTGCCTCTTCCAGCCTCTGGCGCACAACCGGTTCCAACTGCCTGCGCACAAAACGGGCTTCATCAGCCGTATTGAATACCATCGGCATCGCAAACAGGTCGGCATCCCGCTGGAACTGATTCATCGCACCCGAGGTGAAAGCACCGCCGTGCAGCTGGCCGGTTCGCATTTTTCGCTGGACCTGCTTGTCGTTACCCTGCACGCCGCCGCCGTAAAATTTGAATTTGACTCGTCCCTCGGTATGTTTTTCGATGGCCTCCGCACCGGACCGCATGTCTTTCATCCACGAGGAGCCCTCTGGCGCAATGGTCGCAATTTTGAAAGTCTGGGCCATCGCGGTGGAACTGCCGGTTGCAACCAGCAGGACCAGCAGCCATTTACCTAAATTCAGAGTTTTCATAAGCAGGAATTCCATTTAAAAATAATCATCCGCACTTTCCAGCAGCGCCTTCGCTTCATCCTGCGCCAGGGTGTTGAACAACGTGTACCCGGGTTGGACGGGGTCGGCCTGGATGACTTCATTTAATAACTGGTCGTGTAATTCACGGTCATACAAAGTGCGGGCATAGTAACGGGCAAAATCCACCATTACGCTCAGATCATAACCGCCGGACAGCGAGAGAGCCCGTTCGAAATGTTCAAGGCCCGAATCAAAATCACCACCCAGGGCGGGCGGGCGTATCGTATCCAGAACGGCCAGAAATCGCTCGATGTTCGCCTGTTCGTAAAGTTCGTCGATTTGCTGGAGCCGGACCAGTGTGGCCTGGGCCTGCGGCAGTTTCGCAAGCGCTGCCCAGTCGTCGCTGTGCGCCTGGATATAGGCAATCCAGCTCAACCCGAACGTGTACAGTGCTTCGAGTTCTTTTGGACCCAGTAAGTCCAGACGTTCGGTGAATTCGCCGTAATTCAACTCCCATATGCCGCAGACACTTTTTTTCGCAGCACACAGCGCGCGTTGTCCATAGGACCGGGCGCGCTTCGTCAGCTTGCGCGCCCGCACCGGATCATTCACGAATACGACACCGTAAGCGGAATAAAGCTGTGCCGCGGCGCTCAGCGCAGCGACGTTTTCCGGCGAACCCTGCACCACGCTGTCCAGCATCAGCAGATAAGCCGGAGCCCCGTCCCTGACCAGGTTCGGATCATCCTGGTTCAGGATCGCCGTATTTAAATTCTCCGCCAGGCCGCCGCCCGCGGTTGCCACGACGGTTGCGCAGGCTGACAACAAAATGCCGGCCAGCAGCGTAAAGAACACGATCGCGGTTTTTACGACTGCTTTCATTACCATTCACTCGCCGTAAGGTATCCAGATGTTCTTGATTTCCGTGGCCTTGCGCAGAAAAGAAAGACTCTGGCCCTGTTCGTTGTCTTCCCAGTCATGATACAGGCCGTAATTGACCCAGGTGCGTTTCATGGTGGCGGCAGCCTCCCTTTCCACCATTCGGCTGCCGGACCGGTTACCCCAGTACCACATGCCCTCCAGGTCGTAATGTTTGGCCAATACTTCAGCCAGCACATCCTGGTCTCCGGTGACGATGTTCACCACGCCTCCGGGCAGATCGGAAGTATCCAGCACCTGGTAAAAATCAGTGGCCAGCAGCGCGTAGTGCTCAGACGGCACCACCACCACCCGGTTACCCATGGAAATTGCGGGCATCACCGTGGAAATGAAACCCAGCAGGCCGGCTTCCTCCGGCGCCACGATGCCGATCACTCCCAACGGCTCCTTCATCGCGAGTGTCACATTGCGGAACGGCGTGGCGTGAATCCGGCCGTCGTATTTATCGCACATTGCGGCATAGTGGTAGATGCGCCTGATGCACAGGTCCAGCTCTGCCTGCGCGCCGGCTTCGTCCTTTCCGCTCAGTGAACGGATACGGCCTCGAAACTCAGCGTCACGGGCTGCAAGGTTTTCTGCAATGTAATACAACACCTGGGCCCGGTTGTGGGCCGTGGCTGATGTCCAGCTTTCAGCGGCCCTGGCCGCTTCGACTGCGTTGCGGATGTCTTTACGATTACCTGCCGGAATTTCGGCGATCACGCAACCGGTCGAGTCGAAGGCCGCGTTACTGTAGCCACCGTCGGGACGAACCTGCCGTCCGCCGATGTAAAGTTTCGCGGTCCGGTCGATCGCCGGCGCCTCGTGCCCCGGTTCGGGATCGACCGGAGCGAATCTTGGCAGTTGCTGCACCGGCTCCTTGCTGAGCCGGGATTCCCAGAAGGGCTTGACGTATTCGTACAGGCCTTCTTTGCCGCCCTCGCGCCCAAATCCGGACTCCCGGTAACCACCAAAGCCCGCCGCGGCGTCGAAAACATTGCTGCAGTTGATCCACACGGAACCCGCCTTCAGCTTGGGTGCTATATCCAGAGCCAGGTTGATGTTCTCCGTCCAGATGCTGGCCGCCAGGCCATAACGGCTGTTGTTGGCAAGCGCCACGGCTTCGGAAGGCGTTCTGAACGTCATCGAGACCAGCACCGGCCCAAATATTTCTTCCTGCGCCAGGCTGGCCGAGGGCTGGACGCCGGTGATCAGGGTTGGCGGATAGTAACTGCCCTTTTCAGGCAACGGCCCATCCGGCTGCCAGAGCTGTCCGCCTTCCTCGACTCCGCGGTCAACCAGGCTCCTGATGTTCTTTAGCTGCACCGGGTCTACCAGCGCACCGATGTCGATGCCTTTATCCAGCGGGTCGCCCAGCACCAGTGTGTCCATCCGTTTTCGGA
The DNA here is from genome assembly GCA_013001885.1 of Lysobacterales bacterium. Lineage (GTDB taxonomy): Bacteria > Pseudomonadota > Gammaproteobacteria > Xanthomonadales > SZUA-36 > JAHEFT01. Next base: position 4,640 of record JABDLD010000039.1, read on the forward strand.
TTTTTTCGTGCAGCCGCTCGGCGACCGATTCCTGCACCAGCAACCGGGAGCCGGCGCAGCAGACCTGGCCCTGGTTAAACCAGATGGCGTCAACCAGCCCTTCCACGACGCTGTCCAGGTCCGAGTCTTCGAACGCGATGAACGGCGATTTGCCGCCAAGTTCCAGCGTCAGTTTTTTACCGGTACCCGCCGTCGCCTTGCGCAGGATTCTGCCGACCTCGGTCGAACCGGTAAAGGCCAGCTTGCCGATCTCGGGATGCTGCGTTAGCGCCTCACCGGCCTTGCGATCCCCCAGAACGAGATTGAAAACGCCCCGCGGCAGGCCGATTTCCCGGCACATGTCGGCAAACAACGCGGCCGTCGCGGAAGTATATTCCGCCGGCTTCAGCACCACGGTGTTGCCCATCGCCAGTGCCGGCGCAACTTTCCATGCCAGCATCAGCAGCGGAAAATTCCAGGGAATGATCTGGCCGACAACGCCGATGGGGCGAAAACCCGGCATTTGTTCCTGCATCAGCTGCGCCCAGCCCGCATGGTGATAGAAGTGCCGGGCCACCAGCGGGATATCTATATCGCGCGACTCCCGGACGGGCTTGCCGTTGTCCAGGCTCTCCATGACCGTAAACAGGCGGCTGTTCTTCTGCAGGTGCCGCGCCATCGCGTAAAGGTACCGGGCCCGGCCGTGCCCGCCCATCGCCACCCAGCCTTCCAGCGCGTCAGCCGCCGCGGCGACGGCGCGATTGACATCCGCTTCGTCGCCGTCGGCCACGACCGCGAGCAAATCGCCGTTGGCCGGGTTGTGCGACGGAAAGTACTCACCCGACTGCGGCACAGTCCATTGGCCTGCAATGAAGTGATCCAGCGTGTTGTCGCGGTCCTGCAACCACTTTTTTGCTTCGTCCGGACTCTCGGGGGCAGGTCCGTATTCCAATGATTCAAAAAGATCTCTGACTTCCATGGTCTTTCCTTCCCTGGCTCAGCCGGCGGGGTGGCGGTGCTGCGCGGAGTAACTTCCGGTGACGTGGTGTTCGAGTTGCCGTTCGATATCGCCCAGCAGGCTGCTCGCACCAAAACGGAATAAAGCCGGGTCAATCCACTGTTTACCCAACTCTTCTTTGATTAGAAACAGGTAATTGAGAGCATCTTTCGCCTTGCTGATGCCGCCGGCCGGTTTGTAGCCTATGCGATACCCGGTCAGTTCCTGAAAATCCCTGATGGCCCTGACCATGACCAGGCTGTAAGGCAGCGTCGCATTCACAGACTCCTTGCCGGTACTGGTTTTGATGAAGTCGGCGCCGGCCATCATGCAAACCCAGCTGGCTTTGGCCACGTTGCTCAGTGTACCCAGTTCACCGGTGGCCAGAATCGTTTTCAGATGGGCATCGCCGCAGGCTTTGCGAAATGACTTAACCTCGTCGAAAAGCCCTTTCCAGTCGCCGGTCAGGACCCTGCCGCGGCTAATGACGATATCGATCTCGGTAGCACCGGCGCTGACCGATTCACTGATCTGCGCCAGCTTCAACTTCAGCGGAATCTGGCCGGCGGGAAAGCCGGTGGAAACCGCGGCAACCGGAATCCCGCTGCCTTTCAGCTCATCGACCGCCGTCTCGATCAGATTGTGGTAGACACAGACAGCAGCAGTGGTGATGCCAAGATCCGCCACCCCCAGCGCGTCGAGGATATCAGCCCTCACTGGCCGCATGGCCTTTTGACACAGGCGCCGCACTCTGCCGGGTGTGTCATCGCCAGCCAGCGTGGTCAGATCGATACAGGTCACTGCACGCAACAGCCATGCAGCCTGCCAGGTCTTTTTTACCGTGCGGCGCGTGCCGATGGTTGCGGCGCGCCGCTCGACGGCGCTGCGATTGATCCGAATTTTGCCGAACAGGTCCGGGTCAAATTCCATACCCGGATTTCGCTTATCGTGGCCACCGCGATCAGCGATGGAATGTACATTGGTTTTCGACGGTGCGGTCATGTCGTCCAGTATAATCTGTGTCATAATTTACGGCTATTTTTCTGCCTAAATCCGGCGCGGCAGGTTGCTCGCATACGGATTTGAAAACCGGAGATCAATCCATGCGCAAACTCTTGCATACCCTGCTGTTGGGGCTCGCCACCATCATACTCTGCCCGCCACTATCAGCACAGCCAGCGGAAACAGCCGATCCCGGCCTGAACGAGTCCACCTTCAAGGGACTTGAATGGCGCGGCATCGGTCCGGCACTGATGTCAGGCCGCATTGCCGACATTGCGGTCGACCCGGTTGACCGGAGCACATGGTATGTAGCCGTTGGCAGTGGCGGGGTCTGGAAAACCGTGAATCGGGGTATCACCTGGAGCTCCGTTTTTGACGGCCAGGGCTCGTATTCCATAGGCTGCGTTACCATCGACCCGAACAACCACAACACCGTGTGGGTCGGTACCGGCGAGAACGTCAGCGGCCGGCATGTCGGATACGGCGACGGTGTATACAAGAGCCTCGATGGCGGCGTGACATGGAAAAACATGGGCCTGAAGCTGTCGGAACACATCGGAATGATCGCGATCGACCCGAGGGATTCAAACGTGATCTACGTGGCCGCACAGGGTCCGCTCTGGTCCGGCGGCGGCGAGCGCGGACTTTATAAATCCACCGACGGCGGCGAGAAATGGGAACTGATTCTCGCAGGTGGTGATTTCACCGGGGTCAATGAAATTCACCTGGACCCCCGCGATCCGGACGTCCTTTTCGCCGTAAAACATCAACGTCTGCGTAACGTTGCGGCGCTGATGAACGGCGGCCCGGAATCCGGCATTTTCAAATCCACCGACGGCGGCAAGAACTGGCGCGAGCTGTCAAAGGGCCTGCCGGAAGAGCACATGGGGAAAATAGGTATGGCCATTTCGCCAATCGACCCCGATGTGGTCTATGCGACGATTGAACTGGGTCGCCGAACCGGCGGTTTCTGGCGGTCTCAGGACGCCGGAGAAAGCTGGGAAAAACGCAGCGATTACCTGTCTGGCGGCACCGGTCCCCATTACTATCAGGAGATTTTTGCCAGCCCGCACCACTTCGATCGTGTCTACCAGATGGACGCCACACTGCACATAACGGAGGATGGCGGAAAGACCTTCGTTGCGCAGCCGCATGGCTATAAACACGGCGACCACCACGCGATGGCTTTCGACCCGGATGACCCGGACTACATCATGTTCGGCACCGATGGTGGCCTTTATGAATCATTCGACCTGGGAGAAACCTACCGCTTTTTTGCCAACCTCCCCGTGACACAGTTTTACAAGGTCGCAGTGGATTACGATGAACCTTTCTACAACCTTTACGGCGGCACGCAGGACAACAGCACGCAAGGCGGACCTTCACGAACGGACCATGTGAACGGCATTCGAAACAGCGACTGGTTCATCACGCTGTTCGCCGACGGCCACCAACCCGCGGTAGACCCGACCAACCCAGACATCATTTATTCGGAATGGCAGCAGGGCAACCTGGTGCGATACGACCGGAAGACCGGTGAGTGGATTCACATCCAGCCGCAACCGGCGGCGGACGAGGAAGCGGAACGTTACAACTGGGACGCGCCCATTCTGATCAGCCCGCACGATCCGGCACGCTTGTATTACGCGAGCCAGCGCGTGTGGCGATCGGACAACCGGGGAGACAGCTGGTCGGCGGTCAGCGGCGACCTGTCCCACGGACGCGACCGCATGACGGAACCGATGATGGGTCGGGTGTGGAGTTACGATGCTTCCTGGGACCTGATGGCCATGTCGAAATACGGCACGGTCACATCGCTATCCGAGTCGCCGATTGTCGAGGGCCTGCTCTATGCCGGCACCGATGACGGGCGCATCCATGTGAGTGAAAACGGCGGCCAGAACTGGCGCGCAATCGAACGTTTACCCGGCGTGCCGGACGACTTTTTCGTCAACGACATCAAGGCAGACCTGCACGATGCAGACACCGTTTACGTAGTCGTAGACGACCACAAATCCGGTGATTTTGCACCCTACATACTGAAAAGCACCAACCGAGGCGGGACCTGGACGAGCATCTCCGGCGGCTTACCCGAACGCCACATTGTCTGGCGTATCGTACAGGACCACGTCAATCCTTCACTGTTGTTTGCCGGTACGGAGTTCGGGGTATTTTTCACGATCGACAACGGCAATCACTGGGTCAAGCTGGGCGGAAATGCGCCGACTATTTCTTTTCGCGACCTGGTCATCCAGACTCGGGAAAACGACCTGGTGGCGGCCTCGTTCGGACGCGGTTTCTGGATTCTCGACGATTACTCGCCCCTGCGGCAGATCAGCGAGGAACAACTGCAGCGTGAAACCTTGCTGTTTCCGGTTAAGGACGCCGACTGGTATGTCCCGAAACTGCCCTACGGTGACTTTGAAGTGAACGGCAAGGGCAGCCAGGGGGATGCCTTTTTTGTGGCACCGAATCCTCCGTTTGGCGCCGTTTTTACCTATTACCTGCCAAAAGAGCTGAAGACGGCGCAGGCGAAGCGCCGGGATGAAGAGAAGAAACTGGAGGAAAAGTTCGAAGACACCGCCTACCCCGGCTGGGACGCTTTGCGCACCGAAGAGATTGAAGAAAAGCCGGCCATGGTGCTGACCGTCCGCAATGAAGCGGGTGAAGTCGTCCGCCGGATCGAAGGGCCGGCCACTGCCGGCTTTCACCGGTTAGCCTGGAACCTGCGTTTCCCACGGTCGTCCCCCTGGACTCCGGAACCTGTGGAGGAAGTCTACATTCAGATTCCTGGCCCGCTTGCGCCGCCCGGAACCTACAACGTCAGCCTGGCCCAGCGGGTCAACGGCCAAAGCACCGAGTTGGGGCCGGCTCGTTCATTCGCGGTCAAGCCGCTCCGTAAGCGCGGTCTGCCCGGAGCTCCACCTTCAGAGGCCGCTGCTTTCAGCCTGAAACTGGATGATCTGAGCCGCCGGGTGTCCGGTGCAGATGCTGCCGTCAAGCAATTACTGGTGGAGTCTAAGGCAATCAAGGAAACGCTGATGAGATCAGGCGCAGCGGTTGCGCTGCGCGACCAGGCCCGGTCAGTCGAGCTTGAACTGCTGCGCCTGCAGCTGGTGATCAACGGCGACCAGACCCGCGCACTGTTTGGCGACGACGGGCCGGTCTCCATCAACGGCCGCATCAATGCGGCCATGATGGGCACCTTCCGGTCGACCTACGGCCCGACGGCCACTCATGAGGAGGCATTTGCCATCGCGGACCGCGACTTTGCCGCGGTAGAGTCGGCCATTCGCGAACTGGTAGAAGACCGGATGCCCTCGCTGCGCCAGGAACTGGATCAGGCAGGCGTGCCGTGGACTCCCGGCCGGGGTGTACCAGGCCAGGATTGATCGGAATGGCTCATCACTTCAGGGGGCGGACTTCCGCCCCCGTCATTCTAATGTCGGTGTTTTGCTCGGCAGCGAGTGCGACACAGGAATCCGAAGAGCTCGAGATGGATCATAACCGGCCGTTGGAAACGGTCGTGGTGACGGCTACCAGGACGGAGGAGTCCGTGCTGGATGTGGCTGAAGCGGTAACGGTTGTCGGCGCGGAGGAAATCAACCGACAGGCGCCGGAGTTGCTCGCGGAAATGCTGCGCGGGATGCCGGGCGCGTATTTTCAGCAGACAACACCCGGCCAGGGCATTCCGATCATTCGCGGGCTGAAAGGTTCGCAAGTGCTCCACCTGGTCGACGGCATGCGCCTGAACAACGCCTTTTTCCGGAATGCGCCGAACCAGTACCTCGGCCTGGTGGATGCCTATGCCACCGACCGTACCGAGGTCATCCGCGGGGCTGCGCCGTCACTGTACGGCGCCGACGCGATGGGTGGTGTGGTCCAGGTCCTGACGGCGGAGCCGGACCTTCCGGGCGATTCCAACAGCATACTGGGGCGCTTTTACGGCACCTACAACAGCGTGGACAACAGCCTGATCGGCCGCCTCGAGGCGGCAGGCGGGCGTGCAGGCAGCGTGCTGTCCGGCGGAGTTAGCTACCAGCGTCATGGCGATCGGGAAACCGGCGACGGTCAGACCATCACTCCGACGGATTACCGGGTCAAGGCAGCCGACCTGAAATGGCGGTACGACCTGGGCGAACGGTCTGAACTGATGCTTTCCGCCCAGTACCTCGAACAGCCTTCAACCCCTCGCATTGACGAGCTCGTTGCCGGGTTCGGCCAGGAGCACCCCAGTTCCAGCCAATACGAATTCAAACCCAACCGCAGGGAATTTCTGCATGCGCGTTATCGGCTGGAAGGCCGCTCAAAATGGTTCAGCCGTTTCGAAGCGCACCTGGGCAGGCAAACGATCACCGATGACCGGCTGACACAGGATTGGGAAGACCCGCGGATTACCGATGAATCCAACCAAAGCCGTCTCGACGGCCTTACGCTGCAATTCATATCGGCCTGGGGCGGCGCCGGCGGACCGGAACGCACGTTGGTATGGGGGCTGGAATACTACCAGGACCAGGTGTCGAGCAGTCGCGTCAGAACGAACACGGTTACCGGCGAGACCGAGTTCCGGCGGGGGCGTTTCCCGGATGACTCATCCATGGACAGCGGCTCAGTCTACGCATCGAGTCGTTGGAAATGGGAAAGGCTCAGCCTGGACGCCGGCCTGCGCTACAGCTGGTTCGAGATCGACTTGCCGGCTTCAGCAGAAGTGCAGGCGGTGCGACTCAGCCCCACCGACCTCACCGGAGATATTCACCTGAATTACGAAATCAGCCCCGGCACGCACCTCGTCACCAACATTGGGCGTGGGTTCCGCCCACCCAACATTTTTGACCTGGGCACTCTGGGCTCGCGCCCGGGCAACCGCTTCAATGTTCCGAATCCGAGCCTCAAGCCCGAATCGGTATGGAGCTATGATCTGGGCATCAAGACTTCGACCGCCCGCTGGCAGTTTGAGCTATTTGCCTGGTATTCGGACTACCGGGACAAAATCAGCTCCCGCCTCACCGGCGAATTTACGCCAGAGGGCCGTGCCGTCGTCATCAGCGACAACCTCAGTACTGCACGGCTTTACGGCCTGGAGTCGGGATTGCGGTTCCTGGCTTCCGATGCCTGGGAGTTCTATGCCGTGGTGAATTACACGCGGGGCGAGGAAAACGATGGTGAAGCAAGCGTTCCGGCGGACCGGATCCCGCCTGTGAACGGGCGAATCGGGGCGGTTTGGCAGCCCGACGAAAGAATCCGGATGGAGCCATACCTGGATTTTTCCGGTCGCCAGGACAGGTTGAGCCCGCGTGACGAACGCGATCCGCGAATCAATCCGCTGGGAACTGCCGGCTGGGGCACGGTAAACTTGCTAATCGGCTGGAAGGTCCGTGAAGAGATCGAGCTTGGCCTGAGGCTGCAAAATCTGGCAGATAAGAATTACAGGGAACACGGGTCCGGAATCAACGCACCGGGCAGAAACATTGGATTCTGGCTTGACTACTTATTCTGAGATGAAAGACTCCCGCACCGCTTCCCTGCTTTGCCACTTCTCATTTTGGTTTGGTGTGCTATTCGCAACACCGCTATTCATAGCACTCAATAATCAGGAAGACCTTGTTTTCTCCCCTACCGTATTCGGCCTGATGGCGGCCCTTGCCTGCCTGATCGTCAGCATACTGGGGTGGAGGCTGGCGGTGTTGCTGGGCAGACGCGCTGAGTGGTGGCTGAATCGACTGTTGCTGGTCCTGGCTTTTGTCACAGCCATCCAGGGAAACGTCATTCATGATTTGTTCTATTACGGCGCATTCAACGGCGAAAAAGTAAATTTACGGGGAATGGGTCTGAAATTCTGGATCGAGTGGTGTGGCTATGTCGCAATTATTCCGGCAGGCATCCTGCTCGCGTCCCGAATTTCCAGGGTTCCGGCCTGGTTGCCTGTCCTCCCCATCCTGTCCTTCTCCATTTTGGTCCTACCAGCCTGGCTCACATCCGGTCAGGAACTCCCAGGCAACCCTTCTGCCCGGGAGATCGATCCTGCCGTCTTCGCATTTTCCAGCAAGGCAAATCTGGTACATCTGTTGCCGGATGGTTTTCAGAATGACGTAGTGCGTGAAGTACTGGAAGACAACCCTGATCTGGCCAGAAAGTTCGAAGGCTTCACTCTGTTTACTGATCATGTTGGTCTTTACCAGGGTACAGGACCTGCACTTTACACCATCCTGACCGGTGATCCTTTCGACCTCGAACAGGGTTTTTCCTCAACAACGCTTAAACCCCTGATTCAGGAAAATGCGTACCAGAATCAGTTGTTGCTGCAGGGTTATCGTCTTGACTATGTACCCATATCCAGTTTCGTCTGCATTGAACAGGCCGACTCCTGCATTACGCGGCCGTTCAATGACATGAAGTCAAGGGGTCTGTTCCGTCACCACAACGAGGACCTTGTTTACTCTCTGAGACTGATTGCTGATCTGACGCTTTTCCGTCTGACCCCCATGTTCCTGAAGGAAAAAATATACGCGGATGGCCAGTGGTTTCTTTCAGATACCACAGCGGATGGTTCGTCACCCTGGCCTGACCCGGTCATTCGTGAATGGATTGAGAATTTGCGGGTTACCGATGATCAGCCGGTATACAAGTGGTATCACTATCTCGGCACCCACATCCCGGCCAAGTGGGACCGAAATTGTAATCTGCAACGGCAGATGGAGCATAAACGGGAGAGCTACTCCGCCCAGGCGTACTGCGTTTTGGACAGCATTGCCCGGCTACTGGACCGCCTGAAAGAGGCGGACATTTATGACCAGACTGCTTTTGTCATTTCCGGCGACCATGGACACAATATCATTCCGGATGACCTCGCCTCGCCTCCTCTGAACAATGGGCTGTACCCCGGCTTGCTCGGTTCCGGTCGCCCCGCCTTTCTCATCAAGCAGATGAATAATCGTGCCCCTCTGCGCTTCAGTGAAGCCCCAACGAGCCTGGTTGACATAGCGCCGACAGCTCTGGCCCTGGTCGGCATCAACTATGAAAAGCCGTCTGCTCTTGAGCTGAACGACAACTTAAGCCGTGAACGTTTCTTTATGCCGTATTCCATTCCGGATCTATGGAAAGGTGATCCGGTTCCCCACGTGGTATACCGGGTGGGCCAACCGTCCAGCGAGGGCAACCAGTGGGTCTTAACGGATATCCGAAACTTCAGTGAGCCACCGGGGTCTTACAACCCGGTCAATTACAAAACCGCCAACCGCTACCTAATGGGCGCCTACCTGGATTCTTCAAACCCGAATCGGGAAAATTCCTGGGTGACCGGCCGGCAACTGGGCTTTGTCATCCAGATAGATGGTTCACTTATAGCCCCGGCTGTTGAACTGGACCTGCATTTTCCGGATTGGATACCGGCACAGTCATTTACATTACAGATCAACGGTTTCGAGAAACCGGAAACCTGGTGGGCAACCCGATCTGGAGGATTTTGGCAAACCTTTACGATTGAACTTGATAAAGAGTCGCTTAAGGACGGGGAGAATTTCCTCGCGTTGCAATTTGAGAATACCTATTCGCCGCCAGAAAAAGCAACCTGGCAGGCTTCGGCGCTGATCAGGTCAATCAGGGTCGTTGATGGATTTCAGGCCGACTAAGGGGTCTTGCTGCACCAGTAAAGAAACCGGTTGCCCGACTCCAGTGACAGCTTACGCGCAATCCGGTAGTGCATTTCCAACGTTCTTTCGAGGTTTTGCCGGGTGTAATCGGTGTACTTATCCTCCTTGTTGCGCAACAAGGCTTCAACCTTATCATCAGAGCGGGACACATACTCGATGATGAGTTGATCCGATGTATCTGCCAGCCAGCCGACAAATTCTTCGAGCGGAATGTTGGCTGAAATCACCACATGATGAATCAGTGCCAGGCACAGCACCAGTTCCGGCCTTGCGCGCGTCCGCAATTCGGTGCGCTCATTGTTACGCCAGCCCCAACTTGGCGAAGGGTCAGCAACATTTTGGACCAGTGTCAAAATACCCTCGATTTTCGCTGCCCTAACCTCGCGATACAACCGCTCCACGGCAAAATGATCCAGGTCCATGGCGACTACGCTCCGCGCATGACCTGCGGCGATTTTCGAAAACTGACCGGTATTGCAACCGATATCCCACACGAGTTTTGCTTTGCCGGCGGCGACGCATTCCTCCACAAAAGCCTCCTTCAGCAAATGGTCACTTTCAGAGTAGTTATGAATTTCTTCATAACTTCCCCATTCGGAACCATCACCGTGCCAACTGAGCCCGCTGACGAGTTTGCGCATTTTTCGGATATTGGCCAGGATCAGTTCGGTGTTAAAGCCCGCTGATTTCAGCTCAGAGCGGACGTTTTGGCTGGTACCGCCGTAGCGGCTATCCAGCTTCGCCTGGAGCCAGACGTGGGTCAACACTCCCTTTCTCAACCGATCTCTTAAGCAGAACAGCTTCGTTGCTGTCTGGATTCCGACACCGTCAATGCTGGACCGTAAAAATGGCTGAAAATGAATTCCCTTGTAGGCCTGCAGCATCAGCGGGAAAAGAAACATTTCACAAAACTGACGGTAGCCGGACCAGGGAGCGCCAGTCGGCAGCGTCTCAAATGAAGGAATATCGATAAAAACCGGACGTCCTGAAACGAACTGAAAATTGTAAGGCGTAGCATCCTTGAGTGTCATGCCCTCGAGTATGGCTGCCTCGACCAGGTCCAGTTGCAGCAATGCCGCTTCACGCAACATGCCAAAAGTCCATTCATAGGGATAGCTGACAACCGGAATCACGCTGTGCTCTATGAAGCCAGCCCACTGTGCCTGGATATCCTCAGACACCGGAATCTCGTTCTGCGGCAGAACACGGCTCTCTACCAATTTGCCCTTTTTCAGGAATTTCTCGTAAAAACGGGTCGCCCGCAACTTCTGGAACTCATCCAGCGCGAGCTGGCTCACACCCCTGATTATGCGATCGCCCGACCGGTAAATCCTGCCGTCACGGTCACGGAATGATCCAGATTCAACTTTGAGCGAATCCATCAGACACAAATCAGCTCTTTTCATCCCCGGTTCGGGAGGATTTGCCCCACCCGACAGCCGCCCTGATTTTGTACCAGAACAGCTTCAACGCAACAGCAACTGCTGCAACGCCACCGAGTATGACCTGTAACAACATGCTGCCGGTACCTGGGTCCAGATACGCATAAGCCGGTTGGACTGCCAGCATAAGCAAAAACGCGATAACACAGCGTGAAATCATCATTACAAAATTACCTCACAGGGAACCAGCACAAGGCTGGATTCATGAAATGCTATTAAGAAGACGTTCATTATATTTCAGATTTCAGCCAGAGTCGCAGTTTTATGTTATCGCCTGGCTTTGAAAAAAGCTTTCAGCATGCTGGAAACTTCATCGGCAAACACACCCCCACGAAAGTGGATTTGATGGTTATGGGGATAAGCCAAAGGCAAATTATAAGCTCCCCCCAGAGCACCGGTTTTGGGGTCTGTAGCTCCAAACACAAGGTGTTCGAGACGGGCATGTATCATGGCGCCAACACACATAGCGCAGGGCTCCAGCGTCACGTACATCACGCAACCGGGCAACCGATGGTTCTGCAAGCGGCGGCCAGCCTGCCTTAGAGCAACAATTTCAGCATGTGCGCTCGGGTCGTTCATTGCAATATTCCGATTCCAGCCTTCCCCCACTGGCTCACCTTGCCGGACAATCACCGCACCTACCGGCACTTCGCCCTCTCTTTCAGCCCTTTTCGCCAGAGAGAATGCGTGCTGCATCCAACGCAGATCGTCTTCAAGCCAGGAATCTGGAATCCTCATCGAGTCTCAGTACTTGCCCGAAATCAGCCGTTTGATGGCCCGAACAGGCGCTGTGATCCGCCATGAAGTGGAAGCTTCCATCTCCGCTACACGGTGACGTAGCACCTGGATCATGCGAAATGCGGATTTCAGATCGGTCGGCACCTCTTCCGGGAGTGCCATTGACTTCCGGGTGCCGCCGCCAGAATACCGGAGCTCATTCAACTTGCTCAGTAACTCCTGGTTATCCCGGTACAGTCTCTGTAGATGCTGGTCTCTGCGTCTCAAAAGGCGCTTGATCTCCCCGGTGTCTTCGGATGTCAGTGTTACTCCTGCCTGAAAGCGTCTCGGAAGATGTCTTTCCACGTAGATGGTTGAGTGTTCCTCCGCGGTTTCGTCTGGTGGCCGCGTATCGGTGTAGTAATAAACCGCAAAAGACTTCCGTGAAAAGTGCTTCTTACCATCAGGCAGGGCAATTCGCTCGAATCCATGCCAGGAATGTTCCGAAGTTTCGAATATGACACAACGGTTTATTGACGGGTTGACCGTCACGATTTCGTCCTCGTCGGGTTCGCGATAGGGGTCCTGGTGCAGCTGCAGGCTACCGCCCCAGTCTTCCTGCCAGCCTTCATTAAGATAAATGATCAGATTCAGGCGCCGATGCTGGCTGGTGACCGGGTGATAATTGAAATCAATATGAGGGTCCAAATCCTGGCCATCACAGTTTTCGTGAGTGCCTCCGCCAAAATAATATGGGTCGTAGTGCAAGTGCGGGACGCCGGTGATATGTTCTACCAGCGCAAGAAATTCCGGATGCCTGACCAGGTCATCCAGTTGTTCGAAAGCGTCGCCCAGTGTGCGGACCTTTTCGCGAGTGGCCTTACCCCCGATCTCCTCATTTTCGTTGATCGCATGGGCGTCACGAAAATCCGGAAACTGACTGCTAATCGATTCGCAAAATCCGGCGGTCAAAAAATTGTCCATGACCACGTGCCGAAAAGGACGTCCTTCCTTAAATGCCCTGGCAAACGAAGTTTCTGAATCCAACACGTGCTGGCTAACCAAACTTTCGATTCTGAATTCCGCCGAAGGCATCATGCTATTCCCATTCAATAGTCGCCGGCGGTTTTCCAGAAATATCGTAAACAATACGTGATATTCCATTGATTTCATTCGCAATTCTTAACGAAACCAGTTCAAGAAATTCGTATGGCAAACGGGCCCACTTAGCGGTCATGAAATCCACCGTTTCCACAGCCCTGAGCGCAACCACGTATTCGTATCGCCGCTGATCACCCGTCACACCGACCGATTTTACCGGCAGAAAGACGGCAAATGCCTGGCTTGTCTTGTCGTAAAGCCCGTGTTTTTGCAATTCATCGATGAAAATATGGTCTGCCCGCGCCAGCAGGTCAACGTACTCTTCCTTGACCTCGCCAAGTATCCTGACGCCGAGTCCGGGACCGGGAAAAGGATGCCGGTAGACCATTTCACGCGGCAAGCCGAGTTCGATGCCCACCCGGCGCACTTCGTCCTTGAACAGTTCGCGCAAAGGCTCCACCAGTTCCATTTTCATGTAGTCCGGCAGGCCGCCGACATTGTGATGCGATTTGATCACATGCGCTTTGCCCGTTTTACTGCCGGCCGATTCGATGACATCGGGATAGATGGTACCCTGCGCCAGCCACCGGGCGTCACCCATTGCTTTGGCCTGCTCTTCGAACACATCGATGAATATGCTGCCAATGACTTTTCGCTTGGCTTCCGGTTCGGTCACGCCCTTCAGCGCAGCCAGGAATCGTTCGCGGGCGTCGACTTTGATTACGCGCACGCCCATGTGGCGCGCAAACGTAGCCATGACCTGATCCGCTTCCTTGTATCGCAGCATCCCCGTATCGACGAAAATGCAGGTCAGCTGGTCGCCGATGGCGCGGTGCAGAAGCGCCGCCACCACGCTTGAATCTACCCCGCCGGACAAGCCGAGCAGAACCTGGTCACTGCCCACTTGCCGACCGATGCGCTCGATACTGTCCCTGATGATATTCTCAGCCGTCCAGGCCTCCTCGCATCCACAGATCTCGTGCACGAAGCGCTCCAGAATACGTTCACCCTGCGCGGTATGGGTGACTTCCGGATGGAACTGAATTCCGTAATAGCCGCGGCCGTCGTCGGCGATCGCGGCCACCGGGGCAGAATCGGTGCTCGCCACCAGTTCGAAACCTCCAGGCAAATCCACCACCTTGTCGCCATGACTCATCCACACATCCAGTTGCGGCCTGCCCTTTTCGTCCACGTGGTCTTCTATGTTCTGCAGCAACCGGGAAGGCTGATGCACGGTCACCCGCGCATAGCCGAACTCCTTGAATTCCGAGGGCGCCACAGTACCGCCCAACTGGGCCGCCATCGTATGCAGCCCGTAACAGATTCCAAGCACCGGCACATTGAGTTCAAAAACGACTTCCGGGGCCTGCGGCCCATCTTCCGCGTGCACTGACTCGGGTCCGCCGGAGAGAATGATCCCCTTGGGGGCGAACTGGAGGATATCCCCCGGTTGAGCGTCCCAGGGCCGAATTTCGCAATAGACTCCAATTTCACGAATGCGCCGCGCAATGAGTTGCGTGTACTGTGAACCAAAATCCAGGATCAGGATACGGTGCAGGTGAATGTCTTGTTGCATGGTCGTCGAATCCTCAGGACATCTTGTAATTGGGTGCTTCCTTGGTGATCTGAACGTCGTGCGCGTGGCTTTCCGTTACACCCGCGCCGGTTATCCGCACGAACCGCGAATCCTGGCGGAACTTCTCTATCGTCTCACAACCCATGTAGCCCATCGATGATCTCAAGCCGCCAAGCAATTGATGAATGACACCGGACAATGCGCCCTTGTAGGGGACCCGGCCTTCGATACCTTCAGGCACCAGTTTTTCGGCAGAAACGTCATGCTGGAAATAACGGTCTTTGGAGCCCTCCTGCATCGCACCCAGTGAGCCCATACCCCGATAGGACTTGTATGAGCGTCCCTGGAACAGTTCGACCTCCCCGGGGGCTTCTTCCGTACCGGCAAACAGACCGCCGATCATGACGGTCCAGGCGCCGGCTGCCACGGCCTTGGCGAAATCACCGGAAAAACGGATGCCGCCGTCCGCAACCAGGGGCACCCCTGAACCATCGAGCGCGGCTGCGACATTGGAAACGGCCGTTATCTGCGGCACGCCGACACCGGCTACGACCCTCGTGGTGCAGATCGAGCCAGGGCCCTGACCCACTTTAATTCCGTCCGCACCGGCCTCGACCAGCGCCAGCGCCCCTTCAGCCGTCGTCACGTTGCCGCCGATGACCTGCACATCAGGAAAATTTTTCTTGACCCAGCGGACGCGATCCAACACACCGCGGGTATGTCCGTGTGCAGTGTCCACCACGATTACGTCCACGTTCGATTGCACCAGTGCCGTCACCCGGTTTTCGGTGTCGCCGCCGACACCGACGGCGGCCGCAACCAGCAGGCGCTCCTGCGAGTCCTTGGCGGCATTCGGGTAGTCGGTCGACTTCTGGATATCCTTGACGGTGACCAGCCCGCGCAACTCAAACTGATCGTTCACGACCAGCACTTTTTCGATCCGGTGGCGGTGCAGCAAATCGAGCACTTCATCCTGGCTGGCGTCTTCGCGGACCGTGATCAGGTCCTTTTTGCCGGTCATGATGTTGCGCACCGGGTCACCCAGGCGTTTTTCGAATCGCATATCACGGCTGGTGACGATCCCGACGAGCTCAATACCGTCAACCACGGGCACCCCGGAAATATTATGCCGATGGGTTATATCCAGCACTTCCCGGATCGTCGTATTCGGATTGACGGTGATCGGATCCTTGATCACACCGGCTTCGTATTTCTTTACGATCTGGACCTGTTCGGCCTGCTGTTCCAGCGTCATGTTCTTGTGCACGACCCCAATGCCCCCTTCCTGGGCCATGGCAATAGCCAGGCGCGCTTCCGTGACCGTATCCATCGCAGCGGATATAAGAGGGGCCTTCAGGTTCAAATCCCTTGTCAGGCGGGTTTTGAGGCTGACATCGCCCGGCAACACCTGTGAGTAAGCAGGGACCAGGGATACGTCATCAAAGGTAAGCGCTTCGCCGATTAACTGCATGCTGGATGTTCTCCTGTTGCAAAACGCCCGGAGCGGGCCGGGCGTCGAAGAGTTAATCGATTAATTATATCTTGACCGGGGTTTTATTGAAATCGCTGTGCAAATGTTTCTCCCTGCAATCACCGGACGTAGACCCGTTCACCGTCCACCCAGGTCTCGATCACACGCACCTCGGGTATTTCGGCAGCAGGAATCTCCATGACGTCCCGGTCAAGCACGATAAAATCGGCCCGCTTGCCGGTTTCCAGCGAGCCGACCTCGTGCTCCATGAAACCGGCGTAAGCGGCATCCAGCGTAAAAGCCCTGACCGCTTCAGCACGGGTCAGCCGCTGTTCCGGTAGCCAGCCGCCGGACGGCCAGCCTTCAAGATCCTGACGGGAAACCGCCGCATGGATCCCCAGCATTGGATTGACTTCCTCTACCGGAAAATCCGAACCGAACGCGAGCCGGGCGCCACTGCCGAGCAGGCTCTGCCAGGCATACGCTCCGTCCAGGCGGTCCTCGCCCAGGCGTTCCCCGGCCCAGTACATGTCGCTGGTCGCGTGCGTTGGCTGCATCGCGGCGATGACGTCAAGCGCAGCAAAGCGCGCCAGATCATCCGGACCCAGAATCTGGGCGTGCTCGACCCGGTGCCTGCCCGGGTTGTCCGGAAAGTCCGGCAGGATTTTTTGATAGGCGTCCAGCACCTGCCGGTTGGCCGCATCGCCGATTGCGTGGACACCCGCCTGCAGACCGCAGCCAAATACCCTGCGCAGAGCGGATTCCATCTCGCCGGCACTGACGAACATCAGGCCCCTGTTCCCCGGATCGTCGCTGTAGTGTTCCAGCAGGGCCGCGCCGCGGCTGCCCAGAGCGCCGTCTGCATACAGTTTGACTGAACGCATGACCAGCCGTCCGGACGGGTCATTCAACGGACCATTCACGCACAGCCACTCGGTGGTTTCATTCATTCCGTCCGCCATGGCGTAGACCCGCACCGGCAGCGCACCCGCGGTAATTTTTTTCTGATAAAGCCTGATGACGTTCCGGTCGACGCCCGGATCGTGCACGCCAGTCAGGCCAAGGCTCAACAATGTTTGGGTTGCCAGATCCATTGAGCTTTCAATCAGCGCCGGAGAAGTCGCGGGCACAAAAGGCTCAATGAAATCCATCGCCCGGTCGATAAAAATTCCGGTTGGCTCTCCCCGGCCATCCCGATGGACAAAACCGCCTTCCGGCTGCCAGCCGCCGGAAAAGTCGCGGTCCGCCTCGGCTATGGCCAGGCTATTGGCCCAGGCGGCGTGTCCGTCGATTCGCCGCAACCAGACGGGCCGGTCCGGAAATGCTTCATCTAGATCCGCACGGTCCGGAAACACCTGCTCCGGCCAGTCGTTCTGATCCCAGCCGCGTCCTAGCAGCCATTCGCCTGCCGGCAGATCCCGTGCAAAATCACGCAAGCGGGCCAGAACTTCATCCTTGTCGCGGGTGCCTGTCAGGTTGGCCCGGGTAAACGACAACGCCAATCCGTACAGGTGTCCGTGCGCGTCGATCAATCCGGGCAGAATGGTCTTCCCGCCAAAGTCCACCCGCCTGGCGCCGGGAAACTGGCTTAACATCGGTCCGCTGTCGCCGATGGCGGTTATCTTGCCCGATCCGTCGAAGGCGAGTGCACCGTTTTCAATCAACGTTCCGCCCGCGTCAAAAGTGTATATCCGGGCATTCGTTACCAGAGTCAGCGGGCTGGCGGCTTGCTCCAGGGCAGGGTTCCGTGCGGGGGCTTCATTTTCACCGCAGCCGGAAAACAGGCCGACCAGGCCCAGACTGAGCGCCAGGAAAATGACGCGTTGGACTAATCTTTTCATCACAGCACCGATGCGTTTTCAATCCGCGGAGTTTATCATCGTGCGATGCAACCCATAACAGACCACGTTTACACGCCCAGTGAACTGAACCGCGAGGTGAAACTCCATCTCGAAGCAGGTTTCCCTGGAATCTTGCTTGAGGCCGAGATTTCAAATCTCGCCCGCCCTGCTTCGGGACATCTCTATTTCACCCTGAAAGACGACCGGGCGCAGGTTCGCTGCGCCATGTTCCGGTCTGCCGCCAGCCGCACCGGAATCAGCGTGGAGAACGGCAAGAAAGTAGTCGCCAGAGGCAGAATCAGCCTGTATGAGCCCCGGGGAGACTTCCAGTTCATCATTGACGGACTGCAGGACGCGGGCGAGGGAATGCTGCAACGCCGCTTCGAGGAACTGAAAAAGAAGCTGGCCGCCGAGGGACTGTTCGATCCCGCGACCAAGCGGGCGGTGCCGGCCTACCCGGCCCGGATCGCGCTGATCACTTCAGCCAGCGGCGCCGCGGTGCGCGACCTGCTGCACGTGCTGAAGCGCCGCTGGCCGGTAGCAGGTGTCCGGGTTTACCCGGTTAAAGTCCAGGGCGAGGAAGCGGCGGGTGAGATCCTCCGGGCGCTGCATGCTGCCAACGAACACGGCTGGGCCGAAACCCTGATCATCGGCCGCGGCGGCGGATCGCTGGAGGACCTGATGGCTTTCAACGATGAGCGCGTGGCACGTGCCGTACACGACTCGGCCATTCCCGTTATATCTGCCGTGGGTCATGAAACGGATTTCAGTATCTGTGATTTTGTTGCCGATCTCAGGGCGCCCACGCCGTCCGCGGCGGCCGAGCTCGCAACGCCCGACCAGGCTGTGCTCAGGCAGGCGTTTCTGCGGCAGCGGCGCCAACTGCGCATCAGAATCAGCGCCCGGCTGCAACGTGAATCGCAGCGGCTGGATCACGTGAGCCACCGCCTGCACCAACAGCATCCGGCAACCCGGCTTGCGGAGCAGCTGAAAAGGCTGGAAACGGCCAACCGTCTGTTGAAAAGGTGCATGGCGAGGAGGTTCGCCGATCAAAACTCGAGACTTGAACACCTCGCCTTGCGCGTTGGAAGCCATAAACCGGAACGGAAACTCGTGGAGTTACGTTCACGCGTGAACACCGCACTGCGGGCACTTGAACACCAGGCCGCAGCCCAGGTCAGGTCAAGGAAAGAAAAACTGGCCGAGCTGGCACGAACCCTGAACGCCGTGAGTCCCCTGGAAACTCTGGCGAGGGGTTATGCCATCGTGACCGCGGGTGATCCGGGCATGCTCGTTTCCAGTGTCCGCCAGGTTTCGCCGGGCAGCCGGGTTTCGGCACGCTTAAAAGACGGGGTTCTGGACTGCAGCGTCCGCGGGGTCCAATCCGACCCGGAAGACTGACCGGGGCACAGAGCGGTTCGCCCGGCGCCACCGGTCAATCCGGGTTTGCGGGCTGCGTAAATTTCAGCGAGGTGTCGCCATACCAGAGTGCCTGGCGTGATGATGCGACCAACCGCAACCGGCTCTTTTCCGGGTCAGGCCGCTCCAGGTCGAGTGACCACACCAGGCCGCTGTCGTCTACCGGACCCATTTCTTCGGGCGGGCGCTCCCCGGTTTCCTGATCAACCAGCGCCAGCACGACACCATCCAGCGGGAATTCGGATTTCAATTCGAGAACGAGCCGGCCGCCATTGCCCGGTTCAGGCACGAGCACCAGCTCGAAATCACCATTTTTCAGACCACAGGCTCCACTGTTGTAGCGACAGTTGGGCTTCTCAACCAGGCTGTAGCTCTGCCCTTCGCGCGCAGCGTGCGGTGATTCGCCAACCCACGCATCGATGGCAAAGTAGCTGATCAACGCCAGCACGGGAGCCACCAGCATGGCGGTCATCAGGTGTTTGTTTTTCAGGTTCACAGCATGGCCTCATCTTAAGTTGAATGCTTTGGGCAACAACAGAATACGACTTTTTGCATGATTGCAATACTCCGGTTTAACCCCGAATGGCGGCCCACCGCGTTTGAGTACTTGAGATACCGTGAAGCCGTGATAGTCTCGATGTATGCAGGAACGCAGTGATGAAACGTTGATGAAAGCCTATGCGCAGGGCGATACAGAGGCGTTCGAACACCTCTATTCGCGGCATCGCGCACCGCTTTATCGTTACATTCTGCGTCAGGTCGGAGATGTGGCGACCGCTAACGATCTCTACCAGGGGAGCTGGGAAAAGATCATCCGGGCGCGCACCAAGTACCGGGCCGCAGTGCCATTCCGCGCCTGGATGTACCGCATTGCGCACAATCACGTGATGGATCATTTTCGGCGCATAAAACCAGTCGCCGATTTGCCGGCGGAAAGTCTGGCATCGGCTGATGCCGGGCCGGATGAACAGTTTTTGCAGGAGACCCGTGAGGATGCGCTGCGAACCGCCATGTCACGGCTTCCTGCCGAGCAGCGGGAGGCGCTGAGCTTCAAGCTGGATTCGGGTCTGGATCTGCAGACCATCGCGGATATCACCGGCGTGAACCGTGAAACCGTCAAAAGCCGGCTGCGCTATGCGGTCACTAAACTTAAACGCACCCTTGGGGATTTGAACACAGGTTGAAACCATGAGCACCGGTCCACACGATCAAAAAGAGGCACAGCGATTCGAGCAAGATCTCGATGCCTTGCGCCAGGCATTGTCCGGCCCCGGGGATGTTGAACCGCCGGAGTTACTGGACCGTGCGGTGCTGAACACCGCCCGCAGAGCCGTTGGAACCGGGCGCGGCCGCACATGGCTGCCCAATCGATGGCTGGGCGCAGTGGCGACGGCAGCAGTCGTTGTCATTGCACTGACCGTGGTCATTCAACAGGATCAGCCGGCACCCGTGCCGTTACCTGAGGAAACGAACGGTTTCAGACTTGACCAGGAGTCCGCTTCAGCACAAATAGCTGAAAAAAGTGAAGAGTCCCGAAAAATCAGTGCTCGAGTTGCAACGCAGGCAGCACCGAAGGAAAAAAGCGCCGACTCATCCGACCCGGTTCCCAACGCGGAATCCTGGATCAACCGTATGCTGCAGCTCAAGGCAAGTCAGCAGGAAGAGGAGTTGGCAAATGAGTTGGAAGCCTTTCGCAGCGTTTTTCCTGACCATCCCCTGCCCCCTGAACTGGAACCGTGAGGCCAAATGTATACTCTGGCGGGCCCGGCAACCATTGAAATTGAAATCAAACGCAGCCGTTTCGTGGCCCATGCCGCGCGCGTCGACAGCCTGGCGGAAACACTTGAGTTTTACGAGCACGCGGCCGATCCATCCGCCACGCACAACTGCTGGGCGTGGCGACTGGATCATCAATACCGCTTCAATGATGACGGTGAACCCGCCAGCACTGCCGGCAAACCGATTCTCTCGACGATAGACGGCAAGGGCCTCGATCACGTGATGGTCGTGGTCACCCGCCATTACGGCGGTATCAAGCTGGGTGTGGGCGGCCTCGTTCGGGCTTATTCAGGCAGCGCCGGCCAATGCATTGACCAGGCGCGCATTCTCGAAGTTCAGCCACGCATGGAATGTGCTGTCCAGGCTCAATTTGGCTGGACCGGGCAGGTATATGCGGCTCTGAACGCCTGCAACGCGCGAAAGCTTAGCGAACAGTACAATGACGCCGGCATCGAGATACATGTTGAAGTCGCCAAATCGGCCTTTAAAAAACTGCGCACCCTGCTCAGGGACACGACCCGGGGTGAAGTAACCGTCAGGAAACGAAGCTGAATTCCACTCCGGGCAAAGAAGAGGCGTAGTCCGCGCCCAGCAATAGCGAAGGCGTGTAAAAGCCGCCTTCCATGTCATTTTTCAACAGGAAATCAACCGCACCAAGGCTGGCCGTCACCGTCAGATCGTAGCCGTTTGGAGTGGTCATCGTGGCCTGTACAGAGCGGCCATCTGACGTGTTCGCCTCACCCCAAAGCTGCGAAAGGCTGTTTTTCCGTGCCGGTGCGGCTGGCCCGTTGACGTGCTTTTCAATCCATTTCGCCATCATCGTCTGGACTGGGCCCATTTGCAGAAAACGCTGAATCCACCTCAGGCGGCGCAAATTGGAAATCATTCCCGGGCGCATTGAAATATAGACCTCGATATCCGGAATCCCGGTGCTGATGTGGGCGGTGTACACGTCCCCCCAGGGAATGGTTACACCTGTTCTTTTCGCATGAGCAAACGGTATGGTCCGGGTTTTCCAGGCCAGCGGAACTTTGTGCAGGCTCCCACCACGGCGAACCAGGCCGCCGTTGCCAAGAGTTTCGACACTCGTTTTTACGGTCCCCGGGCTGGACCCTCCACCCGCTTCGAAAGCCAGTTGCAAATGCGTGGCGGCCGGTAAGGCGTCTGCCAGCTTTACGGCCAGGCAGTCGCTTGGCACCACGTCAAACCCCGCCCCCGGCATCAGGACGACATCAGCATGCCGCGCGCGTTCATGCAATCGGTGAGCGGCTTCGAACACCGCAATTTCACCGGTGATATCCAGGTAATGGACACCTTCGGACAGGCATGCCTCCATCATGGGTTCGCAGGTTGCGGAAAACGGCCCCGCGCAGTGCAAGACCAGCTTCTTACCGGTTATGGCGTGCCGTAACCGGGTTTGTTCGTCCAGGTCGAATATCTGATGGTCAAAGCCCAGTTCGCCAGCAAGCCGGGCGACCTGCTGTTCGTTCCTGCCCGCCAGAACCGGGTGCATACCCCGCCTTGAGGCTTCATTGGCAATGAGCCTTCCGGTGTAGCCATTGGCACCGTAAATCATCCAGCGCATTCAAGATTCCTAGAAAAGGCTTCCCTGCTGACGCGTATCGATCGGCACACCGTCCGGTTCGGATTCAGGTTCGGACTCAGGCTTGGGTTCAGGCTTGGGTTCAGGCTTGGGTTCAGGCTCAGCTTGCCGGCGGGGTTGAGGTTGGGGCTCAGCGGGGGTGCAGGGAGCGGGCGATTGGCTGGACTGCCCGGCCGCAGGGGTCGCAATTTTCGGTTGTGCCGGTTCCTCGGCGGTTTCCTGGAGCTCAGCGGATGGTGATTTAGCCAGCAGCGCCAGCAGCTTTCCAACGGTGCAGTGAGATACCAGGTTGTGCCGGAGCGCCTTTCTCCTGTTGATCCGGTAACGGTTGCAGCGGCCCCGTTTACTCACCGTCACTATCCCGGCGTCCTGAAAATCCCTGACTATTTTTTGCACCGCACGTTCGGTAATTCCCACATCTAGAGCGACCTCACGTAGCCGGGCTTCGCGGTTTTTGGCCAGGCAGACCAAAACATGACCGTGGTTGCTGAAAAACGTCCAATCGCCCATCACAAACCCTCTGTACGAGACCGCTCACCCGTTCCGGCAAGAACTGATTTAGGTGAAGTATAATTCGTGTTTATGGATTCTTCAAATCACGAATGCTGAGACGTGGGGAGCGGAACGAGCCTCAGTCAACCGTGAGAGTGCCTTCACTGACCATCACACAGTCGCCGCCAATGAAGGCCGCCGTCACTTTGCCGTCCTTTTTAGACGTTCTTGCATCAAGAATACTGGGGCGTCCAATTTCAGCGCCCTGGCTGATCCGCCAGCTAAACTGTCCGCTGTCAACCGGATTGTAGTGGCTCAACAAAGCAGCGAGGGCGCAGTTCGCGCTTCCCGTGGCCGGGTCTTCCGGCACCCCATCCAGCGGTGCAAACATGCGAGCCTTGATATCAAACCGGCCGCGGGTCCGGATATAGCAGAGGATATCCGGCGAGATTCCTTTTTCCACAAACGATTCCAACACTTTCGTATTGAACCCTGCCCGCGTCAAGGGATCCAGGCCGGTCAACTCTACCAGGAGGAAAGGCAGGCCCACGCCGGCAACCCGGGGTGGGTGAACGCTCAGGTTGATGTCTTCGACAGCGAGCGACAGCGCGGCGGCAGCCAGTTCGGGCATGACAACAGGACCCAACGTCAGATCCTGCGGCGCCTGGAGTTCACATCGATAGGAACCTGCTCCGGAAGCAGATATGGAAACCGGCACAATCCCGGCTTCTTCCTCGAACGTGACGGTCAGTTGATCATCAATCACGCCCAGCGCATGGGTGCTGGCGAGAACGAATGCCGTGCCTATATTCGGGTGTCCGGCAAAAGGCACTTCCCTGGCTGGCGTGAAAATCCGGACCTTGCGCGTGTGATCCTGCTCTGCGGGTAAGACAAACGTGGTCTCGGAAAAGTTGAACTCGCGGGCTACCTGCTGCATCTGCGTGGCAGAGAGTCCGCCGGCCTCGGGCAGCACTGCCAGCTGATTGCCGCCAAAACGGTCCGGGGTGAAAACGTCGCAGGTGTAGAACCTATATTTCACAGAACCCCATGAACCCCTGAATGAACTGCTCCAGGCGTTCACGAACCGGCTTATCGATCAATGCGCCCTCCTCGCTGAACACGCTGGATGCACCCGATACCATCAGTCGCTCGCCGGTGTAAAGACGCGCGCTTAAGC
>JABDLD010000049.1 GCA_013001885.1 Lysobacterales bacterium
TTGAGGTTCCCGGTGTTCTGGGCATTGCCGTACTGGTCGTTTGACCCGCCGCCATCGCCACTTGCGATGTAGAGGTAGCCGTCCGGGCCAAAATGCAGGTCGCCGCCATTATGGTTCCTGGCATCCTGCGCAAACTCCATGATTTTCCGGCCCGCTTCCGATGCGATATTCGGATCTTCTGAAACTGAATACTCAGCCACGACGGTATGCCAGACGTTAGGTGATGGGCTACTCGTGTAGTTGACGTAAAACAATCCGTTGGTCAGGTAAAACGGGTGGAAAGCCAGTCCCAGCAATCCCTGTTCGTTACCCCCGCCCGAATCCGCCAGGCTGAAAACTTCATTCCTGATGTCCATAAAAGGCTCAGCGCGCAGAGTTTCTGTCTTTAGGTCGTAGATCCTGATCAGACCCTCTTGCTCGACGATAAACAGGCGATTCGATCCGTCGCCGGCGTTGGAGAGGCTCACCGGATTGGTCAGTCCAGCAGTCAGTTCCGTCAACGTCAGGTGGTCGACAATCGTAGGAACGGTGAAGTCAACGGTCAATTCTGGTGCATCTGATGAGCAGCCCGGGGTGGTTGGACATTCCCTGCTGGCCACCCGGCGAGCATTCTGGGACCGGGTTTCGTCACCACGCAGTATCCAGCCGTAATTGGTAGTCGGATCCGCAACCCAGCTTTGCACGTCACTGACCAGCTCCGGTGTACTCTCAAATTGCAGTGGCTCCGGATTTCCCGTTCCGAACAGGGCCGTTGCGGATTCCGAATCATCATAGTCACCACCCGGGCTGTTCCAGACTGCGTTGTCATAAAAGGTATGCAACCAGGTTGCATCCCCGGCCTCAGCCGGGGCGCCTTGCCCCCCTGCGCCGAACAGTGGCTTTGATCCCGCCTCACCCCAGGCCTGAGCAACACGCTGCAAACTGGCCGAGTCCGCCACCGCGCCCGTGTTGGGAACCTGGTTGATGATAAAACGAACCGTGACGCTGTTGATAACAGCATTTATTGGGACTTCAGATAGATCAAACCGGACCAGGGCTCGCCTCAGTAATTCGTCGCCGTCTGGCCCCACTTTTCCGAGATAGAGGCCGGTGCCCGCACCGTTGCTGACGTCTCCGGCTGCATCTTCATACAGTGTGTTGTCCTCTGCCGGCGTCAGTACCAGCACCTCGGCGTGAAGCGAGAAGGACACCAGTATCGAAGTCAGAACAAACAGTTTTGGGTAGTGGAATTGAGGCACTGATCACATCCTTTTGAGCAATGGAGCCAAAGCATATCATGGCGACTGCCGGAATCCGGCCTTTTCAATTTTCCAGTTTTCCGAAAAATCGACAGGCTATTTCGTATATACTGTTCAAAATTTCACCATGGAAGGTGAATAGAAAACACGTTCAGGGAGGAACCGTGAGCCAGTCCAATACCCCCACCGGTTTAAACCGCCGTCTCTTCATAGGCGCCGCTGCCGCGGCCAGCCTCGCCGGCGGTCTTGCTGTACCGAAATCTGCCGAAGCCGATCCGCCGTCCGGGAAATCCAAAGGCAGAAAACCCATGAGGCCGGCGCCGGCCCTGGCGGCCGAAGCACCCGTGACACCCCCACCATTGGCAGCCCTGGTTCTGAACAAGGCTGCTTATGGCCCGAGGCCGGGTGATATCGAAGCGTTCAACGCACTCGGCGCCAGCGAATCTGAACGGCTGGATGCATGGCTGTTCGATCAGCTCAATCCATCCACGTCCGACCCTGAAGTTGATAATCGCCTCGATGGCCTGTTGACCAGCGAAGTAATCGAAGACCAGTTGGCTTTCGACACGATAGACAAATCGCAGGAGCAGCTCTGGATAGAACATGCCCGGAGTGAGGATTACGCGATCCGTAACCGTCCAGTCTGGCAAATGGAGCGCCTCACGCTTTTACGCGCGGCATACAGTCAATGGCAATTGCGCGAAGTACTGTATGACTTCTGGTTCAACCACTTTAATGTCTATGGCCGGGAGTTCCCTACCAGCGCTATGACTCCGGAATACGACCGGGTGTTGCGGCAGTACATTTTTGGCAACTTCGGCGACATGCTCAAGGCCAATGCCCGGACAGCCAGCATGCTTTACTACCTCGACAACTATGCCAACACCTGGCCTAATCCAAATGAAAATTACGCCCGCGAGGTACTGGAACTGCACACGCTCGGCGCAGTAAGCAACTATTTCGGGGCTATCGACCCCGCTGCGGTGGGTAATAACAGCATGGGACAACGGGCCGGTTATACGGAGATCGATGTCTTCGAGTTCGCCAAGGCGCTCACCGGATGGGGCGTCTCTGATACCACCGATGACTCACCGGACACCGGAGCTTTCATATTCCGGCCTGGCCGCCATTATGACGACTGGCAGGAAGCTTCCATCAAGGTCATGGACATTGAACTGACCGCATCGAACGGCACGAATGACGTGGACGATATTCTCGACTACCTGGCCGGTCACTATGGGACCGCAGAATTTATCGCGTGGAAGCTTTGCACGCGGCTGATTGGCGACAACCCACCGCAGGAAATTGTCGACAGCACCGCACTGGAATTTTTCAACCGTCGCAATGATGCCGACCAGCTGAAGGCGGTCTACAGCCACATCCTTAAATCCAGTGCTTTCCAGACCACCTGGGGCAAAAAAGTGGCTCGCCCCGTGGAAACGCTGGTGCGCGGCTGGCGAGCCAGCGGAGTTGATCTCACCATGCGCATCGATCACAGCGCCAGCAACGGAATCTGGGGGCGTCTCGATGACACCGGTCACTACCCGTTCGGTTACGCTCCGCCCACCGGTTTTCCGGATGAGCGCGCTTTTTGGCAGGGTACCGGCCCGCTGATCATGTCTTGGCGGGCACTCACGTACATGCTTCGACATAACCAGATTGTGAACCAGGCCGCTCAAACCAATGACCATTACACAGACCCCACTGACCGCACGGCCGTTAATATCGTGAGTTGGTGGACAGACCGTGCCCTGGGATATGGCCTGCCCGCAGCAGTTTCTGGCCGGATCGTGGATTATGTTGTCGAAATCCTGATGCAACGAGAGCCCGCGTACAACGGTGATTACGCGAACGATCCATTTGACGCGATCGGCATCGATACGACACCGGTGACCAACGCCGACGGAACTGCGAACAACAGTCATTACCAGCGAATCGTGCGCGGACTGGTTGGCCTGATTTTGATGTCACCCGAAGCCATGCGGCGATAGGGGAAAACGTGATGAACAGAATGAACCACAACAAAGTAAGCCGCCGAAACTTTCTGAAAACATCCGCGGTTGCTGCAGCCGTCGCGGGCCTGGCCCCCAGGCTTACGTTCGCCGTGGACGAATACAGCGATAACATCCTGGTATTCGTATTTCAACGGGGCGGTATAGACGGCCTGAGCTTTCTTGCGCCGATGAACGGCCATAGTGATCGTGGCCACTACGAAACCTTGCGCTTCAACGGCACGATGATTCCCAGCGCTAATTTACAGGCGTTGTCCGGGGGTTGGGGTCTTCACCCGGCCGCGGCGCCACTGGTTGATTTGTGGACGGATGATTCTCTGGCAATTGTGCAGGCTGTTGGCCTGCTGCCCTTTCCGAACCGCAGCCACTTCGAGGCCGAGCGTTACATTGAACTGGGCACACCCGGCAATCGCTTTACGACGACTGGCTGGCTCACCAGGCACCTTCAGAGTGCGAGCAACCTTCCGGAAAGCCTGGTTTTGCCTGCCGTGGTCACTGAATCGACAATCCGTTATTCACTCTTGCGCGAGCCCAGTGCGGTAACCATGCGTTACCCAAAAAGTTTTGACCTGGATTCCAGCTACTACGAGGAGGAGCAGGAAGTCGCATTGGCTGATATCTACGCAATGGACAACACGGAACTCGACGTCGCCGGTTCCCAGGCGCTGGCCGCGCAGACCATCATCGAATCGATCGATTGGAACAACTATCAGCCCGCCAACGGAGCGAGCTACCCCACCCGTCTGGACAACCCGGGTCGGCTCACCAGTTTTGGCGAGGAAATGCAAATCATCGCGCAGCTGATCAAGGAAGACACCGGGCTGCGCGTAGCGCAAACGGATATCGGCGGATGGGACACACATAATAACCAGGGAAACCTGCCCGTCAACGGCTGGTTTTACGATAATGTACGGGACCTTTCCGCTTCCCTGTTGGCCTTTTTCACCGACCTGGACGTGCCTTCGCCCAATGGAAAAACCTGGGCTGAACGCGTCACGTTGATCTGTTACAGCGAGTTTGGGCGTCGCGCTTTTGACAACGCTGATAGCGGAACCGACCACGGCTGGGGAAACAACATGCTGGTGGTCGGCGGCGGCGTCAATGGCGGCCAATTTTACGGACCCTGGCCAGGTATAGCACCTGAAAACCTGTTCCAGGGTGCCGACATCTGGGCCCAGACAGATTACCGTTCGATATTCAGTGAAGTACTCATCAAACGATTCCACAATAACCAGCTGCACTACATTTTTCCCGGATTCACCGCGGAGCAGTATCAACCCCTCGGGGTTGTCAGTGGTTCTCTCGAGGCTCCGGATTTCAATGACCCGGAGATCATTTTCAGGAGTGGGATGGAATAAACAACGAAAGCTGGCCCTCCGGCAAAGGGCTGTTCAGCAACTTCTTCACGTCCAGAACAGGTTGGCAGCCCCTGAAGCAATGCATTCGCTCCACTGAGAATCGGTTTGTTCGGCCCTGGATTCATCGCGGGTACCATGGAAAAGGTCACCTGTTTTGAATAGACTCACATAGGGGCGCGACGCACGAGATGAATACAGCACAATAATGGACATCTATACCGGTGCGATTCTCATCAGCCTCATCCTCTATATAGCGGTCGGCAACTATGCCGGGCGCCGGGTGAAGAAGCTCGATGACTACTACGTCGCCGGCCGGCGCGCACCGACTTTGCTGATCGTAGGCACGTTGGTCGCCAGCGTGCTCAGCACCAACATATTCCTGGGCGAAACGGGCTTCGTCTACGAGGGGCAGGCCGGACCCTACATCCTGTGGCCGCCAATCGGAGCCATGGGGTATATCTTTGGCGCATTGCTGTTCGGCCGCTACCTGCGGCGCAGCCGCGCCCTGACCGTCGCGGATTATTTCGGACAGCGCTTCAATTCCCAACGGGTTCAGACGGCGGCCGGCGTCACCATCATCTTCGGCCTCGGCGGCTACCTACTGGCGGTTACGCAGGGCTCGGCCTTCCTGCTCACCCACATCACCGACTTCACTTTCGCACAGGCGCTGGTTATCTGCTGGGTCAGCTACACGGCCTTCACGATGTATTCCGGATCGCGCGGGGTGATCCTGACCGACACGCTGATGTTCCTGCTGTTCACCTCGGTCGCCGTGGCGTCGCTGGTATTCCTGGTGCAGGACGCCGGCGGATGGTCGGTGGCCGTGCGCGACCTGACCGCCCTTCCGGAAAAGCCGGACCTGATGGCCTGGCACGGTATGGTCGGCAACGACACGCCGTTCTCATCGGTGCTGGATTTCACGCTGTGGAACCTGACCCTGGCGGTGGCCTGGGGGCTGGTGTACGCGGTCAGCCCCTGGCAGTCCAGCCGTTACCTGATCGCCCGCGACGAGCACGTCGTCCTGCGCTCCGCCTGCATCGCGGCCATTTTCCTGGTCCTGATGGAGCTGACCCTGTATTCCGCGGGCGCGGTGATCAACCTCAGCGATCCGGGCATCCAGCCCTCGGAGGAAGCTATCATCTACGCGGCCCTGAACCTGCTGCCCGAATTGATGGGCGCGCTACTTTTGGCCGGCATTGTGGCGGCAGGTCTGTCATCGGCCTCTACCTTCCTTTCGCTGGTGGGTTTCAGCGTCAGCAACGACCTGGTAGCCCACAAAAACCTCGACGAGGCACGCATGCTCAGGCTCAGCCGCCTGGTCATGTTGGCGGTCGGGGTGGTCACGCTGATTGTCGCTTTCTATTCCCCAATGGACATTTTCTGGCTGACCTATTTTGTTGGCACGCTGTTCGCGTCGTCCTGGGGCCCGGTAGCATTGATGAGCGTCTGGAGCCGGCGCATCACGGCCGATGCGGCATTCTGGGGTATCGTCAGCGGATTCGTTTTCAACGCCGGCCCCAAGGCGCTGGAATACCTGGAGTGGATCACCCTGCCCTTCTGGCTGGACCCGATTTTGTTCGGCGGCCTGGTCAGCCTGGTGGTGGTGCTGGCGATGTCATCGGTTGGCGGCGTCAGCCGCGAAGAGCAGGCCTACCGACTGGAATTGCACCGGGTGCCGCCGGGGGACGTCAGCGCGGCCCGGACGCGAGTTACCCGCTACGCGCCGGTGGCACTTGCCGCTTACAGCGTCACCATGTGCGTGATCCTGCTGCGCGTGTACGTGCTGCCATACCAGCAGGCCACCGGCGGCCTCTCGACGGATGGCGGCATCAACTGGCTCAGCGGCGAAGCCCTGCTGGTGCTGGCCAGTCCCGTCGTGGTTCTGCCAAGCGCCTGGATTGCCTGGCGGATGATCCGAAAGTCCTACGGTTAAGACAAAGTCATATTGGCCCGGCTGGTGACACCGGATGGAGAGACGGGCGGGTAAATGCGTTAATATCATCCCCTGACCGCTTTGCCGAAACCCTGAAGCCATGAATCTCACGATAGAATCGAAGAACAGCTTTCTCGTGCAGAACCCGGAAGAATTCATTGTCGAGTGCCGCAAGAACAAGCCGGCCTGGGTTGCCGAGGCCAGCAGGAGTGACAACGCGACTGCAGCGGTCTGCCCCTCCTTCGTCATGCTGTTCAAGCATTCCTACCTGATCAAGTGCCCCGCGCAGATCGACATCGCTTTCATCAAGGAAGCCAACCGGATAAAAATCACCACCAACGAAGAGCAGATGGAACTCGAAAGTCACGACCTCGTGGCGCAGATGGGCCCGGTGTTCTCGGACTTCGTCAGCATGAAAATCGGGATCAAGTGCTACCTCCACACCGACGAACCCTGCATGCCACTGATGATCAACACCTTCGCTTACACCCCGCAAAACGATCAGAAACTGCGCGCGATGGAAGGAATTCTTCCCCTGAACAACAAGGTAAAGCAGAAACTCAATATCAACACCGTGATTTCAAAACAACAGCTGCAGGAACAGCTGGACAATGGTAACGGTGTGTACTCCATACGCCCCGGAACCCCTCTGGCTTTGCTGTATTTCCCGGCCGGGTTGCCAAAACTGATTCTGCAGGATTTCGATCCGAAAGTGCCCACGGTCACACAGTCACGGCACATGAAAGGCAGCTACCTGGCGCGGATGAAAGACTGGTTCGGGGTTTAGGCTTAAATCCGATTTGATTGATGACTGCCAGCTATTGGCGGTTCGCGACGGTGTGAGAGCGCTGCTTGGACCGCACGAGGACGCCCTATTAGGTGTGGCTAAATCAACACAACGAGAAAAAGCTTAAATTGCGACTATACTCAACCAACGCGGAACAGTGTCACCTGGCAGCGTTTCCAGGAAAACGCGCGTTGCCGTTTTATGACGCTTCACACATTAATAAAAGGAGATGAACTTGCTAAATGAAAACAAAACACCCCGCCTGGTAAAAGGATGGGTTCTGGTACTGGCTGTTTTTTTTCTCGTAGCTGCACATGCGGAGGCTGACGAGTCCGGCCTCAATGCCGATGCATTGGGCGAATTGCAGGACACGGGTGTCGACAAGTACCTCGGAACATCCCAGTCAGTTGCCAGCGACTATGGCGTATGGACCCGGCATGATTTTGACCCGAACTATGTTCCGGACGAGACTTACCCATTGGGTGTACGCCCGGACGGTCCGGTCTGCATCGCGGGATCCGAATACTCGGTTTTCACCCGACAAGGGGATCCCAAGAAACTCTTGATCTTCCTGCAGGGCGGCGGCGCCTGCTGGCAGGGCTTCTACAATTGCAACGTGGTGGGCGAGCAACAATCACCCCCGGCAGAAGGGCCTTTCCCGGGCGTGTTTGATCCGAGTTCGTCGGAAAATCCTTTTGCGGACTACTCGGTTGTCTACATGCCGTATTGTGACGGCTCAACTTTCGGCGGCGATAACGATGTGAATGACCCGGCTTTCCAGGCCTTTATCGAAGGGGAGTTAGAGTTACCGGAGGGGTCCGGCCCGCCGACACGTCATCACCGGGGGCTTCGCAATGCGAGCGCCGGGATGGATGTCGCCGGAGACACCTTCCCGCGAGCAAAGCAGATAACGGTCATGGGCCATAGCGCCGGTGGCGTCGGCGTTGCCGCCTTTGCTCCGTTCCTGGCGCGTTTCGTTTTTGGCAATAACGCCAAGCTCACGGTCTACAACGATGCCGGGCCCATTGCGGTCAACCTGGGGACCGGATCGCCTCCGGGAAACGGATCGTTCCCATTCGGGTGCGCGGATGTGCCCTGCTTTTCGGTTGTTGCGCGCGCATTTGACTGGCAATTCCAGCAGTTCTATCCGCAAAGCTGTATCGACGACGGCCGCTGCAATGCCTTTGGCCAACAAACCGGGATCATCGACTGGAGGCTCGAGAACGATTCGACCATCCGCGAGGGCTTTTATGAGACGGATTCCGACCTGACCAACCGGTTCTTCGCGCAAGGCGACGGCACGATAATGGACCCGGAGGTATACCGTAACCTGATCCTCACCGAGCACGGCGCGCTGAACGAGGCCTACCCAAGGCGTTACAAGCGTTTCATCGTCAGTGGCGATGACACCCACGGCGCCGTCCAGGTAACCGCTGCTACGCCCAATTTTCCATTCCTGCAGCCATTTTCCTTCTATACCCGGGAGGCGAACGGCACGCTTCTGACCGAGTGGGCCACTGAATTTGTCCGCATCGGGCAACGCCAGTCACAGTTCGGCTGGAAAGATCTCGTTGAAGATTACGTTCCGGTTGAGAATCCGTAGCATATAAGGCGTTTTATTTACTTAGTCACCCGGGTGACCGCACCCGGGTGACTGCCTGCCCGCCCGGCAGCCCCCTTCCGCCACGGGCGGGAGCAGGGAAGCGAGACTTCTTGATTCGACGCTGTGTGCGCCCGGTGCGATAATCAGCGATTGCCCCCGAATCCGGCAGCCGAACACGGAAGCATCATGCGAGAAACCCAGATCAATCTAGACTCCGAGATCGGCGCGCTCAACGCCGTGATGGTCCACCGCCCCGGAAGGGAAATTGAGAACATGACCCCGGCCACCGCGGCCGAGGTTCTGTATGACGACATCCTGAACCTGCAGCTGGCCACGAGAGAGCACGATCAGCTGACCGGCGTATTGCGCCGGGTCGCCGACGTCCTTGAATTCGAAGACCTGCTGCGCGATACCCTGGCCGACAAACACATGAAAGGCTTGTTGGTCGATGAACTGGTAACGCTTTACGGTTGCGAGGAGCTGGCGCAGGAACTCAAGGAGATGGACGATGCTGAACTTGCGCCACAGCTGTTCCAGGGCACTCCAATGCGCAAAGACAGCCTGGAAAAATACCTCAGCCCGCTGCGCCACGCCATTCCACCGCTGCCTAACGCATTCTTTACACGAGATGCCGTCATGGCGGTGAACCAGAGCGTGATTATCGGCTCGATGGCATTCAAGGCCCGGTTCGCCGAGACCTTGCTGCTCAAAGTCATATTCAAGTATCACACCAAGATCCGCTCGGATGGTTTCTATTTCGACGGCACGGCCAGTGCGAGTGAGAAGATCACCATCGAGGGTGGTGACCTGCTGGTGCTGCGCGAGGACCTGATCATGATCGGATACAGCGAGCGCACCACCGCCCGCGGTATCGACACCCTGATGCGCGCGATCGCTGAAAAAGGCGGGGTCGAAAACTTTATCGTGGTGGAGATTCCCAAGTCCCGGGCTACCATTCACCTGGACATGATCTTCACCATGGTCGACCGCGACCGTTGCGTGGTCTTTTCTCCGTTGATCAGCGGCTCCCACAAGTGCCGGGCTTTCCATGTGCATTACGAGCAGCGTCGAGTCAAGCGGATCGTTGAATACCCGGGCGTGTTGGAGGCGCTG
This sequence comes from Lysobacterales bacterium, assembly GCA_013001885.1. GTDB lineage: Bacteria > Pseudomonadota > Gammaproteobacteria > Xanthomonadales > SZUA-36 > JAHEFT01. The sequence goes on from JABDLD010000049.1 coordinate 10,045, forward strand.
AAAACCCAGGGTCTGGATCTGAAGCCTATTCCCTGCGGCGGTGATAACGAGTTACGCCAGGAACGTGAACAATGGGCCTCGGGCGCCAATTTCTTCGCGCTGGCTCCGGGCCATATCCTCGGATACGAACACAACCAGGCCACCGCCGAGGAACTGGCTAAAAATAATTTCAGGATTGTGACAGCGGACCAGGTCATCAAGGAAGAAGCCTCGCTCACACCCGGGCAAGCCACCCTGGTGACGATGCACGGCTCCGAGTTGTCGCGGGGCGGCGGCGGTTGCCGCTGTATGACCATGCCGCTGAGCAGGAAACCGGTGAACTGGTAACAATCACACCGGGTAATTTTTTCGGTCAGTCTTTGACCACCTTGATTTTTAGAAGGCCAGCGTAGCGATACTTTAATACTTGTTCCCGCAATACCTGTTATACCTCTGAACGCAAATTCTGCATTTCGCAGGATTATGAGGAGTTTTTAATGCATTTCATAAAGAACACAATCGTAATTATTGGTCTTGCCGCTGTTGCCGGTTCAGCCCTGGCGCAAGAGGAGGAGGCGGCCACTTCGTTCACCTATGCCACCTACTTTTACTGTGATGCCGCCGGCCAGGAGCGGGTCGATGAAATCGTCAAAACCCAGAATGCGCCGGTTTATGACCAGATGGTCAAAGACGGGGTTATCACGGGCTGGGGCTGGCTGGCCCACCACACGGGCGGAAAATGGCGCCGTATCCAGTATTACCAGGCGCCGACTGTAGACGGTTTGCTGGACGCACAGGCCGAAATAGACAAGAGATTCACAGCGCTTGGCGATACCGGTGACGCAGAGTTCGGAAAAATCTGCCGGTCCCATGATGATTACATATGGGAGGCCAAGTCGGGATCTTCGGGCGAGGGCCGCGGTGAAGCCGGCTTTTCGGTCTATTATGGCTGCGACCAGTCCAGGGAAATGCGTGCCGACGAGATCGTCGCCAAGGATTTTGCACCGCTGTTTGACAAGTACGTGGCTGCAGGCAAGTTCACGTCCTGGGGCTGGTCTTCACATTCGGTAGGCGGTGAATTCCGCAGGCTGCAAACCATGACCGCCAAAGATCACAAATCGCTGCTGAAAGCGAGGAACGAAATGATCGACGAGATGTACGCCGAAGGAAGCAAGGCGGGTGAAGAATTCGCCTCGATCTGCGGTTCACATGTCGACTATATGTGGGATATTCAGCTCGAAACTCCCTGAATTCAACTGCAGTAGTTAGCTCACAAGGGCCAGGCCTCACCCGATGAGCCTGGCCCTTTTCTTTTCTGACCACCTGCCCTACGCCCCTGCGGGGCCATCTTCACGCGCGGCGGCGTCTATACGGCGCTTCTCTCAACTTCGCTGAGAACCGCGCCGCCTCACCGTAGCACTATCGCACGTCCGATCCGGCCATCGACCAGCACCTCAAGCGGTTCGTCCAGTCGGACATGCCGTAAGTACTCAGTCTCCGAAACGGGTTCGATGGAATTGAGCCAGTCCCAATTGAAATAAGAGTAGCTGCTCGAACTGTTGATCGTAAGGTAGGCAATGGAGAACGTGATCAGGTTTTGAAAGAAATGTGTTCCGAATGAAGGTTCGACCACGAAGTCACCGTAATCCGCTTCGACGATCACCCGAGCTGACGAAATCTGGTTCCACTTGGTGGGTACGCCCAGCCAGCGATCGGTCGTTCCCCAGCGCCCCGGACCGATCAGCATGTACGGTATGTCCTCATTCCTGAACTTCCGGTTATATTTCTCTACCTGGTCGGCCATGTGAACCATGTTCCGGCGCTTGAAATTGTCATTCCGGACGAACACGATGTCCTGGATATCGTTGATGCGGCCGTTGCTCAGGGCCTGGTCGGACCGGCAAACCACCCGACTGTCATCCTGGTCATATAGGGATACGTCTTCGAAGCTGTGAGCTACTTTCATCGGCCGTATCTGCAGCAGACGGAATTTATTGGGTACAGTGGATTCGATATCGATTTCAGCGGCGAACTCGATCTCCACCGGAACGTTCATGGCCCGGCTGCCCAGTTCCAGCAGATGTTTCAGGATTTCACCCAGCGGGAAGATATTTGCCTTGAGGATCGGGTCGAAAGTCACTACGCGGGGGCCCTTGCGAGCAATTCCGGTATAAATGCGGTCATTATCCGCCGAGTAGGTTGAACCGACGTATTTCAGCACACCATGACCCTCGGCTTCCTTGATGTTCAGTGTAGCCAGCCCGCCCTCGCCCCCCACTTCGGGAAACACGGATGAGTTGGTCATGTCGACGGCAATAAATTTACGTTGAGAGTTCTCGAGGTAGTCCTGCGACGTGGAGAACTGTGGCAATACCTGCGGATTTGCGGGGGAGAAGTACAGGCAATTGTCTCCCTCCATGATGGTCTTTCCTAACCCCAGGGCAGTATAGGCGATACCTTCCTCCGGTTTGATGTGGCCCACGGAGTAAAAGTTGTAGGAGCGAGCGACACCTGAAAAAACCGGGTAGTAAAAGCCATCGTGTTCCTCACCGACTATTTTCTGCAGGATAACGGCCATTTTTTCTTCTTCGGTGCGGTTTCCGGTTGACTGGGTATAGTTCTTCGCATTGCGCAAATACACCGATGCATAGATTAACTTGATCGACGCCAACAGCCGTTGCAGGCGGCCCTCGGATGACGCCTGGTTGTTGGGCAGGAAGTGGGTGTCGAAAATCCCGGCGAACGGCTGGTAGTAATTGTCTTCGAGCAGCGACGATGACCTGACCGCGAGGGGGTAATCGACAACTCCCAGAAAAGCCTTGAGATCCTCCTGCAGTTCGTTTGGTATGGTCGCATTGGTGAATGCGGCGATGATGTCTTCGTCGCTGCGTTGCTCCAGCGCGAATTCAGTCAAATCATTTTTTTCCATGAACTGGTCGAATGCGCCGGTGCAGATGACGGCGGTAGGGGGCACCGAGATTCTTGCTCCGGGAAAAGCGCTGCAAACCAATTGGTTGTTGAACAACTTGTTGATAAACGCAAGCCCGCGCCCCTTTCCTCCCAGGGATCCCTGGCTGATTCGCAGAAATCTGGCATGCCCGTCGTACAGTTCCCTGTCGAAGTCGGTGACCATGCCGGCCTGCCGGTCATGCCTGTGTCGGTTGATGGTTTCAACCAGAAACCCGCGCAAGTCTGCTGGATCGACAAACTCACTCGCCTTTCTGGGGCGCAGACAGTTGGCCAGGTCGAATTCGCCGCGTGCAATCAGCCAGTTGGAGAAATGATTTCTCTCTGCGTGGAAAACCAGGGACTCGTGGTCGACGCTGGCGATACACTCCTGCATCTGCCTGAAGCTGGATGCCCGCGCGAGCTCGGTCCCGTCCGGTAGCTTGAAAACAAAATCGCCGAATCCGAAGTTTTCGTTGATGAAGGTGCCCAGCTTTTTCAGAAGCTGTGGTGACTGTTTATTCAGAAATGCGGTTTCGCCGGCAAGCGCCTGTTCCTCCATGGCCTGATCGGAGGATTGCAGGAGTATCGGCAAGTCGGCTAATTCGCTCTTCATTAGCCGAGCGAGTTCGATACCCGCGGCCGGGTCGGACACTCCTTTCTTGGGAAACCGAATATCCGATATGACACCCAGCAGATATTTTCGGTACTGGTGGAACAGCGAGACTGCGTCTTCAAAGTTTTCGGCGAGCAGTATCTTTGGCCGCGCACGCATCCTCACCCGCCGCGTTGACGAGTTGATGCTTTCCCTGAGTAATGCCGAGGCCTGTTGCATGATCTCGGTGTACATCAAAGGCAGGTAGGAAGAGTAAAAACGGACTGAATTCTCCACCAGTATGATCACCCGCACGCCGACCTGGTCCGTATCGGCGGCGACATTGACCCTGTCCTCCACCAGCTTGATGATGGTGAGCAACATTTTTGAATCGCCGTTCCAGATGAACACGTTGTCGCATGCACTGGCTACCTCTTCCCTGTCCTGTTCAAGTTCCCGGTGGTGAATGGCCATCAGTACGACCGGGATACCGGGGCAAAGCTTCCTGGCTTTCTTGCTGAACTCCGCGGGCTTGATGTCGGTCAGCGTTCGCAGGACGATGATCAATTCAAATTTCGACTCCTCCAGTGCTTTCAGCGCACTGGTGCCGGAATCGACCCGCTTGATTGCGGGGGCGCTGGAAAGCCGGAATTCGGCATATTCGGCCAACAGCAGGTCGGTCAGCTGACCATCCTCGCGCAAGTTGTAGATATCGTAGAGACTGGAGACCAGCAGTATGTTTTGGATTTTGAAAGACATCAACGAGTCGAAACGCGCAGTCTCGTTTTCGAATGTTTCCAGCTCGGCGATTGGGTTCATGAAGTGTTCTCAGCCTTCTGCCGCATCAGCCCCAAGCATAATCCCTGTCCCGGAATGAAAAAAGGCCGGGCACCCGAATTGGGTGCCCGCCCCACTGGCTTCAAAGGTCAGACTACGCCCTGGTCAAGCATGGAATCGGCGATCTTGACAAAACCGCTGATATTGGCCCCGAGGACGTAATTGCCCGGCTGGCCGTACTCGTCGGCGGTTTCAACGCAGGCCCGATGGATGGATATCATGATGTCATGCAGCCGCTGGTCCACTTCTTCGCGCGTCCAACTCAGGCGCATGCTGTTCTGGGACATTTCCAGCCCGGAAACCGCCACGCCGCCGGCATTGGCTGCTTTGCCCGGCCCATAAAGTATTCCAGCGGCCTGGATCTTTTCGATTGCCCCGGGGGTGCTCGGCATGTTGGCGCCCTCTGCAATGCAGAAACAGCCGTTGTTCAGCAGCATTTCGGCATCATCGCCATTTAATTCGTTCTGGGTAGCACATGGCAAGGCGACATCGACCGGAACGCTCCAGACACCGGTGCCTTCATGGTAGGTGGCCGACGGGTATTCATCGACATATTCCTTGATCCGCCCACGCCTTTCGTTTTTCAATTCGAATACGTATGCGAGCTTTTCAGGGGATATGCCCTCCTCGTCGACAATATAACCACTTGAATCGGAGAGGGTTACGACCTTACCACCAAAGTCGTTGACTTTTTCGGTGGCGTACTGTGCCACGTTGCCAGAGCCGGAAACGGCTACACGCAGATCTTCGAAGGTCTTACCCCGCGTCTTGAGCATTTCCTTGGCAAAATAAACCGTGCCGTAACCCGTTGCCTCAGGACGGATCAGACTGCCGCCCCAATTGAGGCTCTTTCCGGTAAGCACGCCCTCGAACGCGTTACGACAGCGCTTGTACTGACCAAACAGGTAGCCGATCTCGCGCCCGCCAACACCGATATCACCCGCCGGAACGTCGGTGTTCGGGCCGATGTGGCGACTAAGTTCGGTCATGAAGCTCTGGCAAAAGCGCATCACTTCATTGTCGGACTTGCCTTTGGGATCGAAGTCGGAACCACCCTTACCGCCGCCCATCGGCAGCGTGGTCAGGCTGTTCTTCAACACCTGCTCGAAACCCAGGAATTTCAGGATGCCCTGGTTCACGCTGGGGTGGAAACGCAGCCCGCCCTTGTAGGGGCCGATCGCGCTGTTGAATTCAACCCGGAAGCCCCGGTTGACTTGAACCTGGCCGGCATCATCCAACCAGGGAACGCGGAACACGATCATCCGTTCCGGTTCGACCAGCCGTTCGACAATTTTTGCCTCGATGTACTCAGGGTGGTTTTCCAATACGGGTGCGAGCGTCTCCAGTACTTCTTCCACCGCCTGGTGGAACTCTTCTTCACCGCGGTTTTTCGCTTTGACTGTGGCCAGAACAGAATTAAGATATGGGTTCATTTTTTTCTCCCCAATAGAAACGTCCATTGCGACGTTGAAAGCATTTTTCCGTAGTATTCGACTGGTTCGTTCGCCCCCGAAAAAAGGTTTGCAACCAGGTTGATTTACTTTAAGTTCTTTGTGGAAATGCTACTAGCAGCAGTTGCGGTTCAAGTGATCTTGCTCATGTGAAAATTCGCAGGACTTTGCGCAACTGTAAATTGCATCCAGGCTCTTATGGTGCACTGTTTGCTCAATAAACTTCACAACTTCTGACAGCCACAGGGTTAGTCAGCTGAAACTGCTGAACACCAGCATGCCGCAAATGACCAGGGCGACGGAAAGCAGCGCGGAATCAACTGCAAGCGTCCCCCACCTGCCAGTGTTTGCCGGAGCCTGGGATTCGATCGGGGCGTCCTTGACCAAACCGGAAGGCGTCAGATCAAAAACCCAGGCCAGGATTGCGGCTATCGGAAAACCCATCAACCCGAGAACAACAACCAGGCTATTCACCCAGTCAGGCATTCTCAGCGCCGGAACCACGATTTCAGATACCTGGAAGATCGCCCAGACAACAATGGTATAGAGCAGCATGGCTCGGCACACTTTGCGCTGCCGGAACTCCTGCATCAACCGGTAAAAAGAGCTTCCGGCGCCCGTATACTGGCGGGTGCCGGCGAGCGGGTGCACGTGCACCGGTTTCCGGGTGCTGCCGTATACCGGCGTAACCAGGCGGTAACCTTCGTTGGGAATGGTTTGGATATAATTCGCCGCCTTGGCCGTGTCCTGGAAATAGTGCCGCAGACGGGCTACACATTGGTTGAGCGCCTGCGATGCTTCCGGTTCATCTTTCCAGATCTCGCATATCAGGTCATCGCGCTGGACCACCTCACCGGAGTGTTCGATCAGGCTGCAAAGCAACTCCGTCATCCGGGAGCAGATGTGGTGCGCGCCGGAAGGACCTGAAAGCAAACCGACCCTGGCCTCGAACAGGTAGTCACCGACGATCAGTAACTGGAGTTCGTGGTTTGTGGTTTCGGTTAGCATCTTTCTGGTCCGTCCTTATGGGTAAAAAACTTTTTTACCTCTTACTAATGCCTGTTACAAAGGAGTTGAAAATCTCACTTTGTGATTTTGAAAGATTTCGTATCAATGGGTTCAAACCCATGATCAGTCGGCCATTCGTCCTGCCAGCCTTCAAGCTGAATCTGATAGTCACCTGGTTCCAGAAAAGAACTGGGCACAGCGAGCGCCAGCATGTCTTCGTAACCGGGCAGCATCTCGTCTACCTGCCAGAGCATCGCCGGTTTACCAGTACGTTTCAGCTGGTAGACGGTCGCCCGGTAGTGTGAAAAGGATTCAAACCCCGGGTCGAGCATCATCACGAACTGCCTGGCCGAATCGCCAAGCACCAGTGTATTCAACCCGCTGTCCGATGCGCTTCTTACTGTAACCAGAGGAATAATTTCGGTGGGAACAACCCGGTCTGTATTAATTTCTGTTAACCGGGCGTTTTCCTGCATGAGAGCACCGGAGAGACCGACGGCAAACAGCACCAGGATTGACGCCGCTATAGCGTAATGCGGTGTCCGCATGAACGCGGCCACCCGGGATGTGGCTTTTTCAGGTATGTGCGCCTTTTGCACAGCCATCACATCATGCATACCCTGTTGCAGCCTTTCCGCGGCCTCTAGCTGGTCGAGCAGTTCACCGGAAGACAAAAATTGCTCCTCGAAAGCCTGTTGCTCTTCGATTGACAAGGCGCCTTCCAGGTAACGCTCAATCAGCATGTTTTCATTTGTGTATTTTTCGTCCATTGATGCTTACACCCTTGTTCTACGGCAATAAAGTCCGTTTTCATCTATATACCTGTCTGGTTCTTCCGAAAGATCTCACTTTTTCTTCAAAAAGAAAGCACTCAACTGACAACCTTGAAATGTTTGCGCCGATCCGACGCCTCTATCGCAGATTTGAGTCTTTGCCGGGCGCGGAACAACACGCGGTTAAAGTGGACGCCATCGACGCCGAGACGTCTGCAAATACTCTCTTTATCTTCTTCCCACACGTAAAATCGTTTCAAAATCTCCCGGTCCCTTTCCTTCTTGAGCTTGTCCAGCAGTTTACGCACCTCGATACACACTTCAGCCCGGGAGACAGTCCTGAACGGATTGGACGAGCTATCAGGAATCAAGTCCACGATGTCGGAATTGACGGTCGTTCGCTGCCGGCCCGCCCTGCGAGCCTCGCCAAGCGCCAGGTTATTGGCAATTCCGCTCAGGTAACCCGCCAGCCGGCCCGGATTGTCCAGGCCATCAGCGCGAATCTTGACCAGCGCTATAGCCCAGGTCTCCTGCAAAAGGTCTTCAGAAAGATGAGTATCCCGGGTTTTACGGCGCAGCAGGAAGCGCAGGCCGCGGCTGTAACGCTCAACCATTGCAGCTTCGGCCGCCGGTTCCCCGTTTTTGACTCGGCTGACCAGCAAGCTGGCGGCCTGGCGTTCTTCACTGTAACCGGGGTCGTTCATTAAGCAGCTACTCCCCGTCTCCGGCTTTGTTGTACAGGGCAATGGCGGTCACCTGGTAGGCCGCGTCGTAAACAGGGTCCCCGCACTCGCCGTCCGCCCCGCAGACTTCGGCCCAGCCGACGCTGACGCTGTAACTGCCCGCCGGTGGGCTCTCAACAGCACATACCTCCACACTGGCAAGGCGTTCACAGGATGCATCGAGGCTGCCCGGCAACTGCAAGTCCAGGTTATTGGGCGACAGGGATGGGCCGGGATCATGATTCAGCGTCAGGAGCAGGCGCTCTGACGATTCCCCGACGTTTAAAGTGAACTCAGCACTCTTTCCCGGCCGCAGTTCCCGAACATCATCTTTGACCAGTGTTTCGATGGAATAGGCGCCGGAGGCAAAATCTCCGGAAAAAGCTTCCTCGTCCAGCCAGTCCTTGTAGTAAGGATCTGTGAGATTGACATACCTGGCCATTCTCATTGAACCGTCTGACCCGCCAACGGGCTCACTTCCCAGTGCCACGCCGATCAGGCTTCGCTCGCCGGTTGCCGGGTTAACGGTGAACATGGGGCCTCCCGAGTCGAAGGGGCCAATTTCGGTATCTCCGGAATCGGCCGTGTTGTACCGGAAGCACAAAGCGCGGCCCTGATCGTTCGGGCCACAATCGCCGATGGCGACATTTCCCCCGTGTGCAACACCGTATTCAGACAGCTTCGTATCCTGGTAGCCGAATCCGGAGACGGCGGCAACAGAACCTGAAACGGCAGTAGACGGCTTCGCGATCTTCAATGGGGAGAGCAGTGAGTATGGCTGCTTCAAACCCAGAACGACCAGGTCATCCGTCCATGGGGAACAACCTTCCGGTCCAAGCTCTTCCCCCGCTCTTTCCGATTCAAAACAGAAAGGCTTGATGCTTTCCGGGTCGACTTCCCTGATCCCCTCGAACGGAAAAAACACCTTGAGTACATCGCCCGCGTGAGCACTGGAGATACAGTGAAACGCAGTCAATACGGTATTGGTCCCGGTCAACACCGCTGAACACCAGGGCATGATCCCCCCCCCGGGTGAACCATTCAATAACAACCCGGCCGGTGAAACTAACGCGCCATCAAACTGCGTTGGCTCATCCGGCGTTTCGGCAAAAAGCTGGCCGCTGGCGCAAAAAAGCCAGACTAAGAGCAATATCAACCATGGCTGCTCGTTGTGCCATATCATCGTGATTTGCCTATTCGAGAAATGGCTTTTCAGCCACTTGCGTGCGACCAGCCGCCATGAAACGCCTCTTCAAGTTTGCTGCATTTCCCTGAATTAGCCGCTTGCGATTTTAGCGGTAGTGCTGACCAGATGATCTTTATCGAATCAGCTCCCTGAATCTTCACCAGAAATCCATGCCATTTGCCGTGACCATACTTTCGATCATTTTCGGAAACCACTTGGTGCTCATCCGTGTCCAATTCGACAAAGCCACAAAGAAATTCTGGTTTTCCTTTAGGTTTCTCCCTGGTTAAGTTAACTTTACCATTTACTCCCTCCCAAAGTTTGGGTGCTGGTTGAAGATAGATATTCTTATCGTCAGCTGTCAATCGCTCGATCGCAAAGGTGTCGCCAACTTCCAAGTGCCCCCCTTTGGTATCGTCAACTGTCCAAAGCTTAAAGCCTGTGTCTTGCCCACCCCAAGCCATCTTGGTCATCGGGTCCGGGGGCTCGGCAAATATACACCCGGACCAAGCAAACAAAAGCAGGCTAATAAACGTAATAACTTTTATTCCCAAATGATTTTTCATCTTCATTTCCTCAGTCGATAAGATTTGCGGTATTTTCAACACCACTCCTTTACCTGCCAGGAGTGGTGTTGAACTCTCACTTCCTCCCTGAATTCATAGCCATTCGCCCTGCAGCACGAAGCCGCTCCAGAAGTACGGGCTGCGCCAGCGGGGCGTTGATGCGAGTTCCAGTTGTGCGTTTCTCAGCGCGGTTGCCGGTTTCTGATTCTTGTCCAGCAGGTTCTGATAAAAACGTGACATCAGTTCAGCGGTGGCGCGATCGGGTACCTGCCACAGGCTGGCCAGCACGCTTCGCGAACCGGCAAAAATGAAGCCCTGGGTCAGGCCGGTCAGGCCTTCACCGGCGATTTGGCGGCCCAGCGCGGTGTCGCAGGCGCTCATGGCAACCAGGTCGGCCTTGAGCCGCAGATTGTAAATATCGTGCAGGCGAAGAGAGCCGTCCCGGCGATTGCCGCGTTCGTCGATCTGAGAGAACACCAGCTCGGAAAGTGCCGGATAGCGGGAATCGATCCGGCCATGGGTGGCGAAATGGATGATCCGGTAGTCCTCCAGGTTCGAGTTCATCACCGCCGTAAGACTGGAAGCGAAACCCAGGGCCAACAGGCTTTGATCCGGATCGACAAGACTGATAATTGACTCGGCCTCCTTCGCCGTCGCCGGCAATCTTTTCAACTGGGCGGGGTTGTCGAGCGGCAAGGTGTTTAGATCACGGGAGCGCTTGGTCAACGGGTTGCCCTGTGGCAGGTCGCCGAACCGGCTATCGGCAGCACTGAACACCGGATCGGCGAACACTGCGATTTGCCGGGTGGGTTGATGCCGGCCTTTGTGGTTGATGCGCTGCGCCGACAATACCGACATCGAGGGCAGGTTGATGATTTCGTGACCCGCCAGAAGCGAATCATTAGCATCCCGCTGTTCATGATTATTCAGGACCGAAAATGGCAGGTAGTGCAGCACGCCATCAGCCACCACGAGCACACGATGCTGGTTCAGCCCGCCAACCGGCTTGAGAATCTGCCTCGACAACTCGTTGACGGCATTTGCAAGTTCCGCCCTGTCCGCTGCGGAGAAGGCGGGCGCCTTCAACAGGCTGCGCAGTTGCCGGGCTTTTTGCTCAATGGCCTTGCGCCCCGGCAATACATGCGCCTCAAGTGAATTCCTGGTCACCCGGAATACGAAACTCCGGTTATCACCCAGCTTGTACTGCAACAAAACCGAATCGGCATCCAGCATTTGCTGGACTTGACCGGCATCCAGGATGGTTGGGGCGGTCAGGCTGGCATAACCGGGATTCTGCACCCGCATTTCGATCTGCAGCAGGTTGAGCTCATTCTCTATCCGGGCCAGGTCCTGCTTGAGGCCCATGACCCGGCTGTCCAGACCGGCCTCGGGCGGCTTGTCGAGTAGTTGTTCCAGCCGGTAACGGTTCTCGGCCATGAGCGTGTACAGATCAGCCTGTTCCTGATTCTTGCCGGCCGAGCCAGGACCTTCCAGGCGGATGGAGGCTTCGCCGATCAAATCGACCAGGGCACGGGCGCGGCTGCGTTCACTGACCGAAAAAGCCTCGCGCAGGTATTGATCGCTTGTGCCGCCGGATTGCGAATGCAAATCCATCAGGATATCGATCAGGAAAGCATAATATTTCTGCCGTGTCGCCAGGAAAAAAGTTCTGAACTGCGGCGCAATCAGCTGGCTGCGAAGATTTTCAACGGAGCGAATCGCGAGCCTGGCCTGTTCCAGGGCCTGTTCCGTTCGACCCAGTTCGCGGGCGGCGTGTGCGGCGCCAAAAATGGCGTGGGACTGCTCAGCGCCCAGGCCCAGAGCCTGGTACAGAATGGCTGCGTCCTGAAACGCTCGCAGTGACTCGGCAAACTGACCCGTCTTCAACCAGGCGTCGCCGGATACGCGCAAGGAATCGGCCAGGCGTTTGGGGTTCCGTGATTCTTTTGCAGCCCCCCGGATGAGAGCGAGCATCTCGACCGCCTTCCCGGCTTTACCGCCAGCAACCAGGTCCTCGCTGATTTGCAACCGGATATTCGCCTGATCCATCGGCGTAGTGACCAGGCGTAGCGCCTTCTTATGTGCTTTCAGGGCAGCCTGACTGTCGCCGTCCAGCAGTTCAATTTTTCCGATGAATTTAAGAACGGAAACCTGGCTGGCTCCATTATTGGCTTCCTGAGCCGCCGTATACGCAGTTTCCAGGTATTCATGCGCCAGTTCCTGCTGGCCAAGGCTGTAGTAAGTCGTACCGATTCCCGCCAGCGAATAGCCCTGGCCGTTGATGTCGTCGATTTCCCGCTGAAGAGACAGCGCCTGGGAGTAGCTTTGCAGCGCATCCGTCAATTGGTGCAGTGACAGTTGAGCGGCACCCAGGTTGGCCAGGATCTGCGCCCTTGCGCGGTTCGCTTTGCCGGGTGGAAGAATTACCAGCATTCGCTTATAAGTATTTAAGGCGCTGATTAGATTTGCTTTTTCAATATCTATCACCGCCAGGTTGGATAATGGAGCCAGTTCATCCTGCCACTGCTCGGTTTCCCGATAGTAGGCCGCTGCCCGATGAAAGAAGGGTGCTGCGCTATCCAGATCCCCCATTTGCTGCCAGGTGTACCCGATATTGTTGGTGATGCGGGCGGCGTCGTAATGAAAGCCCTGGCTTTCCTGTGTTTCCAGCGCCTGCCGGAACAACCCGAGGGCCTGGTCGAAAATAAGCCGTGCTTCGGGTGCCAGTCCAATCGACTCCGACTTCTCCACTTCGAGCGCTTTTTCAACCAACGCCGCCGCCTGCAGCTGGATGGCATTTGCCGCCAGGTGCGCGTTACCGTTTTTCCGGTACAGTTCAGCGGCCCGGGCCGCCAGGCTGGCGGAACGGTCCCACTGGGACATTTGCCAGTATTCAATGGTTGCCATGCTGAACAGGCTGCGGGCCAGGTTTCGGCCGTCCCCTGACGCGAGAAAGTGCTCATTGGCTTGTTTGTATGCCTGGAGGGCAGCGGTCCAGCCGGCGAGATTCTGCTGCTGGTTGAGCCGTGAAGCTTCCGATACCTGGCGCAAGCCGGCCAGTCGTTCGCGCGCCTTGGTGGCCGATCCGGTTAATTTGCTCAACTGAATCGTTACGCTGGCGATGGCGCCGGTGTATTCCGGCGACAGCATTGATAACGAGTAGACCCCTGCGATACTCGAGTCAACCACCAAAAGCTCGCTTTCGTCTCGCAGCAACGGAGAGTTGAAAGAAACCGTCTCACCGGACGGATCCTCAACAGTGACGACCAGGTCAAGGCCGCCCTGCTCGATTTCAATCAAATAGGATTCACTCGCTGCGGCATCGAATTCAAGCGAGAGCATCTCGTCAACGCGCAGGTCCTGCGTACGGGATTCACCAGGTGAAATTGGTTGTAGAGCGACGAACGCATTGCCCGCTGTCGCAGTAAAAATTGATAAAAAAAGTATAAACAAACCCGTCCGGAATAATAACGACACCATCCCGGCTCGGATCGGGCCGTATGTCAGCGCCCTCGACAGTTCGCTCAGCTTCACAGCAGCCCCTGTCGTCAAATCACTTCACTTGGAACACCCCCTAACCGCCACAGCAGTGATACGACCATGGCAAGTGACCCTTATATATAGCATACGACATTTCTCAGAATCTTCAGACACCAGCCTGTAACCGCGCTGAAATCTGATCTGAATCATGAATAAAACGGATTTTTCAGAGCAGTCTGAAGCTATCCGCCGGAACCATGATGAACGTTTCCAGCAGGTTCAAGTGTTTCAGGATATCGAGCCTGACGAGATGGCGGCATCAAGGCCTCCATTAACGAGATACACTTGTCGTTGAAAATGACACACGAAGGACTGCGATGTGGTGATTTCCAGCCAGGAATTTTCACGCCGTGACCCTTAACCGACGGCAAACGAAATCGTCTGCGCATGGCTTGACGCTTAATGGCTGAGTTCACCCGGCGGAAGCGACGGGTGATCGTTACCTTTTGCTCGTGCATGGCGGCGCGAATAGCGACACCCTCCAAACGGGGCAAAGGCAGCAACACAAAGGCGGGCGATTTTACAATAGCCCAATTCAGGCCCCTCGTACGGTCACTAAAGTCGTCCCCGACCGGGGGGGGTTCTGGTGATGAACTGCACAACTGGCAGGGAAGCTTACGCCAACTGTATACTTGGCGATGGGGTTTGTGACAGGAACAAATGAGGAGTGATTTTTAATGGCCACTGTCGAAAACGTACGCCTAACCATAACCGCTTCTACCAAAAAAACCGGTTATAGCGAGATTGCCTATTCCTACGAACTGAAACCCAGCGAGATGGACTGTGCGTGGAAGCGTGAATACACCGTCAGCACGGACCTGTGGGGGGAAGACCTGATTGATGATGATGTACTCGCTTGGGAAAAGGATCGACACAAGGTCAAGTTTGGCGACTCCATGCCGTGTGAACCTGTAAATGTGGCGAGAGTTTTTGAAGTTGAAACAAAAATCCTGAACGAGGATTTGTCAGGTACTGACGAAGTTTACGTGACTGTAGAGGCCAGTTCGGGTTTCGGTCCAGATGCGGCCGGGGAAGACCCGATCATCGGCAGGAGCAATACGGTCATAGCGGATTTTTAAACGCTTTATGCGTCAGGACTGACGGGGGGATCATTCATCAACACCATACGTCCTGATGACCGGGAGCGAAACTGGTTCCTGACTAGCTCAGCCGATCTTCCACGAACTGGTAGGGATCGAGCTGAAGCTTGTCCCAGATCTCTTTGATGTCGAGGAAGATGGAACCGGCATTCGGCTTGCCGGGGAAGGGATCGTAACCCGGCGCATTGCTCCAGGCGCTGCCGTCGCTGTGAAATTGCCAGAGGTATTCCAACAGGTTGAAACAGGTCGTGATCTGCCCGCTGGCGGCCAGCAGTTTCAGGTTGTTCTCCGCGTCCGCCACCGTGGCGCCGTCCAGGTGAATCTGGGTCGACATCTCGGAGGCTTCCTCGATGATGTCTTTCATGTCCGGGGACAGCGTGGTCATCCAGGCCGGGAGGGTGGTGTAGGGTCCGCGCGGCGTCCATGAACCGCCCAGGCCGGCCGGCAAGGTCAGCGTGCGCAGCTTCAGCAGTTCGTTGGGCACGATTCGCTTGTCCAGTTCCTCCACCTCCAGGGCCCAGCGGTAGGAAAGCTGGCGCACCCGGTTGAGGAAGATTTCGCTGGTCAGGCGCAGCACGGACATCGCGCGCAACCGCAGCATGTGAACAACATCGCCCAGCGTCAGGTTCTTCAGGTAGTACCACAGTCCATGGTTGCGCAGGGGTATGGCATCGTTCAGCTTGTCCTCGGCCAACTGCGCGCCTTTCCAGATAATCAGTCCGCCAACGAAATGCAGGAACAGCGTGGCCAGTGCCACGAACAGCGCGATGCTGATACCGATCTTGGCCAGCAGGGGAATCGAGGCGATTGCCCAGACCGTTACGAGCCCCCACGCGCCCAGCACCAGGCCGACCAGGCAAAGCAGCAGGAACACGACCCAGGCGATGAAATAATGGTTGAGTTTCCGGTCCAGGAACCATTTCGCCGCTCCGGTGATGCTCTCGAAGATGTTGTTCTTGGGGAAGAAGCGAGCCATCAGAGGCTTGAAGGTCGGCGTGTCCGAGATGATGAACAGGTCCAGGTCCTGCAGCACGCCGTTCAGAGCGGCGAAATTGTCGGGGCAGTCATCTTCCTGGGTATCCTTTATCGGAGGCGGATTAGGGCCGGCATCCCCTCCGTCCGGCCGTTTAGAGGAGACACTTGTTGGGTCGTACTGCGTGGTAAGCCGGGTGGCCGACCTGGCCAGTTCCCGGTTGCGGTCGCGCCACCAGCGAGCGTAGTCAAAAGCGGATAGCGGCGGCACGGGCTGCGGCTTCGGGGGAGCTGGTGACGGCGCGGCGGCAGGCTGCGCCTTCTGCAGCACGTTCAACACGATGCTGCTGATGCCCTGGTTGTCCAGCATACCGCCGTCCATCAGGGCGACGTAGTCGAATTCCACCCAGCAGTTGTTCTTGAAGTGGTCGCGGATGTCCAGCTTCATGGCGTCGGTCAGCTGGTAGTCGGCCGGCATGAACATCGGCTCCAGCAAGCCGGGCAGGCAGGCGGACGTCGTCATGATGTCGGACAGGTAAAACTCTTTTGCCTGGGATTCGGTGAGATAGACCTGATCGTCACCGACCCGGCCCTGGGTCGGATCATTGAACTGGAAGCGAAAATTCAGGCCGGTCTTGAAGTCCGTGGAGTGGATGAACAGGTCCTTCAGGTGCATCTGGGGAGCGGCGTTCCAGAACACGTCGAACTTGGGATTGCCGAAATTCACGCCGTAGCAGTGTTCAAAGTACTTGTCCTTGTACACCCGGGCCATCGCATCGACCAGGGTGTGGTAACCGGACGAATTGGGCGTGGCGGCGCCCGAGATCAGCTCTTCCAGGGTATTCAGCGGGGGGAGGGTTTCGAAAAAGTCCTTGAAGAACTCCTTGAACGTCTTCTGGTTGGGCTGCTGGGTTTTGAGTGACAGCGCATAGCCCAGCGCGACCAGGCTGCCGCCGGACACCGCCGACAGCATGGTGACCTTTTTCAACAGGTCCACGCGTTCCAGGATATCGAGCGTGCCGAGATGGAAACCCACGGCGCGCACGCCGCCCCCGGACAACGCCAGTCCGATCTTGTCGAATGAATCAGGCAATTCCATATTCCCGCTTGTCAGCCTCTCCTGTTCTTCAGTGTAGACGGTCGGCTGCTTTTTGCTTTGTCATCATCGGTCCTCTTCAGAGTTGCGATGAGCCAAAAATCTCTTTTATTCAAACCAATCGGGCTGCTCTTCACATCTTTTTCACGACGTTTGTATAACATCTGTACAAGTTCAGGACTTAGCAACTTTGAACCCCAAATTTTTTATTCATTTTTACAGCAGAGGAGAGTCAACATGAAATCCAACAAGATGGTTACCACGATTGCGGCCTTGACCGCTTCATTCTTCCTCGCCGGTACGGCTGTGGCCGCAGGCAAGGGAAAAAACCCCGGCCCGACGAGTATCTACGATATCGCTAATACAACGCCCGGTTTTGAGCTTCTCACCGATTTGGTGGACGTGGCGGGGTTGGCGGACACGCTGACTTTCGACGGACAGTTTACGGTTTTCGCGCCCACGAACGACGCATTTCCTTTTGATACTGTAGAAGAGGGCGTAGCTTTTCTGGCTGGTGCTTGTAGCGTCGACGTAAATGACGAAAATCTTGGCTACATCGTTGGGGTATTAACGAATGTATTGCTGCACCACGTAAGAGACGGCCGGCGCTTCTCCGGCAGCATTCTCAACGGCTCGGGTCCAAAATCCCTGGAAATGTTAAACGGCTACATTTGGGTTGACGACGACCTTTCCATCATGACTGGTAGCGGTGGAGAAAGCTCGATAAATGGTGGCCTGTTCGACGTGAATGCGAGCAACGGTGTAATCCACGCTATTACAGCGGTTATGCTTCCGAAAGATGTTTGCGTAGTACCAGACGCGGGCTGAAGTTCGGGACCCATTACCCTTACTCGAAGGCCCGCTTCATGCGGGCCTTCTCTTGTTTGGTTGCCAAGCCCTCAGGCGCTTGGGGGCAGCCAATGGAAACGGAACAGTGGAATCACCAGTTGGTCTTTGACCAAGCTCGGTGCTTCGCCGCTTTACGGGTCGCGTAGACAGTTTTAAGCTGCTTGTATTCGGCTGGGTAAAATGGTGGGCCGTGTAGGAGTCGCCCGATGCCACTGATGCACTAGCATGCACAACTGTGCACGACTAATTCACGCGAAAATCACGCAGAGCACCCTAATTTCGAACCGTGCACTTGACGGGGAAGCCTACGCCCTAACCTGAGGTGGAGTCCAAAAACATGACTGGTCTGCACTTCGTTGTTTAGACGAAGGTTGGGGGTAGAATCAATCGCAGCAATTGTGATTCAGAACTCCCAGAAGATGCCCACTGCGGGGATAATCGGCAGCCAGTGCTCCACCGCGACATCGAGAAATACGTTACCGTCATCGTCTTCGTCGATGTCGTAATCGATGCAACATTCGTTTTGACGGTTGGACAGGTTGGTCACTTCGAAAAATGCTGAAAGCTTGCCGAATCGAACCGGGTATTCCCGGCTTACCCGGAAGTCAAACTGGGCAAACGTGCCCAACTGCTCGGCGTTCCGGGGGCCAGGAACCGGTATATAAATATCGTCTTCCTCCACAACGGTCAGTCCCGTCGTGGGCCAGCCGCTGTGAACACCCATCGCCAGGCCGACTTCCCACGGCCCCTTTCTCCAGGCGAGTCCGGCCTGAATGGCGTGGCGTTGATCCCAGCTGCGCCGCTCATTCACTCCGTCAATCAGGTCGGTGGCGCGCGACCAGGTATAGCTGGCCCACCAGTCCAGGGTTTCACTGCCGCGGTACTCCAGCGTGAACTCTATCCCTTTGACCCGGGCGGACTCAGGCGCCATCCCAACCCGGTCGGGAGACAGTTCCGGGATCAACACCAGGGGATCGAACAGGTTTTCAAATCTCGGTTTCAGCCGGTCATAGTCCTTGAGGTAAGCCTCGACCCGCAGACGGTAGCCGCGGGGGAACAGGTGTTGAATCCCCGCAATCCAGTGATTGGCCCGCTGGGGGGGGAAGAAGTTTGATAATCCATCCTCCACCTGCAATTGCTGGATCGCCTGTGACTGGTAGTAGCGCCCCCAGGTGAAGCGCACCTCTGTCGCCGCCCCGAATGAGTGAAGCAGGCTGATCCGTGGGCTGAACTGATTGCCAAAATCCGGTTCGGTATAGGTTTGCCTGTCCCAGCGAACGCCCAATTCCAGCCCGGTGGCACGCGTAATCCGCCATCGGTCAGACAGGAACAAGGAATAGCCGTTGCCTTCCGGGGCCGTCTGGATGCTGGATTCTGTCGGGTTTGTGATGCCGGGATAATATGCATACAAACCGTTGTATTCTGCCCGGGAACGGTAATCATAGCTGGCGTTTTCGTGGCGCAGGCCAAAGCCCCATCTCAAGCTATGATCTGCGATGCCCTCATACAGCCAGTTCTGTTGAAAACCCAGGATTTCCGCGTCTCTCTGGTCATAAACCAGGGCCGTCAGCCGGTCCGGGTCATTCGCTTCGGCATCACGCAGATTATCCAGGCCGCTGTACGACAGCGTGGTCGTGCTGGACAAGGCCGGTGTCCACTGGTTTTCCAGTGAAATCCAGAAATGCGTGTTTTGCGTGTCGCTGGTGGAGAGTTCGAGTTCTTCGGGAACGTTCTCGGTTATGACCACAACCTGGTCATCGGAATACAAAGCGTTGAAGGTCAGGCGATGGTCCGGCGACAAGTTAATTCCGAGTACGCCAAACACATCGAAATAGTCGGGCTTTCCAAGGTCTTCATTCAAAATGACATCCAGGTTGCTGTCCCGGGCGGAAACCAACCAGTCGATTTTTCCGTCCGCGCTGTAACCCAGGTTGAGCAGGGAGGTGTTGTAGACGCTCAGGCCAATTTCGGTATGGACCGGCTTTTCCGGCTGCCGCGTATCCAGCAACAGCACACCACTCATCTGGTCTCCGTAGTTGGCCGGAAAACCGCCTGTGAAAGCCTCGACCCCGGATATGGCCCGCGCGTCAATGGAGCTGAAAATGCTGTGATAGTCACGAATGTGAAAGGGATCGAGAAGCTTCAGCCCATTCAGGTAAATGGCGGTCTCGTTGTGTTCGCCACCCCTGAAATGGGAACGGGAAGACAAACCGCCGGCAGCGGAACCCGGCAGGCGCTGGGCGGACCGGATGGGGTCCTCACCGAGGTCCGGAAGCGCCTGGATGGCACGCTGGTCCAGGTAAAACCTGGAGTTGGAAAACAACAGGTAACGGCTGGCTGAAACGGTGAGGTTTTCTAGCTTAATGGGGCCAGTATCCGGCCCGGTTTCCGGAGTAACTGCGTGAGGGGTAGCAACGGGTAGCCGCGGATCAGGCTCTTTGCGCACCACCAGGTACACACCGTCAGCTTCATTTAGAGTCAGGCCGTGGGGCTGCAGGATTTCAACCGCCTGTTCCACCGGGTCATCACTGGCCGGCTGCTCGATAACCAATAAATCGTCGGTGACCAGATTGGTGCTGTAAACCAGGTTGAGGCCGATGTTTCGGAAGTGGTCGAGCGCCTGGTGAAGTGGCTGCCCTTGCAGCAACGCGTCCGCTGCCCGTACTCCGGGCACAGCGAACAGGATAAAAAAAACACAGCTTAACCACGCTGTTATGGTGATCAGGCGTGCTTTTGATCCAAGCATGTGGAAAATTAGAACATTAAAGTAAGGCCCCTGTCATTGGCGCAATGCAACGACAATCGTCCCGGCATTGACTTCAGAAACCAGGTCGGTGGTCTGCAACATGACCTGCAAAGCGCGCATCGGCTGCAGTTCCACGTTGCCGCGCAGAAGCGTATCGGCAGCCACTCGCTTCGCTCGAGGCGACTCAAATCTCACCTCATGACCGGATTCGCGTCCAACCCAATCGAGAAACTCGATGATCGAACGTCCATCGGAAACAAAAGTGGGTGCCAGGCCCTGGGTCCAATCCCAGAAAGCGCCGTAGACTTTGATTTCGTCACGGCGGGGCGTTCCGGACATCTCCGCTATCAGTTGTTCCCCTCTCGAGGCTACCGCCTGATCTCCCGGCTCTCCAAGTGTGACTTGACCCTCCCGGACGCTCACGCGGGTAACGCGCCCGGATACGTGAGTCATGTACTGAGTGCCGAGGTGCATGACCGGGCCCGCCGGTGTCAGGATGACCGGGGTAGAGCCCACAGGGTCGGCGCCTTTCGTATCGGTATACAGGCGTCCGCTGATCAGCTCTATTTCACCCTTCGGTGTGAGCCGGACTTCACTGTTCTGGTCCATGCGTACTGAAGTTCCATCCTCCCACCGCAATCCAAGCCATGATTCGCTTGCAGTTGCAATCGCCTGCCCGGTGAGCAGGGTCGTGCCAAGCGTTGGCCGATGCGCAGGATGACCTCCGATCGGATGAACGAGCACGTCGCCAAGGGCCTTGTCCACGGTAGCCAATTGCAGGGCCGGGATTTGAAGTTCGGGTCCGCGCTGGAGATTCATCGGAATCCATACGGCCAGGGCCACCGAGGCGGCGGCAGCGGTCGAGATGATGATCCTGCGCCAATTGCGGCGCCGGACCGACTGGCGCCACTGGGCATGCAAGGCCTCGCGGATCGCTTCCTCGTCCTCGGCCGGTGGGCGTTTCCGGGCGGAAGCGTGCTGAAACAACTCTTCGAATATGTCTTTGTCTGTGCCTTTCATGATATTGCCTCTTCAATCACAGGTCGCGCCAGTGAACTGTAAATGTCCTGGAAGGCTCTTTTGGCCCTTGCCAGTAACGATTGGGCGGCCTCAGGACTCAACTCCATCCTTGCTGCGATTTCCTTGACCGAGTAGCCCTGTATGTATTTCCACTCCAGCGCGTCCCCGTATTTCGGCGGAAGCCTGTCCAGCGCAACGTGAATCAGGCGGGACATTTCATACTTCTGGTAATGTTTGTGCGGATCGTCCGTGGGTGGCGCGAGGATGGATTCAACCGCGGCCTGGATTTCCGGGTAATCCTCGGTCAGCACGATATGCTTGCGATACCTGGCATTGCGCCGAACACCGTCAACCATCTCGTTTCGAGCGATTACGCACAGCCAGGTGAACAACGCCGATTCGCCACGAAAGCCGTGGATTTTCTCCAATGCGCGGGACAGAGACGCTTGCACAACTTCTTTTGCCGCCTCTTCGTCATGCGAAACCCTGGGCAGGATAAACCGGTAGAGCCTGGCGAAGTTTTCGACAAAAAACTGGTTAAAAGCCTGCTCCTTGCCAGCAACCAGCTGTTTGACAAGTTTTCTGTCTTCGAGGTAAATCGGCATGGTTAGGTCCCGGGTACCCTTTTAATTCAATATTAGACGAATCGGGGCCGGCACAGTCGAATGTGTCCGGCCCCCTGATTCAGTAATCGGCTTCGACTAATCGTCACATCCCTCGTCCTCATTGACGCAAAAGCCCTCTGTTTCGGTAAACGTCGCGTTGTCGTTATCGCCGTCGACTTCGTCATCTTCGTCGATCTCGAAATCTCCGCCAATGGCGCCGACCTCGATCTTGACCGGCGTGTCGTCTCCCAGCGCAGCAAGGTAATCAGCCGGTACCGTCACGCTGTAAGAATCTCCTGCAGGCCTTGCAACCAAAGGCCCACCTACCCGGGTTCTGAAAACCAGGCCAGCCCTGGGGTCGGTATCGTCAACATCAGGTTCCAGCACGACTTCCCAGGCCAGCACGGGCACGTCCTCGGGAAATTCATCGAGGACCTCGTCTGCGACCAGTTGCGCCAGGCTGTCGGGAGCTTCGGGCGTGCACATGCCGAGGTCGTCCCCGGATTTCCAGCTGATGACGCCGGTAATCTCATTAAATTCCACTTCCTGCGGTGCGGCGGGCAGGTAATAAGTAAGCTCGGCTTCTCCGAATGCCTTCCCGCCCTGGTCCAATTTGCCTGAGACCTGGTAGGTGCCGGGCTCCCACATGTCCCTGAAGTCCCGCATCGTGACGATTTCATCCACATCTACTTCACCATCGTCCCAACAGAGTGGTTCCGCGCTTTCGCCGAAGGTTTCGGTCAACTTCTGATCAAGTAACGGACCGAAGCCGCGATTCTCAAAGACCTTTGCACCGTTGGGATCGTCGATGCGGGTCGAGACCAGATCACCACCATCGGTTAACCAGTGAAAGCCAATATCCCCGTCAGAGGAGTTGATTTCAACCAGCACCCGGCACTCGCCGAATGGCTGTTCATCACCACATTCCTGCGAAAAAGCAGGTGTTGCGAGGACGCACCAGACCAAAAGGACACTGGCCGTAGAGGCGCTGATTCTAGATGGATTAAATAGCTGTTTCATAGCGGGTTTCTCCTGTTCATCATGAAGTGCGGTTGCACGGCATTGGTTTAGACGAGAAAAAGCACGGTTTTCGGTCGTTGGGATTGCAAAAAGGGGGTCGGATCCAATTTCTGGCGCAATGGTACTTCCCACGTGCAGGAATTGGCCTGAAAGATGAACGTCGCAGGGTAGATTTCGATCGCCGGTACGCAAATCTAATGAGATTTCACGGTGACCTGGCTGAAAAGTTGATGTAAAAGCCTGCTCAATACAGGAGGGTTTTTTAAAAGGGCCTTTATTCTTCCTATACCCGCCAACGGCTCCGGCTTAACCGGCACCGTGCAGGGTGTACTGGCCGGCCTGACGCCGCGCGAGGCCAAGGTGCTGCGAAAGTTATCAGCTTTCCAAGCTGAGAATGAGGGTTCTATTCCCTTCACCCGCTCCAATTTCAGATTAGCCCTTTGGGCCTACGGCGACCATAGACGACCCTATGCGACTGAAGGCGACGACCCGTCAATCTGCCGGGTCAATCATAGAGCGAAACCGCCACTCCAAATATAGTTGATATTTAAACTAAAATAGTTTAATGTTAAACCAATTATGGTTTTGCAGGTTTTGCCCGTGTCCGATTCAAAGCGAATGAAATCCGAGACGTCGTCGTGGCTCGCGGTGGTGCGCGCGTACCAGGAGTGCAACCGGCGCTACTCCCAGATGCTCGCCGGATTCGATCTGACTGTCCCGCAGTTCGACGTGATGAATTCAATATCTGCATTGGGCGATAGCGCAACGCCCAAAGCGATCGCCGAACGGCTCATCGTGACGCGCGGCAATATCACCGGCGTATTGCACCGACTGCAGGACCATTCGCTGGTAGTTACCGAACAGCACGATAGTGATGGCCGATCATTCGTCTGCAAACTAACGAAACGGGGTGCGGCGCGGCTGGCGCAAGCGCGCCAGGCCGCGACGATCTTTATCGGGAAGCAGCTCGCCCCGTTCAATGACGCGAGGTTGGTGGATACCGAGCGCACCATGACGCGCATGTTCGAGCACCTGCAGACGATCGAGCCGGAAGAGATCATCGAAACAGTATTACCAAGGAGTAAGTGAAGATCATGAAGACGACCGCTAAACCGACGGCCGGCCCGCCGAGAAGCATGCTGCTGCTGGAGTCGCGCGCTGCCATTGACGTCGTTCGCATGACCGTCCCGCTGCTGCGCGCAGCATTGCGCCCTCTGGATGCGCGCAATGGATCGAGAATCATCGCGGTGCCGGGGTTTGGCGCCGATGACCGTTACACCAAACCGCTACGACAGTACCTGAAAGGCCAGGGCTTCGAAGCGGAAGGTTGGGGCATGGGTAAGAATTTGGCCGGGCTGGACTTACAGCACACCCTCGATGATCTTTCGGACAACTGGCGCATGACGCGGCGTGAGGGTTACCGCGGCGAGGCAGCGGTTCCTTATCTCTGTGACTTGTTCGCAGCCCGGGTCCAGCAGCGCCATCGCGAACTCGGCGTACCGATCACGCTGGTTGGCTGGAGCCTTGGTGGTTACCTGGCGCGTGAGGTCGCGCGTGACCTGCCTGGCATCGTGAATCGCGTCATTACCCTGGGGTCGCCCGTGGTGGGCGGACCCAAATACACGGCGACGGGCAAGCTGTTCGCGCGACGCGGACTGGATCTCGACTGGATCGAGGAGGAAATCGCGAAGCGCGAGGAACGACCGATCCAGCAACCAATTACCGCCATCTACAGCAAGTCCGACGGTATTGTTGCGTGGCAGGCTGCTGTGGATCGTTACAGTGACAACGTCAATCATGTAGAGGTCAACGCGGCTCATTTGGGCCTTATCTTCAACCCAACGGTATGGCGCCAGGTAGTGGCGGCCATAGCCCAGGATGCGGAGTGACTCACGGGATATGCCCCTGGCAAAAAATCCGCGTCTTGAGTATAGGACGCATTTAAGGTGTATTACCATAAATCAGCGTATATTGTGACGTTGGCGCCCCACGAAGATTAACATTCATGGTCAAACCGGGGTCGCCGACAGCACCGAAATCCCGCCTTGCAGGGCTTCCCATCACCAGGCCTTGAGTAGTTCCCCAAGCATAGGGCAGTTCAACCAGGAAATTCGAAGTTCGACCCCATAAGCCAAGCGTCTGAGCGTAGGCCAGGACGCCTGCATTGACTCTGGAATAAGGGCCCGGAAAGACTAAACTGACAGGAATGTAAAATTTTTTGAAAAATTGGTGGGCCGTGTAGGATTACTCCGGGCATCCTGCCCTTCCCCCTTCGGGCCATCTTGCTTCGCTGCGATGTTCAAATTCGTTCCTGAAGAATTTGTCGAACCTACGACCATCGGATTAAAAGTCCGCAATAGCGCAAATAGACGGTTTATTATTCAACCACTTACCGGGACGCCCGTTGCGACTTATGCACAACTGTGCACAACCGTGCACAAAGATTTACGCAAAGCCAGCTTACTTGTTGCTGACACCATCGCGGACATCGCTATCGCGGAGAATGGGTTGGCTAATCTCCGCATTTAATGCGGATTTCTTCTTGCCGCTGCTGAGAATACCAGTCATAATATCCGCAGAATATGCGGAGTATAAGGAATGTATATCTGGGAGAAAAAGGCGTGGCCGACGCTGACATGGGATGACGAAAGTCTGTCACGATTGCTCGCGCATGTCTCCCGCGAACAGGGACGCCTGCTCGGCAAGATGGAGGAGCTGGGCTTTGGCCTGCGGAATGAGGCAAATCTGCAGACCCTGACGGAAGATGTGGTCAAATCGAGCGAGATTGAAGGAGAAAGGCTAAACAGAGATCAAGTCCGATCGAGCATCGCAAGGCGGCTTGGGATCGATGTGGGCGGCCTGGTGCCAGCGGACCGGGATGTCGAAGGGGTGGTTGAGATGATGCTTGACGCCACCGGCAACTATGCCGCGCCACTTACAACGGAACGTCTATTTGACTGGCACGCGGCAATATTTCCGACCGGTCGCAGCGGTATGAGTAAAATCATCGTCGGGGCGTGGCGTGATGATCATGACGGGCCAATGCAAGTTGTTTCGGGACCGGTTGGCAAGGAGACAGTCCATTATGAAGCGCCACCGGCGAAGCGCATTCCCGGCGAAATGGAGAAATTTCTGGAATGGTTTGCGCAACCGGGAAAAATGGACCCGCTTTTAAGGGCCGGCCTTGCTCATCTATGGTTTCTGACCATCCATCCGTTTGATGATGGCAACGGGCGAATTGCCCGCGCAATTGCGGATATGGTGCTGGCCCAGGAGGAAGAGACCGGCCAGCGTTTTTACAGCATGTCCGCACAAATCCGTCGTGAGCGTAACGAATACTACACCTCGCTTAAGCATACGCAAAAAGGCGATCTTGATGTTACAAGCTGGCAGGGCTGGTTTTTGAACTGCCTTAATCGCGCCTTGGGTGGGGCGGAAGATACGCTCAGCGCGGTGCTGGAAAAAGCTCGTTTCTGGCAACGGTTTGCAGCGGAGTCGCTGAACGAGCGACAGATCAAAGTGCTGAACAGTCTGCTCGACGGATTCGAAGGCAAGCTGACTTCTTCGAAGTGGGCCAGGATCGCCAAATGCTCGCAGGATACAGCCTATCGCGACATTCTTGACCTGGTTGAGCGTGAGGCGCTGCAAAAAGACCCAGGCGGCGGACGTAGTACAAGCTACTCCCTGACTAAGGAGAAAGGAAAGGTCTGAAAGTGCTGGTGTACGCCAGCTGAAACTGAACCAGTTACGCAAAACTCACGCAAAGCCCATTCGCGTGCTGCTAATAAATATCTTAACTGATTGTTTTTTATAGATTAAATGGTGGGCCGTGTAGGATTCGAACCTACGACCATCGGATTAAAAGTCCGGTGCTCTACCAACTGAGCTAACGGCCCCGAAGAGGAGGCGGAATTGTAGGGGATATTGCCCTTAGGCTCAAGGATTATGGCGATATTTCGTGGGATCGGCGATGCCCGCCGAGACAAATCCTTCCCTGCGAATCCGGCAGGAGTCGCAGACGCCACAGGCCCGCCCTTCGCCATCCGCCTGATAGCACGAGACGGTCACGGAATAGTCCACGCCCAGCTCGATGCCCTTTTTTATGATCTCCGCCTTGGTCAGGTCGATCAGCGGTGTGTGGATGGTCAGTTCGCCGCCCTCTACGCCAGCTTTCGTCGCCAGGCGGGCCATGCCCTGGTAGGCTTCGATGAACTCGGGCCGGCAGTCCGGATAACCGGAATAGTCAACGGCATTCACGCCGATGAAGATGTCGTCCGCGCCCAGCACTTCGGCATAGGCCAGCGCCAGGGACAGCATGATGGTGTTTCTGGCCGGCACGTAAGTAACCGGGATTCCGTTGGTTTCGGTCTCGGGCACTTCGATGTCGTCGGTCAGCGCCGAGCCGCCGATCGCGCGCAGGTCCAGCGGCAACACCTTGAGCGGCACGCCGGCGGCACCGGCCACGCGTTCAGCAGCATCCAGTTCGGAGTGGTGGCGCTGGCCGTAATCGACCGAGAGCGCATAACAGTCGAAGCCGCTGTCGCGGGCCATGGCCAGCGCGGTCACCGAATCCAGGCCACCGGATACCAGGACAACGGCTTTCTTCTGTTCAGTCATCGCAAATCCTGTGTCATTTTCCGGGAACATCGCCCCACAACAATTTGTGCAACTGCAACTGGAACCGGACCGGCAAGCGGTCTTTCAGCATCCATTTGGCCAGGTCTTTCGGCTCCAACTGGCCCCAGGCCGGTGAGAACAGAACATCGCAGAATCGATCCAGGTTCCGCTCGCGAAGCTGTTGTTTTGCCCAGCTGTAATCCTCATGGGAGCAGATCACGAACTTGATCTGGTCGTTCGGGGTGAGTTCCTCAAGGTTGGACCAGAGGTTTTTCTCCTGTTCACCGGAGTCCGGGGTTTTAAGGTCCATCACGCGGCTGACGCGGCGGTCCGCCAGGCCGATATTGACTGCGCCGCTGGTTTCCAGCGATACGCTGAAACCTTCGTCACACAGCAGGGTCAGCAATTCTGCGCAGCGCTTCTGGGCCAGTGGTTCGCCACCGGTCACGCAGACGTGGGGTGTTTCGAAACGCCGGATTTCAGCCAGGATGCCGTCGAAGCTCTGCCACTCGCCGCCGTAAAAAGCGTATTCACTGTCGCAGTAGGTGCAGCGCAACGGGCAGCCGGTCAGGCGGACAAAAACCGTGGGCAGCCCGGCCTGCAAAGCCTCACCCTGGAGGGAATGGAAAATCTCTGTGACCTTCAGCATGCCCTCGCGGGATTCAGCCATCTTGAGACTCAGTAGTGGCCTTCCATGCGCATGCTGCGCAGGCGATTTTCGGCCAGGCGCGACAGCGTGGTGTCGGGATAGTTTTCCTGCACCTGGGTCAGTGCCGCGCGGGCGCTGTCCCATTGCTCCAGTTCATAGTGCGTGTAGCCGATCTTCAGCAACGCATCCGGCGCTTTCGGGCTTTCGGGAAACTGGGCGATAAGACTCTCGAACGATGCCAGGGCAATGTCGTAGTTGCGCGTCACGTAATAGGACTCGCCCAGCCAGTATTGTGCGTTATCGGCGTATTCGCTGTTCGGGTACCGATCCAGGAATGACTGGAATTCTTCAGCAGCGTCTGCATAGCGCAGTTCCTTCAATGCCTGGAAGGCCTGGTCGTAAGCGGCTTTTTCATCCAGTCCCGCTCCCGGTGCCGACTGACTCTGCGCCACTGGCTGTCCGATTCCAGAAACCTGGGATTGCGATTCCATCGGGTCACGCACTTCGGGCGAATCCTGGGCCGGAGACACCGTTGGACCCTGTGCGGCTCTCACTGCCGGTCCTGCGCCCGCAACGGGCTGTGCATCGCGCATCTCTGACAGCCGTTGGTCGAGGTCCAGGTACTGGTCGCGCTGGCGGCGTTTCAGGTTTTCGAGTTCCCTGCTTTGCTCCTCCAGCTGACCGCGCAACATGCGCACTTCGTCCTGCAGCTCCTGCACCTGGATGACCAGGTTGGCCATTGCCGAAGATCCCGCATCCTGGGCCAGGAGCGGCCCGGAAACCGGTGCAGATACGATAGTGGCCAGCGCAAAGCTGGCCACCAGGGTTTTGAAACACTTTCTGTACATCATGATCACTTGGCCGTGTAAACGATCTCCACGCGCCGGTTCATTGACCAGCACTCTTCGTCACTGACGCGGCAGGTTGGGCGTTCTTCACCATAACTGACAACCGTCAGCTGGCTGCCCCTGCCGCCCTGTGCCGACATCAGGCCGGACACGGAATTACCGCGGCGCTCGCCGAGGCCCAGGTTGTATTCACGCGTTCCGCGTTCATCGGCATGGCCTTCCAGCGTGATGCGGGCGCTGGAGTGGGCTGCAGCATAGGCGGCATGGGCCGAAACGATGCCGCGGTACTCGGAGCGTACGCTTGACTTGTCAAAGTCGAAATAGATGACGCGTTTTGAAAGCAGGCTTTCGGGATTATCGAAATTGCGGGAATCCGTGTAGTCCCGCGGATCGGCCGCACCGGAGGTATCCACAGCCGGCTTCGTTGTTTCGGGCGTTGTATCCGGCGCCGGTTCAGTCTTGGGTGTGGACTGACATGCCGCCAGGGCCAGGGTAATCAGTATTGCAAGAGTCAATCTCCATGCGCTTTTCATCATTTCCTCCAGATTATTATCTTTGAGCCGTCCTCTTCGACTTCTCATCCAGCTTATCCGGGCATTCTACCTGATAACAGGTGACCATGCGGGTTCCCGGACGTCCCCCTCACTTAGGATCAGCCTTTGCCTGACGTTGCCGTCAGCCGATACTGCGGACAATACCCCTCTGCTGCCTTCCCGGGTTGCATACAGAATCATGCTGCCGTTGGGTGCAAAGCTGGGGGACTCATCAAGAGTGCCCGGTGTAAGTATCGTAAATCGCTCGGTTTCCAGGTCCCAGACGGCTATACGATACTCGTTTCCTCTGCCCTGCGCTACAGCTATTCTGCGCCCATTCGGCGAAATGCTGGCGCGCGCATTGTAGTCGCCTTCCAGCGTCACCCGGTCCGGTGCTCCGCCGCTCGGTGAAACCCGGTAAATCTGCGGCCGGCCACCCCGGTCAGAGGTGAAATAAATATAGCGGCCGTCTGGCGCCCACACCGGCTCCGTGTCAATGGACCAATGCTGAGTCAGCTGCTGCAGACGCCCGGTCGCCATGTCCCTGACATAGATTTCCGGATTGCCCGATTTCGACAGTGTCAGCGCCATTTTTTTGCCGTCCGGTGAAAAAGACGGCGCGCCGTTTATGCCCCTTCCACTGGATATCAGTTCACGCGACCCGGTGGATACGTTCTGCATGTAAATCGCCGAGTTACCCTGTTCGAATGACACGTACGCCAGGTGACGCCCGTCCGGCGACCAGGCGGGCGACAACAGCGGCTCGGGCGAGCCGACGATCGACTGCGGGGCGAAACCGTCGGCGTCAGCCACGACGAGTTCGTAACGCTGATCGTTGCCCAGGCCGGTGGCCGTGATGTAAGCAATACGAGTGGAAAACGCGCCGGGAACCCCGGTGAGCGCTTCGTAGATCGAATCGGCGACGCGGTGCGCGCCGAACCGCAGGTCACCCGGACCTACCGTAGTGATGCGAGACAGCAACATTTCCTGGCTGTGCACGTCAAACAGCTGGTAAATCAGCTCGTGGCCCTGGCCATCGGCAGGCGTACGCACTTTGCCGACGACGATGTAGTCCACTTTCAAAAGGCGCCAGTTGCCAAAACGTATCGCCTCGCCTTCGGTGGGCCGTTCCGCCATGTCGGCCACCTCCATCGGATCGAACAGCCCGGACCGGTACAAATCGCCGGAAATGATCTCATCGACGCGCGTTGCCGGCGGCTGGCTGCTTTCCTGCCAGTCAAACGGGACGATAGCGATCGGCAAGGCGCTGGCGTTGCCGCTGATAATTTCGATTTCCAGCTGAGCCTGGGTCGTCTGCCAGGCCAGCAGCCCGGCCAGAACAATCAGTAGTTTTTTCACGTTTTCAGTCACCGTCATAAATAAAAATAAAATCAATTTCCCGTTCGAACACATCCTCGAAACCACGGTAGGGAAGTGCCCCACCTCGTTCCACGGCAGCCAGGATGGAGCGCCGGGTCGCTTCGTCTCCGTTGCAGCGACCCGCGATCGCCGCAGAGATCACCTCACCGCCCGGTATTTGCACAATCTTCAGAGTGCACCTGAGGCCGGGTTTTGCTGTCGGCGGCCGCAGCCAGTTCTGGGTGACGAATTGCTGGATGGCTGCCTGGTAATTATCGCTCAGCGTGGCCATCCTGCCGGCGCGGAATGCTTTTGCCTCCTCGTCGGCCTTTCGTTGCGCGGCGGCCTCCCGCTGCAGGCGCTGTTGCTCCAGCAGTTCTTTCTCTTTCCGCGCCTCAATCTGTTTCAGACGCTCCTGTTCCAATTTGGTCTTGCGCTCTGCCTCTTCACGCTGGCTGCGGATTTTTTCCAGTTCCTGCCGCTGCTCGTCGCGCTGTTCCTGCAACTTGCGCTCCTGCTCCAGGCGCAGTTTCTGCAGGCGGTCCTGGGCTTCGCGCTTTCGTTGTGCTTCCAATTCCTGTTTGCGCTTTTCCGCCGCTTCCAGTTTGCGTTTTTCGGTCGCTTCCTCGTCGCGCTTTTTCTGCTGCTCCAGTTCCTCGGCCCGCTTGCGCCGCCGCTCTTCCATTTCCAGGGCTTCCTGCGCCGCGTCACGCTGCCGCTTGAGTTCACTGGTATCAACAATTACCGCCTCGATCGTCAACCCCAGGTTCTGCGGCTTGCGAAACGGCTTCCAGTCCATCGTGCCCAGCACCACCAGCGCAGCCATCAGCACGTGCACGCCAATGGCGAGTGTGAATACGCGCAAACGTGCGTAAAACTCTTCCCAGGTTGTCACGGCCTACTCCGCCGCTCCCTCCGGCCCCAGGCCCAGCTCCATTGGATCACTCATCAGGCCCACCTTGGTGACGCCCGCTTTCTGCAGCAACACCATGGCGTTGTAGACCTGCCCGTAATTGGCACGTTCGTCGCCGCCAACCAACACCTGGATTTCAGGGTTCCGGTTCACAATGGCTGTGACCATGGTCACCAGTGATTCGGGATCGATCAATCCGCTGCTGGTGCCGTCCAGATCGCCGCCGGCATTCAGGTACAGGTCGCCGTTCTGCAGCACGGTGATCACCAGCGGTTCATCGTTTTCCTGGGTGTCCATGGGTTCCGCATCAGCCTTGGGTAGTTCCACTTCCACGCCCAGGTTCAGCAAGGGCGCGGTGATCATGAAGATCACCAGCAGGACCAGCATCACGTCGATATAAGGCACGACGTTGATTTCTGCCATCGGGCGTCGGCGTCTACGGACCGTCTCCATCGATACTTACTCCTCTTTTAGCAGGTGCGCCTGCCGCTGCAGGATGCTGGAGAATTCTTCCTTGAAATTGTCGTAGCGAACTTCCAGCCGCTCAACCTGGTTTGAGAAGCGGTTGTACGCGATCACCGCCGGAATAGCGGCGAACAGCCCCATCGCTGTGGCCACCAGCGCCTCGGAAATCCCGGGCGCCACCATCGCAATGGTGGCCTGGTTGACGTTCGCCAGCTGATGAAAAGAGGTCATGATGCCCCAGACGGTTCCGAACAGACCCACGTACGGGCTGGTCGAACCGACCGTGGCCAGGAAATTCAAGTGGTTTTCCAGCTCTTCGGTCTCACGGGTCAGGGCGATACGCATGGAACGCTGAGCCCCTTCCAACATGGCGTTGGGACCCATTCTGCCCTGCTGTCTCATGCGCAGGAATTCAGAAAAACCCGAGTCGAAAATCCGTTCCATGCCCCTGGAAACCCGATGCGCGCCGGTAATGCCTTCATACAGACCGGTGAGGTCGGTTCCCGACCAGAATTTTTCTTCGAACTGGTTGGCGTCTTTTTCAGACTTGGCAAGGACCTGCCGCTTGCGAAATATAATCATCCAGGAAGCCACGGAAGCCAGCAACAGCAAGGCCATCACACCCTTGACCATCCAACTGGCCTGCAGGATCAACTGCCAGACTTGTAAATCATTCTGCATTTTGTAGTAACTCCGCCTTAATCCAGTCCGGCATGCGCGCCGGCTTGAGACTGTCCGCATGGAGCATGACCGCGCTGAGTTCCGCTTCAGCCACCGTGGCTCCGTCTGAAATTCTTGTCATTTTTTGCCGAAAGCCCTGCCTCACGCCTTTGACCCAGAGCAAATCGGCGTCAACCAACAGTTCATCGTCCAGCCTCGCCGCTTTCCTGAACTTCACATTGATATCCAGCACTACCCAGATGAGATTGTGTTTCTCCCTGAGCTCGGTTTGAGATACCCCCATGGCGCGGAGCATTTCAGTCCTGGCGCGCTCAAAAAAATTCAGGTAACGCGAGTGGTATACGACGCCTCCGGCATCCGTGTCTTCAAAGTAGACCCTAAGTTGCCAGACAAACGGTTCTTTCTTAAGTTCATTCATTTCTTGTCGAACAGGTCGTTGCCGCCGTTTCCCGGTTGATCCAGCCCGAAGTGCCGATAAGCCTTTGCAGTGGCTGTTCGCCCCCGGGCCGTGCGCGTAATATATCCTTGCTGTATCAGGTACGGCTCCAGCACGTCCTCGACGGTGCCGCGCTCCTCGGACAGGGAAGCTGCGATGCTCTCCACACCGACAGGCCCGCCGTCGAAATTTTCGATGATCATCTTCAACAGGCGGCGGTCCATGGTGTCAAAACCCTGCTCGTCCACGCGCAGCATTTCCATCGCCAGGGAAGCGATCGACTGGTCAATGAACCCATCGCCTTTCACCTCCGCGAAATCCCTGGCCCGCCGCAGCAGCCGGTTGGCAATCCGGGGCGTGCCCCGCGAGCGCCTCGCAATCTCCATCGCCCCTTCATTATCGATAGCAATCTGCAGAATCCCGGCCGACCGTGTGACAATCCGGGACAATTCTTCGGCGCTGTAGAATTCAAGACGCTCGACGATGCCGAAACGGTCGCGCAATGGCGAGGTCAAAAGGCCGGCCCGTGTCGTTGCACCGATCAGCGTGAAGTGCGGCAGGTCGAGCTTGATGGAGCGCGCCGCCGGCCCCTCGCCGATCATGATGTCGATCTGGAAATCCTCCAGCGCGGGGTAAAGCACTTCTTCTACGACCGGCGACAGCCGGTGTATTTCGTCCACGAACAGCACGTCGCCCGGCTGCAGGTTAGTCAGTAACGCGGCCAGGTCGCCTGCCCGCTCCAGCACCGGACCCGATGTCTGGCGAAGATTGACGCCCAGTTCGTAGGCGATGACGTGGGCAAGCGTGGTTTTGCCCAGACCCGGCGGGCCAAAAATCAATGCGTGGTCCAGCGCCTCGTTGCGGCGTTTGGCGGCCTCCAGGAAAATACCGAGCTTTTCCCGCATGGCGGGCTGCCCGATGTACTCATCCATGGTCTTGGGCCGCAGGCTGGAGTCCAGCACGAGGTCCTCGCCGTTCTCGCCGGAGGATATGACGCGATCTTCTTCAATCATAGGGTTCTGACCACCGATTTAAGCGCAAGGCGTATGATCTCCTCCACATCCATGTCGGGCTCGGCGACGGCCCGCGCCATGCTGCTGGATTCTTGCGGCTTGTAGCCAAGGGCGTTAAGCGCGGTGATCGCTTCACCGACAGCGCTGGCGGGAGCGGAAGTGCGGTTCTCGGGCGCTCCGCCGGCTGAGACGGGAATGATGTCCAGCTTGTCCCGCAGTTCGATAATGATTCGTTCAGCCGTTTTCTTG
Organism: Lysobacterales bacterium; assembly: GCA_013001885.1. Classification (GTDB taxonomy): domain Bacteria; phylum Pseudomonadota; class Gammaproteobacteria; order Xanthomonadales; family SZUA-36; genus JAHEFT01. The sequence goes on from JABDLD010000049.1 coordinate 44,819, forward strand.
CCGATACCGGGCAGGCGGGTCAATGCGGCAGAATCCTCTTCCGCCACGTAACGCGCCAGTTCTTCACTGGTCGCGCCGGACAAGATGGTTAGCGCCAGCTTGGCCCCAATGCCGCTGATTTTCAGCAACTGGCGAAAAACGGTTCTTTGGGCCTCGCTGGAAAAGCCGTACAGCGTATGGCTGTCGTCCTTGATCGAGAGATGAGTCAGGACTACGACGGCCTGGCCGACTTCGGGCAAATCGTAGAAAACGGACAGCGGCGCTTCCACCTCGTAGCCGACGCCGGCGACGTCGATCACCATCAGCGGTGGAAGCTTGTGAATAAGGGTTCCTGCCAGGCGTGCAATCATCTTGTTTGTCGGGCCTGCATCCTTTGTGCGGTCTGCTGCGTGTGCTGATGACATAATGCCACAGCCAGTGCATCCGCGGCGTCTTCGGCCGGCTTTTCTTTCAGCTGCAGCAAAACCGTGATCATGTGCTGAATCTGCACCTTGTCCGCCCCGCCCCGGCCCACGATGGCCTGCTTCACGGAACGCGGGGAATATTCGGCCACCGGGATACCCATGGATACGACGGCGCAGATCGCGGCGCCGCGAGCCTGGCCGAGTTTCAATGCGGAATTGGCGTTCTTGCTGATGAATACGGTTTCCACTGCGGCCTCGTCCGGGCTGAACTCCTCGACCAGTTCGCGAATGCCGTTGAATATGATGCCAAGGCGCTCCGGGAACACCCCGGCCCCGGTTTTGATGACGCCCTGATGCAACGGAGTAACCCTGTCACCGCTCACTTCGATGATGCCAAAACCGGTAAACCGTGAGCCAGGATCAATACCCAGGATTCTCATCAATCGTCATATGCCTCGTCGGGGATATCCGCATTCGAGTAAACGGCCTGGGCGTCGTCCAGGTCTTCCAGGGTATCCAGTAACCGGAGCACTTTCTGGCCGGCATCTACATCGAGTTCAACCTCAACACTTGCCCGCATCGTGACCTCGGCATTGGCCGGCGCCAAACCGGCGTCTTCCATCGCCGTCACGACGTCGGAGTACACTTCCGGTGTAGTAACGACCTCGATCGAGCCGTCATTTTCGGTCACGATGTCGTCAGCCCCGGCTTCCATCGCCACTTCCAGCACGTCCTCTTCCGGCGTGCCGGGCTCAAAATTGAGCACGCCAATCTTGTTGAACAGGTAAGCCACGGAACCGTCCTGACCCAGGTTTCCTCCGGCTTTTGAAAACGCGTGGCGTACTTCGGCCACGGTGCGGTTGCGGTTATCCGTCATGGTATCGACCATCACCGCAACGCCGTTCGGGGCATAACCCTCGTAGCGGATTTCCTCGTAAGTCACGCCTTCCAGTTCACCGGTCGCTTTCTTGATGGTCCGCTCGATTGTGTCTTTCGGCATGTTCACCGCATTGGCCTTCTGGACGGCCAGGCGCAGGCGCGGGTTGGCGTCCGGGTCGCTACCGCCCTCGCGCGCGGCCACGGTCAATTCGCGGTTCACGCGGGTGAAAATTTTTCCACGCTTGGCGTCCACGGCCTTTTTGCGGTGCTGGATATTGGCCCATTTACTGTGTCCGGCCATCTGGAATTCCTTGCTTGAAAGTTAAACAGTGCATTTTAACATGCGACCGGCCAGTCGAAGCCACCGGTATCGAGAAAACAGGCCGCCTGCCGAGCTACCTCGGCGGAATACAGCATGCTGGTGTGCGTCACGGGCATCAGCAGGTGATCCTTCAGGCCGGTGGTTCGTGTTTCGTCGACTGCAACCGTGCCGTCGCCGGGCTTGCCGGTTCCGCCCAGCAACAGGCCGAGGCCAACAGCCCTGGTGCCTGCAATCATGCCGGTCTCCCGGTTGTCAACCAGACGCCCGTAGCCGCTCTGCAGGGCATTTCTGACCTCGCCCAACAGTCTCGCGCCGCCCGGAACCCGCTCAGAGCGGCGCGCGATGATACTGCCGTCCAGCGGGCTGCCCAGCAGCACCACCCTGCCGGGCGCCAGGTCATTGGGCCGGTTGAGCATATGCAGAATCACCAGGCCGCCCAGGCTGTGGCCGACAAAATGCTGACGCTGTGCGCCGGACTGCGCGGCAAAGTCCATCAGTTCATGCGAATGCCGGTCGATTTCACCTGCAGTCGAACGATAGGAAAACCGCCGGACGGCGAACCCCTGGGCCTGCAGATTTCTGTCCAGTCGGGCCATGGCCCAGGAACCGAACCACAGGCCGTGAACCAGGATGACTTCGGCAGTGACAGCTTTCACGCCGTCAGCGGCCCTTTGCCTGTCGCGAACGCAGGTAACTCTCCAGCGAGACCATCGCCAGCGCCAGCCAGATGCAGATAAACGCCACCGCGTGGCCCCGGGTAAACGCCTCCCCGTATACGAATACGGACAACAGGAATGTCAGCGAGGGTGCAATGTACTGAAAAAAGCCCACGGTCGAGAGGCGCAGATTCCGCGCCGCCACGTTGAACCAGACCAGGGGCAGCACCGTGACGAGGCCCGCCAGGATCAGCAGGACATCGATCTTCAGGTCGCCCCCGGCGAATTCCAGCGTTCCCCGGCGCACCAGCCAGGCGACATACGCCACAGCCGGCAGGGCCAGCAACAGCGTCTCCCACAACAAACCGATCATCGGCCCGACATCCAGCATTTTTCGGATCAAGCCGTAGGCGCCGAAGGAAAGGGCCAGGCTCACGGATATCCAGGGCGGCGTGCCCAGGTACCAGCCCAGGTAGACCGTGCCCAGCGCGGCGATCAAGACACCCGCCGTCTGAATCCTGGTGAGGCGCTCCTGCAGGAACACGAATCCGAGCACAACGCTGACCAGGGGTGTGATGAAGTAGCCGAGACTGGTGGCCAGTATCCGGTCATTCATCACGGCCCAGACAAACACCAGCCAGTTGAACGCCACCAGCAGACCGGATATCAGCAAAACCCCGACGGTGCGCGTCGGCAGGCGCATCCGCTGCCACAGTCCCGGGCCGTCGCGCAGCCAGAGGAAACCGGCCAGCAGCGGAATGGACCACAAGATACGGTGCGCGATCACCTCGAGCGGCGCCACGCTCAGTATCTGCTTGAAATATATCGGCGCCAGCCCCCAAAAAATGTACGCAGCTAATGCTGCCGTGACGCCGATGCGCTCAGCGCTGTGTGGTTGCTTGCCTGCGGCGGGCTTCAACGTTCCTTGCTGACATTCCGAATGTGCAGTTCAGCGACCTGGTCGTCAGGTATCGGGGACGGCGCGCCGGTCAGCAGGCACTGGGCCGTCGTAGTCTTGGGGAACGCAATCACGTCACGAATTGATTCTTCGCCGGACATCAGGGCCGCGATGCGGTCCAGGCCGAACGCGATCCCGCCGTGTGGCGGACAGCCGTACTTCAGCGCCTCCAGCAGGAATCCGAATTTCTGTTGCGCCTCTTCCTCGCCGATGCCCAGCAGCTTGAACACGGCCTGCTGCATTTCCGGGTTGTGAATACGGATGGAACCGCCGCCGATCTCAGCACCGTTAAGAACCATGTCATACCCCTTGGACAGGGATCCGGAGGGGTCGGCCAGCAAAGCCCCGGCGTCGGATATTGCAGGCGCGGTGAAAGGGTGATGCATCGCCATGTGGCGGCCGGCTTCCTCGTCGTACTCGAACATCGGGAATTCCGTTATCCATAACGGGTGCCAGCCCTCCGCCGCGAGGCCGCGGTCGTGTCCGGATTTGACCAGCAACTGGCCCATGAAAGTGCTGACGGTAAGCCATTCACCCGCACCAAACAGCAGGATGTCGCCCGACTGCGCGCCGGTGGCGCCGGCGATGCCCTGCCAGGCTTTTTTGTCCAGGAACTTGGCGACCGGAGACTGCAGCCCGTCGAGACCGGCCGACGCGTCGTTGACCTTGATCCAGGCCAGGCCGCGGGCGCCGTAACGGCCGGCGTAGGCAGCATAATCATCGATCTGTTTACGCGACAGCTCGGCGCCACCCGGAATGCGCAAAGCGGCGACCCGCGCGCCGTCTTCATTGGCCGGGCCCGCAAAAACCTTGAATTCAATGTGGGCAACATGTTCATCCACGTCAACCAACTCCAGCGGCAGGCGCAAATCAGGCTTGTCGGAACCGTAGCGGTCCATGGCTTCGCGCCAGGTCAGCCGCGGAAACGGGTCCGGCAGATCAGATCCCAGCGTATCTTTGAATACCTCGCGAATCATGGTTTCCGCCAGAGCCTGCACATGCGCCTCTTCGACGAAAGCCATTTCGATGTCCAGCTGGGTAAATTCCGGCTGGCGGTCTGCTCGCAGGTCCTCGTCGCGAAAACAGCGAGCGATCTGGTAGTAACGGTCCATGCCGGACATCATCAGCAACTGTTTGAACAGCTGTGGCGATTGCGGCAAGGCGAAATACTGCCCTGCATGCACCCGGCTGGGAACGAGGTAATCCCGGGCGCCTTCGGGCGTCGCCTTGGTCAGGATTGGAGTCTCGAGCTCAGTAAACCGGGCATTGTCCAGGCTGCGGCGAATCGCCTGGTACATGCGGGCCCGCACCCGCAGGTTGTGTTGCATGCGCGGCCGGCGCAGGTCCAGGTAACGGTACTTCAGGCGAATTTCTTCGCCGTCCTCGTCCGTCATCAGCAGCGGCATCGGGGCCGACGCGTTGAGCAACTCCACTTCGTCGGCAACGACCTCGATTTTTCCGGTTGCCATGGACTCATTCCACTGGCTCTCCGGCCGCATCCGGACACGGCCGCTGATCCGCACGCAAAATTCATTGCGCAGGGCTTCGGCCGCCTTGAACGCCGGGCTCTCTGGCTCGACCACGACCTGAACAATTCCGACATGATCCCGCAGGCCGATAAAAATCAGTCCTCCGAGGTCCCTCCGGCGATCGATCCAGCCGCACAGCCGAACGGTCTGGTCGGCCAGTTGTTCATTCACTTCGCCACAAAGATGTGTGCGCATTTTCTTGCTCCCGTTGAGCGGTTGTCACAAAGGGCGTCAGTCTGCGCTGGGCTTGGCGGCTGCAGGCTTCTTTTCGCTGGTGGTGGACGCCTCGGGTTTGGCTGCGGGCTTGGCGCTGCCCGCGCCTTCGCCGTCATGCAGGTTCTTCTTTTTGCCCTTCTTGAAATCGGTTTCGTACCAGCCGGCTCCTTTGAGGCGAAAACCGGCGGCTGATACCAGCCGGACGAGTTTCGGCTTGCCGCAGTCCGGGCAATCCTTAAGCGGCTCATCGTTGATACGCTGCAGTTTTTCGACGTCGTGACCGCACGCCTGGCACTGGTATTCATATATCGGCATAGTTTTTACCCTGGTATAGCCGGACAATTATAGATTAAGTGTCTTGAAATGGGGACAATCCATCGAGTTTTCCACAACCTCCGCAGCAAGGGGTCTGATATCATTCAGGGTTGGGTTACGAATCGTCTTTTCGGAGTGAATTTTAATGAAAGCCAACACCATTCTCATCATCTCCGCGCTGTTTTTTCTGACCGCGTGTCAGCAAGCTGAAAGTCCGGCCCCGGAAAATTCCGCAGGCGAGCCCGAGGTCGCAGTGCGGGAACTGCCGGCAGAGCTCGCCGTTGAACAGCCGTCCCGATATGACATTTACGCTACCGTCAGGCTGACGACAGATTTGAGCCATCTCACGGACAGCCAGCGGCAGATGATCCCGTTGCTGATCGAAGCCTCCAAAATCATGGACGACCTGTTCTGGTTGCAGGCCTACGGCGACCGGGAACCCTTGCTTAACTCGATTGACGACCCGGCTCAGCGCCGGTTTGCGGATATCAATTACGGACCATGGGACCGGTTGGCGGCAGACCAGCCGTTTGTCGAAAATGCCGGCCCCAAGCCGCTCGGCGCCGGATTTTACCCGCGAGACATGAGCAAGGAGGAGTTTGAAGCCTGGGGCCAGGAAGGCAAGGACGGCCTGTACACGCTGGTCAAGCGGAACGAAGCGGGTGAACTGTACCTGCAAACGTACAGCGAGGCTTATGCCGCCCAGCTCAGGGATTCGGCGGGCCTGTTGCGGCAGGCTGCGGAACTGGCGGAGGACCCTGAGTTCGCGAATTACCTGCTGATGCGCGCATCGGCGTTGGAAACCGACAATTTTCAGCCCTCCGACATGGCCTGGATGGACATGAAAAACAACCCGATTGAGCTGGTAATCGGCCCGATCGAAACCTACGAGGACCTGCTGTTTGGCTACCGGGCGGCATATGAATCCTATGTGCTGATAAAGGACCAGGAATGGAGTGAGCGGCTGGCGCGGTTCGCGCAGTACCTGCCGGAGCTGCAGACCGGCCTGCCGGTACCTGAAGCCTACAAGCAGGAAATGCCGGGATCAGACGCCGACCTGAACGCCTATGACGTGGTTTACTACGCCGGGCACTCCAACGCCGGCTCGAAAACCATCGCCATCAACCTGCCCAATGACGAGGAAGTACAGCTGGCCAAGGGCACCCGCCGCCTGCAACTGAAGAACGCGATGCTGGCGAAATACAACCAGATACTGGTCCCGATATCCGACATGCTGATCGCGGAAGACCAACGCGAACACGTCACCTTCCAATCGTTTTTCGGCAACACGATGTTTCACGAAGTCGCCCACGGCCTGGGTATCAAGACCACGCTGGACGGGCAAAGCACCGTGCGCCACGCGATGAAGGAACACGCCTCGGCCCTGGAAGAAGGCAAGGCGGATATCCTGGGGCTGTACATGGTCCAGAAACTGCGTGAAAAAGGGGAAATCACCGAGGGTGAGTTGATGGACGACTATGTAACCTTCATGGCCGGAATTTTCCGCTCGGTGCGTTTCGGCGCCAGCAGCGCGCACGGCAAGGCGAACATGATCCGCTTCAACTTCTTCAAACAGGCTGGCGCGTTCAGCCGGGACGACGAGACCGGAGCTTACCGGGTCAACCTGCCTGAATTCGAACAGGCGGTAAAAGACCTGAGCAACCGGCTGCTGACTCTGCAAGGTGACGGGGACTACGCCGCTGTCGATGCATTCGTCGCGGAAATGGGCACCGTGGGTTCACAACTGCAGACAGACCTCGACCGCCTCGCCTCGGCTGCCATCCCGGTAGATATTGTGTTCGAACAGGGCACCGGGGTGCTGGGCCTGTAGCCCCCGGCAACGCCGATGGAACAGCGCATTGTCGTAAAAATCGGCAGCCAGGTTCTATGTGACCCGCAAGGCGAACTGAACCGGCAAGTGCTCGGCAGCCTGGTCGATCAGCTTAGCCGGCTGGTTGCGGGCGGCTGGCAGGTGCTGCTGGTGTCATCCGGAGCGGTTGCAGCAGGGCAAGGCGTTTCAGCCAGCCATTTGCAGCGCATCAGTGATCCGGTCGCACGAAAGCAAGTACTGGCTGCCACCGGCCAGGTCCGGCTGATGGAGACCTATCGCAACCTGTTCGGACAGCACGACCTGACCGTCGCCCAGGTCCTGGCCAGCAAGAGCGATTTCCAGACACGCCGGCATTATCTTAATATGCGCAGTTGCATCGAGGCACTGCTTACCGCCGGCATCGTTCCCATCGTCAATGAAAACGATGTGGTCGCCATCACCGAGTTGATGTTCACCGACAACGATGAACTGGCCGGCCTGCTGGCGGGGATGGTGAATGCCGATCTACTGTGTTTGTTGAGCACGGTGCCCGGCGTTTTTGACGGAGACCCGGACGATCCGGAAACCCGTTGTATTGAAACCTGGGACGACGAGCAGCACCAGATCGAGGACATCGTGCTGCGCGGAACCTCGGCTCTGGGACGCGGCGGGATGCACAGTAAGCTGGCGATCGCCCGCAAGGTTGCCAAACTGGGCACCGAAGTGATCATCGCCGACGGCAGCGATCCCGAAATCCTGCTCCATCTTACCGGGGCGCAAGCGACCGGAACCCGTTTTCCGGCCATTGGCGAAGCGTCGTCGGCCAAACGCTGGCTGGCCAGCGCTGACGGGCATGCCGCCGGTTATGTCACCGTGAACAGGGGGGCAGAAGCCGCCCTGCTGGACCGAAACCGCCTGGCCAGCCTGCTACCGGTTGGCATCGAATCGGTCGAAGGCCCATTCAATGATGGTGACGTGATCCAGATACGCAACCCGGACGGGGACGTTCTGGGTTGCGGACGGGCGCGATACAGCCATGAAGAAGCCGATCGCCTGAAAGGGCAGCGCGGACAAAAAGCCCTGGTTCATTACGATTATCTGTACCTCGTGGATTAATGGAAACACGCTGATGACTGACCAGCAGAACTACCTCGACAACGGCCTGAAACAGGCGCGCACGGCATCCAGGGAACTGGCCGTGTCCGAAGATACACTGATCCGAAACGTGCTTGCCGGGTTGGCCGACCGGGCGCTTGAAGCCTGTGGCGAAATACTGGCCGCCAACCGCCTTGACCTGTCCCGGATGCCGGAAAGCGACCCGAAGTACGACCGCCTGTTGCTGAACGAGGACCGGGTCAGGGCCATTACCGATGATTTGCGGTTTGTTGCCAAACTGCCTTGTCCGGTCGGTGAAGTGCTGGAGCAACGACGCCTGGACAACGGCCTTGAACTGAGCAAGGTTCGGGTTCCCATGGGTGTCATCGCGGTGATTTTTGAGTCCCGTCCCAACGTGACTTTCGATGTTTTTGCACTTTGCCTGAAATCCCGCAACGCCTGCGTGCTGAAGGGCAGCAGCGACGCGCATGAGACCAACCAGGTGATCGTGGGGCTGATGCACGAAGTGCTCACCGCAAACGGAATCGACCCGGCCGCCGTGTTCCTGGCTCCGCCGGAGCGCGAATGGCTGCCGCAGATCCTGCAAGCCGTGGGCTACATCGACCTGGCCATTCCCCGGGGCTCCAAAGGCCTGATAGATTTCGTACGGGACAACGCACGTATTCCGGTCATCGAAACCGGTGCAGGTATCGTGCACACCTACGTCGACAGCAGCGCAGACCTGGAAAGCGCCCGCTCCATCATCACCAACGCCAAGACGCGCCGGGTTAGCGTATGCAATGCACTGGACACCCTGGTTCTGCATCGCGATCTGTTGCCGGAACTACCCGGCCTGATGCGGGAAATGGGTGAACGGCACCGGGTTGAAGTGTTTGCGGACCGGGAAGCGTTCACCGCACTGGATGGAGCCTATGCGGGAACCCTGAATCACGCGGAAGAACAGCATTTCGGGCAGGAATTCCTGTCCCTGCGGATGTCAATCAGGACCGTGGCCAATCTTGATGAGGCGCTGGACCACATTCACCGCTTCAGCTCACGGCACTCAGAGGCCATCGTTGCCGAAGACGCCGCCACGATCGAGAAATTCCTCGAGCGGGTTGATGCGGCGGCCGTCTACGCCAATGCCTCGACCGCGTTTACGGACGGCGGCCAGTTTGGCATGGGCGCCGAGATCGGCATCAGCACGCAGAAACTGCATGCGCGAGGTCCGATGGCCCTGCCCGAACTCACCAGCTACAAGTGGGTGGTGCGCGGGAACGGACAGGTTCGCGCGACCGGCTGATGGCCAAGGTCCTCGTCTTTCAGCACGTGCCGGCGGAACCACTCGGCACCCTGGACCCGATGCTCAGGAACCGGGGCCACCGAATCCGTTATGTTAATTTCCACCGTGACCCGGATGCGCGGCCTGATGTCAGCCGCTACGATGCACTGATCGTTCTCGGCGGTCCGCAAATGCCGGACCAGGGAGACATCCATCCGCATCTGAACGTGGAGATGCGTTGTATCGAGGAGGCGCTGAAGCGCGAAATTCCGCTGCTTGGAATCTGCCTCGGAGCGCAGCTGCTGGCCTATACACTGGGCGGCGGAGTCCGGCCGATGAAAGAATGGGAGATTGGCTGGTACGAATTGCAGCCCACCCACCTGTCCGCGGCTGACCCCGTATTCTGTGCGCTGGTGGAACCACACCCGGTGTTCCAATGGCACGGCTACACGTTTGACCTGCCGGCCGGCGCAATCCACCTGGCGAGGTCAGATACCTGCGAAAACCAGGCCTTTCGCTACGGGCACCATGCCTACGGACTGCAGTGCCACCTGGAGCTGGACGAGCGCCTGATCAATCGCTGGCTCAGCATGCCGGAATACGTGGCCGTCCTGGAAGCGAACTCCCACGACGGGGACGCAGCGGGTATCCGGCAGCAAACCCACGAACTGATCGGGCAGTCGGCCGCTCTCAGCGCTGAAATGTTCGGGCAGTTCCTGCATCCGCTGGGCGAGCGCAATTCCCGGCACGTGCTGCCCTCAAGGTAGCGAATGCCCGCTGGCGATCGCCGTTTCTCCAGCTCGGAGCCTTTCACGAATCTGGGTACGGTCGCGCCAAAGCCCCGGGGGCAAGCCATACCAGCGCCTGAAGGCATTATTGAAAGCGGCCTGGTCCCCGTACCCCAGCATTGCGGCGGCCTGGGTCAACGTTACATCGGTATTGAGCAGATAATCGGCTACCAGCTCACGCCGGGCGCGATCCACAATATCCCGGAAGGAGGCGTCCGATTGCCGCAGTTCGCGCTGCAAAGTGCGCGGGTGGGTGCGCAGAATGTCGGCTACGGCCTGTAGGGAACATCTGCCGGTGGGCAACAATTGGTGCACCAGCAGCACCACGCGCCGGATGCGGTTGTCTTCTGCGTCGTCGAGGTGATCACGGATATAGTCCAGGGCAACACTCCGGAATTCAGCATTCGCAGTAGGAACCGGCCGGTTAAGGACTGCAACTGGAAAGGTCAGGGCATTCAATGAACGGCCAAATGAAAGGCTGGATCCAAACCGTCGCACCAGCGGCAGCAATTCATCAGGCCGGCGGTGCGTGAATTGAACGTGGTCGCAGCGAAAGGAAGGCTCCACCAGCATCTCGAGCAGACTCTGGCCGATGCCCATACTCAACTCGTTGATTTGGCGTTGTGCGCGCAATCCCGGGATCAGGACCTCAAAGGTTAGCGATGCATGGTCCTTGTCGCTGCTTACGACCTGCACGCCGACCCCGGGGGAGTGCATATACACGAACGTCGCGATTGCTTTAAGGGAGTCTCCGACTGTATTTGAATAATGCGCGATTAATGCCGCCGGCCCGAGAATGTCAATGTCCTGGTAGCCAGACAGGCGGAGCCCGAAATCAGGGCAGTCTAATTCCGAGGCGCAGTCTTGCAAAAGGTGAATCATGGCGGCGTAAGAGATGCGACTGTCCGGGGAGGCTAATGCTTCAGGCGAAATACCGGCGGCGGTCAGCAGGGACTCGGCTTCACCGCCAAGGTTAGCCACCAGGCGCCTGAACCCCAGTAGTCCAGCGGCGCGGATAGTCTGGTCAGATGTCTGTTGCCTGAACATGGCAGATACCATCAATGTCTACGTTGTGCGTTGTCGTAAAATATAAATAGTTTGTCGCCAATCCACAATACTCATGTCTGCTAACGATGCAAAATTTCTGCAAGCAACGCACACATGGAGACCAGATCATGGCAGCACAGGCAGAACACGTTTTTCCAGATGGGACCATCACTTCCCTGGCCGAAGTTGGATTCGACGAGGATGATTGGGGGGTCGGCGTTTCCGGAGTCGTTGAAAACCCGTCCCCGTTTCCGAGGGTCAACCGCCTGAGGAACTGGTTCCTCGATGAACAACCCTGGACCCTGGATGCCGAACGCGCCCTGCTGGTCACAGAGGCATACCAGAAACATGAAAACGAACCGCAGGTAATCAAGGTAGCCCAAGCGCTGGCGCACGTTCTGCGCAACGTCAGCCTGGAAATCACGGAAAATCAGCTGTTGCTCGGTAACGGCGCCGCGCCGCCGAAGGCCTGCGCCATTTTCCCGGAATTCTCCTATGAGTGGATCGCCACTGAACTCCAGGAAATGCCGATTAGAGAACGGCCACACAACATTTACGATTACGACGACGAAACCCAAAATATGCTACTCGGGATCGCCGACTACTGGAAAGGCAAGACCCTTTCCGACAGTATGCTGGGCCGCCTTTCAGCGGACGAGATGAAAGGCGACTTCATGGGCATCATGCTGTATTCGACCAGCCTTTATCATGTCGCCGGCGTGGGCCACCTGGTCCCCGATTTCGATACGGTATTGAAGAACGGGTTCGCTGGCCTGAAGCAGCGGGTCGAATCGTTCCTCGGCGCGATCCAGGACAATGACCCCGAAAGCGAGGAAAAAAGGACTTTTTACCGCGCTCAGCTGATCAGCCTCGAGGCGGCCTCCGATTACATCAGACGCTATGGCCGGCTGGCTCTGGACCAGGCAGCGACCGCAACCGGAGCGCGCAGAGAGGAATTATTGCAAATGGCCGGGAACTGCGCGTGGATTGCCGACAATCCGCCGCAAAATTTTTGGCAGGCGCTGCAGCTGGTGCATTTTGTGTGGAGCCTGATCGTGATCGAGTCCAACGGCCACTCGGTATCCGTCGGACGGCTCGACCAGACGCTGCTTTCCTATTTCGAGGCGGACCTGGCCAGCGGCACAGCCAGCCGGGAATTCATGCAGGAACTGATCGAGTGTTATGCCGTTTTGTCGTCTTGCTTCATGAAGTTGCGTGACTGGATGACCACGCAGGCCAACAGCGGCCGCAGCCTGGGCGGCATGACCCTGACCCTGGGCGGTGTCCATGCCGATGGCACGGATGCGTCCAACGAACTTTCCGGCATGTTCCTGAACATGGTCGCACATACCCGGATGGGCACGCCATGGACCGCAGTTCGCCTGCATGAGGATACGGCGGAATGGTTTACCCGCAAGACGGCCAAGGCCATGCGGATGGGTACCGGCGAGCCGAAAATTTTCAGCGACCGGGTCATTATCCCCGCCATGCAGAACCGTGGAATCAGCGAGGAAGACGCCCGCAACTACGCGATCGTTGGTTGCGTCGAAATGAGCGTGCCGGGACGAGAATACGGCTGGCACGATTCATCTTATTTCAGTATCGCCCGTGTTTTGGAACTGGCTCTCAATGACGGTTATGCACTGGGGCGGGAAGAACTTGGCAGGCTGGGTCCGTCGACCGGTCAGCTCGAGGACTTCAGTTCTTTCGGGGACGTCGAGTCCGCGTATGAGGAACAGATGAAGTACTGGGTAGAAATGCATGCCTGCAGCACCGATGTCATGGACAACGTGCATCGAGAACTGAAGCCACTGCCCTACCTTTCCCTGCTGATCGAAGGCTGCACCGAGAGCGGGCGCGACGTCAACACTGGCGCAGCACCATACAATTTCACCGGACCCCAGGGCAGCGGCGTGGGTACGGTAGCCGACAGCCTGGCGGTGATCAAGCAACTGGTGTTCGAGGAGAAGAAAGTCAGCGCCAGGGAATTGCAGGGAGCCTTAAAGGCCAATTGGGAAGGTCACGAGGCCTTGTACCACCTGGTCAACAGCGACAAGGTTCACCAGTATGGCAACGACGACGACTATGCCGACGAGTTGGCCCGCTACGCGACGGATGTTTACTGCGACGAGGTGGAAGGAAGACCCAACCCCCGCGGCGGCGTATACCAGCCGGGTGTCTACACGGTCTCCGCCAACGTGCCTTTTGGCTGGGTGCAGGCGGCGACGCCGGACGGGCGAAAGGCGACGGAACCGCTTTCCGACTGTCTCGGACCGGTGCACACCTGTGTCGCTTCGCATGACCGGAAAGGACCCACTGCGGTGATCAGGTCAGCCGCCAAGCTGAACCAGGAGCGCATGTCCAACGGAACGCTGCTGAACCTGCGCTTTTGCCCGAGCTCACTTTCCGGCGAAAGCGGTGTAGACAACCTGATCGCGCTGGAAAAAGCCTATTTCAAAAAAGGTCAGCACATGCAACTCAATGTCATCGGCCGCGAACTGCTGGAGGATGCTTACAGGCACCCCGAAAAATACCGTGGCTTGATGGTGCGGGTGGCCGGCTACAGCGCACTTTGGTGCGAACTGGATGACGGGCTTCGGAAGGACATCATGAACCGCACTGAGATGTCTTTCGATTGAGCTGTGTGATGGATACCTACGATCCAGAAACCGCAGGAACCGTATTCAATATACAGCGGTTCAGCGTCCACGACGGACCCGGCATCCGGACCGTGGTCTTCATCAAAGGCTGTTCCCTCCGCTGCATCTGGTGCAGCAATCCGGAAAGCATGTCTCGACGCGAGCAGGTCGGGGTTTTCCCCGACCGCTGCATCGGTGTCGACAAGTGTGACGCCTGCCTAAAAGCAGCCCCCGATCCTTCCGTTCTGACCGTGGAAGACGGCCGGGTCACCGGCCTCAAAAATAAAAATTCACGCGATGGCCTGGCCTGCGCCGCAGTCTGCCCGACCAATGCTCTGAAAGCCTGGGGCTGGAGGACGACGGTCGCTGAAGTCATGCAGGAAGTGACCGCAGACAGGGAGTTTTACGAGGAGTCCGGCGGAGGCCTGACGTTGTCCGGGGGTGAAGCCCTGATTCAAAGCGAATTTGCCATTGAGTTGCTCAAGGCTGCCCGGGCCGAGGGAATCAATACCTGCATTGAAACAGCACTCAATTACCCGACCGAAACCCTCGACGCAGCCCTGCCCTTCATAGACCTGGCCTTCTGTGATCTGAAGCACATGGATCCGGCTGCGCACAAGCGCTTTACAGGTGTAAGCAACAAGCGGATTTTGCGTAATCTCAGGAAAGTCGTCGAATCGGGAATCCCCGTGGTTATTCGAATCCCCGTGGTGCCGAAACACAATGGCACTGAAGAGAACTTGCGGGCGACAGCCAGGTTTCTAGCCGACGAGCTGGAAGGCCGGGTGAATCAGGTTCAGTTATTGCCGTTCTACAAAATGGGCGTGGAGAAATACGCCTCACTGGGAAAGGCATATCCCATGAACCATTTTAACGCCCCGCCACGCGAGGAGTGGGAGGCGGACATTCGAGATTTTGCCGAGATGATGTGCTCGTTTGGGGTGCACGCAGTAGCAGGGACGGCTCACAGGATCGGAGCTTAGCCTGAACGGCAGACACAGCGGTCATCCCGCCCATCAACATGGTGACGCGGATTCCCTGAGACGGGAACCCGCTCAGCCTGTCAACTAGCGGAAGGCAAACCGCCCTTCCTCCACGTTAACCCTGATCGAATCACCCGGCGTGTAAGCTCCTGACAGGATCTTCTGCGCCAGCGGATTTTCAATTTCGTTCTGGATAGCACGTTTCAGCGGACGGGCCCCGTACACGGGATCGAATCCGGCGTCACCGAGCAGACTCAGCGCCTCGTCGGAAATTTCCAGCTTGAAACCATGCGTTTCCAGGCGTTTTCGCAGGTGTTCGAGCTGGATACCGGCAATCAATTTGATCTGTTCGAGGTCCAGCGGATGGAACACCACCATGTCGTCGACGCGGTTGATGAACTCGGGCCGGAAGTGCTGCCCTACCACCTCCATCACGGCGGCTTTCATCGCTTCATAACCTTCCCCCGCCATGGCCTGGATGCGCTGTGAACCCAGGTTTGATGTCATCACGACCACCGTGTTGCGGAAATCCACCGTGCGGCCGTGCCCGTCCGTCAGGCGGCCGTCGTCCAGCACCTGCAGCAGGATGTTGAATACATCCGGATGGGCTTTTTCGATCTCATCCAGCAGGATCACCGAATATGGCCTGCGCCGGACGGCCTCGGTCAGGTAGCCGCCTTCCTCGTAACCAACGTATCCGGGAGGCGCGCCGACCAGCCTGGACACCGAGTGCTTCTCCATGAATTCGGACATATCGATGCGCACCATGGCCTCTTCCGTATCAAACATGAATCCGGCAAGCGCCTTGCACAATTCGGTTTTACCGACGCCGGTCGGACCCATGAACAGAAAAGAACCGATCGGGCGATTGGGATCGGACAGTCCGGCCCGCGAACGCCTGATGGCGTCGGACACGGCGCTGACGGCCTCGTCCTGCCCGATCACACGCGCATGAAGGCTGTCTTCCATGCGCAGCAGCTTGTCGCGCTCGCCTTCCAGCATGCGAGACACCGGTATCCCGGTCCAGCGCGAAACGACTTCCGCAATCTCATCCTCGGTCACCTGGGTACGCAGTAACTGGAAATCACCCTGTTCGCCCTTTTCGGCGTCCTCCAGTTGCTTTTCCAACTCGGGTAACTTGCCGTATTGAAGTTCGGACATCCGCGCGAGGTCCTGGGCGCGCATCGCAGTTTCAAGGGCCGCGCGGGTCCGCTCCAGTTCTTCCTTTATGTGGGTCGTTCCCTGGACGGCAGCCTTTTCAGATTTCCAGATCTCGTTGAGATCGGAGAATTCCCGCTCCATCGCGGCGATATCCGTTTCAAGTTCCTCCAGCCGTTTGATCGACGCCTCGTCCGACTCTTTCTTCAGCGCTTCACGCTGAATTTTCTGCTGGATCAAACGGCGTTCCAGCCGGTCCAGCGCTTCGGGTTTGGAATCGATCTCCATGCGGATGCGGGACGCAGCCTCGTCCATCAGGTCGATGGCTTTGTCCGGTAACTTCCGGTCGCTGATATAGCGGTGTGACAAGGTCGCCGCCGCCACCAGGGCCGGGTCGGTGATGTTCACGCCGTGGTGGACTTCGTAGCGCTCTTGCAGCCCGCGGAGAATGGCAATCGTATCTTCAACGGAAGGCTCACCAACGAAAACCTTCTGGAAACGGCGCTCCAGGGCAGCATCTTTCTCGACATACTGGCGGTACTCATCCAGCGTGGTGGCCCCGATGCAGTGCAGTTCGCCGCGCGCCAGCGCAGGCTTCAGCATATTGCCGGCGTCCATTGCGCCCTCGGCCTTGCCGGCCCCAACCATTGTGTGGATCTCGTCGATGAACAGGATGATATTGCCTTCCTGCTTGGCCAGGTCGTTCAGAACCGCTTTAAGCCGTTCCTCGAACTCACCGCGAAACTTGGCGCCGGCCAGCAAGGAGCCCATGTCCAGGCTCAGCACACGCTTGCCGCGAATTCCCTCGGGACATTCGTTGTTGACGATGCGCTGGGCCAGACCTTCCACGATAGCGGTTTTGCCCACGCCCGGTTCACCGATCAGGACCGGGTTGTTCTTGGTGCGGCGCTGCAAAACCTGGACGCAGCGGCGGATTTCCTCGTCACGCCCGATCACCGGGTCCAGCTTGCTCTGCTCGGCCCGTTCGGTCAGGTCAATGGTGTATTTTTCCAGCGCCTGGCGGTTTTCCTCGGCATTGGGGTCCACCACCTGCTCTCCGCCACGCATGTCGTCGATGGCCTTCTCAATAGCCTCGCGATTGGCGCCCGCCTGCTTCAGAATGTCTGCCAGCGCTCCCTTGAGATCAAGTGCCGCCAAAATGAACAGCTCGCTGGCGATGTACTGGTCGCCGCGTTTCTGCGCCAGCTTGTCGGTCAGGTTCAGCAACTTGATCAGCTCATTGGAGAGGCTGATTTCCCCCTCTGCGCCGCTCACCCGCGGCAGGCTCTCCAGGCGCTCGCCCAGCTGCGACCGCAACTGGTTGACGCGCACGCCGGAACGGGTCAGCAGGTGCCCGGCCGAACCGCCCTCCTGGTCCAGCAGGGCCACCATCAGGTGAACCGGCTCGATCAACTGGTTATCGAGCCCCGTCGCCAGGCTCTGGGCATCCGCCAGTGCCAGCTGGAACTTACTTGTCAGTTTATCCATTCTCATCGGAATATCCTCAAATTCAATACCCATAATTTGAGGGCGACGTCATTGAGAATCAATGAGATGCGGCGCCAACAGGAGCGGAATCATTCACGACTTAGCTGCCCACCCACCATGGGGTACCAACTGTCCCTGTCCAGGACACGTTCAAGACATCCCTGTTCACTCGTAACACGCTCCCGGCGGTTATGGTCCCGGACAGGGACAGCTGGCGCCCCCGCCACACTCTGCAGGTCATTCTTTTTTGATACCGATGGCTGCAGAGGGGCCGGGGACCCGACTGCCGGACCATCGGCTGTCGGGAACAGCCGATGAGCGCACAGGGATGTCT
>JABDLD010000051.1 GCA_013001885.1 Lysobacterales bacterium
GCAGAAACCACCAGCGACCCGGCCGAAGCCGCAATGCGGATTCAGGTGGATGACGGCATGAGCACCGGGATCATTTTCCGCACCGCGTACCCGGTTTTCCGCCCGGGCACGGGCGTGGATCGGGGCATGGGTTCCATCGAGGAGGAGTTCGTCCTGTGAGCATCGCAGAAAAAATGACCGATCTGGATACCTTCCTGACGTATTCAGTAGCGCTGGAGGAAGAAGCGGCCGAGCGCCATGACGAGTTGGCCGACATGATGGAGGTCCACAACAATCCCGAGGTCGCTGCGACGTTCAGGAAACTGGCGCACTACAGTCGCCTGCACGCCGGCGAGATACGGGATCGCTCGAAAGGGTTTGACCTGCCGGCTATCGCCCCGTGGGATTTCGGCTGGGAAACGATGGAAGGCCCGGAAACCACGGACATTGGCGAGATGAATTATTTGATGACCACGGGCCATGCGTTGAAAGTCGCCATGGCCAATGAGCAGCGGGCCCACGATTTCTATTTCGAAATCAGCAAACACAGCCCCGATGAGGCGGTCAGGGCGGTAGCCGGCGAATTTGCCGAAGAGGAAAAAGAGCACCTGGAATTGCTGGAAAAATGGCTTGAAAACCATCCCGAATCAGACGACGAAATTCAGTATGATCCGGACCCGCCGCACATGCCGGAATAAACGGTAGTTCAGGCCGTGTCGTCTTTGTCCGAAAACTTGAACGTTTTCCAGTAGTCATCAACGGTTTCCTTCATTTCCTTGTGCAACAGCAGGATGCCGATGATGTTCGGAATCGTCATCAAGGCAATGGCGATGCCTGAAAACGTCCAGATGATGGTGGTGTCGATGACGGCTGCCGCAAAAAAACCCAGCACGTAAAGCACCCGGTAATAACGGACGTACTCGATACCCCAGAGAAAGGTCACCGCGCGGTCACCGTAGTAGGACCAGGCGATGGCGGTGGAAAAAGCGAACAACAACAGGCTGATCGGAATGATGAAGCGGCCGTTTTCTCCCAGCATGCCCCGGCTGAATGCTTCGGTGGTCAGGGGAGCGCTGTGGATCAGTGAGCGGCCGCTGAGCTCCAATTCGCTCACGGCATTGAATATCCGTCCGTTTTCCACTGCGACGACGCCGCTGAAATTCTGCTCGGTCGAGGTGCTGGTCAACAGCACATCTTCCGCCACCGAGCGCGCATGAATCACGGTGACCTCGTCCGTGATTATTCCATTCGCCACGCGCATCGGGCCATTGAACCGCTGCGCCCTGGATTCTGCGGTCGGATTCAGAAAGTTGAACAACACTTCCCGGTCGGCGGCGCGGCTTTCGTCGTAGCTGCCCTTGAGAATAACGATATCGGCCCGCTGGAATACGTTCTGATGTTTTTCGTTCCAGACGCCGGACGACAGCAAAACCATGCCGGTGAGCATGCAGATGATGATGGTGTCGATGAAGGGCTCCAGAATCGCCACCATGCCTTCCGAGACCGGGTGATCGGCTTTGGCCGCCGCGTGCGCGATCGGCGCGCTGCCCTGGCCGGCCTCGTTGGAGAACAGGCCCCGGTTGACGCCGCGATTGAATGCGAAGGCCAGCGTGGCGCCCAGGAAGCCGCCGGTGGCGGAAGAGCCCGTGAAGATATCACCGGAAATTGCGGCGAGGGAGGGCGCTATGTTTTCGGTGTTGGCGAAAATCACCGAGAGGGCGCCGATGAAGTAAAGGACGGCCATCACGGGTACCAGTTTCGAAGTGGTCGCCGCGATGCGCTTGATGCCGCCGAGAATGATCATGGCCAGCAATACCGCCAGCACCAGACCGGTAATGGCCGGGTGAATGTCGAATGCAGCATGCATGGAATTGGCAATACTGTTGATCTGCGGCATGTTGCCGGTGCCGAAGGACGAGATGATCGTCGCCAGCGCAAACAGAACGGCCATCCACTTCATGTTCAGCCGGTTTTTCATGTAGTACATCGGTCCTCCGGCAGCCGTACCGTCCTCGGTGAACTCCCGGTATTTGTGCGAGAGGGTGACCTCGACGAACTTCGTCGTCATGCCGAGCATCGCGGTGACCAGCATCCAGAACAGGGCCGCGGGTCCGCCCAGGTGGATGGCCAGTGCAACACCCGCGATATTGCCCGTACCGACGGTGCCCGACAGCGCCGTGGTTAGCGCACGAAAGTGGCTGGTGTCGCCCTTCGCGCCCTTTTCATCGTATTTGCCGGTCACCATGCGGAAGGCGTGCCGGAAGTAGCGGATTTGCGGAAATTTCAGGTAGAGAGTGAAAAACAGGCCGGTTCCGAGCAGAAGATACACGAACCAATTGGAACCTCCGATGTATCCGTCGATAGTGGCAAAAAAGTTGTTCAATGCTTGCATGGCTGTCCCTCGTTAGCGCGCTCATGATAACTCTTATCCGCGTTTTTTTGTCTCGCGCATTGACCCCCGGCGGGTATTCTATGAATATATCCGGTTGGAACGAGGAGCAAAACGAATGACATGTAAGCTGACAATGACGCTGATTTCAGAGCACCAGGACGGGAATTGCGGAGATGACTGGAAATACGACCTTGACGTCAAAGTATTCCACGAAGGGCTGAAAGGCGAAGGCCAGGTCAGCGTTCCGAAACACACCCTGCACGCGGGTATCGTCAAGGAACCGTTTGGCGCGCCTGAGCCGATGGTTGTTTTTTCCGGAGAATGCCTGACGGAATTGCTGGTGCGGATGCAGCTGACCGCAACGGAAGTAGACCTGTTCATCAATGACGTAGGCAAGGCCAGCAAGGACATCAGGATCGAGTGCCCAGGTCCGCGCGGGGACAAGGTCACCAAGGAAATGGACATTGCCGCGGGGGTCAGGGAATCCCCGGGAATCACGAACAAGAACTCGGTATTCACGGTAAGGGTGCGATTCACGCTCACCTGCGACTGAATTTGAGACAAAAAGCCTTGTCTGCCCGACAGGGCGCAATCATCCCCCGGATCTGCCGGGCTAAAATGACGGGATGATGATCAAGGACATTAACGGTGACCAGCCAAAGCTGTTCTGGGTATTGCACCTGGGTGGCTGGTTCGCCTGGGGCGTGATCGGTAAATTCGCCCTGACCCGGGCCCTGCTTGAAGATACTGCCCCCAACTACTTTCTTTACGTGATGGTCATCACGGTGATCGCGATCGGTTTGTCGCTCGGCCTGAGGTATCTGTATCGTTTTCTGTGGAGTCGCCCGCTGTGGATACAGGGCGCCGGGTTGCTGCTGGGCAGTGCGGCGGCGGGATTTCTCTGGCTTCGATCACGCAGTTACATTTATACCCATTGGGTCGAAAATTCCAGCGACATGGACGCCTGGCTCGAGAAGATGGGCAGTGCGGCTGAACTGTACGAAAAAGTGTCCTACATGGAGACGTTCATTTCAGGCTGGACCGTGATGCTGGCCTGGAGCATTCTCTATTTCCTGATCAAGTACTACCGGATTTTTCAGGAAGTCCAGAAAAGCGCTTTGAAGTCAGCCGCGATGGCCCATGAAGCGCAGTTGAAAATGCTGCGTTACCAGCTGAACCCGCATTTCCTGTTCAATACCCTGAATGCCATTTCAACCCTGATCCTCGAGCGGCAGACAGAACCGGCCAACCGCATGGTAACCCGGCTGTCCAGCTTTCTGCGTTACTCGCTGGACAACGACCCCATGCAGAAAATCACGCTGGAACAGGAGCTGGCCGCGCTGAAACTTTACCTCGACATTGAAAAAGTCAGGTTTGAGGATCGCCTGAACCTCGATCTGGACATCGGCGAGGAGGCTTCTCAGGCCCTGATTCCCAGCCTGTTGCTGCAACCGCTGGTCGAAAATGCCATTAAATACGGTATCGCCCGCTCCGAACAGGGCGGACTCATCCGGATAGCCGCCCGTGTGTTTGCCGGAGATCTGCTGATCGAACTCAGCGACGACGGGCCCGGGGTCGAATTGGAGGATGGATTGATTCCCGATGCCAATGGCGTCGGCCTGCGTAATACCCGCGAACGCCTGGCCGAACTGTACGGCAACCGGCATTCGTTCCGGCTAAGCCAGGCATCGCCGCATGGTTTGACAGTCAATATCCGGATTCCCCACGAAACCGCCTTGAAATAGTCGCGCTTATACCCGAAACTGAAAGGTCAGGTATTTACAATCGATGCAGTCTGTCTGCATTGCGTTTTCAATCGAACAACTGATGAGGATCTTCGGATGTCCAGTAAAACACTCAAGCCCGGTGTCGTCACCGGCGAAGACTATATTGCCCTGGTGGATGCGGCAAAATCCGGCGGCTATGCGCTTCCGGCAGTGAATATCGTTGGAACCAACAGCATCAACGCCGTTATGGAAGCGGCCGCGAAAGCGAACTCGGACATCATTATTCAATTGTCGAACAGCGGCGGCGCTTTTTATGCCGGCGCCGGCATGGCGGACGGGTTCAAGGCAAAAGTCCTTGGCTCGGTAGCCGCGGCCCAGCACGCCCACCTGCTGGCTGAGCATTACGGCATCTGTGTCGCGATGCACACCGATCATGCCAACAAGGCCCTGATCCCCTGGATCGAGGCGTTGCTGGATGAAGGTGAGAAATACTATGAGCAGCACGGGAAGCCGTTGTTCAGCTCACACATGCTGGATCTGTCTGCCGATCCGATTGATTTCAACTTGAGTGAGTGCGCGCGGATCCTGGAGCGGATGGCAAAAATCGACATGTCGCTCGAAATCGAACTCGGCGTAACCGGCGGCGAGGAAGACGGGATCGGCAGTGAGTTCGACGAAGGCGCCGACAATTCCAAGCTTTACACGCAACCGCAGGACGTGCTGATGGCGTATAACCTGCTGGACCCGATTGGCCATTTTTCAGTGGCGGCCTCTTTCGGCAACGTGCACGGCGTGTACAAGCCCGGCAACGTTAAATTGCGGCCTGAAATCCTGAAGAACTCGCAGAGCCTGGTTCGTGAAACCCACGACACCGGCAAAAACCCGCTGAACCTCGTGTTTCACGGCGGTTCGGGCTCTGAAAAGGCCAAGATTACAGAAGCAGTGGGTTATGGCGTGTTCAAGATGATCATCGACACCGATACCCAGTTTGCGTTCTCGGAGCCGATCGGAAAGTTCGTCAACGAGAACCCGAAAGCGTTCCTGTACCAGGTAGACCCGGATGACGGCACACCCTATAAGAAGTTTTACGACCCGCGGAAATATCTGCGTGCGGGCGAGCTCGGCATCGTGGACCGGCTGCAGGAAGCCTGCAAGGATCTGGGATCGACGGGACGGTCGTTGGCAAAAGCCTGATTCGAGCCTGATTTGACCGGGGCCGGGCGTAATCGCCCGGCCCTTTTTTCTGTACACTCAGCCCATGCCACTGGTACAACATTCAGATCTGCCCACCTTCTCGAGGCTCCGCAAGCGGGGCCACGAGGTGCTGTCGCTGGATCGTGCCCTGCACCAGGACATTCGCGAATTGCACGTCGGCTTCCTCAACATGATGCCCGACGCCGCACTGGAAGCGACCGAACGCCAGTTCATCAGCCTGGTGGGCGGGTGTAACCGCATCGCACAATTTTTTGTATACCCGTTCTCCCTGCCCGGGCTGGCCCGGGGGAATGACAGCCTGGAGTACATCGAGCGTTACTACAGCACGTTCGAGGACTTGCAGAAAGCCGGTCTTGATGCACTGATCATTACCGGGGCAAATGTGTCCAACCCGGCACTCGAGACAGAATCGTTCTGGAATCCCCTGATGGAAGTGATCGCCTGGGCCCAGGAAAACGTGGCTTCCACTCTATGCTCCTGCCTGGCGACACATGCGGTCTTAAAGCACTTTCACGGCATTGACCGCCAGCCTTTGCCGGCCAAACGCTGGGGGGTATACAGTCACCGGGTTGCCGTGCCCGCGCATCCGCTGTTACGTGAAATCAACACCCGCTTCTATGTTCCGCACTCGCGCTACAACGATATCTCCCGGGCCCAACTGCAAAGCGCGGGCCTGCCGGTCCTGGTCGAGAGCGAACAGGGAGGTGTGCACATGGCGGTCAGTCCTGACGGATTCCGGACGATCTATTTCCAGGGGCATCCAGAATACGATACCAACAGCCTGCTGAAGGAATACAAGCGCGAAGTGTTGCGTTATCTGAACGGTGAGCTGCATGATCAGCCGCCCTTTCCCGAGCATTATTTTTCCGAGTCCGCTGCGCAGTCAGCGGAACGATATATTTACGAGGCGCGCAGGGCGCTCTGGGAAGATCGTGATCTACCCGATTTTCTGGAACGAGAAATCGAGCCGGAACTGGACAACACCTGGGGCGACACGGCCAAGGCCATTATCGCCAACTGGCTCGGGCTGGTTTATCAACTGACCAACCTGGACCGGCGCAAGCAATACATGGGCGGTGTCAATGCCGCAGACCCACTCAATCTGAGATGAGAGATTCCCTATGAAAGACCAGACCCTCGCAATTCATGCCGGCTTCAAGTCCGACCCCGAAACCAAGGCCGTGGCGGTTCCCATTTACCAGACGGTAGCCTACGAATTCGACGATGCCCAGCATGGGGCCGACCTGTTCAACCTGGCCGTGCCAGGCAATATCTACACGCGCATCATGAATCCCACGACCGGCGTGCTGGAACAGCGCTGCGCGGAACTGGAAGGCGGCGTCGGCGGGCTGTGCCTGAGTGCAGGCAGTGCGGCGATCAATTACTCCATTCTGAACATTGCCGAGCAGGGCAACAACATCGTTACGGTTCCCTTGCTTTACGGCGGCACGTATACACTGTTTAAGCACATGTTGCCCAAACTGGGCATCGAGGTGCGCTTTGCCAAGGATGACAGTGTCGAGGCGATGAGGAGCCTTATCGATGAAAAGACCACCGCGGTGTTCTGCGAATCGATCGGCAATCCGGCCGGCAATATCGTCGATCTCGAGGCGCTGGCCGATATGGCTCATGAACACGGCGTTCCCCTGATCGTCGACAATACGGTTGCGACTCCGGCGCTGATCAAGCCGATCCGCTGGGGTGCAGACGTCGTGGTCAACTCGTTGACCAAGTACATGGGCGGCCACGGCAACTCACTGGGCGGGGTCATTGTCGACGGCGGAGAGTTCCCCTGGGCGGACTATCCCGAGAAATTTCACATGCTCAATGAGCCCGAGGATTCATACCATGGCGTGGTTTACACTGAGGCGCTGGGCGCCGCGGCCTACATCGGCCGGGCCCGGACCGTGCCGCTGCGTAATACGGGTTCAGCGCTCAGCCCGATGAACGCTTTCCTCATTCTGCAGGGCATGCAGACGCTGCCTTTACGCATGGAACGACACTGTGATAATGCGATGGCCGTTGCCAGGTATTTGCAGGACCATCCCAGGGTGGCCTGGGTCAACTATGCGGGGCTGCCTGATTCGCCGTATTACGGGCTTGCGCAGAAATATACAAATGGAAGACCTTCGGCGTTGCTGACCTTTGGCATCAAGGGCGGATTTGATGCCGGCGTCAAATTTTATGATGCGCTCCAAATGTTTCTGCGCCTGGTCAATATCGGTGACGTGAAGTCACTGGCGGCTCATCCGGCATCGACCACGCACCGGCAACTTTCGGCCGAAGAGCTCGAATCCGCCGGTGTCACTCCGGACATGATTCGCCTGTGTATCGGTATCGAAGACATTGAAGACATCATTGCCGACCTCGACCAGGCCCTGGATGCGGCAGTCTAAACAATTTTTCTATTTCAACGGCTTCAATTCGGCCATTCTGGAAGATTTTTCGGATAATTCGAAAATCGTCGCAGTGGCCGACTTTGCCGAGCGTAAAGACTATCGTTTCATGCCGGTTTCGATTCGTTACCGCCGGGCCGGCCCGCAAGCTTCTGAAGTGCTTGCCATGGTCGGTGCGACGGTTTCAGAGGTTGTGTTTTGCGGGTCTTCGATGGGCGGCTGGTTCGCCCGGATCCTGCAGTTGATGCTCAACCGCGAGCGGCCGGAGATCAAGTCAGCTGCAATCGGTTTCAACCCGGCTTACGACCTGCGCGAGCACGGCCACATGCTGCTCGGCCCCCAGCAAAACCATGTAACGCTGGAGAACTACGAATGGACCGCTGATCACGGCATGGATCTGCACCGGCTGGAGGCCGCCGTCGATTATGATGCAGCGCTGCCGTTTTTCGTCTACCTGGATAAAGGCGATGAACTCATTGGCTGGGAGCATAGCGCGCAGAGGCATTCACCTATATCCAGGGTGACTGCATTTGAAGGGGGCTGCCACAGTTTTGACCACTATCACGAGGCCCTGGCTGATTTCGGAGCGGTATTCACCAAGTGACACTGTTTGCACAACTTGATAGGATAACTGCCCCCTGAACAATTAAAGGTCACCATTATGGCCATGTTTGACAAACACAAAAGCGGCAAGCAGACACCCCCTGTTGCCGAGGAGCCCCGGGCAAGTACTCCGGTTCCTGCAAAGAGCACCGCAACGGCGGCCTCCAACACCAAAGTTGCAATGATCGGCCAGGGAATCAGTATTTCCGGTGACGTCAATGCTGACTCCAGCCTGAAGGTCGAAGGCCGTATCGAAGGACGCAGCGTTCAATGTTCCGGCGAAGTGGAAGTAGCCGAGACCGGACACGTAATCGCAAATATCATCGGCAAATTAGTGCGGGTTTCCGGCGACGTTTCCGGCGACATCGGCGGCAGCGAACGGGTCATCATCACCAAGACCGGACGCGTGCAGGGCAACATTATTGCGCCCCGGGTTCAGCTTGAGGACGGGGCCCTGTTCCGAGGCAGTATTGATATGAATCCGGCACAGAAAGCCGGCGCTGACAAACCTGCGGCGGTCAAGCAGCCCGCAGCGAACAAGTCGGTTGCTGACAGTGGTCAGAAAGTCGCGGACGCCCCGGCTGCAAACCCGACCGCGAGCCATTCGTCAGCCGCCAAGGATACGGCCAGGAAGGAACCCAGCCTGAATCTGAAAAGCGGCTAGTTGATCTGTGATCCAAGCCGTCCCGCCCGGCAACGGACGGTTTAACGAGACACGCTCAATGAGTTCCGTGGCCAGAAAAATCGAAAGGCCGGCCGGTTCCTTCCGGTTGGGTCCGGTCGTCTCGCGACAGCCGAGCAAGCTACTGCCGTCGATGTTCAAAATGATCGATGTCAACCATCGGCTGACCGTGCTTGAGATCGGTTCGGCATTGCATGAGACCGTAGATTTTTTCTCGCAATTCAAATGCAGGCTTCATTTTGTCGATCTATTTAACGAGCCTTTCATGCGGGAGCAGCAGGCCTCGCTGTCCGAAAAAGACTTGAAGCACGCCTTTGAGGAACAGTTGCGGTTTCCGCCAGGCACCCAAATTGATATCTGCCTGCTTTGGGACTTCCTCTGCTACCTCGACGACCGGGCGCTGCGTGCGTTCAATTCGGCGCTTCGGCCCTGGCTTCACTTCGGGACGAAAACGCACGGCTTTGGCGTGCACCACCTCGCGATCAGGCTCGAAAACATCCAGTATGGAGTGATCGACGAGGAAACGCTCAGCATCAGGAAACGGCTTTCAGCCCAAATGCCGTATTACCCCCACTCACAAATTGAAATGCACGAAATGATGAATTGCTTCGATTTTGAACGGGGGCTGCTGTTGCCAGAGGGTAAGCTCGAAATGCTCCTGAAGCCCAGGGACTGAGGGCGCGGCCGTGGAAAAATCAACCCTCGACCAGCTTCGGATAGAGCGCGAACCCGAAAACCAGGCCTCCGGTTCCGGCCGGATCATTCTCCTGGTCGTCATGCTGGCCTTGATAGCGGGTTCGGTCGCCTATTTTTTCTGGCATCAACAGAGCCGGGCTGTCGAGATCCGGTCGGTTGTGGCAAGAGAGCTCAATACCCAGGTTGCCTCCACCGTTCTCAACGCGTCTGGCTATGTCACGCCCAGGCGGCAGGCCACCGTTTCTTCCAAGTTCACCGGCAAGGTAATCGAGGTTCTGATCGAAGAAGGCATGCAGGTCGGGGAAGGCCAGGTGCTGGCCCGCCTGGATGATGTGAACATCCGGGCCAGCTATGAACTCGCTGCAGCACAGCTGTTCTCTTCACGGCAAAGCCTGAAAGAAACCGACACCCTGTTGCAAGAGGCGCTGCTGAATCGGGACCGGACCTCGCGGCTGCTGGAGAAGGGGTTGGCCAGCGAGGTCGAAATGGATCGCGCAAGGGCTTTGGCAGGGTCGCTGGAAGCCCAGTTGGGTCGCAAGCGTGCGGACATCGAGGTGGCTTCCCGGCAGCTTGATATCTACAGCCAGCAACTGGAAGACACCATCATCAGGGCGCCTTTCGCCGGCGTGATCGTGGCCAAGAATGCGCAACCCGGGGAGATGATCTCGCCGGTATCTGCCGGTGGCGGATTTACCCGAACCGGCATTGGCACCATTGTTGACATGTCGTCCCTGGAAATCGAAATCGATGTCAACGAAGCCTACATCAACCGCGTGACTGCGGGCCAGGAAGTGGTAGCGACACTGGATGCCTATCCCGACTGGAAAATTCCCTGCCACGTCATTGCGATCATACCAACGGCGGACCGCCAGCGAGCCACGGTCGAGGTGCGTGTCGGTTTTGATCAACTGGACCCGAGAATTCTGCCTGACATGGGGGTGAAGGTGGCATTCCAGGAGGTAGACCGGGAGGAAACTGCACGAAGTGAAATATCCGGTTTGCTGGTGCCGGAAAAAGCGGTAAGAACGCAGGACGGTATGAGTTTCCTGTTCATCGTCAATGACGGCTATGTTGAGCGTCGGGCTGTTTCGCTGAGTGAATCGCGGGGTAGCGATATTATGGTTAACAGCGGCTTGGCGGCAGGGGAGCGCGTCGTGACCGAGGGACCGCCGGCACTGGCTGACGGTGATGCTGTAAAGGAGAAAGGCAGGTGAATGTGAGCAAAAAAGAACTCGTTACAATCCACAACGTGGACAAGATATTCAAGCGAGGTTCAGAGGAAATACATGTTCTGGGCGGCCTTGACCTGCAGATACCTGAAGGTGAATTTCTTGCGTTGATGGGTCCCTCCGGATCCGGCAAGTCGACACTGCTTAATCTGATTGGTGGGCTGGACCGGCCAAGCCAGGGTTCGGTCATCGTCGGCGGCGAGCCTATCGACAAGTTATCCGAACGTAAGCTGGCTTCATGGCGGGCCCGCCACGTCGGGCTGGTGTTCCAGTTTTATAACCTGATGCCGGTATTGACCGCTCAGAAAAACGTGGAATTACCGTTGTTGCTGACCGGCCTTTCGCGCTCCGAGCGTCGGAAGCGGTCCGCCATCGCGCTCGACATCGTGGGCCTTTCCCACCGCAAGGGCCATTATCCCCGCACGCTCTCCGGCGGCGAACAGCAGCGGGTAGGCATCGCCCGGGCGATCGTAACCGACCCGACCCTGCTGCTGTGCGATGAGCCCACCGGCGATCTTGACCGCAAATCCGGGGATGAAATTCTTGATTTGCTGCAGGCGCTGAACAAGGAACAGGGTAAGACCATCGTCATGGTGACTCATGATATTCACGCGGCCGCCCGCGCCTCGCGCACGCTTTACCTGAACAAGGGCAAGCTCTCAACGGAAGCTGAAGAGTAGGAGGCGCGGCTATGAAGTATCTTTATTTGATCTGGAGCAACCTGAAGCGCAAGAAAATCCGCACAATCCTGACGCTGCTTTCGATCATGGTGGCCTTCATGTTGTTCGGATACCTGGGGGCGATAAAACAGGGGTTCAGCCAGGGTGTTGACGTGGCTGGCCTGGACCGGTTGGTCGTGCGGCATAAGATCTCGATTATCCAGTTGCTGCCCCAATCCTATGAGTCGCGCATCGAGCAGATCGAAGGCGTTGAAGAAGCGGTTCATCAAACCTGGTTTGGCGGCGTCTATCAAAAACCAAGCAATTTTTTCGCACAGTTGCCGGTGAATCCCGGGGAATACCTGGAGATGTATCCTGAATTCCTGATCAGCGAGGCGGAAAAACAGGCCTGGCTCAGCACGCGCAGTGGGGCGATAGCCGGCAGGAAAATAGCGGAACGATTCGGCTGGAAAGTGGGCGATCGAATTCCGATCAACGCGACCATCTGGACCAAGAAAGGCGGAGAGGTCACCTGGGAATTCGACCTGGTCGGCATCTATGACGGGGCCGAAAAAGGCACCGACACCACCCAGTTCCTGTTCCGCTACGATTTTTTCGATGAAGCACGCCAGTTCGGCCAGGGCCTGGTGGGCTGGTACTCGGTCCGTATTTCAGACCCGTCGAAATCGGCGGAAATAGCCGCATTGATCGATGCGGAATTTGCCAATTCGCCTGCCGAAACCAAGTCGGAAGCGGAGGGCGCTTTTGTTCAGGGATTTGCAGATCAAATCGGGGACATCGGGTTCATCATGACGGCGATAATCATCGCGGTGTTCTTCACGATGTTGCTGGTGGCCGGAAACACGATGGCCTATGCGGTCAGGGAGCGAACGAACGAACTGGCAATGCTCAAGGCCATCGGGTTCAGTGACGGCCGCGTACTCGGGCTCGTACTCGGGGAATCCTTCGTGTTGACCGGCATCGGCGGAGCGCTCGGCCTGGCGCTGGCCTGGCTGATGGTATCCGCCGGCGACCCCACCAACGGGGCATTGCCGTTTTTCTTTATCCCCGTCAACTACCTGCTGATCGGGGTTTTCCTGGTCGGAGTGATGGCGCTGGTAGCAGGAATATTGCCGGCCCTGCAGGCGCAGCGGCTGCGCATTGCTGACGCACTGAGGAGATAGAAAGTGAATCGGCTGCTGAATTGGTTTTCACAAATTGTTTCGATCACCCTGTTCAACGTGCGCAGCCTGCCGCAGCGAATCGGTTCTTCACTGACTGCGGTGCTGGGCATCGCCGGAGTCGTTGCGGTTCTGGTGGGCGTTTTGTCAATCGCCCAGGGTATTCTGCGCACGATGGAGCGGTCTGTCTCCCCGGATAACGTCGTGGTGCTGCGAAGCGGGGCAACGTACGAAATGATGAGCGGACTGAGCGGGGACGACGCGCGGTTCATTTCCGAGGGACCCGGGCTGGCGCGGGACGAGAGCGGTCCACTGGCATCCCCAGAGTTATTTGTCGTGATCAACCTGCCGATGCGTTCAACCGGCAGTGATGCGAACGTGCCGCTGCGCGGTGTATCGCTGATTGCTCCGGACCTGCGCAGCGGCTTCAGGATTGTCGAAGGCCGGATGTTCGAGCCCGGCCTGAACGAGTTGATCGTCGGCGTGGGCTCACAGCGCGAAATAGTTGGCCTTGAAGTGGGATCGACGATCACCGTGGCGCAGGAAGAATGGCCAATCGTCGGCGCGTTCGAAGCCGGCGGCGGTCTGGCGGAAAGCGAAATCTGGGTGGATGCGGCCGTACTGCAGCCGGCCTACCGCCGCGGAAATTCATACCAGGTGGTTTACGCAAAACTGAAGTCGCCCGATTCATTCCAGGAATATAAGGATGCGCTGACCAGTGACCCGCGCCTGAACGTCAAACCGGTGCTCGAAGCCGATTACTATGAAGAGCAATCCGCCTTGCTCTACAACCTGATCACCGGGCTGGGCACCTTGATCGCGGTGATCATGAGTCTTGGCGCCATGTTTGGCGCGTTGAACACGATGTACACCGCCATCTCATCCCGCTCTCGTGAAATAGCGACACTGCGTGCCCTGGGCTTTCATGCCAGCCCGGTGGTGATATCCGTGCTGATGGAGTCGCTGTTCCTGGCGCTGGTAGGCGGCATCATCGGAGCTCTGGCCGCCTGGCTGGTTTTTGACGGATATCGTGCGGCGACTCTGAACTTCTCCAGCTTCAGCCAGGTCGCCTTCGCCTTCGATGTTTCACCTTCACTTTTGATTCGCGGCATTGTATTCGCAATGGTCATCGGTTTGATCGGCGGATTATTTCCCGCGATCAGGGCGGCTCGCCAACCTGTCGCAACGGCTTTGCGCGAACTTTAACCCGCAGAAAGGTTTTTTTGCCGGCCGTTCCGTCACGACCCCCACCAGGCGGTTTTCCTGAATTTGTCACGATATCACGTGGTTAGGCTTGACTTTTTATCCCATTTGGATTATTACAGTACGCACATGATCTACCAGTCATGAGTTAGTGAGTACTTTTAGAAATACCGTGGAAAAGGATCTTCCCCGGAATTGGATCAGGATGATTTCCAAAATATCCGCTGCGTCAGAACGCGGCACCAAATTGGGCAAAAGATATGGAATCCTCCAAACGTTTCCTGTTGCAGGCAGAAGTCGAGTATTGGCATGAAATGCTGAGACTCAATGGCACTCGCGTTTCTCCAAACAAACAAGAAGAAATGCGGAGCTACCTGAAAAGGGCGGTGCGATCACTGCATGCGAGCGAGGCAGCAGAATTTAGAATTGCAGCCTGACGGCTGAGTTCGCTTCGACTACAATCTATGTTACCGGGTTCCTTTCGGAACACCGGCGTTTTCGCATTTCCCCATTCTTCAGTTGGAGTAATTACATGACACGCGTATTGATGATCCTTTTATTACTGGTTTCCGCTTTCGCCCACGCGAGCGACTTTTCTTCGGTTGAAACAAAGCTGGAAGCAGCAATGAATGCTGACGTCCGAAGCGAAGCTGAAAAAGATCGGGATCGTAACCGCCGTCCCGTCGATACCCTGGAATTTTTTGGATTACGGGATGACATGAAAGTCGTCGAACTGCTTCCGGGCGGCGGCTGGTACACCAAACTTCTGGCCCCGGTATTGGCTGAAAACGGCGAACTTTACGTCGCGCTGGGCACCGGGCGAGTCGAGGAAAGACTGCTCAACCAGGAAGGCTTTGACAAAGTAAAAGTAACGGCTAAAGAGGCCAGGGTTTTTCGGCCGGAAGGCTCCAGGACCTACGCGCTGGAGATCGACGGTCTTGGCGTTGAAGATGCCGACATCGTTTTCACCTTTCGAAACTATCATAACTTCGGCCCCGAAGGGCGCACCGCGATGAACAGGGCGGTGTTCGACGCACTCAAGCCGGGTGGCGTATATGCCGTGGTCGATCACACCCGCAGGCATATGGAAGCGGATAATGATGAAAACCGCAGGCGCATGGATCCGTTGCGCGCGATCCTGGAGATTGAAGCCGCCGGTTTCGATTTCGTCGATTTTTCCGATCTCCATTTCAGGCCTGATGATGAACTTCGTTACGAAGTCGGGCGGAAAACAGTGACCGGCAACACGGACCGCTGGACGCTAAAATTCGTAAAACCGACTGATTGAACCGGCAGCGATGTTGTTTACGCCATGGCGATCCGGATGGGTTGCGGTCGTTCTGTCATTGCTGGTTTCGCACGCGCAGGCCCAGCTGAACTTCAACCCTCCCCGGATCGTCGTCGCTGACCGCGCGATGGAGTTGATGCTTATCGATGGCCCGCCTGCGCGAGTAGCCATTCCGGCAACCGGGCTGGAGTTCGTTGTCAATACAGACCGGGACGTGTTCTACAGCCGGAAAAACGATACCTGGTATCTTTTGCGAGACGGGTTTTGGCTTAAAAACAGCATGCTGGCCAGCGGAGACTGGATCAACACGGCCGATCTGCCGAGTGATTTTCTGACCCTGCAAGTCAGTTCAGACTGGCCTCAGGTCGCTGCGGCAATGCCCGCCCGGCAGGCCGTTTCACCGCCGCTTCCGTTTACGATCAGTTATGAGCCGACCGAACTGGTCCTGATCGATGGGGTGATGAAACTCGAGCCCGTAACAGACGGCGGGTTGCAGTTCGTAGCGAACACGGACAGTGATCTGTTCCGGTATCAGGACCGTTACTACCTGTTGCTGTCCGGCCGCTGGTTCAGCACCAGGGACTTCAAACGGCAATGGTCCACAGTCAGGAATCTGCCCGGGGAATTTGCAAGAATTCCGCCCGGCCACCGCAAGGCCAGAGTAATGGCATCGGTGCCGGGCACACCCCAGGCGGAACGGGCGGTGGCGGAGGCTGCAAAACCGAAACGCGCCGTTGTGGCTTTGGGAGACGGCAGCAAGCTGGAAGTTCCGTACGTTGGGGAACCGAGTTTTGTCGGGATCGAGGCAACCACGCTGCTCCGCGCCGAAAACACGCCGTTCCAGGTGATCCGGCACAACAATTACTATTATCTCTGTTTCGAAGGAGCCTGGTATTCGTCAACGGACCCCCGGTCGGGTTGGCGGGCTGCAAGCGAAATCCCCGAGGCCATTTATACCATTCCGCCTACCGACCCGGCTTATAACGTGACTTTTGTCCGGGTCGAGTCATTTGACGACAGCAGCGGACAGGCCGCCTACACCAGCACCAGCGGTTACTACAGCCGTTATTACACCGGCTCTACCATGGTTTACGGCACCGGCTGGTACTATCCGGGCTACTACAACCGGTCGGTGTACTGGCGCTACCCGCAGACCTACGGCTATCGGTACGGGGCTCCCTGGGGGATTTACTATCCCTACGGTTACAGCCATTCGGAGACCTATGATATTGAGACCCGGGAAAAGGACTGGGAGTGGGACCTGAACGGCAACAAGCGCCGGGTATACCACTACGGGCCACGAAACCACATCGGTTCTGGCGAATACCGGATGCCGGCGAGCGAAAATTACAAAGGTGATGGGAAGTGAAAAAAGCAATGGTCTGCCTGGCGATAACGATGATAGCGGCGGGTTTCCTTGCCGGCTGTATGGATGGAGCTGATACAGGGACGCAGAAATCCGCCCCTGTTCTGCCGGTGATCGTGAGCCAGGCTGAACAACGAGACGTGGCGCTTTCCGTCGAGATGGTCGGATCCACGCTCGGCACACAGGACGTTCCGATCCGCGCACGCGTCGAAGGCTTTCTGGAATCGATTGATTTTCAGGAAGGGACCTTCGTGCAAAAGGGTGATTTGCTCTACACCATTGATGCACAGCCGTTTCAAGCCAAACTGGTAGAAGCTCAAAGCCAGCTGGCTGCCGCCCAGACCAAGCTCGCCAAGGCAGATTCTGACCTTGCCCGTATCAGGCCATTGGCGGAAATGAAGGCCGTGAGTGAGCAGGATCTTGATGGCGCCGTGGCGCAGGAAGCTGCCGCCCGTGCCGGAGTTCAAGCCAGTGAGGCGGCGGTGGACCTGGCTGAGATTGAACTGGGCTATACGCGGTTGTACGCTCCGATCGACGGGCTGATTGGCCTGACAAAGGCCAAGCCGGGTGAGTTCGTCGGCCGTGACCCCAATCCGGTCGTTCTGAACGAGCTTTCCGATATCAACCCGATCCGCGTCAGGTTCTCCATCTCTGAGCGCGAATACCTGATCCTGGCCCGCACCTACCTTGCGGCGCAGGGTGGATTGACGAGAGAGGCGCGCAAAATGGGTGAAGGCGACAAAGACCTGGTGCTGATTCTGACGGATAGCTCCGAACATCCGCACACCGGGCACGTGGTCGCTGCTTCTCAATCGATCAACCAGGACACCGGCACCTATACGCTGGAAGCGTCTTTTCCGAATCCAAACCTTTTGTTGCTGCCAGGCCAGTTCGCGCGGGTTCGCGCCCCTTACAAGACGCTCGACAACGTGGTCGTCATTCCACGCAAAGCAGTATCGGAATTACAGGGCCTGTTCCGGGTGTATGTGGTCGAAGCCAATAACCAGGTAGCGGTAAGGGAAGTTACGCTGGGTCCGCAAACCGGCAACGATGTCGTGGTGGAATCGGGCCTTGAGGCCGGCGCCACCGTGATTGTGGAGGGTTTGCAGAAAATCCGGCCCGGAATGACGGTTCAACCGGTAAGCGCCTCTGCCTCTGCACCGGGCCAGGGTTAGCGCGTCATGGCGGAGTTTTTTGTAAGACGCCCCATCGTGGCCATGGTCATTGCGATCATCATCGTGATTGTTGGCGTGGTGTCGATGGGGTCTCTTCCCGTCGCACAGTATCCTGAAATCACGCCGCCGGAAATAGGGGTGACCGCGACCTACACCGGCGCCAATGCCGAAATCGTCGAACAGTCGGTGGCCACTCCACTGGAGCAAAAGCTCAACGGCGTCGAAAATTCGCTATACATGAAATCGGTCAACTCCAACGACGGCACGATGAATCTAACCGTTTCGTTCGAGGTGGGGTCCGATCTCGATATGTCCAACGTGCTGGTTCAAAACCGGGTTTCAGAAGCCCAGGCCAGTATTCCCGAAGAAGTCAAAAGGCTGGGCATCACGGTCAAGAAGAAGCTCGCATTTCCGCTGATGCTGGTATCGCTGTATTCACCCGAGGGCACTTACGACCAGAACTTTCAGAGCAATTACCTGACGATCAATATTCTGGACGCCGTGGCGCGCATCAAGGGAGTTGGCCAGGCCAGCGTACTGGGCGGCAGTGATTACGCGATGCGCGTGTGGGTCAAGCCCGACCAGTTGGCCAAGCTGGGTCTGACGGTGCCGGATATAACGCGCGCCATCCAGGAGCAGAACGTCATTGCGCCGGCCGGCCAGATCGGCGGCCCGCCCGCCGTTCCCGGCACGCAGTTTACCTACCAGGTTAGAACCAAAGGCCGCCTCTCAACGGCCGAGGAATTTGGCAAAGTGGTCGTTCGGTCGAATCCGGACGGATCGCAGGTCAGGGTCAAGGATGTAGCTCGTGTGGAGCTGGGTACCCAGACCTATAATGCGGCCAGCCGGCTCAATGGCGGCCCTGCGGCTATCCTCGCCGTCTACCAGTTGCCCGGGGCCAATGGACTGGAGGTGGCGGCCCAGATCGAGTCGGTTATGAGGGATCTGTCGGCCGATTTTCCCGATGACATCGAATACCTGGTATCACTGGACACGACGCTGGCGATCGAGGAAGGCATCAGTGAGATCATCACCACCCTGTTCCAGGCGGTGGCTCTGGTCATCCTGGTGGTCTTTATTTTCCTACAGAACTGGCGGGCGACGTTGATCCCCTCGCTGGCGGTGCCGGTTTCACTGATCGGCACCTTCGCGGTGTTTCCCCTGCTGGGATTTTCCATCAATACGCTTTCCCTGCTCGGCCTGGTGCTCGCTATCGGCATTGTGGTGGACGATGCGATCGTCGTCGTGGAGGCCGTGACCACGAAGATGCAAGAGGGGCTCAAGCCGAAAGCCGCGACGATTGCCGCGATGAAGGAGGTGTCGGGCCCTATAGTTGCGACCTCACTCTCGCTGATTGCCGTGTTTGTGCCGGTAGCGGCGATGGGTGGCATCACCGGGCGGCTTTACCAGCAATTCGCGATTACCATCGCCATTTCCGTGGCCATTTCCTCGATCAATGCCCTGACCCTGAGCCCGGCGCTGAGTGCGATGCTGTTGCGGCCGCCCTCCGAGCAAAAAGCCAATTTCCTGACCCCATTTTACAACGGGTTCAATTCGGCTTTTCAGCGGGCAACGGGCAGCTACATGGGCATAGCAACCCTGTTCACGCGCAAGCTGCTGCTCAGCATCGGAACCTTGCTGATCATGATCGTGATGATGGGGGGACTGTTTGGTGTCGTGCCGGGCGGATTCGTGCCTGAGGAGGATCAGGGATATTTCCTGGTGAACGTCCAGCTGCCCGATGCGGCCTCGCTGGAAAGAACCGATGCCGTGACGAGAAAAGTCGAGGCGATGCTGGTCGGCGCAGATGGGGTTGATTCAGTCACCGCCGTGGCGGGCTACAGCCTGCTGACCTCTTCGTTGTCACCGAACAATGCCTTCCTGTTCGTTTCGTTGGAACACTGGGCTGAGCGGGACAGCACACAGCTTCATGTCAACAATATCATCCAGCAGATGAACCGGAAGTTTGCCATGGGCATCCCTGAAGCCATGGTATTCGCGTTCGGTCCGCCGGCCATCCCGGGGCTGGGCACCGGTTCGGGTTTCAGCATGATGCTGCAGGACCGCGGCGGTAATACGCCCGGCTATCTCGCCGAACAGGCGCAGGCTTTTATGGACGAGGCCAGGCAACGCCCGGAAATCGGCAATGTGAACTCAACTTTTCGGGCTAATGTGCCGCAAATCTACGCGGACGTAGACCGCGACAAAGTGCTGAAACTGGGCGTGTCTCCGGCGGATGTAAATACAACGCTCGGGTCTTTTCTGGGCGGCGCCTACGTCAATGATTTCAACCGTTTCGGGCGGTTGTACAAGGTGTACGTCCAGGCCGAACCGGAATACCGTTCTGATCCGAGTGACATTCGCTATTTCTTCGTCCGTGGCAATACCGGAGAGACCGTGCCGCTCTCGGCTCTGGTTACGACTTCATCCACCCAGGGTCCGGAGTACACGAACCGGTTCAACCTGTTTCGCGCCGCGGAACTGACCGGTTCACCTGCGCCAGGTTACAGCTCGGATCAGGCACTGGATGCTTTGGAGCAGGTGGCTGCAAAGACCCTGCCAACCGACATGACCTATTCCTGGAACGCGATGAGTTTCCAGGAACGGGCGGCCGCCGGGTCCGGTTCAACCGTATTTTTGCTGGCGCTTCTGTTTGTTTTCCTGATCCTTGCCGCGCAATATGAAAGCTGGTCCCTGCCGGTGGGTGTGCTGCTCGGCACCCCGATTGCCATATTTGGCGCAATGGCCGGGTTGTGGATCAGCGGGTTGTTTCTGCCCGGTTACCAAAACAATGTTTTCGCCCAGATCGGCTTGGTGATGCTGATCGGAATGGCCGCCAAGAACGCGATCCTGATCGTGGAGTTTGCCAAGCTGAAGTCGGATGAGGGGCTGTCAGCCCTCGATGCGGCATTGTCCGCCGCCAGGGACCGCTTCAGGCCGATCCTGATGACGGCATTCTCTTTCATCCTGGGCGTACTGCCCCTGTTGATTGCGAGCGGGGCCGGAGCTGAGGCACGCAAGGTCATGGGCATGACCGTATTTTCGGGAATGCTGGCGGCAACGGTGCTCGGGGTGCTGATCATTCCGGCACTTTATGTTCTGGTTGAGCGTATTACCGGTCGGGACAAACCTTCGTCGGCCGCTTCGTCTGAGTCGTCAGCGAGGCCGGCCGAATGAGGAGAGTCTGCCGTTCACTTTTGATCAGCACCGCCACCGTGATACTGGCCTCCTGTACGATGGGGCCGGACTACAAACGCCCCGAAGTGCCGGTACCCGACACGTTCCGGTCCTCCACGGCGAACGGTGAGTCGATCGCCAACCTGGAATGGTGGGAGCTGTTCGATGACGCCGACCTCGTAGATCTGATCGAAATGGCTCTCGCAAACAACCGGGAACTTGCGATTGCTACTGCACGCATCGAAGAGGCGCGCGCATCGCTCGGTTTTGTCCGCGCTGATCAATTTCCGAATCTGGGCGGTTCCGCCGGAGCCTCCCGCGGAAACCAGATTCCCGGTATAGGCGTTCCCGGTGGCGTAAACGACAGTTTTGTATTGGCTGCCGATCTGAGTTTCGAAGTGGATCTCTGGGGTAAACTGCGGCGATCGACAGAGGCGGCGCGGGCTGAATTGTTGTCCACGGTCGAGGCGCGGAATGTGGTTACGATCACACTGATTGCCGACGTGGCCAGTATCTACCTGCTGTTGCTCGATCTGGATGACCGCGTAGAAATCGCCGAGCGAACCAGGCAGACGCGT
The DNA here is from genome assembly GCA_013001885.1 of Lysobacterales bacterium. Classification (GTDB taxonomy): domain Bacteria; phylum Pseudomonadota; class Gammaproteobacteria; order Xanthomonadales; family SZUA-36; genus JAHEFT01. The sequence goes on from JABDLD010000051.1 coordinate 21,547, forward strand.
GAGGACGCGCTGAGACTCATCGAGGCGCGGTTCGACCGGGGCACGGTTCCGCTGATCGACGTCAACCAGGCGCAGATCGAATTGGCCGACGCTATCGCTGAAAAGGCGGCTCTGGAACGGCAGCGGGGGCTCGCGGAAAACTCGCTCAGCGTCCTGTTGGGGCGAAATCCCGGTCCGATTCAGAGAAGCCTGGATAATCCTGTTTCCGCGCTGAAAATCCCCGCAATTCCCGCTGGCCTGCCGTCAGAGCTGTTGGAAAGGCGGCCCGATATTCGACAGGCGTCACAGGAGCTTGCAGCGCAGACGGCACGAATCGGCGTCGCCGAGGCCTTGCGATTTCCGTCGTTGTCATTGACCGGGTCACTGGGCCTGGCCAGCGACGATCTCAACGGCTTTATTTCCAGCGACAACAAGGTCTGGGGAATCAGCGCCAACCTGCTGGGGCCGCTGTTCGACGCCGGAAGGAACAGGTCGCGGGTCGAAGCGGAACGCGCCAGGACTGAACAACTTCTGGGCACTTACCAGTTGACCGTGCTGCGCTCATTCCAGGAGGTTGACGACGCGTTAATCGAAATCAGCACCTACCGGCAGGAAGCCGAGGCCCGCGAAGCACAGGTAAGGGCAGCGAGCAGCGCGGCTATGTTATCCCGTGCCCGCTATGACGGCGGCGTAACCAGCTACCTCGAAGTGCTTGAGTCCGAGCGCTCCCTGTTCCGCGCCGAGTTACTGGCGTCATCAACGCGCAGGGCGCAGGTCGTTTCAATCGTCGGTCTTTACAAGGCGCTGGGCGGCGGCTGGGTGAACGACGCATCTGAAGCAGAACCGGATACTCCCTAATTCCGGCCATTCTGAATGAATGGGCTTCGGCCTGGGCAGGGTCGCACTGCGGTCCGAATCCTGCTGTCAGTCCTGGCCGGCAGACCCCAAGACTGCTTTTTGCCGTGCCCTCAGCGTGATGACCAGGATGCCGGTAATTACCAGTGCACCGCCAAGCAACAGGCGCGCTCCGGGCTTGTCGCCCCAGAAGATAATGCCGAAAATTACGGCGAGCACAGGAGTGAGTTGCAGGTAGGGCATCACGCTGCTGACGGGATGCCGCTGAACCAGGAAGAAAAACAGCCCGTGCCCCACCAGGGAGGCCATCACGGTGGAGTAGGCGACGCTCGCCCAGTGTTGCCATTGCGCTGATCTGATCGTTTCCAGCTGGCCCTGTTCGGCGAGCAGCGTTGCAGCGAGCAGCAGCGGAAGCGCAATGACCGCCGTCCACGCCTGAAAGCTCAGCACCCCTACTCCCTTGATGCCGCGCTGATAGATCGATCCCAGCGCCTGGAACAGGGCCGAAGCGAGTGTTATCGCCAGAACGTCGGTCTGCCTCAGTACCAGCGGGTCGAAACCGATGACCAGAACCCCGAGAAACGCGAGCAGGGTTGCCGCCAGAGTTTTCCAGCCGACCGCTTCTTTCATCAGGATCATCGCGAGCACCACGGCTATCGGGATGTAAGTCTGCTGAACTATGGCAACGGTCGAAACATCCTCTGAACGTGACAGCGCCCAGAACATGAAAGTGAAGTGAAGGGCGCCAATCAACAGGCACACGCTGATCAGACGAAGCCACTGGCCGGGTGGTGGCCGGCGAATGAAGGGCAGCAAAATGATCAGCAGCAGCGTGAAGCGCAGAATCATGAAAAGGAAAGGTGAAAAATGCTGCATACCGCTGGCGCCGGCGATGAAGTTTCCGGCCCAAACGATACAAATGACGAGGACAAATACCAGGTCACGCAGGGGCATGCTGAAAGAAGACATGTTTTTACAGTATGGGGCTAAATCGAGGCGGCGTGAAGCCCGTTTTTTCGTTGAAATAGAGCGGGGAAGCGGGTAACGTCAGAGGCTAAATGAATCGCCATGGAGTACTACAGAATGATAAGCAGTCAAGCCCCGATTACAGGTCGCAGCCTCAATAATGCAAAACGTCTGGCTGTATTCCTGCTTGCGGTTTGCTTCCTGTCGCTCGCCGGCTGCGGCAGCACCAAGGTGTACACCGCCAATAAGACCATTACGTATAAGGGCGATCTGTACAACATGTCCAACGTGCAGAAGATCAGTACCCGGGTCGAGGGCAGGTTGCCTAACGGTGACGTGCGAAACATGAAAGGCATGGACAGCAAAGCGGTGGGGGCGCTTCTGAAAGAGGGCTCACCGATACTCGTGACCACGGCTGTGGATATGGACAGCCAGGAAATGGTCTACGAACGCCGCAGTATCACCAGATCATCCGAATTTTCCAGCATGGTGAAGAGGATGCAAAGCGCCTCGAAAAAAATCTCGAGGTTCATGGCAAACAAGAAATCGACCCAGCTGAGGCTGAAGTAAGGTTACAAACCCCGCATCCATTCCGGGCGCAGGCTCACCGCGCCCGGTTGTTCCAATGCGGCCTGCACCGTCTGCAAAAGCCGGCTTTTGTCCCGGTTCAGCGTACCCTTGAGCACCAGGTAATTCGAAGCATGATCGCTTCTGAAAATCGTATTCTTCAGTTCCAGTGAATCAAGCAAACAGCGCATTTCCCGGAACAGGCCCGCCTGGTCGAGGGGCTCAAATTCGCCTTTGAAACCCGACTGATAACGCTCGGTGCCGGCGGGAAAGCTGACCACGAGCGTGGACAGGTATTCCGGCTGTGCCCGGTTCATCAGGCGGGCGGAGTTGACTGCGTGCTGCTCGCTGTAAAGCTTTCCGCCCATGCCGTTGAGTATCATCACTGAACTTCTGGAGCCGGAGGACTTGATTTTCTGCAGCGCGGCCAGGGAACTGTCGAAAGTTTCGCCCTTTTTCACTTTTTCCAGCACGAGGTCGTCACCGGATTCACAACCGACATAAAACAGGTTCAGACCAAGCGCGCCCAATTCCGAGAGTTCCGCAACCGTCTTGTGCTTCAGGTTGCGCGGCAGGCAGTAAGAGGAAACCCGCTGTACATCCGGCAGATAGTGTTGGATGGCGTCCATGATCTGTTTAAGCCGGCGAAATGAAAGCGTCATGGCGTCGCCGTCAGCCAGAAATATGCGCCGCACCGGCATGCCGGTGCCGGAAACAGCCTTCAGTTCCTGTTCGATCTGGCTTTGCTTCTTCAGGTGAAAACGTTTCTGTTCCTGCGTATACATTTCACAAAAAGTGCACTGGTTCCAGGAACAGCCATTGGTCACCTGCAGGATCAGGCTCCGCGCCTCCGAGGGCGGACGGAACACGGGCTCTATGTGAGGCAGTTGGATCACCCTTTTAGAATAAGGCTTTACCCGGCTGTTTCATATCATTGTCACTCCCACAGCGGCATCAATTCTTTCGCATCTGCGATCGCGTCTGTGCGAACCGGGTCGTTCATCACCGTGAAATCGACGAGTTCCAGCTCTGAATTCCCCGGAAGCGTGACCTGCGTTACATCATAAGTTATGCAATGAAAACTCAGCATCGAGGTGGTGCCGCACTGTGGCCTGGGGATTCTCTCCGGCCTGACAAGCCAACTCGGTGGCGTCAGCTGTCGCGAGGCCAGGCCAGGTTAAAGCCAGAGAAAGGGCCAGAGATATGCTCCAGGTTTTTAACATGGAATATTCTCCTTGCATCCAGAGCCTCAATATAGAACGCTGATCGGGAAAGTTATGCTCATTTTGCTGTAGGTGATCGGCTGAACCCTCCCGGGGTTAGCAAGTCACATACAGTGAAAGTTGAAGGAGTGGAGAAGCGATGAAAAACTGGATTATTGGAGCATTTTTGGTTCTTGCGGTCGCTGCTGCGTACTATTATTTTGCGATTTATCAGCAGGCCGGGCCCGAAGTGGTCATCAAGGCGCCTGAGGCGGCAGAAGAAGCGGTCACGGTACCCGAAGAGCCCACGAAGCAACCCGGTTTGACAACAACTTCAGAGACTGGATTGCCACCTGTAACCCCTCCGGAAACAGAACAGATTCCGCTGCCGATGCTAACGGAAAGCGACGGTGTCGCCCTCGAGACGCTGGGCAATTTGGTGAGTGAGTCTGATACGGCGCGCTTTTTCGTCAGCGAGAATGTCATACCGCGCATGGTGGCGACCGTTGATTTGCTGGGCAGCCGGAAAATTCCGGGCGCGGTGCAGGCAGTGCACGGGCCGGAGACTCCCTTTATGGCAGTAGCCAATGATCAGCCCGAAACAATCGTCAGAAATGAGGAGGGAGACGAGATACCGCAGTTTTACATCGATCCGTCCAACTACGAGCGATACACTCCGTACGTCGAAATGCTGGAAGGGGCGGAAACCGCTCAATTGGTTGAAAGCTATCGCAGCCACTACCCGTTATTCCAGGAAGCGTACCGCCAGATGGGCTATTCGGAGGGAGACTTCAATGTGCGCCTGGCGGAAATGATCGAAGAACTCCTGTCGACCCCCGACGTCAGCGGACCGCTTGAACTGGTGAAACCCGAGGCTTTCTACCTGTTCGCCGATCCCAGGCTCGAATCGCTGTCGGCGGGACAGAAAATCCTGCTGCGCATGGGAAGCGAAAACAGGGCGCGCGTAAAATCAAAGCTGATGGAGATCAGGGACGCGCTGTGAGGCGCTGACGCCAGCTGTTTCCGGACGAAACCGACCGCTGCCTGTGCAGGCAGTAATCGGCACGGGCGCCGCCACCGGCGGCCGCCGTTATTCGTAAACCCAACGCGAATATTCTTTACCGGCACTGATCACGCTGTGCGGTAACTGGTCCATCAGTTGCTTGAAATCATCGCCCTTGAGATGAATCAGATGTTCGTGGTCGCCCGCTTCGATGTAAATATCGGATGCATATTTCAGTTGATCGTCCCATATCACCTTCAAACCATATGCATTGCTCAGGGCGGGAACTGCGCCGGTCGCGCAGTCCTTGAACAGATCTTTCAGCTCGGGTTCAGTGGCCAGTTTAAGTTCACGTTGAAGTTCGTCATTCACCCAGCCCAGGTTGAGCCGGTTGCTGGACGGAAGGACACTTACGATATAACCCATGCTGTCCTCAAGAACCACGGCCTTGGCCATCTGGTGAGCAGGTACATGGGCAGACTTTGCGGAATCCACTGCGGATTCCGTATGCGGATGTTCTACCGTGTCATATCGAACATTGTGACCATCCAGGTAAGATTTCAGAGTGATTGCAATAGCCATAACGTTATCCTCGGCTCTTCATTCACGGGTTCGCTGAAATAGACTCCCGCACTTATTAGCATAGTCCGCTCAATGTTTTTTTTCGCGATTCAGATCAATTTTTGGCAATTTTCTTTGTTGCCGGGCATCCTCGAAGGTAGTCTAGGTCATCATGAACCCCTGGATATTCCTTGCACTGGTGCTGGTGGTGATCGCACTGGCCCTCTTGATTCCGCGATTTCGCCTGAAGCGAGCGGTTTCTGCGCCGTTTCCTGAGGAGTGGGTTCCTATTCTCGAACGGAACATCGGGGTGTACAGAAATTTGCCCCTGTCTCTGCGGCAGCAACTCCGCCTGCTGATCAAGCAGTTTCTGCATCAGAAGCACTTTTCAGGCGCACGTGGCCTTGAAGTGACCGATGAAATGCGGGTCACGATCGCCGCTCAGGCCTGCATGCTGCAGCTGAACCGCCGGGGCGCCCTGTATCCGCGCCTGAAGTACATCATTCTGTACCCCAGCGCATTTGTCGTTTCACGCCCGGAATTGAACCAGGCCGGCGTGGTCAGTCACGGTCGTAAAGGGTTGCTGGGTGAATCCTGGCAAAACGGTAAAGTGATCCTTGCCTGGGACAATGTGCTTCACGGCGCGAGAAATTTCGTTGACGGCAGCAACGTTGTGCTGCACGAGTTCACGCACCAGCTCGACAGCGAAACAGGAAGCGCTGACGGTGCGCCGCTGCTGGCCGGGGCGTCCAGTTATCGAAGCTGGGCCGCGGCGCTCTCGGGGGAATTCGGGGAACTGCAGAAAGATGCGCGCATCGGCAGGCGTTCGCTGATGGACCACTACGGCGCGACCAATCCCGCTGAATTTTTTGCGGTAGCCACCGAAACGTTTTTTGAAAAGCCCCGCCGCATGGCGAGGGATCACCCGGAATTGTTCGCCGTCCTGCAGTCCTACTACCGGGTGAATCCGGGCGAGTGGCAATAAACTTTCCTGCGTGCACCAACTTTTCCTCTTCTGCTCGGTAATTCCATTACCTACAACACAACAAGGCGGGTCACATGAAAGGTTGGGATTTAACAGGCGGTTATTTGCTGATGCTGGTTTTAAGCAATCTGGGCAGGGGCCTCAAAAGCATCCGTCAGCCGGCCTGAGGGCCTCAAGCGGCCGGTCCGACCGGCCTGGCAACAAAACGAAAGGGCCGCGAGGCCCTTTCATCGTTTGGGCGCAGCCCCCATACTTATCGTTCATGGCAAGGGTGTTTTCATGAGTGAACCGTCGATCAGCGACCGGCCTCGCGGCAAGTCGCTGAGACCGCTACGTACCTTGTGGCCGTTCATCACCCCTTATCGTCGCACCTTGATCGCCGCCCTGACCGCTTTGCTCATTGCCTCCGCCGCGATGCTGGCCATGCCGGTGGCGCTTCGCTTCCTGATCGACAACGGATTTATCGCCCGGGATATGGCCACGGTCAATCGCTATTTTGGCTGGTTTTTACTCGCCACGGTGGTCTTCAGCCTGTTTGCGGCCCTACGGTATTACCTGGTGACGTGGCTGGGGGAGCGCGTTGTTGCTGACATCCGGAACGCCGTTTACGCGCGCATCATACGAATGGATCCCGCTTTTTTTGAAGTCACGAGGACAGGGGAGGTCCTGTCCCGGCTGACCACGGATACGACGCTGGTGCAGAGCATTTCGGGTTCCGGCCTGTCGATCGCGCTGCGGTCCATGCTGAGTCTGCTGGGCGGCCTGGTCATGCTGGTGCTCACCAGCCCCCAGATGGCGGCCTATACCCTTGTGGGCATTGTCGTTGTGGTGTTGCCGGTAGTCATTGTCGGCAGGTACATACGCAAACTGTCGCGCCAGTCCCAGGACCGGGTAGCGGATACGAGCGGCCTGGCCGGTGAAACCCTGAACGCAATGCAGACGGTGCAGTCTTTTACGCTCGAGGATCTTCAGGTCAGCCGCTACGCCGAGGCCGTCAAGCATAGTTTTCTCACGGCGGTGCGCCGCATCAGGATGAACGCAATGCTTATCGGCCTCGCCTTCGTGCTGGTTTTCTGCATGTTGACGCTGTTTCTGTGGGCAGGCTCCCGCGCAGTGATGGCCGGCACCATGACCGCCGGTCAATTGGGGCAGTTCCTGATGTACGCCTTTTTCGTGGGTTCTTCGGCAACCGCGCTAAGCAGCCTGTGGGGTGAGATCCAGCGGGCCGCGGGCGCCATGGAGCGCTTGTCCGAACTGCTTCAGGCAGAACCGGAGATCAAGGCGCCTGCCGTTCCCGAGAAGTTACCGAAACGGGTAAAGGGCCGGATTCGGTTCGATCACGTCAGTTTCAGCTATCCGTCCCGCCCGGAAACCCTCGCACTTGACGATTTCAGCCTCGAAATCGAACCTGGAGACACGCTTGCCATAGTGGGTCCATCCGGTGCCGGCAAAAGCACGAGCTTCCAGTTGTTGTTGCGTTTCTATGATGTATCGAGCGGGTCAATACAAATTGACGGCAAACGCATCGAACAATTGGACCCGCAGGATCTTCGGCACCAGATTGGGTTGGTGCCGCAGGAGACCGTCCTGTTCGGTGAAAGCGCGCTGGAAAATATCCGGTACGGCCGCCCGGACGCGACCGAAGATGAGGTCCGGCAGGCTGCAGTCATGGCGGAAGCGGATGAATTTATCCGCAGGCTTCCAGATAGGTACAATACGTTTCTGGGTGAACGCGGAACCCGGTTATCGGGCGGCCAGCGTCAGCGCATAGCGATTGCGCGGGCGATCCTGAAAGACCCGCCGGTCCTTCTGCTTGACGAAGCAACCAGTTCGCTCGATGCAGAGAGTGAACGCCTGGTGCAGGCGGCGCTTGAGAGCCTGATGCAGAACAGGACTACGCTGGTGATCGCACATCGCCTGGCAACGGTCAAGAAAGTTGACCGTATCCTGGTAATGAACCACGGCAGGATTGAAGCCGTTGGCAGCCATGGCGAACTGACCGCAAATAACGAATTGTATGCCCGGCTGGCGCAATTGCAGTTTGGAGATATCTGAAGGAGCGACCGATGAATACAAAATCTCTCATGCCCGCTACTGTGTTGATCCTGCCGCTGCTATTGATGGCGGGCTGTTCCAGCACCTATTACAAAACCATGGAAGGCTTCGGCATCGAGAAGCGCGACATCCTGGTCGACCGGGTCGAAGAAGCCCGCGACGCGCAGGACGACGCCAGCGAGCAGTTTGCCGACGCGCTGGAGCAGTTCCGCAGCGTGGTGGCCTTCGACGGCGGCGATCTCGAGGAAGTGTACGACCGGCTGAATGCAGAATTCGAGCGCAGCCAGGCAGAAGCGGAACAGGTCAGCGACCGCGTTGACGCCGTCGAGTCGGTGGCTGAAGATTTGTTTAAAGAATGGCAGAAAGAACTGGATGAGTACACGCGCGCGGATTTGCGCCGCAACAGCGAATCCCTGCTCAGGGATACACGTGGGCGTTACCAGCAGATGATGAAGGCCATGCGCCGTGCTGAAGATTCCATGGAACCGGTGCTCGAGGCTTTTCAGGACCAGGTGCTGGTGCTGAAACACAACCTCAATGCGCAGGCCATCGGCTCATTACGCAACGAGTTGGGAAGTATCGAGCGCGATACGGCCCGCTTGATCTCGGAAATGCAGAAAGCGATTGCCGAGGCGGATTCTTTTATCCAGTCGATGAATCCGTGAGTTGCAGCCAGGCGTGGATGGCCGCGCCTTTCATGCCCAGCGCCTCGTCCCGGTTCAGGTAAATGGGAATCTTTTCCAGCAGGTGGCGATAGGATCTGCCGTCATTGAATTCGCCAATGAACGGTTCACTCTCGATCAGGTGCGGGTTTTTGGCGGCGATTCCGCCTGAAATTACCAGCGCTTCCACCGGAAACATGGCCAGGCAGTAGTTGCGGCAGGCTCTCGCGTAAAAGCGCGAGTAATGAGCGCAGGTGGGGGAGTTGCGGTGTTTTTCCGCCAGTACCGCCGCCGGGCTGGCGAGCTCTCCGGTCAGGCTCTCGTGAATCAGGGCGGCGCCTGAACCGCTAACGACGTCATCGGCGCTGATCCAGGTTTTTCCCTTGCGGGCCAGCAGGGAGGCTTCAATTTGCCGTTCAGCCTTGCCGTGAAACGAAAAAGAGGCGTGCCCGCTCTCCGAGCCAATCACAATTCGCTCTCCCTTGTGGGGCTTGAGCGCCGCGTGGCCTAACCCGGTGCCTGCACCGACTACGGCGATGGCGCCTGGTCCGGCTCCGGGCCCGGAGCGCACCAGGTGCATCCGGTCGAATACATCGGGATCGAGATACGCATGCGCCTGTGCGTAGAAGTCGTTGAGTAGGAACACGTTTTTGACCGGCTTCGATACGGTCAGATCGATGTCCCATGCGATATTCGGCAGCGTAGCCCGCTGGCCGCTAACTCCGCCCGCAATGGCGATGGCCAGGGCATCGTAATCGGCAATGGGGGAGGTGCCGGGTGGTTTGGCCGATTCGTAGTGTCTCAACAGCTGGTCGAAGGAGTCGATGGATTCGGACCAGGTCGGAAACACGACCGGAGGGGAGACCTGCATTTGCGAAAGCCCCGAAATTTGCACTTCCGCGAAGCGCGCATTGGTGCCGCCTATGTCTGCTGCGAGTATTTTGGCTGCGGCCGCCACAAACGCCTTACTTCGTTACCCTGCCAGTCATGGGTACCTGGCAAACGTCGAGCACCTTTGGCGGCTTGTGGTGAAAGAATTTCTGCTTGCGGTTGCGGCGATCCTCCAGCATGTGTTTGAACCCCCTGGATTCGGTATCCATTACAAAAGCCGTCAAACGCTCGCTTTCCGGGATGTCCGAAGCCAGCGTGATGCTTCTGACACGACTGCTTTTCGTTTCGTCTGCAATGATGCCGTTTTCATCCGCCCGGCCTCGCTCGATTTTCTGCACCACGTCCATGCCTTCAATGACGCGTCCAAACAGGTTCATGTTGCGGTCCAGGTATCTGGGGGCTTGCCCGATCACGATGTAGAAATCAGTGCGGCTGCTGTCGGCTCCGTCGTTACGCGCCATCGCGACGGCTCCGGGACAGTGCGTGAGCCAGGTTTTGTTGCCGGCAGGATCGCGTGCCGCCGCAAAGCCCTCAACGAAACCGGTCTCAGTGGCGAACAAATCGTTTTTCTGAACCAGGGTAAACGGAATGTCTTCAGCCAGCTCGATCTCGAACTCGGCTTTGATCAACGGCACCAGACTGAGCTCTCCCAGGTCACTGCCGTCTCCGCCCTGGGCCACGAATCCGTCAATCACGCGATAAAAACTGAGCCCCCGGTAGAATCCGTCCTGTACCAGTTTGCGAAACTGTTGAACGGTTTGCGGTGCAAAGCGGGGATTGAGTTCGAGGGTGACCCGACCTTCCGGTAATTCCATGAAAACCAGGTTCTCCGGTTGCACCTGACGCCAGATGATGTCTTCCGCAGCGCCGGCGACCGCGGGCGGCAAGCCGACCAGACAGGCGGCGAGTACAGCGCGAATTTTTACCTGGCTGAGTGAAAGCATATGCAGCGCTTACCGCATCTGAATTTTGCCGCCGCCCATGCCGCCTCCGGTCGGATCCATGCCTGATCCGGGCACGACGATGGATGAAGCCTGCTCGCGCTGCATTTCCCGCAGTTCCTCCATGGTTTTTTCGAATGCATTTTTGGCGGCATCACCAAAACCTTCCGCTGCATCGGCCAGTGTTTTCGCCTCAATTTCGAACGAAAGCGGCATCGGGCCGGCGGTGGTCATGACCTGTGTCGAGCCGATGAACTGCTGCTCGCGGGCTGGGTCGGGATCGCCGTTTGCGGTTACCGGCGTCAAACGCCGCAACGTTCCAATCGTGTTGTCGGTGAAGACCTCTTCCCGGAACAAACTGGCGGCATCCATTTTTATTTCAGTACTGGTATTCGGGTTATTCATGATCAGTTCCTTGATTACAGAACAATTACTTGGGGACAGCATAGCTGAATCACAATGAAAGTCCGATTGCAGTAAACTGTAAAGATTCCGGAATCACTCCAGGGAGCTAGAAAAACATGGCAAACATTCAGTCAGAACAGATCACTTACAGCTTTGACGGCGTCGACATGCAGGCTTACATTGCCTGGGACTCCGATCTCGAGGGCGAGCGTCCCGGGGTGCTGGTGGTGCATGAATGGTGGGGTAAAAACGCCTACGCGCAGCGCCGTGCCGACATGCTGGCAAACCTGGGTTATACCGCCATGGCGCTGGATATGTACGGCGGCGGTAAAACCGCTGAGAATCCGGATCAGGCGGGTGAATTGATGAACGGGCTGCTGGCTGACCTTGGCACGGTTCGCGAGCGTTTCAACGCTGCGCTCAAGGCGCTGCGTGCGCACGGAACTGCCGATGCAGCGAAAACGGCAGCAATCGGCTACTGCATGGGCGGCGGGATTGTGCTGCACATGGCACGTTACGGAGCGGATCTGAAGGCGGTTGCATCATTTCACGGTGCCTTGCCGCTCGGGGTCGCTGCAGAAGGCGAAGGCGGAAAAGTGACGGCAAGGGTGGCGGTTTACCATGGCGAAGATGACGTGTTGATTCCGGATGAGGCGGTGACCTCTTTCCGGGCGGAAATGGAAAAGACCGGGGCAGATTGCCTGTTTGTGCCGTTGCCCACCGCATTACATGGATTCAGCAATCCCGCGGCTACCACCAACGGCGAAAAATACGGTTTGCCGTTACGCTATGACGAGCGGGCTGATTATGCGTCCTGGAATCATATGCAATTGGTGCTGCAATCGGCGTTTCAATAAGGCCAGCAGCACGGAACCAGAAGATGGCGGGCGACCCATCAGTCGAAAAATATCGCGAGCGGTACCGGCAACAGGAGAACAGCGGCGCCTATCCGGGTTGGCTCCATTTCGCGTTCACTAGCGGGGTCAGCCTGCTGGTGGTTTTTCTTTGCCTTGCGCAGCTACACCAGATCGGGCCGCTGGAATGGGCCACCGTCCCTCTCGTGTTCCTTTACGCCAATCTGGTGGAATACTTTGGCCATCGCGGGCCCATGCACCATCCGGTCCGGGGACTCGGCCTGATTTTCAAGCGGCATACGAAACAGCATCACCGGTTTTTCACGGATCGTGAAATGACTTACGACAGCAGTCACGACTTCAAGGCTGTCTTGTTTCCGCCGCTGATGATCCTGTTTTTCATCGGCGGGTTCGGTGTGCCGATGTGGCTGCTGCTGGATTTTGCCGCGACGGAAAACGTGGCCTGGCTGGCGGTGGCCACCGGTATCGCTTATTTCCTGAACTACGAGTGGCTGCATTTTGCGTACCACTGCGACCCGCAGTCGCGGATCGGCCGAATCCCGGGTGTCCAGAAACTGCGAAACCTGCATCTGCATCACCACAACCCGCGATTGATGACGCGTTATAACTTCAACATCACCTATCCGATCGGTGACTGGCTGTTTCGCACGCGCTACCGCTGACGCTTTCATTCGTCTCCGTAGATGGCGACATACACATTTCCCAGGGAATCCACGCTCGCGCGGTACATGCCCGGTGTGTTGAACGTCAGGGCGATATTTCCCGCGGGATCCACCGCGATAATTCCACCGCTGCCACCCATTTCGACCAGTTGCCGGTTGACGACCTGGTCAGCCGCGGCCGCCAGGTCTGCGCCGGTGTATTGGACCCGGGCGCAGATATCCCGGGCTACCGTGGCGCGAATGAAATACTCACCGTGACCGGTGGCGCTGACCGCGCAGGAACGGTTGTCGGCATAGGTGCCGGCCCCGATGATGGGTGAGTCACCCACCCGGCCCCAGCGCTTGTTGGTCATTCCGCCGGTAGAGGTTGCAGCGGCCAGGTTGCCCTGTGCATCGAGCGCCACTGCGCCAACGGTGGAAAACCATTGATCGGGGGTCTCCGACAGCCAGGTGGTGTCGCCACCGGCCGCTCTTGCTTTCTGCAGTTGCTGCCAACGGTACTCAGTGAAGAAATACCCGTCATCCTCGAATTGCAGGCCGTGATCACGCGCAAAACGCTCGGCTCCGTCACCCATCAGCATCACGTGAGCGGAATCCGTCATCACCCTGCGCGCCAGCAGTATCGGGTTACGAATATTTTTCACAGCCGCTACTGCTCCGGCTTCGAGCGATGCGCCTTCCATGATGGATGCGTCCAGCTCGTTTTTTCCTTCGGCGTTGAACACGGCCCCTTTTGCCGCGTTAAAGAACGGTGAATCTTCAAGTAGCGTGACGGCCCGCGTTACCGCATCGAGGCTCGATCCGCCTTCTTTCAGCACCGCATGGCCGGCGAGAACAGCCTGCTCCAGTGTCCGGCGAAGATCAAGCTCCTTCTGTTCGGAAAATTCACCTTTCTCGATGGTTCCCGCGCCGCCGTGTATGGCGATCACGAGGGGTGCGCCGGGTTCGCCGGCCTGAATTTCAGCCTGGTTCATGATCGTCCCCGCAAGTGTTAAGACAAGAATGAAAAACTGTGTTGACCTGCTCATATTGGGCGCCCCCGTTCAGTTGGAAAAAAAGTCCCTTGACTGGAGCCAGAAGAGTCCGGCGTAAATCTTGGGGTCGAGTGCCTTGCCGTCTGCCAGCTGTCGTGTCAGCCAACTGTCCACTTCGGCCAGCGGCACGATATGCACGCGGATGGATTCGCTCGCATCGCCGCCGCCGGGACCGACCCGGGTCAACCCTTTTGCCCCGACGAATGAAATGATCTCATCCGACATCCCGGCCGAGCTAGGACAGGCCATCAGCAGCTCCATCCGATCCGCGGCAAACCCGGTTTCCTCCTCCAGTTCGCGAGCAGCGGCGCTCAGGATGCTTTCGTCCGGATCGGCGTGATCGCCAACCAGGCCGGCCGGCAATTCAATGACGGAGGCTTCAATCGGCTTTCGATACTGCTCGACCAGCACAATCTCGCCGGCGGCGGTGACGGCGATCAGGCCAACCACTCCACTGGCGTTGCTCCTGCTGCTGAATTCCCAGCCGTCGCGTTCAAGCAGGCTGAGGTAACGTCCCTGGTAGCGGGTAGTGTCTCGAGTCATGAGGTCAATCATCCGTTGGCTCTGATAAACTGCAGAGATTGTATGCTTACAGCCAACGTAATCCTATTATTACCGACGACAGGAACTAAATGAGCGGTTTCCGTTCCAATTACGCCAACAATGCTGATGAAACGGTTTCAAGGACAAAAAATGCGAAGAAATATACTGGCCGGCATCTCTGCCGCGTTGGCTGCACTGATGTTCACTTCCCCCGCAACAGCCCAGTCACCGTCCGGTTCACCCGCGGACGTTGCGGCGCTCGAATTGAAATCTCAGGAAGCCCTCGAGGCTGAGAAGTGGGTCAGCTTTTACTCGACCAACATGAAGCTGCACCAGTTGCTTCCTTATGAGCCGAAATATCTCGTCAACGTGGTCAAAGCCTGCGGAATGCTGGATCGCAAAAGCACCGCCTATCACTACATGCTTCAGATTCAGCAGCAGGGCGTGACATACGACTTCAATGCCGACGATGAAACCCTGAAGATTCGTAATACCGAGGCGTACCAGCACATCAACAACATGTTGATTGACGCCGCTAAGCCATCGGGTGAGGGTACGACCGCGTTCACTCTGCAGGGCAGCGGGCAGGATTACAGGGCGCTGGCCTGGGACCCAAGTCGTGAGGCATTCCTGGCCGGCACCGTCGAGGAAGGTGTTTTGCTGACCGTGACCGAGAGTGGCGAGGCCGAAGTTTTGCTCAAAGCCAATGAGGAAAACGGCCTGTGGTCGATTACCGGCCTGGCGGTTGACGTGAAAAACAATCGCTTGTGGGTTGCGAGTTCGGCAACGCCGCACTTCAAAGGATTTTCAGCAGCAGACAAAAACCGCAGCGCGCTATTCGAGTTCGATCTTAACTCTATCGAGCTACTGGGGCGGTATAACGTTCCCGTTGACGGACTTGATCACGCGCTGGGGACTGTGGCGATAACCGAAGAAGGCCACGTTTACGTCATCGACCGGGCAACCCCGATAATTTACGCCAAGCTGCCGGGGAGTGACCGCCTGGAGGCCGTTTTTGCCAGTCCGGGAACGCGGGCGCTGGATAGTATCACGGTGACACCGGATAACAGCCGGGTGTTTGTGTCCGACGCCGTGAAAGGTGTCCTGGTGATCGACCCGGTTGCCCGGCAGGCACGCATGCTGACGGGACCCGAAACCATGAACCTCGGAGGTATCGAGAGCATTTCATACCGGGATAGGCAGCTGTATGTCGTCCAGGGCCGCTTCACGCCGCCCCGTATCGTCCGGCTTGAACTGGATTCCAGTGGAGCGGGGGCGACTTCGGTCAGCCCGATGGCCATCGCTTTGGACCCGTTCGACCAGCCCGGTGTCGGAACGATCCGGGGTGACAATCTGTATTACCTGGCCAATGCGGGTGCTGGAGACGAATCGGGCGCCACCGTTATGAGTACGCCGCTGGCCGCGGGCGCCGAAGCAACGCCTCCGCGCGTCATTGACAACAGCAAGGCGATCACGCCCCAAGAGAAACAGGAATAGGAACCGCCGCCGTGTCGCTGCCCCCGGTTTATCTTGTTGACGCCAGCATCTATATTTTCAGGGCCTGGTTCTCAATGCCGGATGAATTCGTGAACCTGCGGGGTGAGCCGACCAATGCCGTTTACGGCTTCGCGGGTTTTCTCTGCAGCCTGCTGGAACAGACCGGTGCTGAGCACGTCGCGATCGCTTTCGATGAGTCACTTACGACCAGTTACCGCAATGAGATCTACCCGGAATACAAGGCCAACCGGGAACCGGCACCGGACGAATTGAAACGCCAGTTTTCCTGGGCGCGCGCCGTGGCCGAAGCGATGGGCCTGCAGTGCTTCGGTGACGGCCGTTACGAGGCGGATGACCTGATCGGCACCCTGGCTGAAATCTGGCGGGCAAAGGGACACCCGATCTGCGTGGTGACGGCTGACAAGGACCTGGCGCAGCTCGTGCGAGAGAATGACCACTGGTGGGATTTTTCCCGTAACCAAAAACTGAACGCGCGGCAATTGACCGAAAAATTCGGCGTCTCGCCGCGCCAGATGGCCGACTACCTTGCCCTGACCGGCGACCCGGTGGACAACATTCCGGGTGTTCCGGGCGTGGGTCCAAAATCGGCCTCGGCTTTGTTGGGACACTTTGGTGACCTGGATGAGCTTTATCGGCGCCTTGATGAAGTCCAGCATCTGGGAATTAGGGGCGCCAAGTCCCTGCAAAAGAAACTGACGGATCACCGCGAGGCCGCGGACCTGGCCCGACGGCTGACGGTCATTGAGACCGCCGTCGAGTCCGCTTTGTCATCCCCTGAACTGGGCCGTCTGGAAGTTGACACGGCCCGCCTGAACCGCTTGTTCGATGAACTTGCTTTTGGCGGAATGTTGCGCCAGCGTTGCCTGCGGGCCTGAGTTCCGATCCGGGTATTTCAGTTGATCAGGGAATGGCCCTGCTCGACCCTTTTTCTCAGCAGGCTGTTGCGCGGAAAATGGGCCAGCAGGAAATTCATCTGGTCAGCCAGAATTTCGCGTCCCTGCAGGTAAACATACTCAGCATGTGTCGGTGTAAACGGAATGGCAAGCAGCTGCATCCCGGCCTGCTCAGGTGTCATCCCCGCTTTGTGGTTGTTGCATCGTTTGCAGGCCGTCACCACGTTGACCCAGATATCAAGTCCGCCCTGGCTCAGCGGCTTTACGTGGTCGCGCGACAGTAAGGCGTTCGGAAACTGCTCGCCGCAGTATAGGCAAAGCGACTGATCCCGCCTGAACAGGGCCTGGTTGCTCAAGGGCGGGGTGTAGGAGGTCGAAAAAAGGTGTGCATGAGGATGGCGGCCCTGGCTGGCGATAATAGCGCTCACGTCCACATAGCTCTGTTTTCCAGTCAGCGAGTTGATGCCGCCGTGCACGCGATAAACGGTGCGTCCGAGTGAATAGCTGACCTGCCCCAGCGAAATCAGGCGTACTGCATCCTTATAGCCAACCCATTCCAGCGGCATGCCGGAAACGTCCGTTCTTAAAACCTGCTGTTGTAAGTTGTTATCCATTCCCTGGTGCAGTCTCTGCAATTACCGTAGAAAACACAAGATGTGGTGCCTTTGGTCTGCTTTTAAGGCTGTATATCCGCTTTTTTGACAAATGGCAAGCAAAGAACGATTGCAGCCTGATCCGGCAAGAGTGGCGTACCGGAAATTTTGGTGGTTTACTTTGCGCCCAGAACCTGTCGGCCATTGAGCGGTCCAACTGATGTTTCGCAGTAATCGGGAGCAAACGTGTACAACGTCACCAAAAGGCAATTGAACATTCTTTCGGTAATTTTCCTGTTGCTGGCCGCGCCATCCGGCCGCACCGCCCTGCCGGTGGCTATGAACGGAGAACCTCTGCCGTCGCTGGCACCGGTGCTTGAACAGGTCACGCCATCGGTCGTTAACATCTATACCCAAACCCGTGTCCGTGTCCGCAGCCCCTTGATGGATGATCCGTTTTTTCGCCGCTTCTTCAATATTCCGGACGTGCCGCGTGAGCGGGTCTCGCAAAGCCTGGGTTCGGGTGTGATCGTGGATGACAGGGAAGGATTCGTGATCACCAACAACCATGTCATTGCCGGAGCCGACGACATCTCGGTGACCCTTTCCGACGGCCGGAGTTTCCGGGCCGAGGTGATCGGAACGGATCCGGATACCGATCTGGCAATGGTCCGCATTCCCGCCAAAGACTTGCAGGCTCTGCCGTTTGCAGATTCAAACCGTTTGCGCGTGGGGGATTTCGTGGTGGCCGTCGGAAATCCATTCGGCCTCGGTCAGACCGTGACGTCCGGTATCGTCAGCGCACTGGGGCGCACCGGCGTCCGGGGTCTGGAATTTCAGAACTTTATACAAACCGACGCATCGATCAATCCGGGAAATTCGGGCGGAGCGCTGATCAACCTGCGCGGTGAACTGGTTGGGATCAACAGCGCGATCTTTACACCCAGTGGAGGCAACGTGGGTATCGGATTTGCCATACCCTCGGCCATGGTGCGCTACGTGATGGATCAGCTGAGCAGTTTTGGCGAAGTCCGGCGCGGGACCCTGGGCCTGTCGGTCCAGAACCTCACCGATGACCTGGCCGGTGCGTTTGACCTGGAAAAAGGCAAGGGCGTGCTGGTCGCGGAAGTCGCGGCCGGTTCGGCGGCCGAGAAAGCCGGCCTGCGCGCCGGGGACGTCATTCAGGCCATCGCCGGCTATCCGGTGCGGAACGCGCAGGAATTCCACAACTACGAAGGTCAGTTTCCGGTCGGTGAACAGCTGGCGCTGGAGATCATCAGGAACGGCAGCCCCACAACACTCCGGGTGGAAGTCGAGGAATTGAAAGCGCTTGAAGGCGAGACGGTCGATTGGCGTCTTGACGGGGCCCGGTTCGAGGAGCTGCCGCTCAAACAGCGGACGGATGCCGTCAAGGGCGTGCTGCTGTCGGAACTCGATGCGGATAGCCGGCTCGCAGCCACGGGTTTGCGGCCGGGCGACATTATTACTGCATGCAATCGCGCCAGAATCCAGGACCTGGCGGAATTCAAGGACGTGGTTTCTGCGGTCCGCGGCGCGCTTTATTTCCAGGTGCGCCGTAACGGAAATGACTACGTTGTCCGGATAGACTGAATTGTAACGGCAACTGAAACTGTTTTATGCTCGCTGTTTGATTTTTGAAAGGTGACCAGACCGTGTGTTTTCTTACGATGACCGAATTACAGCAGGACCAGGCGGTTATACCGCTACGGCCTCTTGCCGCTGCTGACTTCGACCAGTGGAAAGAGCAGGCCGCTCCCGCCCAGGTTCAATGGGCAGAGGGTTCCGGTTTCAAGGCGTCCCCCGGCCAGTCGTGTGCTTTTCCTGCGGCTGACGGCAAGCCGGAATTCTGGCTGTTCGGTGTCGAGGAACAGGTGGCTTTGTACCGCTTGGCCGCCCTGGCGGCCAGCCTGCCTGAAGCCGTCTATCGCCTCGACAGCACCTGGTCCCGGCAAGACCGCGCCCAGGCCAGTCTCGGCTGGGGCCTGGGCTCCTACTGTTTTGACCGCTACAAGGCGAACAACAAATCCAGACCGCTGTTGTTGCTGGATGAAGATATCGACAGCGAAGTGCGTTCACTGCATCACGCACAATGCCTGGTCCGCGACCTGGTCAACACGCCAACTGAACACATGGGGCCGTCACAATTGGCCAGCGCAGTCCAGCGGCAGGCGGACGCTTTTGGCGGTGAGACCGATTTTGTCGTGGGAGCCGATCTGTTGACCCGCAATTTCCCGGCCATTCATGCGGTCGGACGGGCCTCGGACCAGCAACCCCGGCTGCTTGAAATGACCTGGGGTGATGAGGATGCGCCGGTTTTATCACTGGTCGGCAAAGGCGTCTGTTTCGATACCGGCGGTCTCGACCTCAAGTCCGCGGCCGGGATGAAGCTGATGAAGAAAGACATGGGTGGCGCTGCCCATGCGCTGGCCCTGGCCCGGTTGGTGATGGAACACCGCTTGCCGGTGCGGCTCAAACTGCTGATTCCGGCCGTTGAAAATGCCGTCTCCGGAAATGCATACCGGCCCGGAGATATTATTCCGACTCGCAAGGGGCTGTCAGTGGAAATCGGAAATACAGATGCGGAGGGCCGGGTGGTTCTGTCTGATGCGCTGGCCTATGCCTGCGAAGACCAGCCTGACCTGGTGATCGATTTCGCGACCTTGACCGGGGCTGCCCGAATTGCCCTTGGCGCTGATCTGCCGCCGCTGTTCAGCAATCACGATGACGTGGCCAGGGCCATTCAGCAGGCGGGCGATGAAGTGGAAGATCCGCTGTGGACCCTGCCGCTGTATCAACCCTACCGCAAGCTGATTGAAAGCCCGATCGCGGATATCAACAACAGCGGCAGCAGTGCGTTCGGCGGCTGCATTACGGCGGCTTTGTTTCTCGAGTCATTCGTGGAAACACAAATCCCGTGGGTGCATATTGATACGTTTGCCTGGAACCAGGCCGACCGGCCCGGCAGGCCGCAGGGCGGCGAGGCGCTTGGGTTGCGGGCGGTTTTCAAGTATTTGCAATCTCGTTATCGCTAGGCACCCGGTTCAGCGGGCCTTTGCTCCGCAGGCTTCGCTCAAAGCAGCACAAAGCTGAGCAGCGCGACAAATGAGGTGGCCAGCGCCAGCAGCATCATGTACGAAATACCAATGCAGCTGAATTTCAGAAAAGTCAGTCCCCACCCCTGCCCATAAACCCGTTTCAGCGACAGGAACATGTATAACGGGATCCAGATTAACACCAGGAAGTCCATGAAATTAACTATGCTGGCCACCAGGCCCTCTTCGGTCGGATCCAGCCAGCTAGCGTAAGAATTGGCCGAGATTGTGATCAGCAGGATCACGAATACGAATGCGTGGTTGTGCAATGCAAATATCAGGTGCTCGACGTAATATTTTTTGGCAAACAGATACCAGAACTTGAACAACAGCGCGACCAGGGGCAACAGCACGAACATCGTGGCGGGCAAGACATCGAATATCTTGTCCATGATCAAATCCGGATTTTTCTCTATTTGACGGCCTTTTTGTGGTGATTCCCCTATCTCGTCATTCACCCAATCGTTCACCCAGTTCGGCATCAGCGGAACGATAAAGGGATTGGTTTCGCGATCCCAGGGCTCTCCATTGATATTGATCGTATCGTGTTCGTGCTCCCCCTCCTGCTCTTGCTCTTGCTGAGCTTCCCGGATGGTCTTCCTGGCCTCCTCGGCGGTTGCGGGATCGAGCCGGTCGAGGGCATCGTCGATTTTCTGCTGTTGTTTTTCTTCAAGCTGAACTCCGGTGACGACATCGCCGCTGTTCGAGTCACCAATTTTGAGCGAGGCGTTGGTCAACATCGCGGCCAGAAAGAAAAATGCGATGCTGGAAAAAATATACAAACGCAACGGCGGCACATATCGAAACCGCCTGCCGTCAAGATAATCGCGGGTCAGTTTTCCGGGTTTGAACAGAAGCGGTTTGAGGGTGCGCAGAAAACGGGAATCAAAATCGAGGGTGTCCTCCAGCAACTCCCTCATCAGTGCCGGAAAGAAACGCATCAGGTTTTTATCCGGCTGCCCGCAGAAATAGCAAAAGGGTCCCTTCAGATCGGTACCGCAGTTCAGGCAGTCAGGCGACCCCGCCAGCCGGTTCGCGGCGATGGTCAGGGATTTTCCCGGCTGTTGCACGGGCAGGTATGATTTATCGGCGTTCATGAGAGCAATCCTTGTCTTTGCATCCAGGCTGCAGTGTCTTCGATCAATTGGCGTATCGGTGTGAACCGGTAATCCAGCTCCTTTCGGGCTTTACCGGAATTGCAGTTGACGTGGTACGAGACCATCGCCGCCGATTCGGGGGTGACGTCAGGCTCCCGCCCGCTGAAAGATGCCGTGATGGTATTCAAATGCGCCCAGGCCCGGATGATCCAGGCGGGCGCCGCTTTTACCGGAACCTTGCAGCCAACCACTTCACCGGCGATTTTAACGACATCGGCAAATGCTGCGTATTCACCGCCCAGCAGATACTTTTCGCCGCTGCGGCCCCGGTGAAACGCCGCGATATGCGCATTTGCAACCTCACGCACATCGCAGAAATTTCCGCTTCCCGGCGGTGCGGCAAATAATTTGCCCTGCTGCACCATGCGAATCATGCGGGACCAGTTATGTTGATCACCGGGACCGAGAATATGCGCCGGATTCAGGATGACTGCCTCCATCTGCCGGTTGCTGGCCTTATCCAGAACCAGTTGCTCCGCCCGGTACTTACTGCGCACATAGTTGATCCAGTCTGTTGCCCCGGTCCGGGCGCTTTCTTCCGTGAGTTCCGTATTGCGAAATCCCCAGGTCGTGAAGCTCGATGTGTGTATGAATCGCCTTACCCCTGCGGCAGCGGCGGCTTCGAGCATGTTACGGGTGCCGTCGATATTGACCCGGTCCTGGAGCCGGTTGTTTTTTGCCCAGAAATTCGTGCTGGCGGCAACGTGAAAGACCGCATCGAAAGGCTCAGGCATAGCAGCGCGCACGCTGTCGTAATCAGAGAGATCTCCAAGATGAACGGTGACCGGAACTCCTTCTATTTCATTCAGCAGGGAGCTTCTCCGGGCCAGCACGTGGACGTCCCAGCCCTGGCCGTGCAGCCCCCTGACCAAGTGGGATCCGACGAAACCGGACGCACCGCTGACACATGCCGTCAGGCTCATGATGGGCTGTCTCTCCTGTACAATCAGCGGCTGGGATGGACAGTATAACCAAAGCAAAAAATCATCCGGCTGAAATGAGCCGTACCATGCGCCTGGCGACCCCCGTCATCATTGGCCAACTGGCTGTTTTCAGCATGAATTTTGTGGATACGGTGATGGCCGGCCGGCTGCCGGACAACCAGATAGCATTGTCCGCTCTGGGGATCGGCGGAGCCCTTTGGTCGGCCATGCTCATGTTCATTCTTGGGACGCTTATGGTCGTGCAGCCCAGCGTTGCTCAGCTCGACGGCGCCCAGATGAAATCCGAGGCAGCCGTACAAACACGCCAGGCGCTGTGGATTGCGCTGGCGCTCGGCGTTCCTTTCTGGTTCCTGTGTTTTTTCAGCGAACCCATAATGAACGGTTTTGACATCGATCCGGTCATCGTGCCCGAGGCGGCCGGATACCTGCGGGCCCTGTCCTGGGGCGCGCCCGCTCTTTCGCTGGTGTTTCTGTTGCGTTTTTTCAGCGAGGGCACCGGGAATACCACGCCGACCATGTTTTACGGCGTGGCCGGGGCCTTGCTGAACATACCGCTCAATTACGTTTTGATGTTTGGCAAACTCGGGTTCCCGGCGCTTGGCACGGTCGGATGCGGCTACGCAACCTCGATCGTGATCTGGATGCAGTTCCTGCTGCTGGTTTTGTACATCGGCATCCACCGCCACTACCGTCCCTTCGCGTTGCTCTCCCGCCTGGACCCGCCCGACTGGGGCACGATCCTGTCCCTGCTGAAAATTGGCGTTCCGATCGCCGTGGCAATTTTTGTCGAAGGCAGCCTGTTCGTCGGGGCTGCCCTGTTGATCGGCCGCCTCGGTCCGGTTCCCGCCGCCTCGCACCTGATTGCGATCAACTTCTCGGCGCTGATGTTTATGATCCCGATCGGCTTGTCGAGCGCAGTGTCGATTCGTGTGGGAAACGCGATCGGCCGCGGAGACATGGAGGCCGCCCGTTATGCCGGCCGGATCGGCATCGTGATCGTGCTGATGTTCCAGACGGTCAGCGCCATCGCGATGTTGTTGTTTCCGGAATGGATCGTCAGGATCTACACCGATGACGCGCTGGTCGCGCCGCTGGCCGTCAGCCTGCTGTTTTACGCAGCCATTTTCCAGTATCCGGACGGCCTGCAGATCGTCTCCTCGGGAATCTTGCGCGGATACAAGGATACGCGAATGCCAATGCTGTACATGATCATCGCCTTCTGGATAGTGGGAATGACGCTGGGCTACAACCTGACATTTAACCGCGGCATGGGGCCGGCCGGGATGTGGGTGGGCATGATCGCCGGATTGACCGTTGCAGCCGCCCTGATGTTGCGCCGGTTCAGGCATACCAGCGGCAGGTTTATCCGCGACAGCGCCCCGGCTTAAGAATCGCGACTTTCGAGTTCCCTGAACCGGCGTTCCAGGTCGGCGATCCGCTCGCCCCGGCTGGAGAGTTCGGGCGATGCCAGGCCCTCATCGGCTTTCTGCCGGTTTGGCCACAGGTCGTCGGCCAGGTTGAAGAGCAGGGCCAGGATGGCGTACACGATCACGGCCCATAACGTCTTGAACAGCAGGAAGGCAACGAACAGCGCGCGAAGAACCCAGACGTTCCAGTTGAACGTCCGGGCAATAGCGGCACAGACACCGGCAAGGAGGGATCCTTCAATGCGGGCAGGTTTCATGCTCATGCGGCTCCGGTGGAATCCTGGGCGGCCGGATCAGGCGATTTTTCAGCTTTCGCTCCGGAAATCCGCTGTTTCATCGCTGCGAGTTCTTCCTCGATGACCGGATCCGGCGTTCCGGCAGTTGAATCGTTCCATGCTGAAGTTACCGTGCCGCCCACTTCGTAAGACCGTACCCTTGCCTCCAGGTTGTCGACCTGTGACTGCAAGCGGTCGAACCTGCCCATGGCGCGGCGAATTTTGCGTTCTCCCGGCGTCAGCTTTTCCGCCGTTTGCGCAGACACGGAATGGACGCTCTTTCCGGCATTAAGGCCTTTGAGCTTGACCTTGGCGTCTGCAAGCTTGGTTTTGAGCGTGACCATGTCGGTTTCCATCTGAGTGACTCGCTCGGCGATGCGCTGTTGCTCATCCGTTACCGCCTGGTGGCGGCTGGACAGTTCGGCCTTGGCTTTCAGCGCGGCCCGGGCGAGGTCGTCGCGATCCTCCACAACGGCTTTTTCCGCTCGGCCCCGCCACTGGTCGATTTCTTCCGAAAGCTGGCCGTCGAGGCGCGCCAGGCGCTGTTGCTCGGCAAGCAGCTCGGCGCAGGCGGCACGCGCTTCCTCGCTGGCGTCCTCCATTTCACGAATCAGCGCCCGGAGCAGTTTTTCCGGGTCTTCCGCCTTTTCAATCAGTGAATTGACGTTGGCGGCAATGACGTAACGAAGTCTGGTAAAAGCTCCCATGTAAATCTCCCGTTCTTGAATGGCTATGAGTAGGTATTCAGATGCAGAATTCATGCCATTAAGATATATATTTTAAAAACAATGACATACGACCAAACCAGGCGTTTCGTTGAAAGCCGCTTTGGCGGATTTGACACAAACTTGGCGAGTCAGCCGGTCCGGGCAGGCTTAAACGGTACTTTCGGCATTGTGAAGTGATGCGCAAGGCCCATAAAATAGGCCAAACTCCCACAGGATTGCTCAATGACCGCTGACCGCTCCTTCATCTCGAGATTCTTTATCGGTATCTGGCACTTCATAGACGGCGCCCGGAAACTGGTGCTCAACCTTGTTTTTCTGCTCATTCTGTTCATCGTGATTATGGCGTTTATTGATTCCGGTGAGACGCTGATCATCCAGCCCGATACGGCGCTTGTCCTTCAGCCTTACGGGGATGTGGTGGAGCAATACAGCGGGACGCCGCTGGATTATGCGCTGCAGCAGGCAACGCAGACCTCCAGGACGGAGACCCGGCTGCGCGATCTGATCGAGGCGGTGCGCACAGCGAAGGATGACGAGCGGATTGTCAGGCTGGTTATCGATCCGACCTATCTCGGCCGCGTTGGGCTTGCCTCCCAGCTCGAGCTCGAAGCCGCCATCGAAGAATTCAAAATTTCCGGCAAACCGGTAATCGCCCTGGCGGACAATCTCGGGCAGCAGCAGTACTTCCTGGCGGCCATGGCTGATGAGATTTGGCTGAACCCGCAAGGGATGGTGTGGATTGACGGATTCGCGGCCTATCGCCAGTTTTACCGGGAAGGCCTGGAAAAACTCGAAGTCGAGGTCAACCTGTTTCGGGCCGGTAAGTTCAAGTCCGCGATGGAACCGTGGATTCGGGATGACATGTCGCCAGAAGCGAGGGAAGCCAATCTGTTCTGGATCGGAAGCCTGTGGCAGCAATACCTCGAAGCCGTCTCCCTGCAACGCGGTGTTCCACTGGAAAACCTGTCCGCCGCCATCAACGATTTCGCCAATCGGCTGGAGGCCGTTGACGGCGATTTCGCCCGTTTCGCATTGGAACTGGGGTTGGTCGACAGGCTGGTCAGCCGGCCGGAAGCGAACCTGGAACTGGAGAGCCTGGGCGCAGAGGGTGAGGGCAGCGAGGGCTTCAGGCAGGTCGGATTCGATAACTACCTGGCGCTGACCGCCATGCAGAAACGTCCGGACAAATCGAAAAAGGTCGTAATCGTTGTCGCAGAAGGGGAGATTGTTCGCGGCATGCAGCCACAGGGCACGGTCGGCGCAGTCACACTGTCCGATAAACTGCGCGCGCTTGCAGAAGACAAGGACGTCGCCGGCGTCGTTGTCCGGATTAACAGTCCCGGCGGCGACGCCTTCGCATCGGAAAAAATCCGGCGTGAAATCCAGGCGCTGAAAGAAATGGGAAAAACCGTCGTTGTCTCGATGGGTGATGTCGCCGCTTCGGGCGGCTACTGGATCGCCATGGGCGCCGACGAAGTCTGGGCCAGCCCCTCCACCATCACCGGGTCAATTGGCGTTTACGGTATCCTGCCGACTTTTTCCAAGCCGATGGCCAGGCTGGGGATTCACACAGACGGGGTTGGAACCACCGAGTTGGCCGGCAAGTTGCGTTTGGACCGTCCGCTGGACCCCGATCTGAAGCGTGTTTTTCAGTACGCCACGGAGCGGACTTACGACGACTTCGTCAACCTGGTCGCCGAGCACCGGCAAATGAGCCCGGAGGCGGTGCGCGAAGTTGCACAGGGCAGGGTCTGGAGCGGCAGCCAGGCCAAGGAGAGGGGTCTGGTCGATCAGACCGGCACGCTGCAACAGGCGGTCGATGCAGCCGCCCGAATTGCGGGATTGGGGTCCGGCTACAGGGCGGTTTACGACGAATGGGAGCTCAGCCCGTTCGAGGCGTTCCTGTTTGAGATGATGGGCAGCGCCATGGGGCATTTCATTCCGGGTGTTTCCGGCTTCGACCAGCTGCGCGGTACTCTGCTGGAAGATATTCTGGACGACCTCAATGTACTGGCCCGCAGCAATTCTGGTCTGACCGTCGCTGCGCACTGCCTCTGCGATGTCGAGTAAATCACCCTGGCGCCTGGACGGGGCGCGCGCGCTGATTACCGGAGGCAGCAGCGGAATCGGCCTGGCCACGGCACGTGAACTGGCCTCGCTGGGTGCTGCGCCCATTTTGGTGGCCCGCAATACGGACCGCCTCGAGCAGGCGCGTGAGCAGATCGAGGGCGATTTTCCCGGCTGCGACGTACAACTGGTGGCGGCTGATCTCTCAACTGAGGAAGGCAGGCATCATGTTGTTGCGCACGTTCTCGCTCCGCTCAACATCCTGGTCAACAATTCAGGCACCAATATCCGTAAAAAGATGTCCGAACTCAGCCTGGCTGAATACCGGCTGGTCCAGCAAGTAAACCTGGAGTCGTGTTTTGAAATGTGCCGGCTGCTCTACCCGGCCCTGCTTGAAGGTGCCCCTTCGTGTGTTGTAAACAACGCTTCGGTTGCGGGACTGACTCATTTACGCACGGGCGCTCCTTACGGCATGAGTAAGGCGGCGATGATCCAGTTGACCCGTAACCTGGCCGTCGAGTGGGCGGGGCAGGGCATCCGTGTGAACGCCGTCGCGCCCTGGTACATCAATACGCCGCTGGCCAACCAGGTCCTCGCTGATGCGAAATTTCGGCAGGAAGTGATTAAGCGCACCCCCATGGGCCGGGTGGGCGAACCGGAAGAATGCGCGCGCGCCATTGCGTTCCTGTGCCTTCCGGCGTCCGGTTACATCACCGGTCAGTGCCTGCCGGTAGACGGCGGCTTCAGTATTTTTGGATTTTAACCGCGGTTAATAACGCTGCGTGGGATCCGGAAGGCCGCTATGCAGCAGCCAGCGTTTGCGCTCTTCGTCGTAGCGCCATTCCTGCTGATCGATGATCGTACGCTCGACCGCCTGCTGCGAATTGAACATCTTGATTTCAACCGTTTGCCTGGCGGTCATTCCTTCGTCGAACACTCCGGTTGACCGAATCGTATAGGAAGTTACCCGGAAAAGCCGAAGACGGTCCATGTCGAGCCGCGTAATAGGGTGTTCCAACTGGTATTCGGGAGAAATGAAATCAGCGGCGGCGTCCCACTGACTCCAGCGGATGATGGTTTCGTATTGCTTGAAAGCCTCTCCGCGGCTTTTATCGGCCGGGTTGGAAGTGCATGCCGCAAGAATAAGTCCGCCCAACAACAGGACAGCAAGAGCCCGGACTAAAAACTGAGTTTGATTCTTCATAGTTGCACTCTGATCTAGTAAAAATTCTTCCAGGCAATGGCGACCCAGTTGATCGCAATCAGCACCAGGCAAAACAGAACGGCCGCCGATCCCATGTCCTTGGCCCGGCCCGAGAGCTGATGTCGTTCTTGCCCGATACGGTCTACGACATTCTCTATAGCGGAGTTCAGCAACTCGACCATCAGGATCAGGAACAGCGGAAAAACCAGTAACAGCCATTGCTCCACCGAGCGCGCAAGAAAAAATGAGCCGACGAACAACGCGCTGGCCAGCATGACATCCTGCCGGAAAGCAGCCTCGTTCTGCCAACAGGCGCGAATCCCGGCGATCGAATAACCGGCCGCATTGAACAAGCGGACAATGCCTGTCTTACTGTGCTTCATTAATTTTCAGCGGCCCGTGTGTAGAGTCCGTCAAACAGAACCGTCCAGCTGCCGCCTTCGTCCTTGCTCGCCTCCCACAACTGCCGCACGGTGCCATCCGGGTTCGGCGTCCAGCTGATGCGGTGCTGGACCATGCCGTTGCCGTCACGCGCCGGCCGTGCTCCGCCCAGCACCATCACTCCGTCAACCAGGCCCCCATCCAATTGCAGAAGCGTTCCGCTGCCGTCGACCCAGGTCTGGTGCCAGCGGCCCTTGGCCCGGTCATATATATTGAAACTTGATCCGCTGATACCGCCCTCACCCGCTCCCTGCCAATTCTCCTTCAGGGCGCAGCCGTTGTGGATGGATTGGATCGAATTGGTGCCCGCGGGCTCTTCGCCGGAGCTGACGTTCCAGTCACCGATCCAGAAATCGAATTGGCGATAGCCGGCCGAGCTGCAGGGTGCTTCGGGCTTCTGGCCTGCTGCCTCCTGCTCCTGCGCGAAAACCGACAGCGGCAGCAACAGCGTGATGAAAAGCAATAGCTTCATTACGTATTCCTCTGGAGCCTGGCAACCATGCTACCATTCGCGGCTGATTTATGGTTCATCTTATGAAAGAGCAATTTGAAATGCAAAATCCGCTGACAATGCAAATGGCAGATAGGCAACTGCCTGATTTTCAGGCCATCCGGCCGGAACACGTATTGCCGGCAATTGAAGATCTGTTGAAAAATTACCACCGGGGAATCGAGGCCTGGCTGCAAAGCGGAAGTTCGGCTGATTGGTCCCTTGTCGAATCCGAAGTCGCCTGGGCTGATGCATTGAACCGGGCGTGGTCTCCGGTTTCACACCTTAATTCCGTGGCGGACAATGAGCACCTCAGGAAGGTCTACAATGCGGGACTGGAGCGCCTGACCGAGCACGAGAGCTGGCGTCAGCAGCATGCCGGAATTTTTCAGGCCTACAGGCAGCTCAGGCAATCAGAAAAATATTCTGCGCTCTCACCGGTTCAGCAGAGAATCATTGAACTTGAACTGCGTGATTTTCACCTGGCCGGCGTGGATCTTTCGGACAAGGATCAGGAGGCATACCGCAACCTGGTCATGCGTCTAAGTAAACTGGGCTCGAAATTTTCCGAAAATCTGATCGATGCGACACAGGCCTGGACGCTTCATGTCGAGGATAGCACCCGCCTTGCGGGCCTGCCTGTGGCGGAACTGAACCTGCTCGAAGGCATAGCGAAGAATCACGGCCAGAGTGGCTGGATGATCGATCTGAGCGCGCCCTCTTTTCAGGCAGTAATGACGCATGCAGACGATGCCCGGCTGCGGTGTGAGGTTTACACCGCCTATGTAACGAGGGCGTCCGACGAAGGGCCATCCGCCGGGCAATGGGACAACATGCCGCTGATCGTGGAAATGCTCTCACTTCGGCACCAGCTGGCGCAACTGCTTGGCTTTGATAACTACGTGGAGTATGCCCTTGCCCGCAGGATGGCGGAATCTCCCCGAATGGTGCTGGAATTCCTGGAGCAACTGGCGAAGCAGGCTCGCCCGCCCGCCCGGAAACAATTCAGCACCCTGCAGGAATTTGCCGAAAGCCGCGGCGCGGCCATTCCGCTCGAGGCATGGGATATCGCATACTGGTCGGAGCGCTACCGGCAAGCAGAGTTGCACCTGTCTGACGAGGAGCTCAAGCCTTACTTTTCCCTTGACCCCATGCTCGAGGCGCTGTTTTTCACTGCCGGTGAATTATTCGGCTTGACCCTTGAGCCCGATACGCGCGTCCCGGCCTGGCACCCGGATGTGCGTTTCTACTGGGTACTGGATTGTGACGGAAAGCGTTTTGCCGGCCTGTACATGGATCTCTACTCCCGCAAGAACAAGCGGGGCGGTGCCTGGATGGATGTTTGCTGTTCGCGCCGGATACTGGAGTCCGGGGTCCAACTGCCGGTAGCCTACCTGACCTGCAACTTCGCTCCGCCAACCGGGCAGCAACCCTGCCTGATGACACACGATGACGTACAGACACTATTTCATGAGTTCGGCCACTGCCTGCACCATTTGCTCACAGAGGTTGACTGGCCGCAGGTAAACGGCATCAATGGTGTCGAGTGGGACGCAGTTGAATTACCCAGCCAGTTGCTGGAAAACTGGTGCTGGGAGGAAGAGATCCTGTCCCGGTTCGCGCGGCATTACCAGGACGATACGCAGATGCCCGGCGACCTGAAAGACCGTCTGTTGCGCTCCAGGGAATTTCAAAAAGCGCTGTTCCTGGTCAGACAGCTGGAATATGCAATCTGCGATATCCGCCTGCACCTGGAATACAACCCGAATGAGCCCGAAAATCCGCTGGACCTGCTGGCGCAGGTGCGCAGCGAAGTTTCCGTGGTGCCGGTGCCGTCATGGAACCGCTTTCTGAACAGCTTCGGGCACATCTTTGGCGGCGGTTACGCAGCCGGCTACTACAGCTACCTGTGGGCGGAACAACTGGCTGCCGACGCGTGGGGGCGTTTTCGGGAAGAAGGACCGCTCGGTACCGGGCCCGGGGAAGCGCTGCGCCGGGAAATCCTCTCGGTGGGTTCTTCGAGGCCGGCCATGGATTCATTTATCGCTTTTCGCGGGCGTCCACCGGAACCCCGTCCGTTGCTGCAAAGCTATGGACTCTCCGGCGAGCCCTGCACGCGTCTGGACCAAAGGAGGGCCCAATCATGAAAATCGCTTCCTGGAACGTCAATTCTCTGAACGTGCGGCTGCCGCATGTGCTCGCCTGGACTGATATCAACAGGCCGGATGTGCTGGCCCTGCAGGAAACCAAACTGCCTGACGACCGGTTCCCGGCCGAAGCGCTGCGCGATGCGGGTTACCACAGCATATTCTCCGGGCAAAAAACCTACAACGGCGTGGCCGTCATGACTCGCTCGCAGGCGCGGGATCCGGTGACGGATATTCCCGGGCTGGATGACCCGCAACGCCGAATCCTCGCGGTCACCGTCGGTCCGGTTCGGATCGTTAATCTCTACGTGGTCAATGGCAGCGAAGTGGGTTCCGAAAAATTCGAATACAAGATGCACTGGCTGGAGCAGGTCACTGCCTGGCTGGCCGGTGAAAAAGCGCAACATGAACACCTGGTCGTGCTGGGCGACTTCAACATCGCGCCCGATGACAGAGATGTCTATGACCCCGATGAGTGGCGGGAAAAAATCCTTTGCAGCACCGCGGAGCGCGAGGCGCTCGGCAATATCCTCAACCTCGGACTGAAAGACACGTTCCGGATGTTTCCGCAGGACGAGCGCACCTGGAGCTGGTGGGACTACCGGATGAACATGTTCCGACGCAAACTGGGCCTGCGGATTGACCTGGTTCTGGCCTCAGACGAATTGGCAAGCCGCTGCACGGCAAGTTACATCGACATCGAACCGCGCCAGCAGGAGCGGCCCTCAGACCATGCTCCTGCTGTCGCAGAATTCGAAATCTAGATGTTACTCGCCGTAAGGCTCAGTAGGTTGGAACCGAAGAGTCGACTTCCATTGACCAGGCGTGAATCCCGCCGGCCACGTTGCTGACATCGGTAAAGCCCTGTTTGCGGAAATACTCAGCCGCGCCCATGCTCGAATTGCCGTGGTGGCACAGGAATGCCAGCGCTGAATCCTTGGGCAGTTGCTCCAGTTTTGCGACCGTATCCTGGTCAAGAACCTGGGCGCCCTCGATTGTGGCCCGGCTCCTTTCGTCGGCGCCGCGAATATCCACCAGGGTGATATCACCGTCCTTGAGTTTACCGGCCAGTTCCTGAACCGTCATCTGCTTGACCGGCGCAGGGGCCTGCGGCAGGTCAATAGCAAGGCCTTCGCCCTGCATCGTCGATACCCAGTCAATGACCGCTCCGCGCGCTCTTTGGGCCGTGCCGATATCCATCAGCACCTTGATGCCGTTGGACTCACTGGCGATTTCATTTCCCTGTGGCGGAGCCAGGTTGAACTGGGCGTCCCAGGCTGCATTGACCTCGAAGTGCAGCGCGATGCCTTCATGTCCCTGCATTGCTTCCATGATTTTTTCCGCAGCGGCCGGAGTCACGGTGATTTCAGGTGCAGTGCGGTCTGGCGCCTTGAGCCCCAGGCTTTGATGCAATTCGCCGGAGTTGAGCATGTTCAGGATAATGTCGCAGCCGCCGACGAGTTCGCCATCGATGTAAAGTTGCGGGATGGTCGGCCAATTGCCATAGACCTTGATCCCTTCCCTGATCTCGGGGTCGTCAAGAACATTGACCGAGATATAATCGGGTACGACGCTGTCGAGCGCGGCTACGGTCTTGGCCGAAAAGCCGCACTGCGGCTGTTGTGGCGTGCCCTTCATGAACAGGACCACCCGGTTGTTTTTCACGAAACTGTCGATTTTGCTTTTAACTTCGTCGTTGATATCCATAAATTTTTCCATTCACCGGGAATCCGGCCGTCTCAAGTACAGCATACATAGGGCTGAAACTGCCGAAATCAAGAATCGGCCCAGCCGTAGTTGATGGTGATTTCACTATCCACTGCGATATCGTGGAGTGCGTAACAGTTCAAACCGTCCATTTCGGCGTTGGGTGTATCGGAATGATTCATGAAACGCATCTCGTTTTTGCCGTCAAACCCGGTCCAGCTGTCTTCGGCGTCGTCCTCAATCCACAGCACATGCGCGCCATCCTCCTCTACCTTGGGGCCACGGTAAACACCGATCAACTGGCCCGCCTTTAAAGGTCTTGCTGCAAAAAGGCCCCGGCCGTGAATGGGCGAACCCGCAACATAAACCCTATCGTTGTCGCTATAGCTATCCAAATCTCAGTGGCGTGCGGTGGAATGGCCGGTGTCGGGTATGAGGCGGCGGGTTTTTTCGTCGTACAGGATAGTGCCCGGAAAAGCCACTGTGTGCACGCCCGGTATCTTTTCCCTGATATGGGCCTGAATGTCGTTCAGGCCCTGGGGGCACAGCGGATAGTAGTTTTCAACCCGGTCCCCGTTGCGCACAGTCACCGCTATCGTGCCAAGTTCGCTGTAGCTGTGCTCGGTGATCGTCGCATCGCCGGTGCCGGGAGAAGCACTGCTGCCCTCCCTGTAGAAAGTTCCTTCCAGAACAGTTTCGTTTTCCGGCAGATGGAACCTGACCTGGAGCCCGTGTGCTTTCAGCGTTGTGAGGTATTGCCTGACTTCGCGGGTCCAGTCTCCATAGGCCGCGGCCAGTCTCAGCCTTTCAGCGGTGATGCCGCTGCCGCCTCGCGACGCCCAACTGTCAAAAGTCTCGAAAGAAGCATGCACGGCATTGTCCTGCCATTTGAACTGCTGCCCGCTATCGGTCTGCACCGTGATCGACCGGGGCGATCCTGACAACGACGCGTCCAGCAATTCCCACATCGGCAAAAATCCATAATGGTCGAGTTGCATGCGGAGCATGGCGTTCAGGTCCGTCAATGTCATCATGCGCGCGTGGTTGACCTCGATCCCGAAGGCAGCTTCGAGCCACGCGGCTGAATGAGCGGAAACCTGTCCTTCTTCCATGAACCGGTACTCCATGGCCTGCCCCAATTCGGCGGTCAGGTCTGCGGGTCCGTGGATCACGACGGGCAACAACTGCAGCAGGCCCAACGGAATATCCTGCAGCGGCTGCAGGTCAGCACGCGGCATTTTGCCGTCACGGGCTCCGATACTCACGAGGCCAGGCTTGAAGTCTTCCGGATCGTTACTGGTCGATACGGCTTCAAGAGCCGCAAATACCGGGTATGAAGGTCTCAATATCTGGGTTTGATCAAACAGCGCGCCGGCTGCGATCAGACTGCAGTTGGAAATGTCGGGCAGCAGCGCTTTCAGATCGGCCGAAAGATGGGACAGCATCTGTTCCGAATCGGTCGCGCCCAGCAAGGCGGGACGTGACGCATTCGGCCCGTAAAACCGGGTCGCATCCGTTTCGATGGCAACCAGAATCCGGTAAAAGCTCTCGCTGTCGGATTGCCTGCCCATCAGAACAGGGAGAAAGGAGACTTGCCTTTCCCACCGCCTCTGCCCCTGCGGCGGCGGTTACGCATACGGGAGTGCAGCTGCTGGCGCCGCTCTTCCAGCCAATCGGAGCGTTCCAGTTCCATTGCCTGGTCGCCCAGCCGGCTGGATTCGGCCGCCCTGAAAACACAAAAATCGCGGTAAGCCTGGATTTCGTGTTTGAGTTCCCGGCTGACCATTTCAATCATGATGGCGTCATCCAGGAATCCGAGCCCGGGAATATTGTCGGGAATCAGGTCTTCCGGTTCAGAGAAATAAGCGAGGGCTTCCAGCACGCGCGCCCGGTCGTCTTTTTCGAGGCCCCAACCCTGGTCCACGACCATTCCGATCAATGTTTCGAGCCGGTTCATGCGTTCCCGGATAAAGTCCGAAGTGTCTGAATGCCACACCTCGGACTGCAATTTTCTGGCATTGGCTATGATTTCAGTTTCATTCAGTTCACCGGACTTTTTCCTTGCCTTCAGCATGACCTCCCAGAAATACTCGAGGTCGGAGTCGCTGAGTTCGAAAGTGATTTCCATTGACATAGTTTGCTCCGGATCAGGGTTGAAATCAGAATGGCTCTTCGCGCTGCAGCCCTTTAGCCCGGGTTACGGCTGAGCGGAAGTAACCGGGTTTACCGGGTACGGGGTACAGGTAGCCTCTCTGGTCGAAGGAAAGATACCCGTCCTCCAGTGTCTGGACTCTTCCTTCAAGGTCAAACGGCAGGCTCTTTACTTCGCCGCTGTCGAGGGATTCGAGCAGAGATCGTTTGAACTCATCGGGAAGCTCTTCCACCCGGACCGCTTCGGTCGAATTGGCGCCGATCAGCAGCTGAAAACGGCGGTTTTCGCGGGTCAGTTCAACCTCGTTTACCGTCATGACGATATCGATCATCTCGATCGTCATCGGTATACCATTCTGGTTGCTGATATCGAATTCGCAGCTCAAGCGGTTATCCACCAGGCTCATCTCGGAAATGTTGATGAAAGGAGGGCGGCCCTTGATGACGCTCGGTCCGCAGGAAACGCAGGCGGCGGTCATCAACAGCGCCAGCAGAAACCGCATGCCGGTTGCAGGCCCAATGACCGAATTCATCATTTTGTATCGTCCCATAGATGACACCTTACCCGGTGGCCCGCAGTTTTCAACTCCCGTTCATTCTCGGGAGCGCCGTATTGTTTGCCAACGGCAACCTCAATAGGCTCTATTGACGGGCATCGCTCCATTTTTTCCGGGCAACGCATATGAAATACGCAGCCGGCTGGCGGAGTCAAGGGCGAGGGCGGCTCACCTGTGAGCACGGACGGCGCAGGATGGGCGGGGTCGGCAACCGGAACCGCTGCCAGCAGGGATTTGGTATAGGGGTGGGCGGGTTGCTGGAAAAGTGATTCTGTCTTCCCGCTTTCCACGATTTTTCCCAGGTACATGACGCCAACCTTGTCCGCCAGCCGGCGGACCGTCGAGAGGTCATGTGAAACGAACAGGAATGCAATGCCAAGCTCCGCCCGCAGTTTCAGCATCAGGTCCACGATCCGTGCCTGGACCGGCGCGTCGAGCGATGAAAGGGGTTCGTCCGCAATGATCAGTTCCGGTTCAGTGACCAGCGCCCGCGCCAGCGCTACCCGTTGCCGCTGTCCCCCTGAAAGTTCCTGCGGATAACGGTGCAGCATGTCAGCATCGAGTTCTACCGTCTCCAGCGCCGCAGCGGCCTTTTTCGCGCGGCTTGCCGGGGCGCCAACACGGAAATGATTCAACGGCTCGAGCAGTGTCTGTTCGATGCTGCGGCGCGGACTGAGGGCAGCCAGTGAGTCCTGGAAGACGAATTGCATCTGCCGGCGAGCCGCTCCGAGTTGGGGCTTTTTGAGTGAGGCCAGGTCCTGCCCGCGAAACAGGACCTGACCCGACCGGTAAGGGGTCAATTGGATGATGGCGTGAGCCAGCGAAGACTTGCCTGAACCGGATTCCCCCACCAGTCCGAAAATGCTGCCGTTTTCGATGTTCAGGCTGACACTTCTCACGGCAGCAAGCGGCTTTCCGGCTGAGCCCCTCGCCGGGTAACTCACGACGAGATCTCGCACTTCCAGCAGCATCTGGCCGTGTGGTGTCACTTCGGTTTCGCTCCCGCTGCTGAATTGAGCAGCGCTTTGGTATAAACGTGCCGGGGGTTGGCGAACAGCTCTTCGACAGAGGCCTGCTCGACGATTTTGCCGTCGAGCATCACCAGGGCCCGGTCACAGTATTGCGCTACTATCCCAAGGTCGTGAGTGATCAGCAACAGGGACACCCCGTCCTTTTGCCCGAGTTGGACCAACTGGTCAAGTACCTGCGCCTGGGTGGTTACGTCAAGCGCCGTGGTCGGCTCGTCCGCGATCAGAATGCTGGGCCGGCAGGCCATCGCCATTGCAATCATCACTCGCTGGCGCATCCCGCCGGAAAGCTGGTGCGGGTAACGGCGCATGACGTGACCCGGATCCGGGAAACCAACACGTCCGAGTGCAGCCTGTGCCGAGGTCTGCGCCTCACGGCGCCGTTGGCCACGGTGCCGGGTAAACACGGAACACAACTGATTGCCGACGGTGAATACCGGATCCAACGCGGTCAACGGCTCCTGGAATATCATCGAAATACTGCGTCCCCTGATTTTACGGAGACCCGACTCGGGCAGGGCCGCCAGGTCAGAACCATTCAACTCGATGGCCTGAGCGGAGATGTCCCACCTGTCGGGTGGCAGCAGGCCCAGTATCGATTCAGCAGTCTTGGTCTTGCCGCTGCCGGATTGACCTACCAGGGCCAGTATTTCTCCCTGGTGCAAGTCAAAACTGACCTGGTCCAACACGTTCACAACCCGGCCGGATAAGCGGTGGGTGACAGAAAGTTGGCGTACGGACAGGACGGGCTTGTTCACAGGGCCGCCTGCCTGGGATCAAATGCGTCCTGCAAAGCGTCTGCCAGAAGGTTGAAGCCCAGCAGCAGGATGAACAGCATCAGGGATGCGGACAAGAAGTTATTGAAGTGGCCGGCCA
This sequence comes from Lysobacterales bacterium, assembly GCA_013001885.1. Lineage (GTDB taxonomy): Bacteria > Pseudomonadota > Gammaproteobacteria > Xanthomonadales > SZUA-36 > JAHEFT01. The sequence continues at coordinate 59,049 of JABDLD010000051.1, forward strand.
GAATTTCCTGGGTGCTTTCCGCCAGCATCAGTCCCCAACTCACACCGTCCTGTACACCCAGGCCGAGAAAACTGAGGACCACCTCGGCTTTAATCGCCGCCACGAACACCATGCTGGACTGAATAAGCAGGATATGGGCGGTATTGGGCAACACGTGGCGGATCAGGATGAGGGGGCCGGGCAGACCAATGGCACGGGCGGCAAGGACGAATTCCTGAGATTTGATCTTCAACACTTCAGCCCTGACCAACCGCCCGGTCGTTGTCCAGAACGTCGCGATCATGGCTATATGCATGGCCCAGTAAACACCCTGAAGCGCAAAGGCAACGGCAGCGACAAACAGGTAGAAAGGGATTGAGTCGAGAACGCCTTTCATCCACTGGATGGTGCCGTCAACCCAGGTATTGCTGTACCAACCGGCCGCAGCCCCGAGAACCGCGCCAATGACTGTGGACAAAACAGATACAACCAGGCCGATTTCAAACGCCGTCCTGACGCTGTAGACAGATCGCAGAAAAATATCCTGGCCCAGGACGTTGGTGCCAAACCAGTGCTGCGCTCCGGCCGATTCCCAGCGGCCCCCGCCGGCCTCGGACCAGGACTCCCCCAGGAATCCTGCCCACACGGCGGCCGCCAGCAAAAAAAATGCCGTCACGATCACCAACCCGGTCAGCCCGGCTTTGTCCGTTCGCAGTCGTTGCCATGGGCGATTTCTGAAACTCATTACCCGATCCTCGGATCTACCAGCTTGTAAAGAAAATCCGTCAGGACCTGGATCAGCACAAAGGCAATTGCGGTCAGTCCGACGACGGCTTTCAGCACCGGCTGATCACCGCTGGTGATGGCATCGAAAGTGACTTTTCCGATGCCGGGTATGCCGAAATAGCTCTCGATCAGGAGGCTGCCGGAAACGACGATCAACGGAATGGAAAACATGAACCGGGTGATGATGGGCACCAGGCTGTTCTTGAGGACGTGCTTCCAAAGAATGGTGGCGGTGGATGCGCCGTAAGCGCGTGCGGTCCTGATGTGGTCACGACCCGCTTCCTCTGCGAAAACAGCCCGGTAAAACCGGGTGTTGTAACCCAGCGTGATAAAAATGAGTGAGAGCGTAGGCACCGCAACATACTTGAGGTAAGAGCCCGGGTCATTAACCTGCCAGCCCCGGACCGGAAAAAGGTTCAAGCCGTAAGGTGTACTCAGAATCACCTGCATGAGAATGATGATCACGAGGAAGCTGATGCTCATGCTGCTGACCGAAAATCCCGTGATCAAGCGGTCTGTCCAGCGCCCTTTTTGCTGAACGGACAACAGGCCCAGCGCGATTCCCAACAGGTTGCCCAGGACAAATCCCGGGACCATCAATGCCAGGGTGACGGGGATCGTTCTCGCCAGGATGGAGTTGACCGGTTCACCGGAAGAATGGGAGGAGCCGAGGTCGAGCGTGAACAGCTGCTTCAGGTATCCGGCGTATCGCAGCGCAAAGGACCGGTCATAACCCAGCTCATGACGAACTTCCGCAATCTGTTCCGCAGTGGCGTTTTTGCCAACCAGGCTGTAAGTCTGGTCCGGGCCGAACCAAACCATCAGAATAAAACTGATCAGGGTGACGCCCAGGACGAGCAGCAGGCCATGAAAGATTTTATTCAGCGCATAGCGCACTACTGTCCCGCCCCGCGGGATTCGGGCTCGGCTGCATCCACGGATGCGAACCGGAAGAAGTATCCGCCGACGAAGGAACGGTCCGGCAATGCAGCCAGCTTGCGGCTCCAGAGCAGAATCAGCCGGCGCGAGATCCCGCTGATGGTGGCGCAATCGTCAATAACCAGCTGATTCATATGGCGGTACATCGCCGTACGCATGTCGGAAGCCTGCATCCCGGAACTGGACCGGTACAGGCGGTTAAACTCCGGATTATTGTAGTTGGCGCTGTTCGAACCGGGTGACGAGTTAGGGCCATAGAACAGTTGCACGGTATTTTCTGCATCGGGGTAGTCCATGGTCCAGCCCGTTGTTATCAGCATCACCTCTCGGTTCAGAAAGGCCCGTGCATAGTCTCCGTAGGTAGCAAAAGTCAGCGGCCGGATTTTCTCGGGTGGATAGCCCATTTCTCCCATGAAGCTCCTGAATTGCTCGAACATCTGGCGTTCGGTAACGCTGGAGGAAAATCCGTATTCGAGTACAGGCAGATTGTCGGCACTCCAGTCGTTATCGCCCAGCAGTTTCCTTGCGCCGGCGAGATCACGGATAATCGCCGCCTGATCCTGTTTTTGATCAAATTCCGGCGCTGCCGGCGGGATGATCCCGGCGAATACCTGCCCGATGCCGTAATAGAAAACTTCGTTGCGCTTTTGCCAGTCGAAAGCCTTGATGATCGCGCAGCGCAGCGCCTGGTTGCGTGCGTTTTGTCGCGGATCCGGGTGGTAGCCGATCCGTGGGTCATCCATGTTGAAGTCAGTATGGACAAAGCCGGATTCCAGGTTGGCGAGCAAGTTGTATTTTTCGGCGAAGGCGGGTTTGAGCGCAGGCGGCTCGCGTTGCTGTAGTACCTGGTCAAACTGGCTGACCGGAACTTTCACGAAGTCCAGTTCGCCCGCGAGGAAGGCGTTCCAACGGGCGGCGTCTTCGGTGATGAACTCAATTTCTATGCGGTCTGAAAAAGGCGGTACACGGCCTTCGAGCCGGTCCAGTGCGAGATGCCCATGCGATACCGGATCATAACCTTCCGCCTCCAGGCTGAAGGGTTCCTCTCGAAAACGTTCGTTTCGAACCAGCACGGCGCTTGCGCTGTTGAATGACACCAGGCGGTAAGGCCCCGAACCCACCGGCCGGATGGGAAACTCCGGTCCGTAATAATCCACCGCCTCACGGGAAACAATCGCGGAAAAACCCTGTGCCAGCGTATGCGTCAACTGAGGGAACGGCTTAATGAGCTGGATCTGCAGGGTGCGGTCATCAAGCGCTTTCAGCCCCGGTATCTCCTGGTCATAATTCGACCCGTTTTCCTTCCAGCTGTCCAGGCCGACGATCTTGCCCTGCCACAGCCAGGCGCCCTGGGCCCGGGTTTTTGGATCGAAATGGCGTTTTATGGAATACACGAAATCTTCGGCGCGCACCACCCGGCCCTTGCCGTCCGGGAATGCCGGGTCGTCAATGAAATGGACCCCTGGCTTGATTCTGATGGTATAGATCAGGCCGTCAGCGGAAACCTGTGGAAGACCCTCCGCCAGGTTTGGCTCCAGTTGGTACGGACGCGCCAGGTATTTGTAACGGTAGAGTGTGTCGTAAAGGTTGACCGCCAGGAAGTTGGCGTATATGTGCGAGGCCTGTGCAGGATCGGTACTGGTGGGTGCACCGTCCATGGAATGGCGATACACCGAATAAGTGACTGCCGGGCCGGGGTCTTCAGCCGGCCGGTCGCAGGCCGCCAGCGGCAGAACAGCCAAAAAAATGAATAGAATTCGTATGAAATGTCTCACGGGGTTCAGCTTACCCCAGCAGGTTAATATTCTTCCAATAAGGAATCATAATCCAGTTGCGGCGGATCGCCGTCGTGGATGTCATATTCCCGTCTTTGCAGGTAGACATCGCGCACCAGGACATAAGGATCGCTGGCGGCATCCAGTTCAGCCTGGAACGGCAGCAGTTCCGCACGAAGTGAAATCAGGTCGACGACCAGCGGAATGTAATTATTGTATTCCCTGGCCACGTAACTGACCGGGTGAAAATAACCGTAGAAACTACGCCCGAGAAAATCTCGGGCAGTGTAGGGGCCGAACACCGGCATGACCAGGTAACGGCTGTCTTTCCAGCCCCAGACCGCCAGCGTCTGGCCAAAGTCCTCGTTGTATTCAGGAATTTCAACCCTGGTGGCGATATCGAAGAATCCGAAAACGCCTACGGTTGAGTTCATCAAAAACCGCCCGGTCGCTGTCAGTGAATCTTCGAATTTACCCTGCAGTATCAGGTTCAGGAATGTCACCGGATAGGACAGGTTTCTGAAAAAATTCCTGACGCCGCGTTGCGGTGCATCAGGCATGATCGTGTCGTAGCCTTTCGCCACCGGCTTAAATATCGCATCGTCGAAAGCCATGTTGAACGAGTGGATTTTGCGGTTGTACGCCTCCCAGGGATCGCGTTCGGGATCGGTCATCGTGACGGGCTTGGTGGCGCAGCCGGAGAGCATGGCGGCCTGGATCAGCAAAAGCGCCGCGAGCAAAAAATATCTCAGAATCATTGGCCGGAACTCCTTGCCGACAGATCGAGGAATTCATCTGCCTCGCAAAGGCGGGCAAGACTGATCAGACCGGCGGGCGCGTTCCGGATCGGCAGTTTGTTTGCCGGTGTAGTTTGCGTTGCCTGCCATTCAAGCAATAGCGCAAGCCCGGCACTGTCCGCCGTTGTGACCCGGTCGAGATCGAGTGAATTAAAAGATTTCTGATTTTCGAGAAGATCCCGGGCGTGGTGGTACAGTCCGGGTACCGATGCGAAGGTCAACGCACCTTCGAGCCGCCCGCAGCCGTCTTCTCCGATCGTTAATGAACAGGCGCTATTCATTTATTTGGATGTTGCCTGCCAGAATTTCTTCGGTCACTTTGTCAATGCCGTCTGCTTCGACCCGCGGAGCGATCTGGTTGCGAAACGTGATGATGTAGGAGATACCCTCAACAGTGACGTCGAAAGCTTTCCATCCGAGGTCGGTCTTCCGAAAGGCATAGTCTACCGGCGCGTATCCGCCATTCTCCAGCTTGAGGCGTGTGCGAACCCGGGTCAGTTTGTCGGAATTTTTGCCTTTCATTGGAAGGATTTGAATCTGCTCATCCGATCTGAACTCGAGCAATCCGTCTGAATAACGGTTCACCAGCACGTTGCTCATGGCGTTGGCGAATGCGTCCAACTGTTCCGGCGTGACGCCCCTGCCGGACCTGCCGAGTATCAGTCGCGCCGAGTAGGTGACATCAAGCAGGGGGAGCAGATCTGTACGGACAACGTCCCTGAGCAGAGCGGGTTCCGCGGTGAACTCTTCGCGACGATCCGCCAGCATGTCGAAAATATGGTTCGTGGTTTCCTCAATAATGGTCAAAGGATCCCGGTTGTCGGTCACGTTGGCAGCCAACGGGCCGGCTGCAATCAACATGAGCATTGCCAAAAGAAGAAACTTTTTCATCACTCTTCACCTGATCCGGTATTGAAAAGATATTTACCGATAACCTGTTCCAGCACAAGCGCCGACTGGGTAATGAACAGCTCATCCCCATCGGCCAGCATGTCGGGCGCGCCGCCCGGTTCCAGCCCGATGTAGCGATCGCCGAGTACACCCGAAGTCAATACGGAGGCGCCCGTGTCGGAGGGGATTTCGTTGAAGTGGGATGCCACGCTCATGTGCACGACAGCCTCGAAAGTAACCGGGTCGAGCGTGACATTCTCAACCAGCCCAACGGTTACTCCCCCGATCTTCACCGGTGCCCGGTTGCGCAGATCCCCAACGTTGGTGAACCTGGCGCTGATGCTGTATGTGTCCTTGCCGATGTCCTGGCCAAAGTCCGTTGCCCGCGTTGCGAGCCAGACCAGCGCGGCGATGCCTAGCAACAGGAAAACACCAGATGCGAATTCAACTTTGTAGTTCGCACGCATATCGTTACCTCAAGTCAAGAATGACGTCATGATAAAATCAAAAATAAGCACCAATACGGAACTCAGCACGACTGTATTGGTCGTTGCGGTCCCGACACCTGCGCCGGTCGGTTTTGCGGAATATCCAAAATAGACCGCTATCAGGCTGATGGTTCCGCCAAACACCGCGCTTTTCCAGACTCCGCCGATAAAATCTTTTTCAAAGTAAATGCCGGTCTGCAGCTTGCTCCAGAAAATACCGGAATCGAGATCCATCACCCCAATGGAAAACACGATGCTTCCCAGGATGGCCATTGCATTGAAAAGCGCCGTCAGCAGCGGCACCGAGATTACGCTTGCCGCGAAACGGGGCAGGGCAATTCTCTGGATCGGATCGATGGCCATCAGCTCCATCGCTTCAATTTGATTTGTGGCCCGCATGAGACCGATCTCGGCCGTGATGGAGGTGCCGGCGCGGCCGGCGAAAAGCAGGGCGGTGAGAACCGGCCCGAGCTCCCTGAACAGGGATTTTCCGACCAGGAGGCTAACCTGGTCTGAAGCACCGAATTGTTCAAGCGCATTGATCGCCTGCAGCGACAGCACCATGCCGACGAAAAAACCGCAGATCATGATGATGACAAGCGAGCGAGCGCCTATCAGGTAGGTCTGCTGCAATACGGCAAGAATCTGCGAACCGCTGAAGCGGATGCCGGCCAGCATGCGGAACAGGAAAATCAGGCATTGGCCTGCCTGGTTGACGGGTCCCGTAATTCTCTGAATGAAAGGAATATGCTCCTGCATGTCAGTCCAGCAATCCCCACGGTTCGCCGGGCGGCTCGTAATGGAAAGGGATTGGACCTTCGACTTTACCGTTCATGAACTGGTCAACGCCGGGATCGGTGCTAATGCTCAATTCCGCCGGCGGGCCTTCCCCGGCGATCTTTGAGGACGCGATGATGTAGCAATAATCAACCAGAAGACTCATCTGGTTGACATTGTGGGTGACGACCAGGCTGGTCAGGCCAAGCGCATCGTTGGTGTCACGCATCAAGGTGCGTATGGTGGAAACAGCGATCGGATCCAGCCCCGTCATGGGTTCGTCATACAGCATGATATCGGGATCGAGCACCACCGCGCGCGCGAAAGCGACGCGCCGGGCCATACCGCCCGAAAGTTCGTGAGGCATACGTTCTTCGATTCCGCCCAGGCCCACGGCGCTCAGTTTGCTCATGACCAACCGGCGAATCAGGGTTTCCGGCAGGCTGGTATGTTCACGCAAGGGGGTGGCTATGTTTTCGAAAACGGTCAGGTCTGTGAACAGCGCGCCATCCTGGAGCAGAACCCCAAAAGTTCGCCTGAACAAACGCAGCTCCCGGTCTGACATTGAAGAGATGAGCTGGCCGTTCACCTCAACCGTTCCCTCATTGGGACGCAGCTGCCCTGAGATCAAACGCAGAATGGTGGTTTTTCCTGCACCGCTTGGCCCCATGAACGCAACAATGGATCCTCGCGGGATATCCATGTTGATACCGTCCAGAATGGTTTTGCGTCCGCGCTTGAACACCAGGTCACGAATTCGGATGGCTGGTTCTGAAGAGTCAAGGCGATTTGTTATTGAATCTTCCATGGGGGCTCTGGGTTGATACGGAGAGCAATTGTATAACGATTAGCGCAGAAATATAGGCACAAAAAAAAGAGAGGAGGCTTGCGCCTCCTCTCTCGTGTAGAAGTATTGGAACTCCGCTTGTGGTGGACTGCAGATCCTCCTTGGCCTTTCCAACTCTGTCCGGTTACTCAGTCTTCTGCGTCTGGTCTCCGGTCGCGGGACTTCTACTCCCGCCTTATTTATCGACGTCTTTCGGTCTTCCGATTCCACAGGGTTGCGCCCGTATCCTCGTCGGTTTCCGGAACTTGCGTTCTTTCCACCTCTCGGCTTGTCCGGCTTGCGCCTTCCAAACTCCAGATCTTCCGCTGCCGAAGCTGCTTCCGATCCCGATCGTCCGAAGCCGAAGCTTCCTAGACCTTTCGAACCTTCTGTCAGCGTGAACTGACTCCAGCTCTTCGACCTGGTGAGGCTTGCGCCTCCTGGCGTCTATCTCAAGGGTTCGCGTTTCCCTTTCGAGTCACCTTTCTGTGGTACGACCGGCTTTAGCAGAGCCCGGTCTTGGTGACGTGCCCCGTACCACGTGAGCACTTTACCGTTGTCCGTTACCCACCTTAATGCCTTTCGGCGGGTCGGCCGTCCGGCCAGCGGGTTTCTTCTAACGGGGAATCAAAGTTACTCTCGTTGCAGAGTTTAGTCAACGGGTCCATCGCTTATCTTAGAGGGGATTTCTCATCATGAACCTCACTACAGAAAGGCAAGTTGCTGAATAAAAATGAAACCTCGAAGTTCAGACAAATTTCAATTTGCGACGAAACGAATTTGATGCATAAAAACTAATTTTGTCAGCATCTGCTTAGTGGATAATGAGAAAAGAAAACACGATTCCCTGCTTAAGTAAATGGAGTAAATCAATGAAATTAATTCTGCTGTTCTTTATCGCTATTCTGGTTTCCGCGTGTGACAAACCGGCTCCGTACGCGCCGGTTTCCAATTCAGGGTCGATGCCTGAGAGTTCTGCCGTCGAGCAGGTCGCGCCGTCCGGTGTGACCGGAGACTTGCCTGAGGCAGAACTGGCGAAAGAACGAATGACGCTGGAACAAATTCATCAGGAGATCGGCATTCCCGCGCTGTCTGCACCGTGGCGCGGTGACCTCGATGACATGGTGGAGCGCCGCCTGATCAGGGTTCTGACCGTTTATGGACTGGGCACGTATTACATCGATAAAGGCCGCGAAAAGGGTATTACGTACGAACTGTTCAAAATGTTCGAGGATGACCTCAATAAGCGCTTCGGGAAAAAACACGTGCGGATCCACGTTGTGTTCATCCCGGTTGCCCGGGATGAATTGATCACCAGCTTACTCGAGGGGCATGGGGACATTGCAGCGGCATCACTGACGATAACGCCGGAGCGAGATGAATTGATCGATTTTTCGGATCCGCTGACACGTGAACTGTCCGAGATACTGGTGGCCGGACCATCGGCCCCCGACATTTCGTCGATTGAAGATCTGGCCGGCCGTGAAATGTATGTCCGGCCCTCCAGCAGTTATCACTCCAGCCTGGTTGCGCTGAACGAAAGATTCCGCTCAGAGGGCCGGGAGGAAATAGCCATTGTGGATGTTTCCGAATTTCTCGAGGACGAGGACATTCTGGAATTGGTCAATTCCGGCGCGCTCGACTGGACGGTCGTTGACGATTATAAAGCCGATATCTGGGCCGGCGTATTCGACCAACTCACCCTGCGCAGCGACATCGTGTTCCGGGAGGGTGGCCAGCTGGCCCACGCCATCAGGGAAGACAGTCCTGAACTTCTCGCCGCGCTGAACGAGTTCGCCAGAACACACCGACAGGGAACACTGCATGGCAATATCCTGATCAAGCGCTACGTCGATGATTTTGACTGGACGCAGAACGCACTTGGAGCAGAGGATTACCAGAGGTTCCTCGATACGGTTGAGGTGTTCAAAAAATACGGCGAGCAATACGGTTTCGATTACCTGATGGTAACGGCGCAGGGTTACCAGGAATCGCGGCTGAAACAGAGCGCGCGCAGCTCTGCAGGGGCCATAGGCATCATGCAGCTGCTGCCAACCACCGCCGCCGATCCCAACGTCGGCATTCCGGATATTTCCGAGGCAGAAGCCAACATTCATGCGGGGGTACGATATCTGAGATTCATTCGTGACCGGTATTTCAACGACCCCGATATGGATGACTTCAACAAGACGCTGTTTGCCCTGGCGTCTTACAATGCCGGCCCTGCCAGGGTTGCGTCACTGCGGCGCAAAGCTGAGCAACAGGGGTATGATCCGGATCTCTGGTTTGACAACGTCGAGATGATTGCCGCCAGGGAAATAGGGCGTGAAACGGTTCAGTACGTGGCGAACATATTAAAATACTACATCACTTACCGGTTGAGCCTGGTTCGCAATTTGCAAAAGGCGGAAGAGATAGAGGCCCTGGGCTCAGATTGAATTTTCACGAAGATTAAGGAAAAAATGATGTCAGATATGGCTTTTGAAGTAGAAATGGATGCCCCTTATTCGGAGGCGATGAAGCGTGTTGTCGAGGCTCTGAAAGAGCAGGGGTTTGGTGTGCTGACCCAGATTGATGTGCATACAACGCTGCATGAGAAACTGGGGGTCGATTTCAAGAACTACTGTATTCTTGGCGCCTGCAACCCGCCGCTCGCCCACAAGGCATTGAGTAACCGGCCGGATGCCGGTTTGATGTTGCCCTGTAACGTGATTGTCGAAGAAATCGATAGCGGCACGCTGGTCCGTATCGTTGACCCGGACGCCATGATGAAGGCGGGCGGCCTGGCCGGTGACCCGGTGATGGAAGAAGTCGGTGGTGAGGCGGGGCATCGCCTCAAACTCGTCGCCGAAGCGCTCAAGAACTGACCTGAGAACCAATGTCCAGCACAAAGACGGGTCTAAAAAAAGAAATAGGTCAACTGGGATTCGGCGCCATTGCGCTCAATGGCACGATTGGCGCGGGTATCTTCGCTCTTCCCGCCATCGCGGTGGCGCGTGCGGGCCTGTTCAGTCCCTGGATCTACGTGGCCTGCGGATTGCTGATCATGGCGATCGTGTTCGTATTTGCACGCGTGGCCAGTTTTTTCAAGGATACCGGCGGTCCAGTGACTTACGCGGCGCGCGCATTCGGTCCGTTCGCCGGTTTCCAGGCAGGATGGCTGTTGACCCTGTCCCGAGCTGCCGCATTTGCGGCCAACGCGCACCTCATGGTGACTTATGCGGGCTGGTTCTGGGCTCCGCTGGCTGACGGTCTCTGGCATTCCGCCGCGGTCGGGCTGGTTTGCGTTCTGCTCACCGTGATCAACCTTATCGGTGTTCGCCAGGGAATGATGGCCATCTTTGCCCTGACGGTGCTCAAGTTGCTTCCCCTGCTGTTGCTGGTGTTCCTCGGCATCAGCCAGACCAATCCGGAAATTTTCACCGGCGCGCAGATACCGCCGCTGGACTCCCTTGGCGAGACCATGCTGATCATTTTTTATGCCTTCGTCGGTTTCGAAAGTGCGGTTATCCCGGCGGGCGAGGCCCGTAATCCGCGCCGCGACATACCGCTTGCGCTGGTCCGTACGATCCTTGCGATCACGATTTTCTATTTCCTCATCCAGATCGTGACCATTTCAGTTGCGCCCGATATCGCCGGCAGCAAGACTCCGCTCGCTGACATAGCCCAAATGCTGATGGGCACCGCCGGCGCCGCCTTCCTGACCCTGGGCGCAGTTTTCTCGATCAGCGGCAACCTAACATCCAGCATGCTCTCCGCGCCCAGGATGCTGTATGCGATGGGCCGCCTGGGGAGCCTGCCGGAATGGTTTGGTGTGATCCACCCCCGCTACCAGACGCCGTCCAACGCGATTCTCTTTTACGCGCTTTTTTCCATCGTGCTGGCGCTTAGCGGCGGATTTATCTGGCTGGCGGCCATGAGCACCGTGGTGCGCCTGATGGTCTACGTGATGTGTATTGCCACGCTTCCGGTGCTGCAGCGCAAGCTGGGTGAACATGCGGGTCAGTTCAAACTGTGGGGCGGCATGCTGATACCGGTGATTGCGCTGGTGATCAGCATCTGGCTGATGACTCATGCCTCGGTAAAATCCTGGCTGGTCACCGGCGTCTTCATGCTGACGGGCAGTGTGTTGTACAGGCTGACTCAGCGCGGGACCGTCGCTGCGGAAATCGACTGAAACCGGTCCGGTTGAATGCTCTCCGGCCGACTTAAACGGTCAGAACAATCTTCTGGTAGAGTCCGCCGAAATAGAAGTCGCTCTGGATTTGCTCCGGCTTGACGCTCTCCGGCATGAACGCCGGGAGTTCTTCGCGCCACAGGTCCATTGCATAAGGTTCCAGCGTCGCCAATATGGGCTTCATCACGTAGCGCATCGGGTTTTTGCGCTTTGGCCCATGGTAATCGACGAAGATGACCTTGCCGCCGGGTTTGGTCACCCGGATGGCTTCCTCAACCGTCTTGCGGCGTGCGTATTCGGGTTGCTCGTGCAGCAGGAAAAACACCACCGTCTGGTCAAAACTTTCGGCGGGGAAGTGCATCGAGGTGGAATCCTGGAGATGGGCTTCCACGTTGTTCCGGCCGCTGACCTTTTTCCTGACATTTTCTATCTGGATGGGCGCCACGTCCACGATGTGCAGGCGAGAGCCGGTCTCGTCCAGGTGACGGGCAACGCGATTGGAGAAATCGCCGTATACGCAGGCTACCTGGAGCACCTGGCTTTGCGGTGCGAGGGACAGTTCTTCGAGCACCGTATCCGTCAGCCGCTTCATATTGCCCCACAGGATCAGATTAACCACCCACTCCCGTTCAAAGAAATAGAACGATTTCGGATGCAGGTAGGCCCACCAGTAGGTGTCCTGCAGGTACTCCGGAATATCCGGCACCGGGTTTACCGGCTTGGCACCGGTTTCCGCTGCGGAATACCGGCCCGCCGGGTAATCAAAATTTTCGGCTACTGCTCTCGAGTCGTCATTCATCGCTGATTAAATCTTATACAAATAAAAAGCCGTCAATACGGTGCCGATCAGGGCCACCAGGTAGACGGCATTGGCAACTGCGTTGTCCATTCTTACCCCAAAATCGTGAAACACGACCCTCAGGCGATGTGCAGCATGCCATAAAGAGAGGGAGATTACGATGAACAACGCCGTTTTGCCAACCCAATTCGTCGCAAATGCGTAAATATTTTCAAATCGCAGGCCTTCCGGAACGATTCCCAGGGCGACAATCAGGAACAGGGCGATCAGAACCGGAAACACGAAAGCGGTGACCGTTCCGCCGGCGGCAAACAGCCCCCAGACGAACGCTTTTTTTGCAATAGCCATGTCAGATTACTCCCGTGAGCCAGAAAACGAACAGCGAAACAAACGCCCAGGCTACGTAGTGCGCAATGATGATGTACCGGTCGGGAAGCTTTTTCTCTCCCAGCTGAACCGGCATGGCCTTGGGGGCCAGTTTGAACCAATCAAAGGCCTGGTAAATCAGGAAGTAGACCAGGGCGAATGCGTGGAATACAACCATCACGGTGTTCTGCTGCGAGGCAAGGAACCCGTTCCATGTGTCGGCGCCCGCGGCCAGCGCGGCCAGTGCCCAGATCGTCAGGAAGCAGTAAACGCCAACCAGCAGACAGGTCACTTCCCGCAGCATGTACTTGCGGTAGCGGCCATTGCGCATATACCAGGTGGTTTTCGAGACGGGCCGTACGTAGGGTTGGCGGCTCATGATTTTCCTCCCCCCAGTTTCTGTTTCCACCACTCTTTGGCGCCGTCAATTTTCATTTGCTGCACGGCTGCCGCCGGGTCAACGCTCTTGGGGCATACCTCGGAACAGGCTCCGACGAACGAACATTCCCAGACACCGTCGTGATCGGCCAGCAGATCCAGTCGCTCGGACTTGCCCTGGTCACGGGAATCGATGTTGTAGCGGTGAGCCAGCGCCAGCACGGCCGGCCCAATGAAGGATGAATCGAGTGCGTATTGCGGGCAGGCCGCGTAACAGCACATGCAGTTCACGCACATCGTGTACTGTTTGAATTTGTATAACGCGGCCCGGGACTGGGTATATTCCTGGTCCTCGGGTGGCGGTTCGTCGTGCCGAATGATGAACGGTTTGGCCATCCGCAGTTTTTCCATCACGTCATCCAGCACGACGACGAGATCACGCTCGATCGGGAAATTTTCCAGCGGCTCGATGCGCACTTTATCCGGCAGGTCGCGGATGAAGGTCTTGCAGGTCAGGCTGGGCTCGCCGTTGACCATCATGCCGCAACTGCCGCAGACCATCATGTGGCAGGACCAGCGATAGGCCAGCGTGGTGTCGATATTTTCCTTAACGTAGTTGAGGGCGTCGAGAATGGCCCAGTCATCCTCGCACGGAACGGAATATGACTGGAAATGCGGCTCGTCGTCCTGCTCCGGATCGTAGCGCATCACTTCCAGTTCCATCTGCCGCATGCTCATTCGCTTTTACCTCCGGAATAATCTCGAACCCCCGGTTTGGAGCGGGTGATGGTTACATCCAGCCAGTCAATTCGCGGTCGGCCGTCGGGCTGGCGGTAGGCCAGCGAATGTTTCAGAAAATGCTCGTCATCGCGCTCAACATGATCCAGGCGTTGATGTGCGCCGCGGGATTCGCGCCGCTCGAGAGACGCTTCGGCCACGGTTTCAGCAATGTCCAACAGGTTTCGGAGTTCCAAAGCCTGCTGCAAATCGGTGTTGAACACGTTGCTCTTGTCGTGAACCTCTATTTTTCCGTAACGCCCGCGCAGCTCAGCAATTTTCTCGCAGGCTTTGAGCGTTCCCTCCTCATCGCGATAGATACCGGCGCCTTCTTCCAGCGTGCTTTTCATTTCGCGCCGGATTCCGGCAATGGACTCGCCCCCGCCGCTTTGCTGCAGCAGTTCCCGGATGGCGGTGACGACGTCTTCCGACTGGGCCGTCATTGCGGGGTCTTCCGGTATTTCACCGGCCTTCCGGGCGTATTCGGCTGCACGCTCAGCGGAACGTCTGCCGGAAACCAGCAGATCGGTCAGGGAGTTGGAGCCGAGACGATTCGCTCCATGCAGGCCGGAGCATGCTGTTTCGCCGATAGCGAACAGCCCGGGCATCGGCGTCTCGCCGTTAAGGTTGCTGTCGATTCCGCCCATCATGAAATGAATGACCGGTCGAACCGGAACAGGATCTGTCACTGGGTCGTGGCCGACATAGGATGAGGCCAGTTCCCTTACCAGCGGCAGCCGTTCATTGATTTTTTTCTCACCGAGATGCCGCATATCCAGCAGCACGCAGTCACCCCACGGGGTTTCCACCGTGTTGCCTTTTTTCTGCTCATGCCAGAACGCCTGGCTGAGGCGGTCGCGCGGGCCAAGCTCCATCGTCTTGAGCACCGGTTCGCCGACCGGGGTTTCCGGACCCATGCCGTAATCCTGCAGATAGCGGCGGCCGTCCTTGTTGACCAGAATCCCGCCTTCTCCGCGGCAGCCCTCGGTCAGCAGAATGCCCGTGCCGGGCAGGCCCGTTGGGTGGTACTGCACGAATTCCATGTCCTTGAGCGGCACGCCGGCCCGGTAAGCCATGGCCATTCCGTCCCCGGTCTTGATGGCGCCATTGGTGGTGAAAGGGAAACACTGCCCGCCGCCGCCCGTTGCCATGATGACCACCGAGGACTGGAAGCTGAAAAACCGCCCGCTGCGCATCTCCATCGCAACGACACCGCGGCACTTGCCGTTTTTATGCAGCAACTCGAGAGCGAAGTATTCGTCGAAACGCTTGATGGTCGGAAACTGCAGAGAGGTCTGGAACAGCGTGTGCAGAATGTGGAAACCGCTTTTATCGGCCGCGTACCAGGTTCGTTTTTTCTTCATGCCGCCAAATGGGCGCACCGCCACGGAGCCGTCGTCCTCCCGGCTCCAGGGACAGCCCCAGTGCTCAAGCTGCACCAGTTCACGCGGTGCCTGGTTGACAAAATATTCAACGACTTCCTGGTCGCAAAGCCAGTCACCGCCGCTGACGGTGTCATGGAAGTGGTTTTCCAGCGAGTCGTCTGCCCCCTTGACCCCGGCTGCTCCGCCTTCTGCGGCGCAGGTATGGCTGCGCATCGGATAGACCTTGGAGATGAGCGCGACATCCAGGTCAGGATCGGATTCAGCTATCGCGATCGCAGCACGCAGACCGGCGCCCCCGGCGCCGACAATGACCACATCAGCGGTGATTTTTTCCATGATTCAATGCCCGTTTGTCCAGTAGCAGGCCACCCTCCGGCAATCCGGAACTGCGGCGTCGTTTTTCAGTTGTTTTTGGCGCCCTGGTCAATCCAGAGTCTGATGGTATCGATGTCCGGTTGTGCAATAGGCTTCATCGTTCCGTGGGGCATGCTGATGGACGGGTCAGCCCGGCCTTCCATCAAGACCAGCATGTTGCTGCCGGCACTGTCTCCCCGGATGATCATGGGTCCGTATTTCGTGCCTTCCATCAGGTCGGCGTAAGAGGTCATGTCAAAACCGCTGGCCTCGTAGCCTTTACCGCCGGGCTGATGGCAGGCAACACAGTTCTTTTCAATAATCGGTTTTACATCCTGCGAGAAGCTGATGGCTTCTTCGCGGTTGCACCCGGTTATCGTCATCATCAAAGCAACGGGCAGCAGAGCGGGCAGAGTCCATTTTCCTGCGCTTCCGGTCTTTTTCATTGTTTTTTCTCCAAGGTCCTAAATTATTGTTAAAAATTACGCCGGTGGCCTTAAATTACGCATGATGCATGTCAACTAAACGGAAGTAATGAAAGGTCTGTTTGTCAAAAAGGGTAATATTCTGAATCAATATTATGATGGACGGTGCGCCAATTTGAAAACTGGAATCATAGGCGCCGGAATTTCCGGGCTGGCCACGGCGCAGGCGATCCTGGCCGGGGACTCACAGGCTGAAGTGGTTATTTTCGAGGCGGCGCCGAATACGGGCGGAAAAGTCCTGACGGAAGTCACCGAAGAAGGGTACCTGTGCGAATGGGGCGTCAACGCGTTCCTGGATAAAAGCCCCAGGACGCTGGAGCTGTGCAAAGAAGTGGGGCTGACACCGGTTTCGGCCGACGCCGCGGCAAAAAAGCGTTATGTCTACAGCGAAGGCGAGCTGCACCAGTTGCCTGAAAAGCCGCCGCAGTTCCTGTTTTCGAATTTACTCAGCGTGCCCGGCCGGCTCAGGGTCATGGGTGAAGTATTTACGGGCAAAACTGACCGGCACGATGAAACGCTGGCGGAATTTGGTACCCGGCACCTTGGCAGGGAGGCATTTGAAAAGCTTATCGACCCGATGGCCTCCGGAGTATTCGCCGGGGACGCCACGACGATGAGCCTTAAGAGCTGTTTTCCCCGCATCCATGAAGTGGAGTCCGAGCACGGCAGCCTGATTCGCGGTTTGATCAAATTGCAGAAAGCAGCCCGTAAAGAAGGGAAGAAAGACACTCCTGGCCCCGGCCCCGGTGGGCTGTTGACGTCGTTCAACGGCGGAATGTCGGTGCTGACCGATGCGCTCACCGCAGGACTGGGCGACCGGGTCCACGTCAATTCGCCGGTTGACGGTGTCAGCCGGAACGGCGGACTTTACACGGCGCACCTCGGAGACGGGTCCAGCGAGGATTTCGACAACCTGGTGCTGGCGACTCCGGCTTATGCGCAAGAGCGCATGTTGCGGGACATGGCGCCGGGTATTTCAGAGCTGGTCGGCGGTATTCAGTACCCTTCGCTGGCGGTCGTGTGCCTGGGTTACAGCGAAGCAGAAGCCGGTCATTGCCTGGACGGGTTCGGCTTCCTTGTTCCTTCGCGCGAAAACCGGGATATCCTCGGCAGCGTGGTCGATTCAAACCTGTTCTCCGATCGAGCGCCGGAGGGCTCCGTGCTCTTCCGCACGCTGGTGGGCGGCGCCCGCAAACCCCAACTGGCCGGGCTGCCGGATGAAAAGCTGCTCGACATGGTGCGCGCCAACCTGAAAGAAATCATGGGACTGAATGCCGAGCCGGCGTTCGCCAGCATTTACCGCCATGAAAAGGCTATTCCGCAGTACCTTGTGGGGCATGCAGACAGGCTGGCGGCCATCGACCGGCAACTGGAGACGTTTCCCGGCCTGGTGATGAGCGGAAATGCATTTCGTGGCGTCAGCCTGAACGACTGTGTGCTCAACGCGAGCAAGACCGCAGAGTTCCTGGCCGGACGAGAGCGGGCCGGGCCCGCATGATTTTCTCGAGCCTAAGGGTCAAGGTCGGAGTGTACCTGGTGCTGGCGCTCAGCCTGGCCGTTTTGCTGTTCACCCTGTTGGTCGTCCGGAACAACCGGGATGAACTGCGCAAGCAGGTCATCAGCCACGCGGCGCAACTTTCTGAGGTCGTGATCAAGAGCACTCGTTTCGCGATGCTGCAGAATCAGCCGGCGCATGTCGACAAGATCATTCAGGACGTGGGAGACCAGAAAGACATCGACCGGGTCAGGATTCTGAGCAAGGACGGCAAGGTGATCCATTCTTCGGTTGCGGAAGAAATTGGCAACATGGTTGACCAGGAGGCCGAGTCCTGTCTGGCCTGCCACGAGGATGAACAGTCGAAGCAGACCAGTCCTATGTTTGGCAGACCGCGGTTTTTTACCAACATCCATGGCGAACGGATGCTGGGTTCGACCGCTGTGATCCACAACGAACCGACTTGTTCAGCCGCGGGCTGCCACGCCAGCCAGGCAGAACAGTCCGTGCTGGGCGTGCTGGATATCGTTTATCCAATGTCCCAAATCGACAGCGAAATACGGTCGACCACGATAACTATCGTGATTCTGGCCCTCGGATTCGTGATCCTGGCGGCGATCCTGGTCAGCCTCCTGGTGCAACGAGCGGTTTACCGGCCGCTCGCTGACCTGAAAGACGGTGCGGCCCGGTTGGCGCAGGGCGACCTGGAAAAGCAGATCCCAGTGCGCAGCAAGGACGAATTCGGGCATCTGGCAGAATCCTTCAACAGCATGACGGATGCGCTGCGCAAATCGCGCGTGGAACTGGAGGAGTGGGGACATACGCTCGAGCAAAAAGTGAAGGACGCCACGCACGAGCTGCAACTGGCCCAGGCCGAAGCGGCTCGCGGCGAGAAGCTGGCCTCGGTGGGCCTGCTGGCGGCCGGTATTGCGCACGAACTGAACAATCCGCTGACCGGCGTTCTCACCTTTTCGCACCTGGTGCGCAAGCAGATGCCGGACGGCAGCCCGGAAGCCGAGGACCTCGACCTGGTTATCAAGGAGACCAAACGCTGCGCCGTCATCATCAGGCGCCTGCTGGATTTCGCACGGGAAAAAACGCCTGAAAAGAAATTCTCGGACCTGAACCACCTGGTTGAGCAAACCGCACAGCTGATCAAACAGTCAGCGCAGATCGCCGAGATTGATGTCATTCTCGATCTCGACCCGTCATTGCCCGAAGTCTGGATCGATGAGGACCTGGTCAAGCAGGTCATCATGAACCTGCTGGTGAACGCTCAGCACGCCACGGATCGCGGCGGCAGCGTCACCGTGCGCACCCGGGTAAACACGCCACAACACGCTACTGAGGAAGAGGCTGCGAGCCAGCCGATGGCGGAAGTGACGGTCACCGATACCGGTTGTGGAATACCGGAGGAAAATTTACAGCGGATTTTTGATCCGTTTTTCACCACCAAGGGCGTCGGCAAGGGCACCGGGCTGGGATTATCTGTCAGCCACGGTACCATAGCGGCTCACGGCGGCACTATCGAGGTGGATAGTGAGATGGGTGCCGGCGCGGAATTTCGTATTTATCTCCCTCTCGGGGCAAATAGCAAAGAAGAAAAAAGGAACGAAGAATGAAAGGGCGGTTACTGATAGTTGACGATGAGGAAATCGTGCTTCGCAGTTGTCAACGAATCCTCAGGGGTGACGACTACGAAATTGACACGGCGCAGGATGGGCTCGCCGCGATCGGCATGGTCAATGAAAATGAATATGACGTGCTGATCCTGGACATCAAGATGCCCCGGATGGATGGCATCGAGGTGCTGCGTAGGGTCAAGGAATCCCGCCCCGACATCGACGTGATCATGATTACCGGGCTGCACGACATCGGCACGGCTGTGCAGGCGATGAAACTCGGGGCCCTGGACTACCTGCCCAAGCCGTTCGAGCCGGAACAGCTGCAGGACCTGGTCAGCCGGGCATTCGACCGACGGGCCATGCGAGCGGGAACACTGGACTTCGACGCCGAGGAAAACTCCAGCTACCACTTCGAAAACATCATCGGTTCCAGCCTGCCGATGCAAAATGTTTTCCGAATGATTGCGCGCTGTGCACCGACCAACAGCACGGTCATGATCCGGGGCGAGAGCGGCACCGGTAAGGAGTTGATTGCCCGTGCCATTCACTACAATAGCCTGCGAAAAGACCGGCCTTTCGTGGCGGTCGACTGCACTTCCCTGAGCGAGAACTTGCTCGAAAGTGAGTTGTTCGGCCACGTCAAGGGGTCGTTCACCGGGGCCGTTTCCAACAAGAAAGGGTTGTTCGAGACGGCCGATGGCGGAACCCTGTTTCTCGATGAGATCGGGAATATTTCTATGTCTACCCAGGCCAAGCTGCTCCGGTTCATCGAGGAACGCGAATTCAAGGCCGTGGGCGACACGCGCACGCTGTCCGTGGATATCCGGCTGGTGACGGCCACCAACAAGGACCTCGAAGGGATGGTGGCCGATGGGGAATTTCGAGAGGACCTCTATTACCGGATCAACATTTTCCCGATCGAGATTCCGCCGCTGCGGGAGCGCCGCGACGACATTCCCGCGCTGGCGGCTCATTTCCTCAACCGGTTCACAGAAGACATGAACCACAAGGCCACGGAATTCTCACCCGGAGCAATGAACCTGCTGATGAACCATGACTGGCCCGGAAACGTACGGGAGCTTGAGAACGTCATTCAGCGGGCGGTGATTCTTGCCAGTGGCGACGTGATTCGCCAGGGACACCTGGTGAACATCATCGACATGCTGCCTCACGTCGACCTGGATATTCCCAGGACCAGTGAAGAACTGAAAGAGATCAAGAAAGTGGCTCGCCGGAAATCAGTAGAAAACGTCGAAAAGCACTTTGTTCTCGGTGCACTGAAGCGTAATCGCTGGAACGTGACCCGTGCAGCGGAAGAAACTGGTATGCAACGTCCGAATTTCCAGGCCCTGATGAAGAAATACGATATCCGGATCCGCGGCATCGAGCCGGACGAAAACGACTGAGTTTCGTTCAGGGTCTAGTCTTCGTCGTGAGGTTCTTCGTAACCGGTAATCATTTCCTTGTAATGTGAAGACGGCTTTGGGCCCAGCATGCCCATGTAGGCATGGACGAACATGAACATCACGAACATGATGAACATCAGGACATGAACTGTATTGACGACACGGATACCGCCGACCAGTTCGATAAGGGCTGAGAATCGCTCAACGTCCCACATCATCAATCCGGAAATAAACGTGATGGGCACGGTGATGAACATCATGAACTGGTACGTCAGTTTCTGCATGGGGTTGAACTTGTTGCTTGGATGAACGTCATGCGGCCTTTTCTGGCCCATGAAAATACCCTGGCCATAAAATTGAGCCTGGCGAAAGAAGCGCTCGAAGAAACTGGCGGCATTCAGATCCGGGTGATAATTCGTGATTTTGTCCGAGGTCAGGTAATAGAAAAACCACAGGAACCAGTTTGCGATCACAAAGAAGCCGATCCAGTTGTGCAAGTGGACCGCTGTTTCAAAAGACATCAAGCTGAACAGATCCACGTAACGCAGCTGGAAACCGGTCAGAATCAACAACAGGAATCCTGCCGCGTTCACCCAATGCCAGATGCGCACGGGCAACGGGTGCAGGTAGATTTTCTGATCCTGGGCTTTTCCTGGATTCTGTTCCATGGCGGACGGTGGGCTCATTTTAAAACTCCGATAATACTTTATTTTGATTTGTTGCCGTTTTTGCGCCGCAGGTATTTTCCGAGAGCGAAATGTCCTACCGGAACAGCCAGCCCTCCAACGATCGCGAGGACCAGTAGTGCGTCCAGCCACCTGATCCGGGTTCCGCCCGGGGCATAGAAGCCGCCGATGGAGTCCACTGAGATCGGTGAGCTCAATACTTTACTGTCAGCCTTGTAACTTTCTTTCCGGCCGTCCGGCCGGTTGATCGAAACGGTTACGTTCTGAAAAGCTTCGGCATTGGCCTGGTGGCAGCTTTCACAGGAACGTATCGCTTCCGAATGGTCTGCCAGCCGATGCGCGTCGACGCCATTGGCCACTTCCAGGCGACCGCGCAGCTTGATATCGCTGGGCTGTCCCCCTTCATCCGTGTTCAGCATCATTTTCCAAAGCTCGACCGGGTCGAGGCCATTACCGTTGGGATCGATTTCAGCCAGCTTGTTCTGCAACGTGATGTTCTCTTCGCTCCGCCGCACCGGTGCCTGCTTTATCCGGTCGAACAACTGCAGGTTGACCCGCAATTCCGCCTCCGGCGCGTGGCAGACAGCGCACCCGACTGATTTCATGTGCATGGCAGCGTTAGGTAGCCATTGTTCATGCGCCAGCTTGGCGACTTCATGACAACTCATGCATGTTTCCACCAGGTAATCGGCGGAGGATACGGCGAGGACTTCGTGCGCCTCGTGGCAATCCGAGCAGTACGGCGCCTTGATGAATTTTCCGCGGATTTGGTTACCCTCGCTTCGGGCGCCACCGTGCACACTCTGTGCGTACGCTTCGTTGATATCGACGTGGCACTTGCTGCAGGGTTCGCCGTTCACGGGCTCGAAGTCGGTTCGCGGCTGGATTTTGTGCGACGTGTGGCAATCGGAGCACAACGGAGCTTCGTCATTTCCGTCCCTGACCAGGCTCGCATGGATGCTTTTCTCGAAGTCTGCGTCGTGGTCTTCGTGGCACTGGCTGCAGGTCTGGTTGTGCTTGAGCGAATACGCACGCCGGCTGGCTATGGGTTCCCGGGACGGGTGTTTTTCACCCTTCACGATATCGCGGTGACAGCCGGTGCAGCCGATCACGCGATGCACGGATTTTTCGAAATCCGCCACCTCGATCTTGAGCGACATCTTTTCGCCGTCTTCCAGGGTTTTCTTGAGGTTCCTGGAGTGGCACTTGAGGCATTTCAGGTCAGGGTTGGTTACTTCCTCATGGTGGTCAGCCAAGCTTGCTGCCGGGGCCATGCCCAACAGGGCGATGGCCAGCAGCAAGGAGCCAAGAGTCAGTCCGGTCTTCATCGCGTTTTACCTCTATTCGCGGCCCGGCTGACGCGCAGTCAGCTGACTGCGCGCTTTTTCTGCCAGGCTTCAACAGCCAGTTTGGCGAAAGTGTAAAAGCCTACGATCGGTAATGCGATGATATAGGACAGGGCAATGAAAGGTGCCGCGAAAAACAGTGCAATGTTTCTTGCAATTCGCAGCGCTTTACGCCATCCCTTGAACTCAACGGCCTCGGTTTCAGCCAGAATGACTTCTTCGTTGGCTGCGGGCTGTGGCTCTTCGTGTTCGCTGAGCGCTTTCAACGTCACGCTCTCGATCATTTCCGGAGTGAGGGGCTTGCGGACGAAGCCGTTGACTCCCAGCACGGAAGCGCGGGCCTCGTTTTCTTCAGTCCCGTAGCCCGTAATTACGACAACCGGTGTCCACGGGCATTTCGCCTTGATCCGCTCCGCGACCTCGATCCCGTCTATTCCCGGCATCTTGATGTCGGTGAAAACGATGTCGTAGTCGGTCGTGTCCATGTCTTTCAGGCCTTCTTCGCCTGACAGGGCCATGTCTACTTCGTAACCTTTCTCGGTCAGTACACGCTCAAAGCTGTGTCCAACCACTGCATCATCGTCAATGACCAGTACTTGTGGAATGTTTCTCATGATATTTCTCCTGGCTTCAAAATTAATGGGTTGTTCTTGATGCGCTGCGCATGGCCCAGCGCTTCTGTGTCATGGCTTCGTTGGCCGCCTTGATCACGTCGTCCGGCCCAACCGGCTTGGCGATGTAGTTATTGGCGCCCAGCCGCACTGCCTCTTTGGCAGACTCTATCGTCGGGTATCCGGTGATCACGACTACTTCGCATTCGGGCCATCGGTTTTTGATGGTTTTAAGGACGTCCATTCCGTCCAGGCCCGGCATGCTCAGATCCAGCAACACGACATCGAAAGGGTGTTGCTCCATGACATGAAGGGCCTTGTGGCCATCTTCAGCCGTCTCGGTATAGCAACCGGTATCAGCAAGGCTTCTAAGATGGCTGTGGCGCACCACTTCTTCGTCGTCGACGATCAGGATGCTGGCTTTTTCGTTCATGTCCCACCTCGTTAAGTTGTTTCACCCTAAGATATGCAATAGGTATGCCAAGATCGTTTATGAGACGAGAAATGGTTAATATATGAATAAATACAATCGGTTAGAATGATTGATGGTTAACGGTGATCGCACGGTAAAACAGATGTTAAGGGGTGTGAAGTATTATTTTTATATACACCGCAGTTGCGGGCGTTGTCTAAAAGTTATATTTATCAGCAAGTTATAGGTTGGGAAGCAGTGTATAAAGATTTTATACAGCTGTATGAGAAAGATATTTTGTGATTCAACTTATTGAATATAAAGAAAAAGCCCCGCATTGCGGGGCTTTTTCTGAAACTGCTGAATTTACTTGGTAGGGGTTTCGTCGTGACAGTTGGTGCAGTCAACCTGGTTGTCGGCCGCGACCATTTCATCCGGGTGCGGAATTTCAGTGATGTAATCGTGGCAGTCGGTGCAGGACCACATTTCATGCGCCTCGGCGAAAAAACCGCCTTCCGGATTATGTACCTGCACCATGTTCGGGTCAGAAGGGGCGGCTCGATCTGCATCCTCGTGGCACTCCAGGCAGGTCTCGTTATCGCTGAGATCCTGTGCGGCCAGAGGCGCGCCGAAACCAAAACCCATCACGAGCGCGATTGCGGCTGATGTAAAAAATACTTTTGCAGAGACCATGGCATTTCCTCTTATAACAATTGGAGCGACTGGCAACAGAATAAATCGGTTCTTTTGAATCATTTCTGATCTGGGTCATAATTGTAGCAGAGGAGCATGAATATAGTGCACCATGCTATAAAGCGCTTTTTTTGGCATCAATAGGGCTGCGAACAGACCGTCGAAGCTACGGGCGGATAACAACAAGGATTTTGAATGACCCAGGCGCAAAGAACCATCAAGACTGTCCAGGCTTTTGCCATCATCGTTTTTTTAATCGTCTCTTTCTCTCCGGCGGTATACGCAGAACCCGCCGATCCAAAGCTGAGTAACGAGCGCTGCCTGCGCTGCCACGGCAGAGAGGGGTTCTCCCGGGAAGACGCCTTTGGCCGCGAACGTGACCTGCACGTTTCCGCCGATGTTTTTACCGACAGCGTGCACGGCGGGCAGGACTGTGTCGGTTGCCACCAGGACATCACCAAGGCGCCCCATCGCAAGGGTATCGAACGTAAAGTCGGCTGCGTCCAGTGTCACATGGAGGAATGGGGCAAGGCCCAGGCGAACGGCACGGCTGGAGACGGCAGCAAACTGGAAAAAGTCGTTGACCATATCGAGAGCTATATGGACTCCATGCATGCACGCCCTCGTATCGACGACCAGTCGCGCACCAACGCTACTTGCTACGACTGCCACGGCTCGCATGACGTGAAGGCGGTTGACCGCGCATCCCGCTCGTCGAATTTCATGGCCATGCCGGAGGTATGCGGCACCTGTCACGAGGAGGTGCTCGATACTTATAAGACTTCAGTTCACGGCACCGAGGTGGCAAACGGCAACAACGATGCGGCTGTCTGCAGCGATTGCCATTCCAGGCACGGTGTCGAAGCCGTCGGGGACGATCAGAGCCGGGTAGAGATCACCCATCAATGCGGCAACTGCCATGAGGACAGCCTGAAATCCTACAAGAGCACCTATCACGGCAAGATCACGCAACTGGGTTACGGTGAAACCGCCAAGTGCTACGACTGTCATGGATTCCATGAAATACAACGCGTTGAAAACCCGGCTTCGAAAATGCACGTGGACAACCGCCAGGAGACCTGCCAGAACTGCCACGAGGGCGCGCCGGAAGGCTTCATCACGTTTCAGCCGCACGGCGACGCGCATGATTTTGAGAAGTACCCTCAGATGTGGCTGGCTTCCAATTTCATGATTGGCCTGCTGATCGGTACCTTCGCATTTTTCTGGTTGCATTCGGCCCTGTGGTTTCATCGTGAATGGAAAGACCGGAAAGAAGGCAAGAACCGGCCTCATGTACTGACCGAAGCCATTCCTTCGGGTAAAACTCATTTCCGGCGGTTCAATCGCTGGTGGCGCCTGGCGCACCTGACTGGCGCCATCTCCATCATGACGCTCTCCCTGACCGGCATAACCGTTCTGTATGCCGAAAGCTTCTGGGCGCCTTACGTTATGAAATTCCTGGGTGGTCCGGAGACGGCGGGCTATATTCACCGGGTTGGCGCCATCGGCTTCATGGGTGTCTTTTTCATTCACCTGATTTATTTTGCAATCCGTATCGGGAAGAACTGGCGTACCTTTGAATGGTTTGGTCCGGATTCCCTGGTGCCCAACTTGAATGATCTCAACGATGCCGTTGCGATGTTCCGCTGGTTCTTCGGCCTTGGGCCCCGTCCGGAACTGGAGCGTTACAGTTACTGGGAAAAATTCGATTACTGGGCGCCGTTCTGGGGCATGACGATCATCGGAATCAGCGGATTGATCATGTGGTACCCGCTGTTTTTCGCTTCCTTCCTGCCGGGCTGGGCTTTCAACGTGGCTTCGATCGTGCACGGCGAAGAGGCTTTCCTGGCGATCGTGTTCCTGTTCACGGTGCATTTCTTCAACAACCACTTCAGGCCGGATAACTTTCCGCAGAATACAACCATGTTCACCGGCCGCGTGCCGCTGGAAACCTACAAGCACGAGCACCGGCGCGAATATGAACGCCTGCGCGCTTCCGGCGAATTGGACAGGTTCCTGGTGGACGCGCCCACGGAACCGCAGGCCGCGAGCGCCAGCCTGTTGGGCGCCACGCTGATCACGTTTGGCCTGTTCCTGCTGACGCTCGTGATCCTGGGCTTCTTTGGGGTGTGATGCCGCGGAGGCTGAGTCGGAGTATTATTGAACTAGCATGAAAAAAATCCTTACAGGAATTTCAACAGCGTTGCTCCTGGCAGCTTGTGGCAACGACACTGAGCCCGTTGCACCTGCGGTTGATATCGGGGCCGGAAAGGCCATCGTGGAAAACAGCTGCACGGGTTGCCACACGCTTGAAGGCCGGGGAAAAACGGCAAAGATTCCCAACCTGGCTGCCCAGCCGGCTGAATACCTGGTGGACGCTATGCGTGCCTACCGCGAGGGAGAGCGTCACCACGCCGCTTTGCGGGATATGATTGCCGGTTTCAGCCCGGCAGACATCAATAACATAGCCGGCTTTTTTGCCAGTCTGCCGCCCGTTCAATCTGTTCCGGATGAACCCACTACAGGCTCCGCATACAGCCGGGGTGCGAAAGTGGCCGCCGCGTGTATTGAGTGTCATGGCGAGCGTGGATTCAGCGCCACGCCAGGCGTCCCCAGCCTGGCGGGCCAGCACCCCGCTTACCTGATCGTGGCGACACAGGAATACGCTAATGGCAGCCGGGGCCACGCGGAAAAAGAATCGATGCTGAGCGGCCTGGCCAATCTGGACATCGAGAAAATGGCCATGTATTTCGCTGCCCAGACGCCGGAACTTCGCGATCCGCCGCCGTTCGGTGATGCCGATGCGGGCGAACCGCTCACGGCGATCTGCGGCGGCTGTCACGGCGCCCGCGGCATAGGAGATGATCCCCTTGTGCCGAACCTGGCGGGGCAGGAACCTGTGTACCTGGTCAACGCAATCAAGGCCTATCGCGACCATCAACGCGGTCACGAAGGCATGATCACGGACCTGCTCGATGAAGAAATCGACCACATCGCAGCGTTTTATTCCATTCAGGCTGCCGGTTCAGCCAGCGATGCCGGTGAGCCGGCAGCAGAAGTGATCGCCAAGTGCGAGCGCTGCCACGGTCAGGCCGCGGGACAGTCCAACATGGTCGTGCCGTCCCTCAAAGGCCAGAAGCAGGACTACCTGCTGCGCGTTATGCAGGAGTATCGTGACGGCGAACGCGGTAATTCGATGATGCACAAGATGAGCGCCGGGTACAGCGATGAACTGTTAGAGGAAATTGCGGCCTACTACGCCAGCCATTAGTGCCGGCTGGAAACGTGCTCCGGCACCCGGTAAATCCACATCTGGTACATCGAGATCACCCACATCACGGCAAACGACAGTCCGTTGGCTGCGCCCGCAATCAGCACGACCCAGGCAAACGGCGGCTGCACCTTGGTAACGTACCAGCCCAGCACGTCCACGATCACGCCGGCAAACGGCGTTGCGATGATGGCGCTCTTGATCCACACCGGGCGCATATAGGCGTGGCTGAAAATAAAACCGACGATGAAAAAGATGAACGTCAGGCCGAACAGGTGGATGTGTGAAACGCGCACCAGCGTGAATACGTCGGCACCTGTGTCCTGTGCGACCACTTCCTGGACATTCTCAAAACCATCCAGGTTGGACAGGTGGGGATTGCTGCCGTCATGGCAGCTCAGGCAATTGTCCACCACGATCGTTTCGATTTCGGCATTGAAAGCCCTTTTGTTTGCGCCCTCCCGAATCCAGTCCAGCATGATCGCCAGGTCTTTCTGCGGCAGCATGCCTGACATCGGGCCGCGCAGGGCTTTTTCCAGCGGTGTGATCTCTTTGCTGCCGCTGTAAGTAATCTTGATGTCCTCCACCGACAGCCCGGGTCTGCCATCCGCCGAGGAGTGGGCTGCAAAAATATAGAGCATCGCGAACAGGTAGCCGAGGCCCAGGACCAGCAGCGCACCCGTAAACAGGGTGCGCATGCTGGTTGGCAACTCCTGGAAGTGCCGGTAAAGACGGTGGATAGGTTCTTCATTCATGAGTTGGTGTGCCCCGGGCTATCTAATTTATTTTTCCAGCGTGGCGTAGTAGGCAGCGAGGTTTGCCATGTCCTGTTCACTGAGCTCTTCGACCGTCATGGCCATCAGGCCGCCTTCGTCTGTCCTTTCACCTGATTTGTAAGCCTTGAGCTGTTCCACGAGATAGGCTTCGTCCATTCCGGCCAGGGCGGGCGTCCCGTCGCCGCCTTTGCCGTCCTCACCATGGCAGTCAATGCAATCCATTGAAGCCAGTTCTTCACCTGCGGCAGCGTCACCGCCCGCATGGAGGGTACCGCAAGCCAGAAAAAACACAAACGTCAGGGTGATCATTATTCGGGTATTCACGTTCTGGTTCTCCTATCGGGTTTACTGATCAATCGGTTCTTCGCAAGGCAGTTCGATATACACCACGGCCTTGGGTTCACTGGCGGCAAAGAACTCGACGATGCGCTCGATGTCGGACTCACTCAGCGGTGTGGACATGGCGTGCATGGTCGAGTTGCCGCGGGTCTTGCTGATATAGGCCTGCAGTGCGCTCGCCAGGTAATTTCGGTCCTGGCCGGCCAGCATCGGGAAACGCGGATCAGTGCTGTTTCCCCCTGCACCGTGACAGCGTTCGCACCGTTCAATCCATTCGGACGTCGTCAGCGGCGCGCGCACGTTGCGCCTGACCGGTTCCTGGCTCGCATAAAACGCAGCCAGGTTCTCGATGTCCGCTTCGCTCAGGAATTCAACCGCTCCATACATCTGTTCATGATTACGTTTACCGGTCTTGTAGGCCAGCATGGCCTTGCTGAAATAGCGGGCGTCCTGCCCGGCCAGTGTCGGCATATCGGCGCCGCTGGCGTTCCCGTCGTCGCCGTGGCAGGAAGCACAGGGCCCGGCGAGCTCTTTGCCCAAGTCAACGTTCCCATCGCCCATGGTGGCCGTGCGAACGGGTTCCTGCACCGCGTAAAACACGCCCATCCTGTACAGGGTTTCCTCGCTGAGACCGGCAGCCAGCTTGGCCATCAGTTTGTGATTGCGGCCACCGTCAACATAGGCTTGCATGGACTCGACGAAATATTCGGCATCCTGGGCGCTCAGGTTGGGCATGCCGGATGCCGAACTGTTGCCGTCTTCGCCGTGACACTTGACACACTTTTTCATGTCATCGCGGATGCCGGCAAAAGGATCGGCGCCATCCATCTCGATCTGGACCGGCTCCCCCCCTTCGGTTGGTTCCGGTCGAGCGGGAATAAGAGAGGCGTAGTAGGCAGAAACGGCCAACAGGGCCTCATCATTGAGAAACCCGGTTGCATGGTTCATGGAATCGATCCGGCGTGTGCGTGTCTGGTAGGCCTGCAGGACACGATACAGGTAGACCGTGCGCTGACCGGCCAGGTTTGGAAGGCCGGGCGCCGTGCTTTTTCCGTCGATGCCGTGACAGTCGCTACAGGCTCTGGCGGCGACATTTTTGCCCAGGTCGAGCATGTTACGGGAAGGCAGAAGCGCGGACCGTTCGAGGCTGTTGATTGCTTGGGTGGTAGCCGAACCCTGGGCTGAGGCAGTCACCGGAAACAGCATTAATGCTGCGGAAACTGCCATAGCCTGAAGGGCTTTGTTCATGATTGTTTTTCTCCGGCCAGGAAAAAATAGCGCCTGGGGGCAATATAACCCGTTTGCCGCACCCAGAGCGAGCCTTGCCTGCGCGCCGACTGCCTCAACTGTGTCACGCTACCGCCAGATAATGCACCAGCAGCGCAAACCGATCAATATTCGAGGGATCGATCTCTTCAGGCAGGGGCACCTTCACCACGTGGCCGGATCCCGGCGCGATTTCAACGGCAGATCCGTCGCGGCCGACGATGGATTCAAGTACAAAAGACCGGTTGCCCCGGGGAGTCACCAACTCCATGCGGTCACCGGTTTCGAACCGGTTTTTTACATCCACCGTCAGCCAGCCGTCCTGGCAATCGATGACATCGCCCACGAATTGCTGGCGGTCGCTCCTGGATGCGCCGCGCTCGTAGTTCTGGTACTCGCCCGGCGGGTGGCGGCGGTAGAAGCCCTCGGTGTAGCCGCGGTTGGAGAGGCCCTCCAGTTCCTCCATCATCGCCATGTCGAACGGCCGCCCCGCCGCCGCGTCTTCGATGGCGCGGCGGTAAACCTGGGTGGTGCGGGCCGTGTAGTAAAAAGACTTGGTGCGGCCCTCGATTTTCAGCGAATCGATCCCCATCGCCGCCAGCGTGTGAACATGCTGTGCGGCTCTCAGGTCTTTGGAGTTCATGATGTAGGTGCCGTGCTCGTCCTCGTAAGCCGGCATCAGTTCACCGGGGCGGGTCTCCTCTTCCAGTAACGCCAGAGGGAGTTCACTGTTATCCGGTTCAATTGGGACGATATCACCGGTGCAGGTCTCACGCGCTTCCCGCATGTTGTACTTCCAGCGGCACGTGTTGGTGCAGGCGCCCTGGTTGGAGTCGCGGTGCGACATGTAGCCCGACAGCAGGCAGCGTCCGGAATAGGCGATACACAGCGCGCCATGGACGAAAACCTCCAGCTCGATGTCCGGGCATTCTTCGCGAATCTCGGCCACCTCTTTCAGCGACAGCTCGCGCGACAGGATGATGCGCTTCAGTCCCAGGCCCTGCCAGAATCTGACGGTTGCATAATTGACAGCGTTGGACTGCACCGAGAGATGGATCGGCATGTCCGGCCAGCGTTCACGCACCATCATGATCAGGCCCGGATCGGACATGATCAGCGCGTCCGGGCCCATCGCAACGATCGGTTCCAGGTCGGCCAGGTAAGTGCGCACCTTGTTGTTGTGCGGCGAGAGGTTGCTGGCCAGGAAAAAAAGCTTTCCCCGGGTGTGGGCTTCTTCAATACCCTGCGCGAGCACGTTTTCCCTGCTGAATTCATTATTTCGCACGCGCAGGCTGTAGCGGGGCTGGCCGGCGTACACTGCATCGGCACCGTACGCAAAAGCGTAGCGCATGTTTTTCAGGCTGCCGGCGGGGGAGAGCAATTCGGGTTTCTTCATGTTTTTAATTGTAACCAATAAACCATTTGATCAAGATCATGGAAACTGCAAATAGTGCGCAGAATTGGATGAATTATTGCGCCGGGTAGTATGTAAGCTTGAGTTAATGAGGGATGATGCGCCATGAGACAAACTCACTTTCATGTACGAGGAGACGGTAGTGAAAAGGTTAGTAAGAAAGGTCCATTCATCCACATACACCCATTGGCTGATCGCGGTTATTGCAGGTGTTTTGCTGCTGGCTCTAACCGGCACGGCCGCCGCCCAGTACGAAGATTACGATGGGCCCGAGTCATGTAAGCAGTGTCACGAGGAAAACTACAACCAGTGGAAGGCCTCCGGCCATCCTTACAAGCTGATGAAGGGCGAAGAAGCCCGACACCGCGCGATTCCCTTGCCTGAAGGTTCAGACTGGGATGATATTTCCTACGTCATCGGCGGTTACAAGTGGAAATCACGGTACATGGACTCAAACGGTTACATCATCACTAACGACTCGACTACGGCAGGCGGTAATACGCAGTACAACTACCTGACCGGCGAGTGGAGCAACTACCACGCGGACGAGGCCAACGGCACCAAGCCTTACAACTGCGGCCGGTGCCACACTACTGGTTGGATCGCTGACGAAGATACATCCACTCCCGAAGGCAAACAGGATGGCCTGGAAGGAATCCACGGCACCTTCTTTGCCGGCGGCATCCAGTGTGAACAGTGCCACGGTCCGGGTTTCGGTTCGATGAACGTGGACTATACGGCCGAGGCGTGTGGTGAATGCCATATCCGCGGTGACGCGGACACTATTCCAGCCAGCGGCGGCTTTATCAGGCACCACGAACAGTACAATGAACACCTGGCTGGCGCACACGGCGCAGTAGAATGCGGAACCTGCCACAATCCGCACAAACGGGGCGAGTTCTCGATTTGGAAGGATGGCGAAGAGCATGGCCCGAACGACTCCACGACCGGGGCTGTCTGTGGCGTGAGTTGCCATACAGACAAGATGGAATCTTATTCGAAGACCTCCATGTACGACTA
Organism: Lysobacterales bacterium; assembly: GCA_013001885.1. GTDB lineage: Bacteria > Pseudomonadota > Gammaproteobacteria > Xanthomonadales > SZUA-36 > JAHEFT01. The sequence goes on from JABDLD010000051.1 coordinate 91,388, forward strand.
TGGCGTTGAATGCAAAGACTGCCATATGCCTTACGCCACGAAGTCTGCAAAGGCACTGGGTCCGGTTGTGGACGGTAATCAGACCAAAGGCGATGTGCAAACGCATATTTTCTACATTGATACAGATCCGATGGCCAATATGTTTACCGAGGACGGCGGCTTCGTGAAACTGGACGGAGATGGCAAAGCAGCAGTGACGATGAATTTTGCCTGCCAGCGCTGCCACGAAACGGCCTCGCTGGATGAACTGGCGCTGTTCGCAGAAGACTTCCACGACGAGAACAAGGGTCTCGAGAACTTCGGCATTGATCCCGGCCTGAGCGGAACCTGGTGGAACCCGACCAAGAGCGGTGAAGGTTTCCTGATCGAGGTTGACTCCAACAAGTTCATGTACGTTTCACTGTATACCTATGGTCCTGACGGCGAGCAGACCTGGCTGGTTGCGGCGCTTACATCGGCCAGCGGCACAACGGCCAACGTAACGGTCTACATACCATCGGGCGGAACCTGGGGCGATCCGAGCGGCGCCGCAACCGACATTGAGTGGGGAACGGGTCAGTTCAACTTCCCGACCTGCACTGCCGGCAGCTTCACGATCACGCCAAACCAGGCAATGATGGATATGGGCTTCACCGAACTGTCCTATGACCTGGAACGGATTCTTCCCTCTGGAACGGCCTGCCCGACCTTCGTGAATAACGAAATGGCAGCTGCAACCCGTTAAACTACAATTAGCTGAATTTATTCAGCATCCAAAAATAAACACTGAGCCGCCCGCAAGGGCGGCTTTTTTTATACCCGGTTTTTATGAGAGTTGACTGGTGGATGACAAGGCGGTCTCTGATGGCTAGACTCCTTGCTCAGCCTGTCCGGGACCACCAGAGGATTTTTAATGCGTGCTGCGATTATCCTGCTATACATTGCCATCATGAACCTGCCCTCTTCTTTATCTGCCGAGGAATTGACCATTGAGCGCCTCGTTGCCAGTCCTTCGTTGGCTGGCCCGGTCGCAAAAGGTGTGCAAATTTCACCGGACGGGTCCCGGGTGACTTTTCTGCAGGGCAAAACCGACAACCAGGATCAACTGGACTTATGGGAATACCGCATCGCGGATGGAGAGAAGCGCCTGTTGGTGGACAGCACCGCGTTGCTCGGCGGTTCTGAGGAGCTGGATGAGGTGGAGCGGGCGCGGCGTGAGCGGGCGCGAAATTTCTCGACCGGAATTGTCGAATACGCCTGGTCTCCTGATGGACGGGCTTTGCTTTTTCCGCTGGGAGGTGACTTGTTCTATCTCGAACCGGGTTCTGAAGTACGACGCTTGACCCAGACGCCGGGAACGGAGACCGACGCACGCATTTCGCCAACGGGCGGTTACGTCTCCTTTATACGCGAGCAGAATCTTTACGTGATTGAGCTGACCAGCGGAAAAGAGCGCGCGATCACGACCCGGGGCGAAGGCTCCGTATCCTACGGCATGGCCGAGTTCGTCGCGCAGGAGGAGATGTATCGCTTCACCGGCTACTGGTGGGCAAAGGACGACAGCCGGTTGGCTTTTACGCGCATTGATGAATCCGGTGTCGCCTTGAAAAACCGCTATGAGATTAACGCCGCCGGCGTAACCACGATTGAGCAACGCTATCCTTTCGCCGGAACGGCCAACGCGGTGGTTGAACTGTTCGTCATGGACCTGGACTCAGGCGCGGTTCGCGAAGTGGGCTTGGGTGAGGACAAGGACTTCTACCTCGCCAGAGTCGACTTTTCGCCCGACGGAACACTGGCCGTGCAAAAGCAGTCTCGCGACCAGAGGCGCCTTGATCTGATCTTCATCGATCCGGTGACGATGGAACAGGACGTCATATTGCACGAGGAACAGCCCAACTGGATCAATCTGCACAGCGATCTACACTTCCTGGACGGTGGCAAGCAGTTCATCTGGACCTCGGAGCGTTCCGGGTTCAACCACATCTATCTTTATCGGAAGGACGGCCAGCTGATCCGGCCATTGACCGGCGGCCACTGGGCCGTGGCCCAGGCCGGCCGGGGCGGCGGCGGTGTTCGGGCCGTCGACGAGGCGGGCGGTTATGTCTGGTTCGCCGCATTTCCTG
>JABDLD010000083.1 GCA_013001885.1 Lysobacterales bacterium
GTGATAGTTCAGGTAGTAAAAACCCAGTTCGGTGCCGCCCAGGTTTTCCAGGAACCAGCGCAGCGCAGCGCCGTATTGTCCGCTGTCACTCGGCTTGTTGGTCTGCGACCTCTGCAAGGCAAAGCTGCAGCCGACGTAGACGAGATCGGGAGGCAGAGGTGAATCCGAAGCGCCGAGGTTGCCCTGCTGACAGGTCGGCTCGAACAGATCCGGGTTGATCACCGGCTGCGGATATACGAAACCGAGCATTGCGTAGCTGGCGCCCGGCGTGCCGATATCGTTGGTGGCAAAATAGGTTCCCGCCGGGTCTGGCCGGATATTTCGGTATTCCAGCATGTACAGGGCTTCCAGCGAAATCGAATCGGTCAGGCTAAGCGAGCCGTAAATCATGTTGACGCCTTCGAACGCCTCTTTAAGCTCGGCGCCCGCCACGCGCAGCTTGGAGACGTCCACCGGGTTGATCACGTTGATGCCGCCCTGAATGAAGGTTGACTCGCCCCAGCTCACAACCTGCTTACCCAGGCGCCAGTTCAGGAATTTGCCGCCCGGATCATGGTTGCCGTAGATGTAGGCGTCGAGCAGCCGCACTTCCTTGCCGACGCGCTCCTGCGCAATATCGGAAAGTGAATCCTTATCGTTGTTCTCGAAATCGTAGAAAGCGGTCGCGCGGGCAAAGCCGCCGTAATTCCGCCACTGCACGTCGAGCTCGATAGTGGCCTTCACCAGGTGTGAGATGAGATCGCCCTTCTCCCGGTAGTTCAGGTTGCCGTCGTCACCGTTGGCCGACCAGCGCCCGATCACATCCCGTTGAGCCAGCTTGTCGTAATTGAACACAAGGGGGTCGTTGGCCTGTTTGCCGACCAGGGTCGGATCGTAATCCTTCAGCCGCCAGGACGCCCCGTAGGATATGGTCGTATCCAGGTTGCCGGTGAATTCACCGCTGGAAAACTCGATGGCCTGGACCGAGGTGCTGGCCGCGCCCAGCAGCGCCAACGCCAGCGCACCGCTCAGTGCCTTTTTGACGAACGAGGATCTATTCATGGCATCGCCCTCTATAGTCTGTTTGCTTTCTCTCATCCGCTCGATTCTCATGGCGATTCCTCCTGGCCTTCGTCGGCTTCTGACCCAGGCTGCGGAATCGGGACCATGGTCGATGCATCCTCCACCGGGATCACGGTGCCACCCGAGGCGATGAAGGAAACCATTTGCTTTTGCATTTCCGCCGTGGCGGCCGGTGACGGCGTCGGATCCAGCAAGGAGCTGTGGCCCGCAGGCGGCAGGAAGCGGCCGGCGCCATCGACACCCGCCGGATTTGCGAGCGTCGAGGAATAACCCGGCAAGCCACTGGCAATGATCATCGGTTCGGTCCCCGACAGCGGCGCGGTCAGAACGAAATTGGGGTTGACGGTGTCGCCGATCACCTCGTGCAGCAGCACGTTTTTCAGGCGCACACCCTCCGTGATCCAGTTGATCATGTCGGAGGAGTCCGCCACGGTCTGGGCTGCGGTGAAGAACAGCTCGTAGTCCGCCGTTCCGGGGAATACGCCCACCTGGGCCAGGCCGGCCCTGATTGTGTCCCTGAAAGAGGGTGAAGCCTCGGCACCGCGGATGTAACCGCCCATTGGCACCGACAGGAAGGCATTTTTTACCAGCGGTTCGATCGCCGTGAAGACCGTTCCCAGCATGCCGCCAAGTGAGATGCCGGCGTAGGAAATGTTGCCGCCATCCAGATCCGGTAGCGAGTCGCCGTCCGCATCGATAAAAGCAATGGACACAGCCAGGCTCGACAGGTCGGTTTCACCCTGCCGCCAGTTGTCGCGTCCGGTGAGCATGCTGGCCAAATTGATCCAGTGCGCCCCTGAAGGATCAATGTTTCCATCGGGGACCGGCGCACCGGTGATGTTGTCGATCAAGTCGACATCAAACGTGCGTTCGTTCGCCGAGCCCGCCCAGGGTGTGTTGCCGACGTACAGCATGCCGAACAGCGGATCGTCGGGAAGAATGCCGTGCAGGGGTGCATCGATACCGATCACTGCGAAACCCGCCGCCGCGAACTGATCGGCAGCGGCAAGAAGGGTTGTCCGGTTGCCCCCCAAAC
>JABDLD010000030.1 GCA_013001885.1 Lysobacterales bacterium
GGCCCACACAAGTTTAGGAACGGCCTTTCCCGCTGCGTTGGCCGAAAGGATCGGCAGCGCCAGCAAAATAACAGCGGCAGGCACCAGTTTTTGAAACTTCAATTTCATTGCGAGACTCCTTATAAGATTATTGGCAAAGGCGCAAACAGTGCCTTTGGCCATTGTCGACTTTCGTAGGTTGAAAGCCCTTCGGTCTCGAGTAACAGCGAGGAGTCAGTGAAGATTTCCACCAGAGGATGGCATTCATAGCCCCTTGCCCCTTTCGAGGGTTTTGGTTTTATTAGCCAGACTGTTTAGGCTTAGCTGAAAATAATTTTTTTGCTGGGCGATTAATAACCGCGGAGCCTTCCTGTGGCTCCATGAAAACGCACCAGGGGTCGGATGCGGCTATTGCTTGTTCAGATTGGTTAATGTCCGTTATCCGCATGCAAGCGGAATTGTATTGGGCACCTGTCTCACTTGGCGCGAGTACCGGGTTCGGCGATGAATTCAACTGGCGCGACTTACGTCAAGTCTTCGGCATGGACAGGCTGGTTTCCATAAAGATCCCTGTGTATCGTCTAGCTTGCAGAGACTTGCCAATGAGCGAGTTGTAATGAAAGTCAGGATTTAGCATGGGATTTCTACACTGATGCCGGGAGAAAAAGCCACCAGACTGGAAGCGAACTGCACATGACGGATGAATCTTTATTCCTGCTTCTGACTTTGGTAATCGCGGCAACAGCAGTCATCGTGTTCACAATCATACAGGTCAGCAAAAGCCGGCATCGGGTCAAGCGTGTAATCTTGAACCGCCTCAAGACCAGCCTCAAAGCATTAAAAGGCAAACCACATAAGTCAGACCAGCCCGTCACTGAAAGCGAAACCAATTTTCTGTCTGCAGAAGAAAAGAGCAAGGTCGAACTGGAGAGCCTTCATCAGATCATTGAAGATCGAAAACAGCTTGCAATGGACCTGGACCTTTCTTATCACCTGTGGAATTTGTACAAGAACCACTTTCGATTTACCAGCACGGAATCATTAGATCCGTTCAACCAGGAGGGGGCCTGGTACGGCGTTAAAATTGTGCGATCCAGTGCGAATAACAACCTGTATAAATTTGAATTCGAACTGAATGGGGTCAAGTACACCTTCGTAGACGATGAAGAGAACCGGAATTGGTCTGATAATTTGAAATATTTCAGCCTGTTTCTTTACGATGAATCAGGCCGCTGTCTCATCGAGGTAACGATGAAAGTGAGGGTTGATCAATTGTCACGTGAATACTCCGTTGTTTCAGGCGGGCCAAAGGCGTTTCTGCCGGGCGGCTGGACCAAGGATTTCATCAACGCAACACTGATACACCAGAGCATGCGCAACAAGGAAATCCGAGCGCAAAAGCACCAGGAAAGGCTGTGGGAAATCGAAGAGTTGAAGAACAGATTCGGCATTTCGGACTGACCTGCCTGCGCTACATCCTTTTGTATAGTTCGCCGGATTCACGGATAATTCATGATTCGAAGTAATGAAACCACTTGAATCCGGGTCTACTGGCTCCGATATGTGGAATTCAGTAGTGGAGAATTTTGAATGACGCCTTTTGAGAGCATTTTGCGGGACATGCCCGACATAGCCAACGAAGTTCAGGCCGAAGTGGCCGGAAAGCTGGCCTGGGTGGGCATGAACGAGATCGAGATGCCGGTTCGCATCGAGGATGATGCGGGCGGGTTGATCCAATCCACCGCGCTCGTCACCGCATATGTCAATCTGATCGATCCGGACGTCCGGGGCATTCACATGTCGCGACTGTACCTGCACCTGGATCAGGGTTTCGGCGAGCGTCCGCTGAATCCCTGCACGCTGAGGCAATTGCTGCGTTCCTTCCTCGATTCGCATGAGGGTCTGAGCGACCGGGCGCTGATCCGTGTTGATTTTGATTATGTTACACGCCGTCCGGCTCTCGAGAGCGACAACGTGGGCTGGCGCAGATATCCGGTTTCAATGATCGGTATTCTGGAGGGTAACGAATTCAGCCTGGAGATGGGCCTGGAAATTCTTTACTCAAGCACCTGCCCGTGTTCGGCCGCGCTGGCCCGGCAGTTGATCCAGGAGAAATTCCGACAGGACTTCGATGGCGAAGGTCAGGTGGATTTCGACCGTATACACGAGTGGCTGGGTTCGGAGGAGGGCATCATGGCCACTCCGCACAGCCAGCGCAGCGCAGCCGAGATTCGGGTCCGTCTGACGCCGTCTTTCGACATGTTCCCCATTGTTGAGTTGATCGACGAGATCGAATGTTCCCTCAAAACACCGGTGCAGGCCACCGTAAAGCGTGAAGACGAGCAGGCTTTTGCCCGTCTCAATGGCCAGAACCTGATGTTCTGCGAGGACGCCGGGCGGCGCATTCAGACCGCGCTCAATGCCGACGAGCGGATTCTCGACTTCTGGGCCCGCTGCACGCACTACGAAAGCCTGCATCCGCACAATGCGGTGTCCGTGGTGACTAAGGGGGTCGAGGGCGGCTACGTGGCCGGCGCCGGCGCGCCGGTGCGGCTGGAGTTGTCGAAAAGCTAGGGCGTTGCGCTCAGCCCGGGCGGGGCGCCTTGAAACAGCAGTTGCGGGTCCACCCGGCGATCCAGCCAGTTCATTCGCCAGTCCAGATGGGGGCCCGAGGCCCTGCCGGTTGCCCCGATCTCGGCAATCAGGTCACCTTTCATTACCGTGGTTCCCGCCTCAACCAGAATTCGGCTCAGGTGCAAAAAAGTCGACGACAGGCCCTGGCCGTGATCCAGGATCATTGTGCCCCCCGAGTAATACATGTCCGGATGAGCCAGCGTGATGATACCGTCAGCCGGCGCGTATACCGGGCTGCCGGTGGGCGCCGCGATATCCAGGCCGAAATGCGGCCGGCGAGGCTTGCCGTTCAGGACTCGCTGGCTGCCGTAAACGCCGCTGATGCGGCCGCTGGCAGGCCACGAAAATCCTTCCCCGTACCGGACCTGCTGATCCCGCCTGGCCCGTGCGCTGGAAACCATCGAGGCCTCCTGCCGAATCCGTTCAGCCGCTTCCGGGTCGGGGGTCACGGTGCGCGGCGGCAGTCCGTCGACCCGTTCAATGTCGTAGTCCCGCACTGTAATTGCGAGCGGCAAGGTCTCGGACTCTCCCGACGGCAGCCGCACCTGCAGTTCACGGCTTCCGGTTTCATCGCGGCCGAATCCAATCACGAAGCGGCCCTCGGCGGAGACCATGACCGGTGTCTCATCGAGCTTTACATTGGCGCCCGGAACGGTTTTGCCGAAGATCAACCCGCCCTGGACGGCTTTTCCCGTGAGTTCAACAGCATGGGCAGAGGCGCAAAGCAGCAGGGCGGCCAGCGCCGGGGCTATCCCGAAATACCGCCTTGTCAGGTGCACAGCCTAGAGTTCGATCCGGATCGACTGGCCCGGCTGGATCAGTGAATTACTGCCCAGGCTGTTCCAGCTTCTCAGATCCGTCACCTTGACCTTGTACTTGTTGGCGATGCTCCAGAGGGAATCGCCTCTTTGCACGACGTATTTCACGCTGCCGCTGGTTGCGGGCCGTTGCTCTGCGGGTTGATGAAAGACGATGATCGTCTTGCCGGCGCGGAGCCGGCGGGGATCGGAAATGTTGTTCCAGCGTTGCAGGTCTTTCACCGAAACCCGGTAACGGCGGGCGATGACAGACAGGCTTTCGCCCCTGCGCACCCGGTGTGAGATCTGGTCGGCCGCGATCAGGCCGGACTGCAGGTTCTGGAGTTCCGCTGCCGCCTGGGCGTATTGCGGATCCACCAGCAGTTGTTCATCCCGCGGCAGGCGCAATTTCTGCCCGGCACGGATCAGATCGCCGTTCAGGTTATTGCTCGTGCGCAGAACCGATACCGGCACGTCATGGCGTGACGAGATGGCCGAGAGCGTATCGCCATTGCGAACCACGACCTGGTCCCAGCGCATCAGGGCGCCTGTGTCGATTTTTTGCAGGCCGGCCTGTAACCGTTCAGCCCCATCGAGCGGGAGAACCACGCGGTAGGGGCCATCGGGTGAAGTTGCCCAGCGGTTGTAGCCCGGATTGAGCGTGAACAGGACATCGATCGGAACGTCCGCCATTTGCGCGACCAGCACCAGGTCCGCTTGCTGGCCGATATCCACGGCGGCAATCACCTGCTTGTTCGGGGTAGTAGGCAGTTGGAAATCGTATTGGTCGGGGTATTTGAACAGGCAGGTCAGTCCGAGCAGCTTCGGCACGTAACCGCGTGTTTCGCGCGGCAATCGAAGGTTCCAGAAGTCGGCCGGCTTGCCCGCAGCGCGGTTTTTTCGGACCTGGCGCGCCACCCGATTCTCACCCGAGTTGTAGCCGGCCAGCGCCAGCAGCCAGTCGCCTTCAAACATCTCGGCCATGGTGCTGAGGTATTCAAGCGCAGCGTCGGTCGAGGCCCAGACATCGCGGCGTCCGTCGTACCACCAGTTTTGATTCAAGCCGTAATTCTTGCCGGTGCTGGCAATAAACTGCCAGGCGCCGAGCGCCCGCCCGCGCGAGTAGGCAAAGGGGTCATAAGCGGACTCGACAATAGGCAATAAGGCGAGTTCGCCCGGCAGCCCGCGGTCTTCGATCTCGCTGGTGATGTGGTAAATCCAGGGCTGCGCCCGTTTGAATATCCGCGCCATGTAGTCCGGGTGATCGGCATACCAGCGGGCCCACTTGACGCTTTCTTCGTGGGTGCTGCACTCAGGCAGAGAAAATTGATGGATCAGACGTTCCCATACGCTCTCATGAACGTGCTGTTCGGCCGTATCGACCGGAATTTCCTCGATCTCGGGTATGTAGAGATGTTCGTCAATCGTCGCGGTGGAGCTGGGGATAGATTCTACTTCCGCGACCGGTTCGGGTACGATCTGCTTCGTGCCGCCGGAATCGCCGCCGGTGGTTGCGCAACCGGCAAGAAAAAGCAGTGTAACCGCAGTCATCAGGCGTAACGGCACGAGAACTCCAAAAATCGTTGTTTGGCCGGTTATTATCCCTCATGCGTTCTGCCGGTCAAGTCAGAAGGGGTTCAAGCGCTCTGCGGCCGTCCGGCAGTTGGCTTGAGGCGGCCCATCAAAAAGAGTCTTTCCAGGCCCTGATAACTCCAAACACGGAGGCGCCCGGCTCGGCATCCGGCTGACGTCTTTGCGCGGCAGCGACGACCGATGGCTGCCGGCTTCTGAAGAACGGATTGACCTCCAGTTCTTCGCCAATCGTGCTGGGCAGAGTGATGCGCCCCGTGGCCCTGGCTGCCTCGACTTCGCTCGCCCGCCGGATCAGCCTTTTGTTGTCCGGCTCCACGGTCAGCGCAAAATCACAGTTGGACAAGGTATATTCGTGCGCACAGAACACTTGGGTGTCAGCGGGCAGCGAAGCCAGTTTGTCCATCGACGCCTGCATCTGTTCGGGCGTTCCTTCGAACAGGCGACCGCAACCCACGCTGAACAGGGTGTCGCCGCAAAACAGGCAGCCGTGCCCGAAGAACGCAATGTGGCTGGAAGTGTGGCCGGGCACCTCCAGTACGCTGAACTCCAGCTCCAGCAACGGCAGGCGAACGGTTTCACCTTCGGCAAAGCTCTGGTCCTGGCCGGCAATTCGCGGGTCATGCGGGCCATAGATCTTTGCATCGTGCGCGGCGGCCAGCGTGGCCACGCCTCCGGTATGGTCCGGATGATGATGGGTCAGCAGAATGTAGCTGAGTTCCAGCCCGTGCCGGCGTAACATGGCTTCGACGGGTGCAGCATCGCCCGGGTCGACCACAGCGCATTGTTTTCCACCTGAGGAAACGAGCCAGATATAATTGTCGGTAAATGCGGGAATCGCAGTAACGGTAATTTCAGGCATGTCTTACTCCAGGTTGATTCAAACAACGCCAAACCGCGAGGCAGGGCGAGTTATTTTAACAAAAAGCGGGCTCGGTCCGGTCAACCATTGATGGCTTCTATTCGAAATCCCGATTCTGACCGCGCGGTGCTGAAACAGCTCTCCGAGGGTTTGTTGCAGAGTGCCGGACGTACCGGCGTGAGGGGTAGCCTGCTGGAAATTCACCATCCGGACGCACCTTGTTTTGAGCCCGTTTTCCTGCATACTTCATCGGAACTTTTCGGGCAATTTGTCCGGCTCAGCCAGGGCGATCAGAATCGGCTGAACCGGAAAGTTCGTTGTGAATCCGCCCAGTTGCCGTTCCAGGACAGGGTGTTCCAGGTCGTTGTTTTGCATCACGTGGTCGGTGACGGTTTCGAGCCGGAACTGGAGGAAGCCGTCCGGGTGCTGGCCAGGGACGGCCTGCTGATCCTTCTCGGATTGAACCGGATGGGCTGGAGATTCAGGGCGCAAAAGCGCAAGGGCCGAATGCCGGGAATGGCTCCGCTGCGGATCAAGGGGCGGCTGGAGGAACTGCAAATGAGCATGCACGGGTTCGCCGGGGCGGGACTGTGCGGCCTGAGCCGTCCGGTCTGGATGAACAGCGGCCTCGCCAGCCTGGGCGCTCCGCTGGCGGATGTCGTCCTGCTCGAGGCCCGGCACCGCAACAGCCCGGAGGTTTCATCAATTCAGTTCAGAAACTCCCACACAGGCGTTGTACAATCTGCTGCCATGCGCGGCTGAGCAGATTTCTTTTCCATGACACCAAATAATACGGTTGTAATTTATACCGACGGCGCGTGCAGCGGAAATCCCGGCCCCGGAGGGTGGGGCAGTGTGCTGATGTACAACGGCCACCGCCGTGAATTGTCGGGCGGGGTTGCCGAAACGACGAATAACCGGATGGAGATGATGGCCGTCATCTGCGCGCTGGAGTTCCTTAAACGACCCTGTAAAGTCGACATTTATACGGATTCGGTATACGTGATGAAAGGCATCACCGAGTGGATGCCCAACTGGAAAGAGCGGAATTGGAAAACCGCAGCCCGGAAACCGGTAAAAAACGTGGAATTATGGCAACGCCTGGAGCAGGCCATCAACGGCCATGAAATAAACTGGAATTGGGTGAAGGGACACAGCGGTGTATTGGAAAACGAACGGGCCGACGAACTGGCCACCGGCGCCATCCCCCGTTAATGTTGGCTTGAATAAACGCATCGGAATGCCATGAAACAGATCATACTGGATACTGAAACCACCGGTCTCGAGACCGCCGACGGCCACCGCGTCATCGAAATCGGCTGTATTGAGCTGATCGACCGGCGCAGCAGCGGCAACCGCTTCCATCAATACATCAACCCGGAACGCGATATCGAAGACGGCGCGCTGGAAGTGCACGGCATCAGCCGGGAGTTTCTTCAGGATAAACCCGTATTTGCCGATGTCGTCGACGACCTGCTGCAGTTTGTCTCCGGTTCCGAATTGATCATCCACAACGCTCCGTTCGACGTTGGTTTTCTGGACTCGGAGCTGTCACTGCTCAACCGTCCGGACCGGATGATCGACCACGTCACCGTCCTGGACACCCTGGAACTGGCCCGTGACCTGCATCCGGGGCAGCGCAACAGCCTGGACGCCCTGTGCAAGCGTTACGAAGTGGATAACAGCAGCCGCAGCCTGCACGGCGCGCTGCTCGATGCGGAAATCCTGGCCGACGTCTACCTGGCCATGACCGGCGGTCAAACCGACCTGGGGCTTAGTTTCCAGCAAGACGACTCTTCAGAGCACGAAGCGGGAGACCTGAGTTTCGATGATCGTCCGCAGCTACTGATACTGACCGCCAATGCAGGTGAAACAGAAGCTCACGAGGCCAGAATCAAGGCGATCCAGGAAAAATCAGGGCATTGCCTCTGGAGCGACCTGTAGCAGCGATTTCAATCGTAAAAGGTGTGTGCTGCTGAAAATCTGCGATCAGCAGCGGGTGATCCTGGGTGTCCATCCAGATCAGAATCTCGTAGTAAGCGCGAATATTCTCGACGTATTTTTTTGCCTCGAAACCGCGCGCGTAACCGTAGCGGGTCTGCCGGTACCACTTTTCCTTGCTTAGCAATTCCAGCCGCTGGCTGACATCTTCCCAGGAGTCGGGATTGCCGTCCAGGGACTCGGTCAACACGCGCACGTCTTCCAGGTGCCCCATTCCAAGGTTATAGGCCGCCAGCGCCATCCAGGTGCGGTCCGGCTCGACAATCCGGCTGGGCAGACGTTTGCGCAGGCGCAGAAAATAGCGCGCGCCGCCTTCAATGCTCTGTTCCGGGTCAAGGCGGTCTTTGATGCCCAGTTGGTTGGCGGTGCGGCGGGTCAGCATCATGACACCGCGGACCCCGGTGTAGGACTCGGCATCCGGATCCCAGTGCGACTCCTGGTAGCCCATGGCGGCGAGCAGACGCCAGTCAATGCCGTAGGCTCCGGCCGCTTCCTGGAAAAGCGGCAGCAAGTCGGGTAAACGTTCTCGGACTTGCTGCAGGAACTGGAACATGCCGACCCGGTCCAGCCGTTTCTCGGGCATATAAAATGCGTTGTAAATTTTCTGCAGGCGCTGGCTTTTCCTGGAAGCCTCGATGAATACCCCGGCTCTCTCAACCAAGCTGTAATCCGGTCCGCCCGGAAATGCCCAGGCGAGGGGCAGGGTGCCGGGCAGGGTAAAACCGATCGCCACACCCGGGTAGAAATGCCCGCTCAGCGAATAGATATTCGAGTCCAACAGGGTGATGTCAATGGCGCCGTCCGAAACGGCCAGCAACAGCTCTTCCATACCCACATCACTGCGAGGTTCCCACTCGATGCCAGGCACGGTTTCTTTTGCTTCCGCCAGGGCATCTTCGTAACTGCTGCCGGCAATCACCATGATTTTCCGTCCAGACAGATCTTCCACCGACCGCGGACGGCGCTGGCCACGCCGATACACCACTACGGTAGCCGTCTCCAGGTAATCAGGGCCAAAATTGAAGCGTTTCTCGCGCCCCGGTGTGCGCGCCAGGTTGGCTGCGATCAGGTCGCCCTGCCGGCTATTCAGCAGGCCGGATAACTGGTTGAAGGCCACGGCGACCTCGATATGCAGCTCAACCCCGAGATGGTCCGCAAATTCCTTCACCAGGGTGTATTCGGGGCCGGTAGGTCCATCGGCGCCAAGATAGTAACTGCTGGCTCCGTTGCGGGTGAGCATGGTCAGGCTGCCGCGCTGCAGGACCTGCTCGAGATGATCGGGCTGATCGTTGCCGGAATAGAGGAAGACGAGCGCCACGGCCCCGGTAATGGACTTTGTCAGCCCCTGTCTAAGTTTCTGGAGTTTGATTCTCAGCAATGGGCAAGGATGCGTGCGCGGGGACTATTCCCAACAGGCGGCCGGACCCTTTACTCCGCTCTGGTTCAGTGTCAGCACATCACAGTCCGTTAGGTTATCTCTGGACTTGTCGTTGTTCTGATCGTCTCCGACCTTGGCAGTAGCGGTCAGTGTATAAGTGGTGGCTGAGAGGTTGCTGGGGGCGAAGTCATAGTGGTCCGCTGTCGGTGCGGGCAGGTCGCCCGTGCCGGCATAGAGCGGATTGTTCGAACGCCAAATTTCCTGGTTGATCGACCAGTTCATCAGCAATTGCTGCGCCTCGCCGCGGTTGGATTTGCGGACGTACTTGATGTATGACGGGTAAGCGATGGCCAGCAGGATGGCGACCAGCGCGACCACGATCATCAGTTCGATCAAGGTAAATCCAAAGATTCGTTTTTTTGCTAAAGTTTTCATATCGCACCCGATTTTCCCTTTCCAGGCCTTGCCGGAGCAGCGCTTCCGGACAGGCGGTTTCATCCAAACGACAGGCGGTCTGCCAAAGCGCCCCGTGTCCTTGGTGGCGCACCTATACTATTAATCGTAAGCCAATCATATTCTCCTGGGGTGCAAAATGACAAGTTCAGCACAACACAGGAAGGATCCGCAGAAAGGGAAAAAGGAATTTTCCACAACAAAAGGTTTTACCTTGATCGAACTCCTGATCGTGGTAGCCGTCATTGCAATCATTACTTCACTTGCGCTGCCTTCTTACCGGACGATCATCGAAAAGCGCCAGGTCACCAGCGGTGCCGAACAGCTCGGAGCATTCCTGAGCGCAGTGCAGATGGAATCCGTCAAACGCAGCGAAAATATTACGGTTTCATACAGCAGGACCGACGCCGACACGTGGTGCATCGGTATCGTTACTGGATTGACAGCCTGTGACTGCACGGATACAGATGCGGCAACGGCTGATTGCAAAATCGACGACCAGGTCCGGATCATCAACGAAAGTGACATGATGTTTCCCGGAATCATGGCGGCGATGGACGGCGACGGCAGCTTTGTTTTCGATCCGGCGCGCGGCCTGATGGTCGACCGGACCGATGCCATGGAGTTGGAACTGAGCTCTGACAATAATGCCTATGCGCTGAATGTCCAGGTGACAGCAACGGGACGGGTTAAAACTTGCTCGGATAACGCATCGACCGACGTGCCAGGGTACGACCTGTGCACCGTAGACATTCAATGAACAGCAAGGGGAACATAATGAAAAACTTTCACCGACAGGCTGGCATCACACTCATTGAGACCATGATTGGTTTAGCCCTGAGTCTGATCGTCACCACATCGATGATCGGATTAATGGGAAACTCGATGGGTGCGGCATCCCGCATCATCAAGATGTCCCAGTTGACCGACGAGATGCGCAACTCCATGAGCATGATGAGCCGCGATATTCGCCGGGCAAACTACAATGCCAATAACATTTACTGTTATGCCAATTCCGATTGCGGCATTGCAGGCGGGCCTGCCGCGCAGTCCAGCGACATTCTGGATTCGGCGGGTAACGTTCTCAGTGCCGACACCAGCTGTTTTGTATTCGGACTGGACCGCGACTACGACGGTAATGCCAATAACGATGGCGGCGGCGGTTTCCGTCGAGTTGCTGACGCCACCAGTGGCGTTGGCCGCATCGAAATGTGGGTAGGCACTACCGTGCCGGTATGTGGGTCTACCAGCGGCGACTGGATCGCCGTAACCGATCCCGATTTTGTAGACATTACCGGGTTTCGGGTAAACGGCGGGGATTCCTTCGAAAACACGCTGGAGCAAACAAGCGGAACTTTAACGCAGCGCGTCCGTTACGTGGAAATGGAAATCAACGGAGAGCTGATCCTGGACGGCACGATCGCGCGTACGATCCAGGACAAGGTAATCGTAAGGAATCATTTTTTCCTTTGAGCAGAATGATTCCCGTCTAAAGAGGATTAGTTATGAATCACGGTTTCAGAAAAGCCATCAGCCGGCGAGGGCAATTGCCGGGCAATCAAAAAGGCGCACTCACGATTTTCAGTGCTGTCCTGATACTGATCCTGCTGACAGAGATGATTATCTACGCGGTTCAGGTCGGCGTATTTGAGCAGCGCAAATCGGGTAACGAAATGCGTCAGAAAGAGGCATTCCATGTTGCTGATGCTTCCATTGAGTTTGGCAAAGAGTTCATGCGGTCGAATATTGCTGCGGCCTCTTCGGCTGGAACCGGCGGCTGGCTCGAGGCCGGAACACTGCGTTGGCAAAAATGCAGTGAAGCGGGTTTGACGGCTGCACAGGGTACACATCCCTGTTATGCCGAACCGGCCAGCACCGGTATGCGCGACAGCATGTACTACTACTCAGTCGGCGGCTCCACCGACCTGCCGATCAATGTAACCGATGTCGTAACGGGCGGAGACGCCACGCAACAGGTTTCCATGCACGCGCTGTTGTGCATGCTTGAGATCGACCAGACGCAGGACCCCGTCATTCAGGGCTGTACTACAGATCCTGCGCTGCAGGACGACCGGTATTTTCTGGTCACGCTGCTGTCGCGCGGAGAAGCGGACTGCAGCGGCACCGGCGGCAATAGAAATTGTACTGCCCGGGCACTTGTCGCCGACCGGATCGGAGCGTTCGCTCCGGGTGGTCAGGATGGCGGCAGTGCGGTTCCGGTGGTAACACGGAGTAATTTCCCGCCCACCGGGGCAGCGGAAATCGTACCGAATCCGAACGCCGGTGGCGTCGGCGTGCCGATTTCAGCCTGGATGAACGCCAACAGCAGTTGCCCTAATCAGCTTGTACTCGATGCGGACAACGGTTCCTGGGCCACTTGCGAGCGGCACGAATGGTACGGCACGGACATTATGCCGGGCGACGCCAAGTGCCCAACGGCTCAATGCGAATGCGGATCGGACGAAAAACTGCTCAGTGAATCTGCCAACGGTAATCAGCGTTTGGGCCTTGGCATAGACCTGGTCGAGGATCCGGCTTTTCCGTGCGACCTGTTTCACATGCTGTTCGGGGTGCCCAAGTTCGAAGCAGACGGCACGACCATCAACCAGGAAAGCGTCGATTTCGTCAAGTATGTCTTCGCGGACGAAGTACTGGACGACTGCTCCGGGCTGGATGAAACCTCAGGCGTCGGTAGCAAAGGCGTTTACTGGGTTTCGGGCGATACCTGCCAAATCAATGCCAATACGCAGATCGGTACTATCGACGACCCCGTGATGCTGATTTCAGCGGCGGGCACCACCCGGTTCTCCGGCGGCGCCAGCCTGTTTGGAATCCTGTTCGTTACAGACGTGGAAGTTCCCACCGCGAAACTGAATGCGGTCGGCACCATGACCATTTACGGCCAGGCCATCATCGATGCAACGCTGGACCAGTACCAGGGCACTTTCCAGGTGGTTTACGTGGAAGAAGCTATTGACGGCGCGCTGGAACCTGGCGGCGTCGGCAAGGTGGCGGGCGGCTGGACCGACTTCCACGAAAACTGGCGATAGGTGGCAGATATGAAACATATGAATCAACGATCAAGAGGCAATGCCATGATGATCCGCAATAAAGGTTTTTCCTTGCTTGAAATTCTGCTGGCCATCGTCATTTTCGTGGTCGGTATGCTGGCCCTGGCGCATTTACAGACCAACCTGACTCGCTCGGCGACCGATGCGAACACCCGGACGGTTGCGGCCGGCATCGCCGAGGAAATAATTGAAGAGTTGCGCGGTTTTCGCCGGATTTCAACCGATCCGAACGGCACCGTATTTGCGTTTGCCGATATCGATGATGCATTCGTTGCGGACACAGTTCCCCGCGGTGGTATCAACTACGTGGTGACCGCGGACGTCAAGGGTTATGAATTCAACAGCGATCTTACGGCCGTGACTGAAACGGATCCCGCCGTCGCCGGCGTGGTTTACGATTTCAAGACCATCGAACTGACCGTGACCTGGAACAACAACCAGGAATTCCTGATTGACGAGGGCACGACTATCGCGAACACGGACATGGACAGCGGCTACATTGCGCTCAAGGACGTTATTCATTCCACACCGGCTCTCGCCGACGCGGTCATCGCGGCAGATGAGGAACCGGCCGGTGGCCCAATCGTCGACTATACGCCCGGCCTCAATCCGGATATCGTCGCCATCCAGCTTTCCAACGACGCCAAGTTCAAGGAATCGACCCAGCCCAAGCCTGACGTGATCCGGCGTGACGAACTGGTGGAAACCTGGTTCGATGTGATCACCTACAACACGGTTACTAATGATGAGGGTGGAGATGAATCGTATTTCCTGCGTCGCGAAGAGTTTCTGGTCGTCAGTTGTGAATGCACGCTGAGAGGGGCCGACTCAGACAATCCCGGCTTCAAGCCGACGGTCTGGAACGGCAAAGAGTATGTTGAAGGGGATCGGGTAGCCAAATCCTATGGCGAGAGCGCCAATAACCAGCAAAGTCCGTATTGCGATACTTGCTGCCGCGACCATCATGACGACCCCAATGCGGCCTCAGCTGATGAGTTGTACGACCCGTACGGCACCTGGACATCGAGCAGCTTAGGGTCTAACCACGGACACTACGGAAAAGACAACCAGGGTAACCTGGAATCAACTCCGGTTTCGGCGGGTAACGATTATGTAGAAAGCTGCCGAATGGTCCGCAAAGACGGCTTCATGCGCGTGGCGCAGGATTTCAGGCAGGAACAGTTTATTGGGTTGCCTCAGTCCTACCTGGCTGATACTGCCGGGGTCACTGCCTACTCTTCTTATGTCACGGACGCCATTGATAATTTCATCGATGATCTGCTGAACGGTAACAGCTCACCCGACCTGGACGGGCCGGGCGATCTGTCACCCGGCGTGACATTCCCTGCTGATGCAACCAACAATCGAATGGATTTGCCGGTCGTTTCGCCCGCGGCGGACAGCGCACAGCTGGTCACGCGAGGTATTTATGTCGATCACTTGACCGCAGAAGCGCTTGCTGTGCTTGATTGCCTGGCGCCCACGACAATCCGCGGGCGGGGGGAAAGCCCAGAAAACTGCGCAGCGGAAGGTTTGAATATTGGAAGCGCCACCAGTTACCTGGAAGTCTTTCCGTTTTTCGACGTGCAGACAACCTGGCTGTCCCTGTGGGAAGACAACGTCAACGGTAATCCGATTGCCGTCACCAACGAGCAGCTGGCGGATGATAATTCCCACAGCCGCGGACTCGCTTCAATCACATCTGCCAACCAGGGTGATGTAACCATCACTTCCCGGATGCACCGGGGTAACGTCGGCCTCGCGGCGACCGACCCCATCGATCCTGATCACTACGCTAACGGGACATGGCCAACCCAACTGTACCTGCAGGCCAACGGAGGCGGTTCACCGCCGGTTATCACCGGGACCACGTTCTCCGGCGTGATCGGGGCAGTACCCGGCGTGCAGGCCAGCGGAACGACATTTACCGGTGGCGGCGGTGTTGTCTGCCAGCAGAACCTGACCCAGTTTGAATGTATTATTCCGGACGATGCCACTAGCCCGACACTGACAATTTCCGGCTATTGGAAGAACAGCCAGACAGATCTGTGGATTTGTGAATCCATGAACGAATTGCCCGTCCTGGGAGCACCATCGCAGACTGAACCGAAAACCACGGTTTTCGATCTGAGCGCCGTGGGACAGGACTGGACGGACGTGCAATTCACCATATCCACTTCTGCCTGCACCCCTTGAGGCGGTGTAAGAATCACCGGTCAGAGCCGCCCCTCCGGGGGCGGTTTTCTTTTGCCAGTCGATAAACGGTCAGATATCACTCCCGAAAGGTCGACAATCCCCGGCAATTAGTGACAATTTCTGTCAGAATTAGAGCTGTCTCAGGATGAGACGGATTAGTTCAAGGATGAAAGCCATGATCAGAAAGACTCTGAGCGTTCGCTCACGGGGCACCTCCACAGCCCGTTCGCATCAGCAGGGATTCTCCCTGGTTGAAATCATGATGACCGTAGTATTGCTGGCCATTGGTATGGCGCTGGCGATTCCTTCGTACCGGGACATGGTGGAGAAACGCCAGGTCACCAACGGTGCCGAGCAACTGGCGTCGTTCATCAACACAGCGCAAGGTGTGGCCATGAAGACCAACCAGGTGGTGACGGTATCGTACGACCACACGGACGAGAATGAATGGTGTATCGGTGCGATCACCGGTACGACCCCGTGCGAGTGTACCCAAACCGACACGGCGGCCACGGACTTCTGCCAGATCGCAAGCCAGCCGTTCATTCTCAGCAACGCACAGACCAACGACCTGGAATTGATGCACAACATCTCGGGTGACGGCGCTTACGCATTTGATCCCATTCGCGGGCTGTTCATGGATCTGAATGACGGCCTGACGGTTGAGTTGCGTTCACCGAGTGAAGACTTCCGGCTGAACCTGGTGGTCAATAGCACCGGCCGGGTCATTCTGTGCAGCGATGACAGTTCGCATGCCGTTCCTGGTTATGCGACCTGTCCCGCAGCACCAACCGTCGAAGAGCCGCAGGAGTTATAGCCATGAGATTTCGCCTGATGAAAGACCGCCAAGCCGGTGCAAGCCTGATGGAAGTGATGGTTGCGATGACCATCAGCCTGGTTGTCACGGCGGCGATGATCGCAATGATGGCCAATTCACTGAGCAGTACCAGCCGTATCATCCAGATGACCAAGCTGTCTGACGATATGCGCGTCGCGCTGCAAATGATGAGCCGCGATGTCCGCCGCAGCAGCTACAACGCCAATTCGATGTTTTGTTACGCCAACGAAGATTGCGCCACGGACGGATCGATTACGGCCGCAGCCGACATCACGCTGGCTGATTTGGATTCAGACAGCTCGAACGATTGCTTCACATTCCTGCTGGATCGCGACCACGACGGTGACTCCACTGAAGACAATGCCGGCGGATTTCGCCGCGTGATCAGTGGGGGCGTCGGCGTGATCGAAATGTGGATCGGGAATGCTGCAGCGGACTGCACGGACGCGGCCGGCGCAGCGGGCTGGGTCCAGATCACGAACCCGGAGAACATGGATATTTTTGGTTTCTCGATAGACGACGACCTGTCCTACACCGAGACGATTCTGAATAACGGCACAAGCACTGTCTCACAGAGAATCCGCAAGGTGCGCATGGATCTGCAGGGCCGCCTGGTGTTTGACAACAGCATTCAGCGCAGCATGGAAGACATTATCTCCGTCCGTAACAACCTGGTGCTCTGAAGAGCAGCCGGAATCACTAGACTTTTGCACAAGGAAGGGCAAAGAGTATGAATCACACAAGCCGTCACTCCGGTTCGACCGCACGCTACCAGTCCGGGGTCATGACGACCTTCACCGGTGTCTTGATCCTGGTGCTGCTGACCTTGATGATGTTTTTCGCGATTCGCGTCGGCGTATTTGAACAGCGTGTATCGTCCAACGAAATGCGCCAGAAGCTGGCCTTTCACGCGGCCGAATCGGGCATTCACCACGCCAAGGAATACATACGTCAGCACGCCCCGCTGGTTGCCTCTACTGAAGAGGATATCTGGACCGGCACGGTTGACGGCTGGCTGGCAGAGACCGCGCAAAAGCGCTGGCAGAAATGCTCGGACGT
>JABDLD010000046.1 GCA_013001885.1 Lysobacterales bacterium
GCTTGCTGGTGGATCGTGCTTAAACGTTTTGTTATACGTTGCTGTCATTTCTGGGCCAATTCCAGGCGTACCATACGACGAGTGCCGTAAGTGCAGTTTCTATGGCCGCAAAGAACTTATAGAAATACCAGTCTGAAGCGTAAGTAATAAGAGCCATCAGCAGGGTGAAGAAGATCCCCACGATGATATTTAAAATTCGGTTAGCTCTGGCAGGCAGTGCGATAGACAAAAATACCATTAGGCTTGGGATCGCCATGAGAATGGATGTTCCCAACAGAACGCCTTGTGTCACAGACCCCAGCGGCCCCATGTTCCCTTGCAGCATATTTTCGAGCTTGCCCGGGGTGTATAGCTCAAAATAGTCACAATAGATGTAGCAGAACATGGTCGAAGCCCACAGCGCACTGAGTCTTAATTTCGTGTGAATTTTCAGGTCAGAGAGTTGTGACATGGTTTTGTTCTTCTGCTTTTCAGACGTCAATAGTGCCAGATGATATTTCGAATTGTTCAATAAAAATAATTACCAAACTTTGATTCAGAAATGGTCGGCGAAAATGGAGAACCCTTTTCTGGCAAACGTGTCCATGGATTTCACCCATTTTCGTATAACGTCTAGATTAAGCGGCCAGCTGTAAACCGGTCCGATGCCGAAGGCATGTTCTTGAATGCTTTGTTATGTGGTATCTGCATTTGCGTCTCCCTTGAGCATGATAGACGCCATCAAAATACCAGCGGCGACTGCCGCGAGCACAATGGTGCCCGGAAACCAACCCGCTACACTAAAAACCCACATAAAATCGCCCAGCACCACAACACCACAAAACAGAGCAACTGGCACAGACCAGTTGGGCAGGCGAACAGCTAGCCAGAGAAGCGGAACCGACACCACAATAAGATGCCATGAAAAGAATAGCCAAAGAATCGGAATTCCCTTGGCTAGAAATGTGGGAAGCGAAGTGTCCGAGATTGCTTCTTCGAGGCCGGCAAGACCTGTCGAATGGTAATAGGCTGTGCCTACAAGAAGTACGCTACAAACCCCAAGTATAGTTCTTGCGACTCCTTTCAAAGTCCTTTCCTATTTGATATCTAACGTTTGAATTGACCGGCACCGGCATCGCCGGTGTCCGTGTTGAATGACTTGTTATGTGTCAGGGAGAGAACTTTATCTATTTCAAGAACAAACGGCGGTGGATAAGCAACTTTGGCAGTAACCCACCAATTCTTACCATATTTGGTTTTAAGAAATTCGCCTACATAAGGCCCCATGGTTTCATTGAACTTTCCATGCTTGAGAAGTCCGCGCCTGCTTCTATCCCAAATATGATATGCAGCCCATGTGTGCTCCATAAGCAAGGTTTCCAATCGCAATAAGCTAACATCATCCATATCAGAATTATCACTCAAGCCACGTTGCCAGATATCTGCCACTTCTTGGTTTGTAATTATTGAATGACGGATTGCCGACCATTCGGCCATGGTAGTATTTTCTTCATTTCTTTCTAGATGATGGGAGTTTTGTCTTATTTGAAACCCAACAAATATCAATGAAATTACTAGTCCTACTGATGCCAATATTTCAGCTAAACTCGCATAATCTTGAAGGTCCAATTTACCTATCCTCCTGGAATCTGGCTCATGATCGGGTTGGGCACATAACGTATTGGCCAAGCGGCACGGCTTGCCGCGTCCGGTGAGCGAAGCGAGCGTACTTGAACGACTTGTTATATGTCGCATTCATGTTCAAAGCCACTCCAGAGAATTGGCAATCACGAGAAAGCCTCCGACGATACCTAAGCTTGGCGTCGCAATTGGCTAAAATGACGCGGGTATTATTCCAATACCAGTTCCCGTTGCAGGCTGAAAGCCTGGGGTTTGTCTGCAAACCATGATTTTGCCTGCGCCCAGGCGCTTCTGAAAAGATCGCTCTGGCGATATGCCTCCAGCTCGTTTTCACCGGTCCAGATACTGTACGTGTAAAAAACATTGGATTGACCGACGTCGCGGTGCAGTTCCAGGTGCTGCACGCCCGGAAAATTCCGAATATTTGCCGCTACGGTCTTGAAATGTGCCAGAAAATCTTCGGCATGAGCCGGTTGGAACTCCATTCTTACGATGCGCGTGATCATAACGATACTGAATAATTGAGTAGGCCTTGGTCTAATTGCGTTGCGGGCTTGCCATGTTGACAATACCCTGCTGAGGGTGAGTATATATGAGCTGGATTGGCAAGGCTTGCTCAGAGATAATGCAATGCGGAAAAAATCTATGACAGAATTCCCAAAGAAAACACTTGAAGATTGGCAGGCGATGGCTACCCGTGAATGCAGGGGCAGGCCGCTTGAAGATCTGACCTGGGACACGCCGGAGGGAATCCGGGTCAAGCCTCTGTATACAGCCGCGGACCTCGAAAACCTGGACCACATGGATTCTTTGCCCGGTATGGCGCCCTTCGTGCGCGGCCCGAAGGCAACCATGTACGCTGGCCGGCCCTGGACGGTTCGTCAGTATGCAGGATTCTCCACCGCTGAAGAGTCCAACGCGTTCTATCGAAAGAACCTGGAGGCCGGGCAGACCGGGTTGTCAGTCGCTTTCGATCTTGCCACGCATCGCGGCTACGACTCAGATCATGCGCGCGTTGAGGGTGATGTGGGCAAGGCGGGCGTGGCCATCGACAGCGTCGCCGACATGAAAATCCTGTTCGACGGAATTCCGCTCGAAAAGATGTCTGTCTCCATGACCATGAATGGCGCGGTCCTGCCGGTGATGGCGATGTACATCGTTGCCGCTGAAGAGCAGGGTGTTCAACCAGAGCAACTGGCCGGCACGCTGCAGAACGACATCCTGAAGGAATTCATGGTTCGTAACACCTATATTTATCCGCCCGCTCCCTCGATGCGGATCGTGTCTGACATCATAGCGTTCACTTCCGAGCATATGCCCCGCTACAATTCGATGTCCATATCCGGCTATCACATGCAGGAAGCCGGGGCGACCTGTGCGCAGGAACTGGCCTACACCATTGCCGACGGCATTGAGTATGTTCGCGCCGCAATTGCCAGCGGGTTGGACGTGGATGCTTTTGCCCCCCGGCTATCCTTTTTCTTCGCAATCGGTATGAATTTTTTCATGGAAGTGGCCAAGTTGAGAGGAGCACGCCTGCTCTGGTCAACGCTGATGCAGGAAAATTTCGCGCCGAAAGACCCCCGTTCACTGATGCTGCGAACTCACTGCCAGACTTCGGGTGTCAGCCTGACGGCAAAGGACCCTTACAACAACATCATGCGCACCACTGTCGAGGCCATGGCGGCTGCGCTTGGCGGAACCCAGTCGCTGCATACCAATTCTTTTGATGAAGCGCTCGCACTGCCCAGCGAATTTTCTGCCCGCATCGCCCGCAATACGCAACTGGTGCTGCAGGAAGAAACCGGCATCACGAATGTTGTTGACCCGCTTGCGGGTTCTTTCTACGTGGAGAGTCTGACGCATGAACTGGTGGCCGAGGCGCGCAAACTCATCGATGAAGTTGAAGAAATGGGCGGAATGACCCGTGCGGTTGAGTCGGGAATGCCCAAGTTGCGCATTGAGGAAGCTTCTGCCCTGCGCCAGGCACGTATCGATCGGGGCGAAGAGGTCATTGTCGGCGTCAACAAGTACCGGTTGGAGCACGAACCGCCTGTCGATATTTTGAATATCGATAACAGCGCGGTACGTGAGGCCCAGATCCGCCGGCTGAACGAAGTCCGTGGCGCGCGTGATCAGCAGGCTTGCAATACCGCCCTGGATGCCCTGACGCGGGCGGCGCAAGAGAAAACCGGTAACCTGCTGGCTTTAGCAGTGGATGCTGCTAGGGTACGTGCGACGGTCGGTGAAATTTCCGATGCACTGGAAAAAGTGTACAGTCGCCACCGGGCTGTGACCCATTCCATTGCCGGTGTCTATGGTTCCGCGTATGCAAGCGACGAGGGTTATGCAAAAGTGCAGCAGGAGGTGAGGGACTTTGCGGAAACCGAAGGCCGGCGTCCGCGGATGCTGGTCTGCAAGCTCGGCCAGGACGGACATGATCGCGGGGCCAAGGTGATCGCGACAGCTTTTGCTGATATCGGCTTCGATGTCGATATCGGCCCGCTGTTCCAGACCCCGGATGAAGCCGTTCGCGAAGCAATCGAAAACGATGTCCACGTTATTGGAATCTCTTCCCAGGCTGCAGGGCACAAAACGCTGGTGCCGCAGGTCATCCAGGGCTTGAAGGATCAGAACATTGAAGACATCATCATCATTTGCGGCGGCGTGATTCCACCCCAGGATTATGAAGAAATGCTGGACATGGGTGTATCAGCCGTATTCGGCCCTGGCACCAACATCCTGTTGGCTGCCCACGAGGTTCTAGGGCTCATCAAGAGTCGCTAAAGGAAGGATTCATGCAGGAAATTGTCGAACAACTCGAACAAAAACGAAAAGCGGCTGCTCTGGGTGGAGGTCAAAGCCGAATCGATATTCAGCACAGCCGCGGCAAACTCACCGCGCGCGAACGCGTTGAGTTGCTGCTCGACGAGGGCAGTTTCGAAGAGTGGGATACTTTTGTCGAACATCGGTGCACCGATTTTGGTATGTCGGAAAAGAAAATCACCGGCGACGGCGTCGTCACCGGTTATGGAACAGTGAATGGCAGGGTCGTGTTTGTATTCAGCCAGGATTTCACGGTGTTTGGCGGGTCACTTTCCGAAGCAAATGCCGAAAAGATCTGCAAGGTGATGGATCACGCCATGAAGGTAGGGGCGCCGATCATCGGCCTGAATGACTCGGGTGGAGCACGCATCCAGGAAGGGGTGGCGTCGCTGGGAGGATACGCAGACGTATTCCAGCGCAATGTGCTGGCTTCCGGTGTTGTACCGCAAATTTCTGTCATCATGGGGCCCTGTGCCGGGGGGGCGGTCTATTCTCCCGCCATCACCGATTTCATTTTCATGGTGAAGGACAGTTCCTACATGTTCGTGACTGGGCCTGACGTCGTCAAGACCGTCACCCA
The DNA here is from genome assembly GCA_013001885.1 of Lysobacterales bacterium. Lineage (GTDB taxonomy): Bacteria > Pseudomonadota > Gammaproteobacteria > Xanthomonadales > SZUA-36 > JAHEFT01. The sequence goes on from JABDLD010000046.1 coordinate 5,027, forward strand.
GGAGCAGGTTACAGCAGAAGAACTCGGAGGCGCACTGACGCATTCAACCATATCAGGAGTGTGTGATCGTGCTTATGAGAACGATGTTGAGACTCTTCTGATGGTGCGGCGATTCATAAATTATCTTCCCGCCAACAACCGCGACAGGGCGCCGTTTCGCCCCACGCCCGACCGCGCTGACCGCATGGAAAAATCACTCGACACCCTGGTTCCGGACAATCCCAACATGCCGTATGACATGAAGGAACTGGTTTACAAGGTTTCCGATGACAACGAATTCTGGGAGCTGCAACCCGAACACGCGCAAAATATCATCATCGGATTTTCCCGGATGGACGGGCATCCTGTTGGCGTGGTCGCCAACCAGCCTATGGTCCTGGCGGGCTGCCTGGACATCAAGTCGTCGATCAAGGCCGGACGCTTCATTCGATTTTGTGATGCGTTCAATATTCCCATTCTTACTTTTGTTGACGTACCGGGTTTTATGCCCGGTACGGCGCAGGAATATGGTGGAATCATCAAGCATGGCGCCAAGCTCCTGTTTGCCTATGCCGAGGCAACCGTTCCCAAGATCACGGTCATCACGCGCAAGGCTTATGGTGGAGCCTATGACGTGATGGCCTCCAAGCATCTTCGCGGCGACGTTAACCTCGCCTGGCCCAGCGCCGAAATCGCGGTTATGGGCCCGAAGGGAGCCGTTGAAATCATCTTTCGTGAAGACATCGGCGATGAGAAAAAAATTGCCGAACGCACAGAGGAATACCGGAGTAAATTTGCCAATCCGTTTATTGCCGGCAGCCGTGGATACATAGACGATGTGATCGCGCCTCATGCCACGCGCAAACGCATTTGCCGTTCGCTGGCCATGTTACGGGATAAGAAGCTGGACAATCCGTGGCGCAAACACGACAACATTCCACTGTAGTGCAACAGATTCGAGGGACTGCCTGTGTTTGACAAAATCCTGATTGCCAATCGCGGTGAAATCGCCTGCCGTGTGATCAAGTCTGCTCGCAAAATGGGGATCAAGACGGTGGCTGTCTTCTCCGATGCCGATCGCGATGCGCTGCATGTGCAGTTGGCGGATGAGGCCGTGAATATCGGTCCTCCTCCTTCGACACAAAGTTACCTGTTAATGGACAGGATTGTGCAGGCTTGCCTGGATACCGGCGCCCAGGCCGTACATCCCGGTTATGGCTTTTTGTCCGAAAACTCCGCATTTTGTGAATTGCTGGCAAAGGCGGGTATCGTTTTTATCGGCCCGAAGACTCGCGCCATCGAAGCTATGGGAGACAAAATTACCTCAAAGAAACTGGCCGATGAAGCCGGGGTGAATACCATACCGGGCTACACAGACGTTCTGCGTGATGCCGAACACGCCGTGAAAATTTCCAATGAGTTGGGTTACCCGGTGATGCTGAAAGCCACCGCGGGCGGCGGCGGAAAAGGCATGCGTGTGGCAAGCAATGATGATGAGTGCCGGGATGGATTCGAAAGGGCTGCCAATGAAGCCCGCTCCAGTTTCGGTGATGATCGCATTTTCGTGGAGAAATTCATCGAGGAACCACGGCATATTGAGATTCAGCTGATTGCCGACGGTCACGGAAACGTGGTTCATCTGAATGAGCGCGAATGCTCCCTGCAAAGACGTCACCAGAAAGTGATCGAAGAGGCGCCTTCGCCTTTTATCGATGAAGAAACTCGTCAGCAGATGGGTGCGCAGGCCATTGCTTTGGCCAGGGCTGTGGACTATGAATCTGCCGGGACCGTCGAGTTTATAGTCGATGGCCAGCGTAATTTCTATTTCCTGGAAATGAATACCCGCCTGCAGGTTGAGCACCCGGTGAGCGAGCTGATCACCGGCGTTGACCTGGTGGAGCTTATGATCCGGGTTGCCGACGGTGAGAAACTTCCGATTTCCCAGGCGGACATTGGCATCAACGGCTGGGCGATGGAATCCCGTGTCTATGCCGAGGACCCCTTCCGTAATTTCCTGCCTTCCACGGGGCGCCTGGTGTACTACCGTCCACCGGTCGAAGACGCTCACGTCCGGGTCGATACCGGGGTCTTCGAAGGCGGGCAGGTTTCCATGTTTTATGACCCGATGATTGCCAAGCTGATTACTTACGGCGCCGATCGCGAGGAGGCCAGGGCACATATGCGCACGGCGCTGGACCGTTTCCTGATCCGCGGCGTGTCCTGCAACATCAGTTTTCTGTCAGCCTTGATGGTGCATCCGCGCTTTGTAAGCGGAGACATGAGCACAAACCTGATCGGAGACGAATATCCTGAAGGCTTTCATCCAACTGATTTGCCCCAGGAGGATCCGTCCATCATGGTGTCAGTGGCCGCGTCCATGGTGCGCAGTTACCGGGACCGTGCCGCCCAGATTGACGGCCAGTTGTCCGGGCATGAGCGCCGCGTGCCTAAGGACTGGGTGGTCGTAATGAACAACGAGTACCACGAGGTCTCCATCGTTCCGGTGGAAGGCGGGCATGACGTGGAATACCGTGACAAAACTTATGCCGTTCGCAGTAACTGGCAGTTTGGACAACCCCTTTTTACCGGCACCATCAATGCCAGTGAAATATTTGTCCAGGTCGAACGACGGATGCAGATTTACCGGCTTTTCCACAACGGATCCCAGGCCAATGTTATGGTCATCACTCCGCGCACCGCTGAACTCCTGAAAATCATGCCGGTCAAGGCGCCGCCGGATATGTCAAAATTCCTGCTTTCACCGATGCCGGGTCTGTTGGTCTCACTGTCGGTGAAAGAGGGAGATACCGTGAGTGTGGGCGAGGAACTGGCAGTGCTGGAAGCCATGAAAATGGAAAACACGCTTTATGCCGAGCGAGACGGTGTAGTTGTCAGCGTCAATTTTGAACCTGGCGCAAACCTGGCGGTTGATGACAAGATCCTGGAGTTAGAATAACCCGGTGGCGCAGGATTCAGCCGTGCAGGACGCTGAAGTGCTTGCCGCCAGTGTGCTGGCAGGAGATAGAAGGGCGCTTGCACGCGCCATTACCCTGATCGAGTCCACCCGGGCGGACCACATGGCTGTCGCAAGTCTCCTGCTTGAACATTTGATTCCGCACTCCGGAAATTCCATTCGCCTGGGAATCTCCGGTGTTCCAGGCGTTGGTAAATCCACTTTCATCGAAGCACTGGGAAACCATGTGATCGATGAAGGACACCGGGTGGCGGTACTCACGGTGGATCCTTCCTCGGCGATCAGCGGGGGGTCGATCCTCGGTGACAAAACGAGAATGGAATTGCTAGCACGTCGTCAGGAAGCCTATATCCGTCCCTCACCCGCTGGCAATACGCTGGGAGGCGTCACCCGGCGTAGCCGAGAGGCGCTGATTCTTTGCGAGGCTGCGGGTTATGACGTGCTAATCGTGGAAACCGTCGGTGTGGGACAGTCAGAGACCCGCGTTGCGGAAATGACGGACATGTTCATGTTGCTGTTGTTGCCTGGGGGGGGTGATGAACTCCAGGGCATCAAGCGCGGCATCATGGAATTAGCCGATCTCATCCTGATCAACAAGGCGGACGGTGAGTTGAAGGCTCTCGCGGGGCGTTCTGCAGCGGACTACCGCAATGCGTTGCGCCTGCTCCATCCACGTTCCGCCGACTGGCGTGTCGAAGTTCAGACCTGTTCTGCCCGGGATGGCGTCGGAATCGACAAAGCCTGGCAGACTGCGCTGCGTCACCAGGATGTGCTCAAGGCCAGTGGTGAGTTTGAAACCCGGAGGGCTGCCCAGGCCAGAACCTGGATGTGGTCCGAAGTCCATGCCAGCCTGGTTTCCGCTCTGCAAAGCGATCCCGAGGTCCGCCGGCGAATACCCTCACTCGAGGCAGCGGCCAGCGAGGGAAGAATGCCGCCGACTCTCGCAGCCAGGCAATTGCTGGATATTTTTCTAAAGCGTCAGAAAAAGTCAGACTCATAGACAATCCCGGAGAAAACTGATGGACCAAAGACCATTCAAAGTGCTCGGAATTCAGCAGATTGCCATAGGCGGCCTGGACAAGACTCGGCTTCGCAGGCTCTGGGTCGACACCTTAGGGTTAGGGCTGACAGGAAATTTCCAGAGTGCTTCTGAGAACGTCGATGAAGACATTGCTGTAATCGGGTCTGGCCCGCTGCGGGTGGAAGTCGACCTGATGCAGCCGCTGGACCCGGACCGGAAACCGATGGTACAGAATCCACCGCTCAATCACGTGGGCTTGTGGATCGACGATCTGCCGGCGGCCGTTGAGTGGCTTACTGAGCAGGGCATGCGATTTACCCCGGGAGGCATACGTAAAGGCGCCTCCGGTTTTGACATCTGTTTTGTTCATCCCAAGGGTAACGAGGAGTTCCCGGTGAGTGGTGAGGGCGTGCTGATCGAACTGGTGCAGGCGCCGCCAGAGGTGCGTGAAGCCTTTGCGGCAGAAACGCGCTCCGGGCATAATTGATCAGAAGTTCCTCAAGCTAAGCTCGCAGTCTGACAGACTGCCGACAAAACCAATTTTCAGGTGATTAAACCGTGGCATCAGATAAGAACATTCTCTATATCTTTCCAGGCCAGGGATCTCAATACCCGGGCATAGGCGGCGATCTCTACGAAACATTTGCAACGGCAAGAGACGTCTATAGCCGGGCAAGTCAGGTTCTGGGATACGATATTGCCGAATTGTCTTTTCGTGACCCCGAAGATCAAATCAATCTGACACGCTACACCCAGCCCGTCCTGCTGACCCACTCCATTGCCTGTCTCGAAGTCTTCAGGGAGCTATCCGGCGACGCCCTGCTGCCAGCCATCACCGCAGGCCATAGCCTCGGTGAGTATTCGGCGCTGGTCGCGGCCGGCGTGTTGAGTTTCGAAAGTGCACTGAAACTGGTGCAACAGCGGGGTGAACTGATGGGCACTCATGGAGAGGGGGAAATGTCTGCTTTTCCTCTCGCTGTTGATAACATTCGGCCGATCGCCGAGCGTTTTCACTGTGCCATTGCGGGTTGTAACCTGCCTGAGCAAACGGTTATCGGCGGCCGCGGTGAGGACCTGGAACTGGCGGAGCAGGCAGCGCAGGAACAGTTTGAACGAGCCCGTCCGACACGCCTCAAAACCGAGGGCGCTTTCCATACTTATTATATGGTCAATGCGGCGCAGCACTTCAGGGGGATTCTGGCCTCAGCTGAATTCAAATCGTCTGATATTCGCGTACTGTCCAATTTTTCCGGCGACTTTCACTCGCCCGATTCCGTCGGCATCAGGGCGGGCCTGTTTTTTCAGTTATTCCATCCGGTGTTATGGCATTCGAACTTACAGGCAGCATTTGGCGCCGGTGTGGACACAGTGTTTGAATTTGGCGGTGGTATAGGGCCGGCAGCCGAGCCGGGCGGCAAGCGGCCGAATCTGCAGGGCATGGTAAAACGTGTATTACGCGCCTCCGGTCAGGATGCGCAGTACCAGGCTGTGATCAACAGTGAGACACTTGCGGCCGCAGTCGAATTCGCAAAAAGTGTCACTTGAGTAAATTCTGATCTGAAACGCCAATTCAAGACAATTTCCAGCATTTCGATGAGGGCTTCGAGCGACAAACCGAAGGTCTAGTCCTCTACAAAGCCACTCCAGCCGGACATATACTCCACGAAAGCCTCACCAAGCCCCTGTGTGCGCAGATATTCCCGGCTCACCGGGGTTTTCACAGGCTCGAAATCGGGATCGGCAAACGCCTGCAGCGGGAAATCATGATGCAGAATCGCCGCGCGCCCCAAAAGGACAAAATCGACGCCGCTCTTAATGCACTGCATCGCGGTCTGCGGCGTGTATATTTTACCGGCGACGCCCAGTCGAACTTCACCTCGATCCAGCTCGGTAAAATAACTGAGCAGGGTCCGGCCCTGAAACCGTTCCTCGACAGGTTCCTTGAACACATCCCACAAAGACATATCGAGAAAGTCGATAGCGCCTCCATTCATCAAGCGCCGGGACACCTCAATCATTTCACCCAGTTGCAGATCGAATCGCTCAGGTGACAGCCGCACTCCCAGCAAAAACCCGGGCCGGCAACGTTCGCGAACCGCATCGATGATCTCAAAGATAATGCGCGCACGATTCTCCAGTGAACCGCCATATCGGTCTGTACGCTGGTTGATCACGGGGCTTAGGAACTGGCAAAGGACATAGCCATGTGCGCCGTGAATTTCTACACCGTCAAAGCCCGCTTTTTCGGCGCGCAGGGCGGCGGCCACAAAATCTTCCTTAAGCTGATGGACTTCCTCAAGTGTGAGTGCGCGTGCACCGGTTTCTGCGTTATCGGAAGGGCAAACCGCCTGCCCGCCGGTCAAATCCTGCGGTGACCGCATGCCCGCATGGTGCAGTTGGATCACGGCAAGACTTCCCTGCGCCTTGATCGCAGAAGCCAGCCGCGTAAGCCCTTCAAGGTGGTCATCGGAGAAACAGCCCAATTGCCCGGAAAAACCCTTTCCGGCGGGCTGCACATGGGAGGCACAGGTCATGGTCAGGCCAAACCCGCCATGTGCCCGCATGGTCAGCCAGCGGAACTCGTCATCGGATAGGCGCCCATCCTCAAAGCTTTGCAGATTGGTCATAGGCGCCAGCATGAAGCGGTTTTTCATGATGGCGCCGTGCTTGAAACTCAATGGCTGGAACAGATTTTTCATCGACGTGATTGCTTAAGTGAAAAGATGAGTAGGCTCAGGGTAAAGATTGTATTTCTTTTTGGGTCATGACATGAAATGTTTGGCCCGTTACGTTATTTCGCCGGAAAGCGGAATGTCTTTGGCGTCCTGATTCAGGACGGCCTTGTTCTCAGTTCGGCCTATCACGGCCTGTGTCACAGTTGCCCATCCGCTCGAGTATGCGTCTACTCAGAGCGTGATCAGTAGAAAGTTCGCTCTCTACGTCCGGTTGTCGATTTCCGCTCCGCGATCTGCAAAAATGCCCTATTTAGCGCACTGGTCAAAAGCACTCATGTCGATTCTCAACTCGTTCAAAAGACGAAAAATAGGCCAATGGTCGTTGGCATACATCACTGCCGCATGGGTCGCCGTGCAGCTAGTGGATGTCCTGGGTGGGCGCTGGGGGATTACTGAAGGAATTGCGCGCGGCTTTGATTTGATTCTGATCACCGGGTTCTTCCTGGTCTTGATAGTTGCTTGGTATCACGGCGACAAAGGCCACCAGAAGGTCGGCGGCACCGAGTTGTTGCTGATAGCCCTGACTTTAGTGGCCGGTAGTGTCGGTTTGTTCTTTGAAATGCGCAAAGCCGATGAGTCCATGCGACCAGAGCGCACAGCTCTTTCCGCTGAGAGTCCCTCGAGACACACTGAGGGGGCGCCCTGGATGGCAGTGCTTCCTTTCGAGGCACACGGAAATTCTGACGACCTTAAAAGCTTCGCGACCAACCTTGCCGCCAGCATAAATTCCGGCTTGTCTTCGTTCTCGCATTTATTGGTTCTTTCACGCAGCGTTGTAGAGAATGCTGCCGAAAGTCTCAGGGATCCGCGCGAGATTGGCGCATCTGTGGGCGCCCGCTATCTAATGGAAGGTGATGTGCGATCAATCGACGATCAACTGCGATTGACAGTGCAGCTGACGGATTCGACTGACGGCAAGACCGTGTGGAGTACTAAATCTGACTTCAAGTTGAGTGACGCTGCTAGTCTGCAGTTCCAGGACGCCATTGCTGAGCGGATCGTTGCTACTGTCGGCGACTCAAGCGGCGTTGTGACTCGCGAACTCGCCAACTCGATAATTCCGAAGTCTCCGGAATCAATGACATCCTACGAAGCCGTGTTGCAATGGACCGTTAACCGACAAGTAGGTGGCCCCGAGGTACATCTGCGGGCAAGAACTGCGCTTGAGCGCGCTGTTGAGTTGGAGCCGGAGGATGCAGTGGCGTGGGCCTGCTTGGCACACGTGTACACCGAGGAATTCATGAGCAACTACAACCCGCTTCCAAATCCGCTCGAGCGAGGGTTGGTTGCCGCACGCCGCGCGGTTGCGCTTGACCGTACTGACTCGCTCGCGCATTACTCGCTTGCGATCAATCGGTACTTTGCGAAGAACATAGAAGCGTTCAGGGCAGCCGCCGATCGCAGCATTGAGTTAAACCCAAACGACGCGAGCGCGGTAGCGATGTTGGGAATGCTCACCTCATTCAGCGGCGATTGGGACGCGGGGATGGAGATAACGAAACGCGCCATGCAAATCAATCCGGATCATCCCGGATACTATCGATTCGGCATATTCTACGATCAGTACCGCAAAGGTAACGGTGCCGAAGCACTGGATATCGCCTTGCAGATTAATATGCCGGGATACTATGTAGATGCACTTGTGCGGGTATTGGCTTACGTGCAGATCGGCGACTTTGAGGCAGCGACCAAAGCGGCCGAAGAGTTACAAGCATTGTTTCCCAATTTCGAGGCAGATTTTGGCCGCTTGGGCGTCACAAACTGGTTCTTTGCGCAGCCAGAACTCATCGATGAGATTGCCAATGATCTTTTAAAAGTGGGCCTGTCCACAGATTGGACGATCTATTGACTATGCAAAGCGCATCGCAAATAGCATGAGTTTTGGCCAAATAAAAATGCCGATGTGAACGGCCGGTTCGAGCCGGTAGCTGCCCCGCAGTACTTAAGCTTCACGCCGCAATAGGCTATGCTGCCTTCTTTCCGCAACCCGAATCGTAAGGCGTAATTCCATGACCGACACTGTTGCCGGCGAAACCCGCGGCTGGTTTCGCCGCTTTCTCGACACCGTCGAATGGCTGGGTAACCTGCTGCCACACCCCGTCACCCTGTTCGCGATCCTGTGCCTGCTGGTCGTGCTGGTTAGCGGCCTGGCCGGTGCTGTGGGTTTGTCGGTACCGGACGTACGCCCCACTGCAGACGAAGGCGCCCGCATAGCGGCTGTCAGCCTGCTCAATGCCGAGGGTTTGCGCATGGTGGTGAGCAACCTGGTCACCAACTTCACGAATTTCGTGCCGCTTGGAACCGTGCTGGTCGCCATGCTGGGAGTGGGGGTTGCCGACCGCTCCGGTTTACTGTCTGCGCTGGTGCGAACGCTGGTGATGCGCGCTCCGCGCCACCTGGTCACCGTGGCCGTGGTATTTGCCGGGGTTCTTTCCAATACCGCCTCTGAAATGGGTTATGTCGTCCTGGTGCCACTGGCCGGGGTGATTTTTTATTCGCTGGGCCGCCACCCGCTGGCCGGCATGGCGGCCGCATTTGCCGGCGTATCCGGCGGTTACAGCGCCAACCTGCTGATCGGCACCGTTGATCCCCTGCTGGCCGGTATAACAGAGGCCGCGGCGCGGCTTATCGATCCGGAATATGAGGTGCACGCGGCCGTTAACTGGTATTTCATGATCATCAGTACTTTCCTGATCACCATCGTAGGCTCGCTGGTGAGCACCTTTATCGTGGAGCCCAAGCTGGGCAAGTACGACCCTGAGATGGCCCAGGAGGGCGCACTGTCGGAGGCTAAACTGGAGCCGCTGAACCCGACGGAACGAAAAGCGCTACTTTGGGCTGGAATCAGTGCGCTGGTCATTGCATTGCTGGTGGCTTCGACCGTGGTGCCGGAAAGTGGAATGTTGCGCAATCCCGAGACAGGCGACATTTTGCGCTCGCCGTTTTTGCGTGGGATCGTGGCCATTATTTTTGTGTTCTTCCTGGTGCCCGGCGTGGTTTACGGCAAGGTCACCGGGACTATCAACAGCGATCGTGACCTGATCAAGGCCATGGCCGATACCATGGGAACGCTGGGCCTGTATATTGTGCTGGTATTCTTCGCCGCCCAGTTCGTTGCGTTTTTCGGTTGGACCAACCTCGGCGCGATCGTTGCGGTCACAGGCGCGCAAACGCTGCAGGCCATCGGCCTGACCGGGCCGCTGGTGTTCGTGCCGTTCATCATGATGTGCAGTTTTATAAACCTGATGCTGGGCAGCGCCTCGGCGCAATGGGCGGTGACCGCACCGATCTTCGTGCCGATGCTGATGCTGACCGGTTACAGCCCCGAAGTGATCCAGGCGGCTTACCGTATCGGGGACTCAACCACCAACATCATCACGCCGATGATGAGCTATTTTGGCCTGATCCTGGCCTTTGCCACCCGTTACAACCGCAACCTGGGCATCGGGACGCTGATAGCCACCATGCTGCCGTACTCGATTTGCTTCTGGTTATGCTGGGTGGCGTTGTTTTTCCTTTGGGTGTTCGGCCTTGGCATGCCGGTGGGGCCGGCAACAGCTACTTATTATCCGTCAGGCTGAAAACTGCCGTGCGGTGTTCCAGACTGGTCTATGGAGTACTATTAGGTCTATGGCTACTTATCTGAAATCAGTTTTATGGGCGCTCTGGCTGGTTTGGCCCGCGATGGCAATGGCCGGGTTATTCGACGAAACCGAAGTGATCGAGATAAGCCTTTCCGGCCCAGTCAGCTCGATTCTGGATGATACCGAGCACCGGAAAGAACGCCCTTTCGTGTTAGGCGTGGACGGCAGGGAAATCGAAATTCTCGCACGCGTGCGGGGAAAAAGCCGCGCGCGCGTTTGTAAATTTCCGCCGATCCGTCTTAATTTTTCCGAGAGCGATGCACAGCAGACGGTGTTCGGGGGACAAGGCAAACTGAAAGTTGTCACCCACTGCCGGAACAATAGCCAGGGCAGCACGAATGTGTTGGAAGAGTATTTAATCTACCGCATGTTCAATGTTCTGACGGACATTAGTTTTCGCGCCAGATTGCTGCATATTGAATACAACGACACCGACGGAAAGCTGCATGAGGATGCAAGCCCGAACTACGGTTTCTTGATCGAATCCGGAAAGCAGGTAGAGAACAGAACCGGGGGGGAATGGGTCAAACTCCCCGCCATCGCCCAGAGTCGCCTCGCGCAACAGCATGCGGGTATCGTTTTTGTATTTCAGTACCTGATTGGGAATACCGACTGGTCGTTCGTGCTTGCGGAGGATTCAAAAGCCTGTTGCCACAATGGCGACTTGCTCGAGCTGGAATCCCGGCTTTATTACGTGCCGTATGACTTCGATCTTGCAGGCCTGGTCGATGCGCCCTATGCAAAACCTGATCCTTCCATAGGCATCAGAAGCGTCACTCAGCGCCGCTACCGGGGTTATTGCATTGAAAATGAACCCGTGGCTGCCGCGCTGCGCCTGGTCAATTCAAAAAAAGCAGAAATCCTCGAAATCTTGCAGGAACTTCCGGATTATTCCGATAAATCGATGAAAAAATCGGTGAAGTTCCTCGAAGGTTTTTTCAAGAAAGCGGGGGACGAGGAGCGCTTGCTTAAAACATTCGAAAAAAGGTGTCTTGGTTGATCCGGAGGCACCGGTGTCCGTTAATTCGCCCGTCACCACCAGACGATATAGAGTCCCGCCAGCATCAGTACCACAACCAGTGACGCCAGGTTGAAGCCTGTGCTGGTGCTGGTGTCTATTTCCCCGTAATTGATTGCGTCGGCGTGGTCGCCTCCGTCCTGTAACCGGGAAATCAACATGCCGATGATCATGCACAGGATGAAGACCAGGCCGACCCGGTCAATGAACGGCAATGACGGCCAGAACAGCTTCAGGACAAGTGACAGGACTGCTGAGCCGATGGCTGCGCCCAGGGCGCCGTTGGCCGTCGTGTTTTTCCAGAAGATCCCCAACAGGAAGATGGCGACGATGCCCGGCGTGAAGAACCCGGTGAATTCCTGGATATACTGGAACGCCTGGTCGAAATTGCCCAGCAACGGTCGGGCCACGATCATTGCAATTACCATTGCTGAAAATGCGACGGTGCGGCCGACGCGAACCAGGTGTTTTTCGTCGCGATCGCCCGGTTTGAAATGCTGATACATGTCCATGGTGAAAATCGTTGAAATGCTGTTGGTCATGGACGCCAGAGAGGAGACGATCGCCGCAATCAGCGCGGAAAACACCAGGCCCTTAAGGCCTACCGGCAACAGTTTCATGGTTTCCGGATACGCCTTGTCCGGGGCTGAGAGTTCTGGGATCAGCACCGCCGCGGCAATTCCGGGCAGCACGACCAGAACCGGCATCAGCATTTTCAGGAAGGCTGCGAACACGATTCCTTTCTGCGCTTCCCGCGCGTCCTTTGCCGCCAGCGCACGCTGAATGATGTATTGGTTGAAGCCCCAGTAGGACAGGTTCATGATCCACATGCCGCCGACCAGCACGGATATGCCCGGCAGCAGGTCGTAGTGCGGGCTGTCTGTAGTAAAGATCATGTCGAATTTCTCGGGTGCGATTTCGAGCGTTTTCATGAATCCGGCAAAAGCGCCTTGCCCGCCCGAGATCTCATTCATCGTAATCCAGGCGATCAACAGCCCGCCAAAAACCAGCAGTACGACCTGGATGATATCGGTCAGAGCGACTGCCTTGAGTCCGCCGTAAAGAGAATAGGCGATGGCGAAACTGCCCAGGATGAGCAAACCGTAGCTCTGCTCGAGTCCGGTGACCGAGTTGATGGCGAGCGAACCCAGCCAGAGTATGGAAGTGAGGTTTACGAAAACATAAACACCCAGCCAGAAGGTCGCCATGACCATGCGCACCCGGTGGTCGTAGCGCTGCTCCAGAAACTGGGGCATGGTGTAGATCTCATGCTTCAAAAAGACCGGAAGCAGGTACTTACCGACGATGATCAAGGTGATGGCAGCCATCCATTCGTACGAAGCGATGGCCACGCCGAGCACGTAAGCCGATCCCGACATGCCAATAATCTGCTCTGCCGAAATGTTGGCTGCGATCAACGAGGCCCCGATGGCCCACCAGGGGAGCGCCCTTCCGGCCAGGAAATAGTCCTGCGTATTTTTGGCATGACCGGCCTTCTCGCGTGAAACCCATTGGGCCAATACCAGCAAAAGGACGCCGTAAATCAGGACAACTGCGTAATCAAGGCTCTGTAAATGCATGATGCTTCCCTTATTGTTTTAATCAGAATGAATCGATTGGCCCGGGCTTGATTCACCTGCTGTGTATGTTGGGTACCGGCGCACTATATCATTAACCTGAAACACACAGCCCCGGGCGCTTTGCTACGTTCGTTCATGCTTTTGGGCCAGCCTTCTGTCCGCGCCGGGCCAGTCGATAGCCATGGCGGTACATATCCTGGAAGATAAGCAGAAACAGCAGAACGCCGAGCACAGCGGCCGAAAGGCTCCACGCCGTTAGCAAACTGCGCTCATGCACCAGCGTCCAGGCAAACTGCACCACGCATAACAGCGAAACTACGATCAGCGTTGGCCGTCGGCCAATTTTCCTAACCACGAGGGCGCCAAACGGCGCGCCCACCGCCACCACGGGCGCCGCCGCCAGCCAGTTTTCAAAAGTTCCCGCCTGCAGTTCGCCCAGCAGCAGTTTGGTGGTGATCCCTACAATCGACGTGAAAGCCATCAACACCACAGAAGTGGGAATAGCAATCTTAAGATCTGCGTGGCACCACAACACCAGCACCATATAAATGAACATGTCGACTCCGACACCGGTGATGCTGGCGACCGACAAAGAGCCGAGCAGACCCACGGCAAACCCTACTTTGTGGTCAAAGGACCTGTCGTGTGGTGTCATGCCCTCGTAGGAAGTAATCTCGTTCATTCGCCGCAGGTGTAAAAGGCCAAAACTGCACCACATTGAAGCAAATAACAGTTTAATGAACAGGTCAGAGGCCAACGGGGCAATGAACAGGATACCGATGGGGGCTCCGATCAGCGCTCCGAGGATTGCAGCACGCAACATTGGCCACTCCAACTCCTGCCGGCTGCACAGTATGTAAATGCTTGCGCTGGTCATGCCCACCGCCTGGATCGCGAAACTGAAGTCTCGTCCCAGTGCAGCCGGCAAATCCATCAGCAAGACCAGCACAGGAAAGCCGACGGTGCCGCCGCCCATCGGGGTAGAACCCGCCACGTAGGACCCCGCAGCCATGGCCGCGGCCATCGGCCAGTGCATCAGGACCACCTGCAAATGGCCTCCGAACACGACCAGCAGAATCCATCCGGTGTAAAACAGCAGCAGCCAGGCAAAAAAAGGCGCATATGTCCATTTTTTAGCCGGATTCTTCATGATTGGTACCGTTCCATTAGCATTGAAAGCCTTGCGATTGCAGGTCAAGCGGAAAAATATCATTTGATCCCAGGCGGGAGATGTATAGAATGTAACCGCTTACATTTGCGTTTTAGTTCAGTGATCTTAGCACTGCGATTCGGAAATTTCTGACACAACGAACAATAAGCAACACAATCGGTCATGGCCACAATTTACGAAGTTTCAAAACTCGCAGGCGTCTCCCTCGCAACCGTATCGCGGGTGATGAACAACAGTAGCCGCGTCAGCCCCAAGACCCGGCAAAAAGTCCTGGCCGCCATGCAGAAGCTTGACTATCACCCCAATACGATTGCCCAGTCGCTTGCTTCGAAACGCTCCAACAGCGTCGGTGTCCTGGTATCAGAGCTGCATGGGCCGATCTTTGGAAGTTTGGTCAGCGGAATCGAGGAGGAACTCACCCGCGCAGGAAAATTCTCCATATTCGCTGTGGGCCACAGCGACGGCGAAAAGGAAAAAGACGGCATTAATTTTTTGATCAGCCGGAATTGCGATGCCTTGATCTTTCACCTGGAGGCGTCTTCTGACGAATTCCTGCTTGCACAAAAAAACAGCGCATTGCCGTTTGTTATCGTCAATCGGCTCGTTTCAGGCCTCGAGGAAAATTGTATCAGCCTGAACAATGTCAAGGGCGGCATCGAGGCGACACGGTTCTTGCTGAAACAGGGGCATCGCGATATCGCATATATTTCCGGCCCCCTGCACTGGGGTGATGCCGGTCAGCGTCTCGCCGGGCACAAAACGGCATTGGCTGAGTTTGGCATACCGTTTGACCCAAACATTATGGTGGAGGGCGATTACCTGGTTCAAAGCGGATACGTCGCGATGAAGCAACTGTTCGGCCGAAAGGCAAAGTTTACGGCCGTTATTTGCGCCAATGACGAGATGGCGGTCGGGGCCATGGATGCAATCCGGGAACAGGGGCTGTCCATGCCCGAGGATATTTCACTTGTGGGTTTCGATAACGTTCGCTGGGCGCCGTTCCTGTCACCCAAGCTCACGACGGTGAACAACCCGGTGAACGAAATGGGCCGGATGGCCGCCCGTTGGGTGCTGAAAAACGTTTACGGCATCAACGACCGGCCCATCCAGACGTTTTTCGAGCCGGAGATTGTGGTCCGCGAGTCAGCCGGAGCTCGTGTGTGAGAGGTTTCCCGCAAGTTTATCGATCGATTTTCGCGCAGCCCATTCTTCTCATACTTCTGTTCAGCGGTCAGCTGGTTGCGGCTGAAAAGGAGGACATCATTGCCATCGAAACGAAAATTGCCGATTTGATCAGCCGTATGACGGTGGCTGAAAAGATCGGGCAGATGACTCAGGTTAACGGGGCAGAAGGCAGCATACCGAAACGCCTTAATGAGGCCGTCAAAGTGGGCAGAATCGGCTCCGTTCTCAATGAAGTCCATATCGAAACGGTTAACGAATTGCAGCGCATCGCCGTCGAAGAGAGCCGCCTGGGCATCCCGTTGCTCATCGGTCGTGACGTGATTCATGGGTTCAAAACGGTTTTGCCGATTCCGCTGGGACAGGCGGCGAGCTTCGATCCCGAACTCGTGCGCCGGGGCGCCAGAATGGCGGCTCAGGAAGCGGCTTCAGCCGGAATCAACTGGGCATTCGCGCCGATGATCGATGTGACGCGCGACCCGCGCTGGGGCCGGATTGCAGAGAGCCTGGGCGAGGATTCTTACCTGACGGGCGTGCTGGGCGCGGCCATGGTCGAAGGATTCCAGGGCGATGATCTGGCATTGCCGGGTGCGATCGCATCGTGCCCAAAACACTTTGCCGGATATGGGGCCAGTGAAAGCGGCCGGGATTACAACACCACGAATATTCCTGAAAATGAATTGCGTAACGTTTATCTCCCGCCATTCAAGGCGGCCATCGATGCAGGCGCCCAAACCCTGATGGCGTCGTTCAGTGACCTCAACGGTGTTCCGGCCACCGGCAACCGTTTCCTGATGAAACAGGTTCTCCGTGACGAGTGGCAATTCGACGGCTTTGTCGTCAGTGACTGGGCTTCGATCGAACAGTTGAGCATTCACGGTTTTACCGCCAACGACCGGGAGTCGGCGTTCGCCGCCTTCACAGCGGGCGTCAACATGGAAATGGCTACCAGCACGTATGCAAATCATCTTCCCGGGTTTCTTGAAGCAGGGCGGGTCAACGTGGAGCAGCTGGATGCATTGGTGGCTGATATTCTGCGCGTAAAAATCCGCCTCGGCCTGTTTGAGAATCCGTACACCGACCCCGGTCAATTTCCGCCCATCGCAAACCCGGGGCATCTTGAAATCGCCCGGCAGGCGGCACTGGAAAGCATCGTCCTCCTGGAGAACCGGAACCGGGTATTGCCCCTGAACATCAAATCCATCAAGTCCCTGGCGGTGATCGGGCCAATGGCGGACGATCCTTACGAGCAATTGGGCACCTGGATTTTTGACGGCGACATATCCCTGAGCCAAACACCGCTGCAGGCTATGCGGGAGTTTGTAGGTGACCAGGCGGAAATCAGCCATGTCCGCGTAATGGCACACACGCGCACCCGCTCGAGGGAAGGTTTTGCGGAAGCTGTAAAGGCCGCCGGGGCAGCCGATGCCGTGGTCATGTTTCTGGGTGAAGAATCCATTCTGTCGGGAGAAGCACATTCAAGGGCCGATATCAGCTTACCCGGCAACCAGGCAGAACTCGTCAACGCCATGCATGAGACCGGCAAACCGGTCATCGTGGTGATCCAGGCAGGGCGGCCGCTGACCCTGCAAAACATTCTCGACAAGGTGGATGCCGTACTTTTTGCGTGGCATCCGGGAACAATGGGCGGACCCGCCATCAATGACATTCTGTTTGGCGTTGAGTCACCGTCCGGCAAGTTGCCGGCGACATTTCCGCGCATGGTGGGACAGGTGCCCATTTACTATGCCCACAAAAAGACCGGCAAGCCGCCCACGCCGGAAACCTACGTGCATATTGACGACATTCCCATCCGGCAAAAGCAGCTGTCCTCCGGTTTTGTCTCCCATCACCTGGATGCGGGTTTCACGCCGCAGTATGCGTTTGGCTACGGTTTGTCCTACACCGAATTCTCATATTCGGACATTGGTGTAAGCGACAATGAAATCCCAATGGGAGAATCCGTAACCGTGTCTGCCCGGGTCAGCAACACCGGAATGGTCGAGGCCGACGAGGTCGTGCAACTGTATGTCCGGGACCTGGTGGGTAATGTGACGCGGCCGGTACGTGAACTCAAGGGGTTTGAGCGCGTGCGGCTGAAGCCGGGTGAAAGCCGGCGTATTTCATTTGTGCTCGGCCCGGAAGACCTGGCATTTTTTGGCCAGGAAATGAAGCTCATCACCGAGCCGGGCGAATTTCACGTCTGGATCGGCGGCAGTTCTGAAGCGGTATTGCGCTCGCAGTTCACCCTCATTAACCCAGAAGCTCAAAACAAGGAAATCTAATGGCACCCAGTACCCGATACACGATCAGAGTTGCGCTCATCGTAGCGCTTGGCGGATTCCTGATGGGATTCGATGCTTCCGTGATTTCCGGTGTCGTAACGTTTATCGAACCCGAGTTCAAGCTGACCAATATCGAACTCGGCTGGGCCGTCGCCTCACTCACGTTGACCGCAACCCTTGCGATGATGGTGGCGGGGCCGCTCAGCGACCGGTTTGGGCGCCGCCCGGTTTTGAAAGTTGCGGCCGTTCTGTTCACGATTTCGGCAGCCGCGTCGGCCGTCGCGCCGGACTATATCACCTTGGTTGCGGCACGCATGCTGGGCGGCCTTGGTGTCGGCGCCGCTCTGATCATCGCGCCTATGTACATCGCGGAGATCGCCCCGGCGGATATTCGGGGCCGGATGGTGTCATTCAACCAGCTGAATATCGTGATCGGCATTTCAGCCGCTTTTTTCAGCAATTACCTGATCCTGAGCCTGGGGCAGTCCGACCTGGCCTGGGCGCAATCGCTAAACCTGGCCGAGTGGAACTGGCGGTGGATGCTGGGCGTCGAGGCGTTGCCCGCGATTTTCTACTTCTTTGCCTTGTTTTCGGTGCCTGAGAGTCCGCGCTGGCTGGTGATGCACAACAAGGATGAGGATGCCCTGGAAGTGATGGCACAGGTTACCAACCGCGCCCAGGCAGAAGCGGAATTGAAGGAAGTGCGTGCGTCGCTGGATGCGGAAGCACATCAGGAGCAGGCATCGATCAGAGAACTGTTCCAACCGGCAATGAAGCTGGTCCTGACCATCGGCATCTCGGTGGCGATCCTGCAGCAGATTACCGGCATCAACTCCGTTTTCTTCTATGCCCCGATGATATTTGAACAATCCGGAATCGGCACCGACGCATCGTTTATGCAGGCGGTCCTGGTCGGGCTCGTCAACCTGGTGTTCACGGTCCTGGCGATCGCCATGATTGACCGCCTGGGCAGGCGCCCGCTGCTGGGTTTCGGGCTGGCCGGCATCACGATCTGCATGCTGCTGCTCTCTTACAGTTTTGGCCAGGCCACTTATACACTCACCAACGACGTCATCCTGGCCCTGCCTCAGGAAATCAATACCGAGGCTCTGCTGCCGCTGGTGAATCAGACTTTCGACAGTGACATCGCGTTCAGCGAAGCGGTCTCGGCCGCTATCGGCAATGATGTCTACAAGGCTCAGCAAAGCGCCATAGTCAGCGGATCAATCGCGATGAATCCGACCTTGATTCTGATCGGAATCCTTGGTTTTGTGGCCAGCTTTGCCATTTCACTGGGACCGGTCATGTGGGTACTTTTTTCCGAACTGTTCCCCAACCGGGTGCGCGGTATTGCGATCTCATTCGTCGGCCTGATCAATTCTGCGGTGAGCTTCACGGTGCAGTTGGTGTTTCCGTGGGAACTGGACAATCTTGGAAATTCGCTGACGTTCCTCATTTACGGGGCTTTTGCGTTTATCGGCCTGATCGTCGTTATGCGCTTGCTGCCGGAAACCAAGGGAAAGAGCCTGGAAGAACTGGAAGCCGAACTGGTCCGGCGCTGAAGAAAACGGGAGCTTGAGATGCAATACATGAAAAACGCAACGGTCTTCACGATCATGGTTCTGTGCCTGGGTCTGGGGGCACAGAGCTGCGCGTCCGATCGACAGTCCGACGGTGCAGGCCCGGTTCCGGTTGAAGTGGTGCAGGAGGACGGGCGGTACCAGTTGCTTCGGGGCGGAGAGCCTTACCTGATCAAAGGCGCAGGCCTGGAGTACGGTGACGTTGGGCTTTTTGCCTCCCACGGCGGCAATAGCATCCGGACCTGGCGCACCGATAATTCTCGCAAGACCGGTCAGCAGGTGCTCGATGAAGCCTACCGTCATGGCGTAACCGTGTCATTGTGCATCGAAATTGGCCGCGAGCGACTTGGCTTCGACTATGACGACGAAGAGGCGGTGGCGGCGCAGCTGGAGTATGCCCGGGGCGAGGTATTGAAATACAAGGACCACCCAGCCCTGCTTACCTGGATTATCGGCAATGAAGCTAACCTGGGGTTCAAGAATCCGAAAGTGTTCGATGCCATCAACGACATTTCGAAGATGATTCACGAGATCGATGGTAATCACCCAACGACCACCGCGCTGGCGGGTTTCAGTGGCGAGCTGAATGAGCTGATCAAAACCCGGAGTCCGGATCTGGATTTCACCAGCATCCAGATGTACGGCGACATCGTCAATTTACCGCGTTATCTGGAAGGAATGGGTTTTGACCGGCCCTACTTCGTGACCGAGTGGGGCTCCATTGGACACTGGGAGGTGGCCAAAACCCGCTGGGATGCTCCGATCGAGCAAAACAGCACACAAAAGGCGGCCAACTATCTCAAGAGCTATGAGGTCGCAATAGCGTCCGATCCGGGCCAGTTGCTGGGTTCTTACGTGTTTTTATGGGGCCAGAAACAGGAACGCACGCCGACCTGGTACGGTATGTTCCTGGCCGACGGCAGCGAGACGGAGGCCATCGACGTCATGCATCACATTTGGAGGGGATCCTGGCCCGACAATCGATCCCCGCAGATCACGAGCATGCTGCTCGACATGCAGGCTTCCGGTCAGAACGTAACTCTCGATGCGGGCAAGCCCTACCGGGCGAACGTGGTCGCCCGGGATCCTGACGGCGACACGCTGGAGTACCGTTGGGAACTCATGCGGGAGAGCGGCGCTACCCAGACAGGAGGCGACAAGGAGGAGGTGCCCGATAAATTTCCCGGTTTGATCGAAGGGGGGGATCGCGAACAAGTCATTCTGACCGCGCCTGATGAATCTGGGCCGTACCGCCTGTTCGTCTATGTCTACGACGGGCAGGGCAACGCCGGGCATGCCAATATTCCTTTGCTGGTTCAGTAACGCCGGCCGCTCTGAGACGACACCGATAAGCAGTCATTATGAGAGAAATTTATTCAGGCCAGTCGAAAATCCAACAGCAAGCAGTGAGCGGCCCGGGCGAATTGGTCGACAGGGACGGCCAGACTTTTTATAAGATCACCAACTATCACTCGATGCGGCCATTTTTCATCACGCTGGTCAGTGGTTCAGATCACTGGATGTTTGTATCCAGCACCGGGGGGTTAACCTGTGGGCGCAGAAATCCGGAAAACGCGCTCTTTCCTTACTACACTGACGACAAAATTCATGATGCGCATTCCACGACAGGGCCGCATACGGCGATTCTGGCGGAAAGAGACGGCAAGACCTTCCTTTGGAAACCGTTTGCGTGCGATACCACCGTTTATGCGGTGGAAAGGAATCTGTATAAAAACCAGCCGGGAACCGTGCTGCTGTTCGAGGAAGTCAACCACGACCTGGGGCTGGAGTTCACCTATAGCTGGTCCAGCAGCGAACGCTTTGGCTTTGTAAGAAAATCGGTAATCCGGAATATGGGCTCCGGCGATTGCCAGGTGAAGGTTCTGGATGGATTGCGGAATCTGCTGCCCTACGGAGTTAACCGGGAGTCGCAGACGTCCCTCAGCACGCTGGTTGATGCATACAAACAGGCGGAATCGATACCGGAACTCAGTATGGGCATTCACACTCTGAGCTCAATCCTGACAGATCGCGCCGAACCCAGCGAGGCGCTCAAAGCCACGGTGACCTGGAGCATGGGCCTGGACCGGCCGAAATTACTGTTGTCGGAAGATCAGTTCGCGGCGTTTTGCGCGGGTGACGAACTTCGCAGTGAAAGTTTCAAAAAAGGCCAGCGCGGAGCGTTCTATGTTCATTCCTCACTCGAGCTCCCGCCGGGTTCAGAAAAAAGTTGGTATCTGCTTTCCGATATCAACCAGGGGCCTTCCGATCTTGCCCGGCTTTCCGACGAAATTGGGCAGGGCATTGCACCAGGAGAGATCGAAAAGGACATAGAGGCGGGTACCCGCCGATTGCTCGAACTGGTGGGCAGCGCGGATGGCTGCCAGTATTCATCGGACGCGCTGGTCACCGCTCGTCATTTTTCAAACACGCTGTTCAACATCATGCGCGGCGGGACGTTTTATCGGGATTATGAGTTTCCCCTGGCGGATTTCATCGAATTCGTCGGCGCGTGGAACACACCGTTGCGGCAACAGGCCGAGGCGCTGCTGGCAGATCAGAAAACGTCGGTTTCGCTGCCGGAGGTGTCGGAATTGGCCCGCGATAGCGGTAATGCCGACCTGGAACGAATGGCTCTTGAATACCTGCCGCTCATTTTCAGTCGCCGCCATGGAGATCCCAGCCGCCCGTGGAATCATTTTTCGATCGATATCAAAAACGAGGACGGTTCTGACAAACTCCACTACCAGGGAAACTGGCGCGATATTTTTCAGAACTGGGAAGCCCTGGCGATCTCCTATCCTGAATACATCGAAAATTTCATCGCCAAGTTCGTCAACGCTTCCACACCGGACGGATACAATCCTTACCGTATATCGAGGGATGGCGTTGACTGGGAGACGCTGGAGCCGGATAACCCCTGGTCCAATATCGGTTACTGGGGCGACCACCAGATAAACTATCTTACGAAGCTACTTGAGTTTTCTCTGCATTATCATCCCGAGAAATTAATCGGATTCCTGAGCCGTGACCTGTTTGTTTACGCCAACGTTCCCTACCGGCTTAAAGGGTATGCGGCCTTGGTCAACGACCCGCGCAACACGGTTATATTCGATGATGAGAAAGCTGCGGCCATAGATCGCCGCGTCGCGCAGACAGGCAGTGACGGCAAACTTTTGACCCTTGCCGATGGCGTGATCTACAAAGTCAGCCTGCTGGAAAAACTGCTGGTATCGACTTTGTCCAAGCTGGGAAACCTGGTGCCGGGCGGTGGCATCTGGATGAATACCCAGCGGCCCGAATGGAACGATGCAAACAATGCACTGGTGGGCTACGGCCTATCGATGGTCACTCTGTGCTACTTGCGGCGTTTTCTGGTTTTGCTGGAAGGTTTGCTCGATGAAGATACTCAGCAGAGCTACTCTATTTCATTTGAAGTGCTGGATTATTTTCGCGGGCTCGATGAAGCACTGAAGAAACACGGTTCAATGCTCGAAAATCCGATGAGCGGACACGACCGTAAAGTGTTTATGGATGAACTGGGTGAACTGGGCGAGAATTATCGCGAGACCGTATACACGGGTTTCTGTGGCCGCAAAGATGTCCTGGAAAAATCGCAACTGCTTTCTTTTATCCGCCAGGCGCTGAAATTTCTGGACCACACCATCGCGGCCAATCGCAGGGCGGACGGCCTTTTCCACTCTTACAACCTGATCGAGTTTGGCGATGAGAGGTACGACGTGGAGTACCTGTATGAAATGCTGGAAGGCCAGGTTGCCGTTTTGAGCTCTGGGTTTCTCAAACCCGGGGAGAGTTTGAAATTGCTGGATGCTTTGAAAGCGAGCAGTATTTATCGCGAAGACCAGAACAGCTACCTGTTGTATCCGGACAAGAAACTCCCGCTTTTCCTGGAAAAAAACGTAATAGATAAAGCAATCATTGAATCCAGCGAGTGGCTCAGGCGGGAGTTGGCTTCCGGTCGAAGCACTGTTGTGGAGCAGGATGCCAACGGTAAGGTACATTTCAACGGTAGGTTCAGAAACGCAGGGGATTTGCGAGCGGCCCTGGAAAAGGAATCCGGCACCAGTCAACAGGATGTGGATGCCCTGTGCGAAATCTTCGACGAGGTTTTTGACCACAGGCGATTTACCGGCCGTTCCGGCTCGATGTACAAATACGAGGGGCTGGGCAGTATTTACTGGCACATGGTTTCAAAGTTGGTGCTGGCGGCGGGCGAGGTCATCGGAACGGCCTCTGATAACGGATTGGATGAAGCGCTGATCGACCGGCTGGCGGTACATTTTGACGAGATCAAGGACGGCCTGGGCCTGCACAAGACACCTGCGTTGTACGGCGCTTTTCCAATTGATCCCTATTCTCATACGCCCAGCTTCTGCGGAGTTCAGCAGCCGGGGATGACCGGCCAGGTCAAAGAAGATGTGATTTCCCGTTTCAGCGAATTGGGAGTTAAGGTCAGGGCCGGAGAAATTGAGTTTGCGCCCATCATCCTTAAACGCGAGGAATTCACCACCCACGCCGTTAATTGGACTTTCCAAGTTGGTGGCGAAGCGCAGTTCGAAAATCTGCAGCCGGGTTCGATGGCGTTCACGCTTTGCGGCGTTCCAGTGATCTACCGGCTCGCGGAATCCTGCGCCATCACGGTCATAACCGCCAACGGTGACCCGATAAAAACAGAGGGCAGTAAGCTGGATGTGCGTTGGAGCCGGTCGCTGTTCGAACGCGACGGCCGGGTGAGGAAACTTGTCGTGGATATTCCGGAGACGACCGTCAGGCAATAGCGGGGCTCAGAATGTGCCGGGATACAGGCCGCCGTCCATCAGGATGTTCTGCGCCGTAATGTAGGCAGCCTGCTGGCTGCACAGGAACGCACATACCGCGCCGAATTCATCCGGATCGCCCGGGCGCCGGGCGCCGATTTTACTGAAGAAAGATTCCCGGTGCGCCGCCTGGTCCAGGCCGCTTGCCTGCGCATTTGATTCCAACACGGACCACATCCTGTCCGTGGCGACATATCCGGGCAGCAGATTGTTTATCGTTACGTTGTGCTGGGCGGGTTCGCGCGCAATACCGGAAACGAAGCCGGTGAGCCCGGCCCGGGCGCCGTTCGATAATCCCAAAACACTCACCGGCATCTTGACCGCCACGCTGGTGATGTTGACGATGCGGCCGAACCCCCTGCCGGTCATGCCGTCGAGGCAGCGGCGGATCATGTCGATGGCGCTGAACATGTTGGCGTTGATTGCATCGAACCAGTCCTGCTGGTCCCAGTCGCGGAAATCTCCGGGCGGCGGTCCGCCGGCGTTGTTGACCAGGATGTCCGGTTCCGGGCAGGCAGCCAGTAACTGATCACGGCCCTGTCCGGTGGTGACGTCGGCAACCAGGGCCTGTACTTTTCCTCCGCCTGCAGCAGCAATTTCATCAGCCGTCCGTTCCAGCGCCTCGCGGTGGCGGGCACAGATCCAGACATCGACGCCTTCCCGCGCCAATGCCATTGCGCTGGCTTTGCCCAGCCCTTTGCTGGAAGCGCAAACGATCGCCTTCTTGCCGTTGATACCCAGATCCATGGCGTTTCTCCAGTGTGCGTTTTGACTAACCCGGGCCAGGGTGCGCGTTGGTGTACATAATAATAGGGATCGGCCTGCAATTGCAGTCACATCGCAAGCATATCCTTGAACAGATGAATCTAGTCGGCAGGAAGCAATTTTGCCCGGCGCAGCTCCTCCGGCGGTCGGCGAACGTCCCATACCAGGCCCAACGCCTCGAACAGGCAGATCACCCAGTAGAACACATCGATTTCCCACCAGCAGAATCCCGCCCTTGCAGACACCGGATAGCGGTGGTGGTTGTTGTGCCAGCCTTCGCCAAGCACGAGCAGGGCGACGATAGCGTTGTTGGTGGAGTCATCACCGGTGTCGAACCGGCGACGCCCGCTTTTATGGCAGAAGTAGTTTACCGCTGAGCTGTTGTGGATCATCATCGTGGCCCCGAACAGGACGCCGACAGCCACTCCCGATAACCCGCTGATCATGAATGCCACCAGGCACAAAATGAGGCCGGGTACCTGCGAGTACCGATGCAGCCACATCAGTTCGGGGTATTCGGTCAGCCGGGGCACCTGGGCCAGAATCTCTTCATCGGTGTATCTGCAGTCAAGCAGGCTGCCGAACCAGCACGTCCAGAAGCCGTGCCTGGGTGTGTGCGGATCGCCTTCTCGATCGGTGTTGAGGTGATGCAGTCGGTGTTTGCCGGCAAAACCAATCGGGTCGCCGAACGTGCTGGCACAGCACAACGCAAGGAAAAACTGAAATCCGCGGCTGGTGCGAAATGCGTTGTGCGCAAAATACCGGTGCAGGGCGACACCCACACCGATGCACTGAAGCGGATAGATCGCGGCAAAAATCAGCCAGTCTGTGCGGTCGGGTCCATTGATCAGGGCCCAGACTACCAGGACGTGCATCAACACGATCAGAGACATTCTCCATACCCGGGCGGGGCGGGTGCGGGTGAAAGGGCGGGTTGCCAGTTGTGTGCTCATGCTGTCGTCGCCTCAGGGTTGGGCCGTTTTTCGCGTTTGTAGTTGGTGGCAAGCGCGTCTTCTTCCAGCAGCGGGTTCAGAATGCCCTGGGCGTCCGTGATGAACGTTGGCTCAAACCAGGATTCATAACGGCTATCGACAGGCAAACGCGGCGAATATACGGCGTCCAGACGCTCTGATGAGCTGACATTGGTGCGTTTACCCTTGCGCTTGAAGATGGCGCCCGGGCTGGAAAAGCTGCCCGGCGCCAGAATCGCCAGGGCCGTCAGTGAGGAAACCGCCATCGCGAACGGACTCAGCGAGCGCCGGTAGTGCCACAGGAATCTCGCCTGGTGCTGCAGGAATCGTTTTCGGTATCCGCGGAAGTTTCTTCCGTTGCGAATGAAATGCACCACGTCTTCAACCGAATCGATTGGCTTGAGGCTGAGCGTGGAACCCTCGAGGTCGCGCATTTTGGTGTTGGGAAGAATCTGGCCCTGTTCGTAACGGTCGTGGAAAAAAGGCGTGCCCGGGAACGGGATGGCCATGAAAATAAAGTTCGGCGCCGGTATTTCGGCATGGTCGCAAATCAGGTCCAGTTGCCCGTACATCTGTTCCAGCGTCTGCACCGTGGGGTCGTACACCAGCCCGTATTGGAATATGATGCCCGCTTCCAGGCAGCGCCGGATCAGTTCCACCTGGTTCATCCGGCTGTTCTGTTTCTTGTTGACGCCTTCCAGCCACATGCTGTCGTCGAAGGACTCGACCCCGACAAAGACCGATGCGCACCCGGTTTCCGCGGCCAGACGTATGTTTTCCTCACTCCAGAAAAAAGAGTCGGTGACGAAACCGCTCCAGACCTTGAACTGGCCTGCTTCGCGCCGCTTCTGTACCCGCTCGATGCGGCTCCTGAAGCCGGACGGCCCGTCACCCGCCAACTGGTTGTCGTTGAAAAAGAAAGCCATGCGCTTGCCCATCGCGGCCATCTGCGTTTCCAGGTAATCGAGGTCTTGCGGCTGGTATTTGAGTCCTACTCCGGTCAACGAGCAGAAGCTGCACCTGAAGTTACAGTTTCGCGTTGATTCAGCGTAACCCAGGCGTTTGATCCAGTAGGCAAGGTCGTAGCGTGGCTGGAATTGTGGATTGACGTATTCTGGTCCGAAAGCCTCCCGGATGACCTCGGTAATTTGCTCAACGTCTCCGGTGCAAACGTAGTCGAGAAAATTTTCCGAGTATTTCGGAAGGCAGCGCACCGCATGCCCGCCGGCAACCGAAATGACCGCGGAATTGGCGGTTTTTGCGTAGGCCGTCAGGTGCAAAATACGGTCAAATGTCGCGGTGAGACCGGTCAACACGATCATGTCCGGCCAGCTGAGCAGTTCGGGTCTGAACACCTCGATAAAACCACTGTGGACTTCGTTGTACAGCTGCACCTCACAGAATTGCTGCGAAAAATAGCCGCCCAGCAAAACCGGGGCCAGGGCGTCCGGGACCTCGTTCCTGCGCTTTATGGGTTCGCGCATTTCCGGGAAATAACAATTAACGATGAGTATTTTTTTAATTTTTAAACTCATTGGCTCCCTGTGGTTTTTTCCAGCTTGTTCAGTGTTTTCGTTGCGAGCTTCCAGTCTGTGGTTTGCGCGAAATTCGCAGCACGTTCGGTGATCTGCCTCAATATTCGTATGGCCAGGTCGTCTTTACCCTGCAGGGAGAGTGCTTCGGCGCGGTAAGGCGCGGCGCGCAATTCCAGCGCCCTCGACTCCAGCCGGCGCGCCCGCCTCAGCGCCTGTTTAAGATAGTTCGCAGCCTCTTCCAGTAGGTCGCTTTCGCCGGTTTGCCGGTAATTCTCCAGCTTAATTTGCCCGTGCAGACGGTAATACTCGGGTTCGAAGAAATTCTCGCCGGTTTCGCGGGAAAACGCCCAACCGCTTTCCAGTTGCTCAGCGGCTTCGTGATACCGGCCAAGGAGAGAATATTCTTCCGCCAGCATGAACGAGCAGTAAGTAACGCCCGCACCCGAACCCATTTGCCTGTAACGTTCCAGCGCAGTTTTCATCTTTTCGGCACCGGAATCATCGATGGGCTTCGAACCGGCATCCGAAAGCCGGCTCTCGGCCCAGCCACCGACCAGGCTCGATAACGGCAACCAGAAGCCAAAACCTTTCTCCGTGGCTATTTGAATCGCTTCGTTGGCATAGGACAGCGTTTTTTCGGGTTCAGACCGCATTTGGTGGTACCAGGCGCTCTGGAAAGCCGCGAAAACGATGCCCCATGGGTGTTTTTGCTCCAGCGCGATGCGGTTTGCTTCGCGCACCAGTCCGGGGCCGGACCGAGGATCGCCGAGGTGCCAGTTGACATGGGCGAGGATCACCCGCACGTGGATCCGGGTGTCATCACCGCTGGGAGATTCGCTGGAATAATCGCTGCCCTCCACCTCGCTGGCGAGGGCATGTTCAAGGTGCGATTTCGCCGCCAGAAAATCAGCGCGGTAATATAGCGTGAAAGCCAGGCAGTATTGGGCCTGCAGATACTGAACCGGGTCTCCCGTGGTTTCGGCAATTCTGACCAGTCGCTGGCTCAAATCCAAAGCTTCATCGAGCTGTGAAGCGATGGTGTAATACATCCAGAGACCGACCGCGACCCGGAAGAGTTGCGGTGCGTCTCCAATAAACTCACAGAGCTCAAGCGCCCTGGTAAACGTCTTACGGACTTCAGGGTGGGCATATCCATGCGTAGACAGCAGCGCCGTTCCCAGTATGCTTCGCAGGGGAATCTCAAGGGCTGCGCGCTGCGGCGAGTCGGGCATTGCTTTCAGCATGCTGAGTCCGTTTCGGGACTGTGCAACAGCTTCCTCGTTTGCAAAGCGGGCGAGCGACTGGCGGCCTGCTCTGATCCAGTAGGCATTTCCGTTTTCGAGATCGCCCGCCTCGCTGTAATGATGTGCCAGCAAGGCCGGTTGGCGCACGGTCACGTCGGGGATTTCCTTTTTCAGGATTCGGGCTATGCGGCCGTGCAGTTCCCTGCGCTTGGATTTCAGTAGCGAGTTATAGGCCGTCTCCTGGATAAGGATGTGTTTGAATGTATAGGTGAGGTTGCGAAACAATCCGCGCTGAAACAGCATTTCAGCCTTGACGATACGGGACAGTTCTTCCTTGAGCGCCGCCTCGTTTTTTGTTCCGCTGACAATTTTGAGCAGGTCGTAACTGAACTCCCGGCCCAGCACGGAGCAAAGTTGCAGCAGTGCTTTTGCTTTACCCAGGTTGTCCACCCGCGACGCCAGGGAGTCCTGTAGCGTTGTTGGAATCTCCAGCCGGTTCATCGTGTCCGGACCGCCCTTTTCCAGTGATTTTTGCCAGGCTTTTGACTCCAGTATCGCCCGGGTCAGCTCCTGCAGGTAGAGGGGATTGCCGTCGGTCTCTGAGATGATGCGATCCACGACCGTGTCCGGCAGTTTCTCCCCACCTTCCGTTGAATTAATCAGTTCACGGGCGTCTTTGAGGCCAAGCGGCAGCAATTCGTGGACCACGACGAATGCACGCCTGGTCCAGTCGGCCTGGAATTCCGGTCGTGCTGAGAACAGGACAAACAGGCCGGGAAATGTCCCCCGGTCCATCATCATCCGGACCATTTCGAGGGTGGTCGGGTCTGCCCAGTGCAGATCTTCCAGAATCATCAGTACCGGCCTTCTCGAAGCGGCCAGACTGATCATGTCAAGAAGCAGCTCAAGGGTTTGCAGACGGACAACCTGGGCGGCAACACTGGGCGGTGCGAACTCCTCGCCGGTATCCAGCGACAACAGGTTGGCCAGCAAGGCCACGGCCTCGGATGTGTCGATCGACTGCCTCTGCATGAACGATTTCAGTTTTTGCAGGCGCGCAGCGGACGTATCTTGCTCGGTGAACCTTAAAACCGGACCCTGCAGCACCTGAATCAGCGGGGACAGGGGGTTGTGGCGTTCATATGGCGAGCATTGGCAGGGAATGACAACGACGCGGTCACCCTCGATTACGGTCCTGTAAAAAGCATTTACCAGGCTCGACTTGCCGATTCCGGCCTCGCCGCGCAGGAACACCACCTGGCCGTCACCTTCAAGTACGTTTTGCCAGCGGTCGCCGAGCATTCGCATCTCGTCGTCGCGGCCCGTCATTTGCGGGTTTGCGGCGAAGAAGTCCTTGGTTGTCAACGCCATTTCCACCCGGTAAACGGTAATTTCGCCGCCGGATGGCGCTTGTTTCTGAATGCCCAATGATTGCAGCTGAAATCGACTGTCAACGAGTTGCTGCGTTTGCGGCCCAACCACCATGAACCCTGGATTCGCCAGTCCGGTCAGCCAGGTGGCCAGTCGCGGCACCTGCCCGATGATGGCAACTTCGTTTCCATCGGTCCTGGATTCATCGACGATGACCAACCCGGTTGCGACACCGACGCGGACTGTCAGGGCTGGCTCGCCGCTGGGAGACTTGAATTCAGGTTTGTTCCGAATATCCTCAATCAGAGCGAGGCCGGCGGCCACTGCCCGCTGCGCGTCCCCTTCATCAGCATGCGGATAACCGAATGCCATCACCAGGTTCTGAGTGCCGCTTGGAAGCATGTAACCCTTGTAGCGATCGGCTAATTGACTTGAAAAAGATTTGAGCGCGGAGTAGTAGCTCTGCAGGTATTCAGGATCCATTTCTGAATCCAATCCGTCGGTGAATTCGAACACGCAGCTGAGGATCGTGATCTGGCGCCGCTCTGAAGCCCCCATTTCCAGTGAAACCGACGGTTCAGGCTCCGGTTCATCCAAGGGTCCTTCCACAATGGGTGCAGTCCGGATAACCGAGCCCCTGGGTGTGATGTCAAAAATCCAGGCCAGAATGATCGCAACGGGGAATCCCAGCACCAGCAGGATCAGGAGTCCCTGCATGGCTATAGGTGGGGCCTCGAAGGCTTCCAGGACGATTTCGGCGACCTGCACCAGGACCCAGCCGCCGAGGGTGTAGGGTATAGCCACCTGGAATACGCGTCGCCGCCAGATTTCTCTGAAGAACTTTTTCAGTTTTCGAAGAATTCGAGCCAAGCTGCACCCCCGTCAAATAAGTCGGCTTCTTCTGGTTGAGTTCGGCAGCTTCCCTCTGCCCGAGCACGGATCTCGGAATTATCTCCAAAGTGTATCAAATGCATGCCGGGCAGGGGTGAAAAGCACCCAATACGAGCTCAGTTCTCCATTCCTGCTATGGTTATAAATAATTCAGCCGAGTGAGGATAATTCCCTCGTGAATTCCGACCCGAAGCGTGAACACCAGGCTTGTGCCTTTCTGGCTCCGAAACATGTCAACACGACACGGAAACCCAGTCAGCGGGTCATTGACCCCCATTGCCATTTCTACAACGCGACTGACTGGCAGATTGCCGGGGCTTTGAGAGGGCCGCTGGCCTATGAATACGGGTGGGCAGTGCAGAAAATACTGAGAGAAACCGCCACCTTTATCGAGAAAAACCTACGTTTTTTTTCGCTCAGCGCTGCGGATGAATTGAAACAGCTGAATGCTTGGGAGAAAATTGACGAAGCGGCCGCAAGAAATGAGATCAAGCGCCGCTCGAAAGACCATTTGGCAGAATTGGCGGCGCAGTCGGCGCGCTGGTTCAAGGGTTCCAGCCTGGAGGACGCAGTCAACGATTTGCTCGGCCGCAGGCCCACCGTGTTTACAGGTCTAAGCCACAAGAAATTTGGTGAAGACTTTATACTCAACGCCTTCGAGCCGCAAGGTGAGGCCGCATGGGCCATCCCAAACGATTTGGCGGGCAAAAAGGCAGGGTTGGCGAGCATACTCGGCCTGTTTCTGTTCCTCCGGCACATCATGAGCCCCCGTTATTCCAATTTGTGCGCCTACCAGCGGGGCTTCACCGCGCACAGGAAATCATTGGGGGTTAATCACTGTTTCGCCGCCATGCTGGATTTCGATTACTGGATTGGTGAAGACGATCATGCGCCGTCCCCGCTGTTCGACCAGGTGCGGCTGATGGAGAAGATGTCGCAATGTTCCGCGGGCTTCATGAAACCCATTGTGGCTTATAACCCGTGGACGGATATCGAGGATAACGATGACTCGATCAAGCTGGTCGAGTGCGCGATCAGGAACAGGGGATTCGCCGGCGTCAAGATTTATCCGCAAATGGGTTATTACCCCAACAAAAACGCCAAGCAGAACTACCCTGCAGACGGCGATCACCCGAATTTGTGCCGATTGGATGAAAAACTGGATTGCTTTTTCGCGCTATGCAAAAAACTGGATGTACCGGTTATGACCCACAGCGAGGAGAGCATGGGCCGGTTTCCATCCCACAAAAAGCTGGGCAGCCCGGAGGCTTGGGATATCTTTTTCAGCAGCGCCGAGAACGCCGGGGTCAGGGTCAACCTGGCCCATTTCGGCGGCGAACTGGGCGGAGGCAGGGGTCCGTGGGGGTGGACGCGGGACTTTGCCGATCTCATGTGGGACCCGCCTGCCAGAAATCTCTATGGCGACTTCGGATTATGGGATGAGCTGATATCCGGTGACCGCCAGGCCCGGGACCGTATCATCAGCCTGCTCGATGAGCCCGTGTCCAACGGCGAAACAGTTGCCGACCGGATGATGTTCGGGACGGATTGGTTCATGCTGACATTCACCCGCCCCAAACCCGATTTTGCGGTGAAGTTCGCAGAAATACTGGACTCCGAAAATGTGAGCCAGGATATTATCGACAAGATTTTTTATAAAAATGCCCAGAAACTGTTCAATCTTCAAGCTTCGTCACCCTGATCACCGCTGAGGGTCACGCGCTGCCTTTTGTTAAAGCCGTTGTTTTATTGCATACTGCGTGCCGAGACTGAAAAAATCGGACGCCCCGAAAGTTGCAGCTATCGTGACACCGGTGGGGTCTGGACCTTCCATTACAGGGGATTTGCTTGATGAGAGCCATTACACGATTAAGTTGTTTTCTGCTGGCGGCGATGGTGCCGTTGGCCTGCACCACGCTGGACCCGGCGCAGACGCCAACACAGCCTGATGTTACGTCCGCAGCCTACCCGGAGCGGATTGACCAGTTTGGCAACCCGGTAATAATGGGTCCCGGGCAACGGGGAAACAGCGCCTCTAGGCCGCCGGCAAAGGATGGCGAACGTTATTTCGCAAATGGGCCGTTCGAAGTCGACCCGAAAACGGTAGCGCGGATTGACCGGCCGGATTGGCTGACCTCGTTATCCGGCCCTGCCAATAAGCGTAATCATGCGCCGGGGCCTTTCCCCGAGGAAAAAATGGCGGAGTTGCGCGAGCGCGCAAGGGGATTGCCCGCCAATCCCCGCATTCCCCAGCAGCAGCAAGCGAACGCGGGTGACCTGGTTGCAGGTGCACCGGCATCGACCAGCGGATTTGCCGCTTTGGACTCGGGCGACTGCTGTGGCGGGTCCGGTGTCAGCGTTCCGCCGGATCCGGAGATGGCGGCAGGGAAGAACCACGTCATCGTTGCGGTTAATTCAGCCTTTGCCGTTTACGCAAAGGCCGGGGGTGGTCCGGTCCTCGGCCCGCTGGCTTTCGAAGACTTTTTCAATCTGCCCGAATGTGGCAGCACGTTCGACCCCAATGTCCTTTATGACGAATCAGCCGACCGTTATTTCGTGGGTATCGTTGGAAACGGCCAGGGTGCGGATTACTGCGTGGCCGTCACTCAAACCGATGATCCAACGGGCGCCTGGAATGTTTACAGCGTGCCTGTGGCGTTTGGCGGCAACTTCTTTGATTTCCCGCATGCCGGGATCGGTGTCGACGCCATTTATGTAGGCGCCAACATGTTCGCCAGTTCATTCGTGGAAAGCCGGGTCCTGGCACTCGACAAGACTGCAATGTACAACGGCGCACAGAGCCTGCCTGTGACTTCCCGCAGCATTGGTTCAGTGTTTACACCCCAGCCGATGAATCTGCATGGTTTCCTGGATGGAACCTGGCCGGCTAACGGCGAGCATTTCTTTATCGCGAACGTGCTTGCGGGCAATACGTGGAATGGTGATGACTTGGTTGTCTTCTCGTGGGATAACCCGTTCACATCCGACCTCTCGGCACCCGCACCGTTTGAACTCGCCACGGCCACCGCAGTGGCTGGGTTTCCCGTGGATCAGCCGCAGCCCGGACGCCGGGCGGCCATTCTCGATGGCGGCGACTGGCGGGTTCAGGATGCTGAATACCGGAACGGTTCCATCTACATGGTGCAGACGATTTCCTGTAATCCGGGCGGCGGCACCGTGAACTGCCTGCGCTGGGCGGAAATCGACCCGCAATCTGCGACTGTACTGGATGCACAGATTATCGCCAGCAGCGGGCAATTCCGCAGTTACGGAGACGGCGCAGCCAATGTTTGCAATGATTACGCGGTCGGGTTCACCAAGACTTCGACATCATCGCTTCCGGGCGTCTGGGCATCCGTTGCAAGGGAAGCGGGCGTTACCGGGCCGGAGATTGAACTGAAGGCGGGCGAGACTGCTTACACTTCGTTTCAGAACCGGCGGCAGCCCAACCGCTGGGGCGACTACACCGGCATGACCATCGATCCGGATGGCGAGAGATTCTGGTACCTCGGTGAATACCCGGTCGATAACGGACTCAGCACCAACTGGGGCACCTGGGTAGCATCATTTACGCTGGACTCTTGTGGCGGAGGAAACCCGGGTGTGGACCCGGTCAGCATAGACAGCTTTACCGCGTCACCAGACACCATTGACCCGGGCGTTAGCAGCACGCTGGCCTGGACCGTCAGTGAAGCGGACGCCTGCGACCTGGATGGAGAGGTCGTGAACCCGGTAAGTGGCAGCACTGCAGTGTCGCCTCAAGCAACCACCAGTTACACGCTGTTTTGCAGCAATACCGACAGTTCCGACTCGGCCACGGTCACCGTAACCGTAAACGCGGTTGGCGGCGGGCTGGTCATTACCGGCGCCACGGGCCGCAAAGTCAGGGGCGTAAAGTACGTTGACTTGACGTGGATCGGCACTGACAGTGCGGGCCAGGTGACCATCGAACGTGACGGCAGTCCGGTTGTCGGTAGCCCCACCGCCGATGACGGTTCATTCACCGACAATACGGGTCAGAAAGGCGGCGGAGGCTACAGTTACGAAATTTGTGAGTCGGGCACCAGCAACTGCGATACCGCAACCGTTAATTTCTGAACAAAAGGTGAAATATTGAAGCCCCGCGACGCTTGCCGCCGCGGGGTTTTTACAATCGGGTAATTTGGTTTTCGATCCGGGCGAGGTTTCGTTCCACGGCTTGCATATAGGGATTCTCCCCGGTCACCGGGTGTTTCAGGTGCTTGACGACGCCCGCGCATTCAACCTCCAGTTTATGCTGTACGAAATGGGCCCAGAATTCGGGGGAGCTCCGCAGCAAGTCTTCGAAGCTGGCAAACGGCCAGTCCTGCTCCGGAATCTGCTGGTACAGATAACTTTCCCTGAACTCGCCGAACAATATTTCGAGCTTTTCCGGGTAGTGCGGGTCGCTCATTTGACCGATGTAGTCCGCGGTGCAGACCGACTGCCCGAGCACGCGTTCGATTTCCGACCGGAACCCCACGCGTGTCACATCGGCCGACGGACCCGTAGCGCTGATCAGATTTTCGACGAATTGTATGTCATTCTGAGGCCATCCGCGCTGTGACAGAAGCTCACGGGCGAACGAACAGGAGCGTTTCTCATGCAGGTGGGTGTATTTGGCTCCGCTGCCTGAGGTGTCTCCCGTCTTTTTCAGATAGCCGATGTCGTGAAAGAGCACCGCGACCAGCGCGCGCCTGAAATCATCCGCATCAATGCGGGGCGCCGCACCCTCCAGGTGCCGGTGGTGCAGCAGTTCGACCAGACACAAGGCAGCCTGCAACGTGTGGCTGATATCATGATAGGCGGTGTCGTTGGCCTGGTAATCGGGGGCGTTGCCTGTGAACAGTTCTTCAGTTACGTCCATGTAATCATCGATATAGGCATCATCCTTGACGCCAAACATATGCAGGTACCTTTCCCGCGCCAACTCGCGGACCTGCGCAGTGCACGAAAAATCGATCTGCGCCAATTTGGGTAGAAGCGGAAAAGTGACGTTGTTCTTCATTGCGCCGGATGATAGCAGACCTGCAGCGACTGATGAGGTAAAAAATGATCAAAAATTGACCAATATTTAGTATGTTTACTCTAAAACCACGTGATGTAATCGGCTTGCAAACCAAACTTATAAGGAGGTTTGACAATGACTGCTCACATTTTGGTCTACATTTTTCTCGCAATCGCGCTGGCAGCCATGGTTTATGTTGTCGGAACCCCCTGGTTAACCCCGAAACCGCGGAAGGTAAACCGGCGTAGGGCGCACAAGCACATCCGGCGCACCCGGAGATGATCGGGCGGAAGGGACAAGATATCTGCTCCGGTTTGACCTGATCCCCGTTCGGCTATAATCGGGCGGTTGGCTTTAACCGGACTGCCCGATGTCCCTGATTTCTGAAATTAAGAAACGCAACGTAGTGCGCGCGGCGGTTACCTATGCCGTTGTGTCCTGGTTGTTAATTCAGGTGGCTGACGTGTTGCTGGATGCGTTTGACGCGCCCGGATGGCTTTTCAGAGGCTTTATCATACTGCTTGTGACCGGATTTCCGGTTGCTCTGATCATGGCCTGGTTCTTCGAACTGACCACATCCGGGTTGGTGCGAAACGAGGATTTGCCGGAAAATTACGCATCCGAAGACCAGTTCAGGCGGTATCTGAACCCGGTCATCATCGCGATGCTGAGCGCCGCCGTGATCCTGTTTGCGCTCGACAAATTCGTCTGGACAGATGAAGGCGCTTTTGACGGCTCGGGCACGAGGTTCCAGAATACCGCGCGAGCCGGAGCGATTGCCGTGTTGCCTTTCGTCAACCGCAGTAAGCAAGCAGACGACGTCTATTTTGCCGATGGCATCCACGATGACCTGTTGACAATGCTGGCCAGGATTGACTCGTTCAAAGTGATATCGCGCACCTCGGTAATGCGCTATCGCGACACGAAAAAAAGCATTCCGGAGATTGGCCGTGAACTCGATGCGGCGTATTTGCTGGAGGGCGCCGTGCAGCGTGCCGGTGACACGGTCCGGGTTAATGCACAGTTGATAGATTCCGGCAGCGATTCACATTTATGGGCGGAGACTTTCGACCGACAGTTGTCGACCACAAACCTGTTCTCTATCCAGAGCGAAATTGCCCGCGCCATCGCCGCGGCGCTGGACGCCAAATTGTCACAGACGGACGAAAGTCGGCTGCAAAAAGTGCCGACGGACAGCCTGGCCGCCTATGATGCCTATTTCAAGGGCCGGCAAAGCCTTTTGAAACGCAATGTTGCCGCCTACGAAGAGGCATTGAGTTATTTTGAAACGGCCGTTTCGCTGGACTCAGGTTTTGCCGGCGCCTATGCCGGCTTGTGCGATACCCACTTGAGCCTTTATGTGAAAAACAGCGCGGTCGGTCATTTCATCGCGGCTGAAGCAGCCTGCCAAAAAGCGCTTTCCATCGACTCCGGTCAGGCCGAGGTTCGCGTCGCCCTGGCGGCGCTTCTGCGCCATCACGGTGATTATCAACGGGCGGAAACGGAGCTGCGGCAAGCATTGGACCTTGCGCCGAATAACGTTGAAGCCCTGAATGAACTGGGTTACATAATGGCCCTGCAGGGAATGATTCGCGAATCCGAGCGCTTGCTGCTGGAGTCGGTATCTTTCCAACCCGATTACTGGCCCACCTATGACTCGCTGTTCATGTTCTATCGTCAGTTCGATGACCGGCCGGACCGCTATGAACGCGCCGTAAAGTACGCCATGAAGAGTGTGGAGTTGATGCCGGAAAACGCCTCCGCCTGGAATAACCTGGGCACCGCCTATCACAGTCTGCAGCAGTATGATGCAGCAAAAGTGGCGTGGGACCGCGCACTGGAACTCGAGCCCACACGCACCGGTTATACCAATCGCGGTCTCCAGTATTATTACGAAGGGTTTTATTCCGAGTCTGCTGAAATGCAGCTCAAGGCGATCGAGTTGGCGCCGGATGATCACCGCGCATGGGGCCGGCTGGCTGAATCCTACCGGCTGATGGGCGGTGAGGAAGAGTCTGCCGCGCAGGCGTATGGCACAGCAATCCGCCTGGCGGAATCCATGATCGGGATCAACAGTCTGGACTGGCGCACGCGCGGCCTGCTGGCAACTTATTATGCGCACAATGATCAGCCCGGGGACGCAAAGGCGATGATTGAATCAGCGCTGGCAATGGCCCAACGCGATCCGGAAGCTCTGCTCTACAGCGCGCTGGTCTGGCATGAACTCGGTAATGACGAGTTTGCACTGAACGCGCTGGAAGAGATGGTCGACCGCGATGAGACTTACGTGCTTTATGTGAGCGATGACCCGGATCTTGCCGATCTGCGCGGCACCCACAGATTCGAACAAATCATGAAACGGCTGGAGAAAGACCCATGAATGCTCCGAAATACGATACCGGTTGCGTCGAGCGTTTTCTCGAATACGTGAAAATTGACACGCAGTCGCGCGAAGACTCCGATACGTTTCCCAGCACCCTCTCGCAACTGGACTTGCTAAGCCGCCTGCGCGACGAACTCCTGGCGCTCGGCCTGGAGGATGCCGTGATGGACGAGCACGGTTATGTGTTCGCCACAATACCGGCCACCAGCGCGAAGTCCGGTGTTCCGACCATCGGGTTCCTGGCCCATGTGGACACGTCGCCGGAGATGAGTGGGGCAGGGGTCAAGGCCATAATCCACCGTAATTACGACGGCAGTGACCTGGCGTTTCCGGACGACCCGTCGGCCATGATTTCGTTTGCCGACAACCCCCACCTCGCGACGCAGATTGGCAATGACATCATCACGGCCTCAGGCAACACATTGCTCGGCGCCGACAACAAGGCCGGTGTGGCAGAGATCATGGGCGCCGCCCAATACCTGGTCGATCACCCGGAAATACCGCATGGGCCGGTCCGCATCGGTTTCACACCCGACGAGGAAGTCGGAAACGGCACGAAATTTTTCGACACCGACCGGTTTGGGGCGTTTTGCGCATACACCATGGACGGTGAAACCCTCGGTGAACTCCAGGTTGAGACGTTTTCGGCTGACGCGATCACCGTGACCTTCCACGGATTCAACACACATCCCGGCTTCGCGAAGGGCAGGATGGTCAACGCAATCAAGGTAGCTGCGGATTTCATTCACCGCCTGCCCCAGGACAGCCTGTCGCCCGAGACGACTGCAGGCTATGAGGGGTTCGTGCATCCCTACATGGTGGACGCGAGCGTCGAGCGAACTTCGGTGAAACTGCTGGTCCGGGATTTTGTGACTGCAAACCTCGAGGAAATGGAACAGCGGGTGGGGCAACTGGCTTCCGAGGCGGCCGCCGCCCACCCCGGATCACGCGTCGAGGTCAAGGTGGAGGAAAATTACCGCAATATGAAAGAGGTGCTGGATCAGCATCCCGATGTGGTTGAAAACGCGCTCGAGGCCATTCGACGGGCCGGCCTGGAGTCCGCGGTCGAGCCCATACGCGGCGGCACCGACGGCTCCCGCCTGAGCTTCATGGGGCTGCCTACACCCAACATATTTGCGGGCGAACACAATTTCCATTCCCGCTTCGAGTGGATATCGACCTACGACATGCACAAGGCCGTCGAGGTGATCATTGAGCTCTGTCGGGTTTGGGAGGAGCGCACCAGCGCTGAGGACCGCAAGATCACTGCGTTGGATTAAGGAGTTCGTTTCCCTGCTCCCGCCTTCGGCTCCGGCTAATGGCTTAGCCGACCTGAATGACTTCGCCGTCCAGTTGCAGCGTTACGCCGTCAGCAAGCGCGGCAAAGGCCTCACGGTCGACCTGGACCACCGGTATTGCGGCAAATCCCATTTCCCGCGCCACGACCGCGCCGAGCGTGATGATGAAGTCCGGCTGCAGCAGGATAATGCCCAGCGGCCCCCTGTCATTTTGCAGCAGTTCCAGCAGGATTGAGCTTCCTGAACTGGAACCGATCGAGCGGTCCATTGCGAGTATTTTTCCGCAGATTGTGCGGCCGTGCTCGGGATGGCGGCTGTCGATAATTTTCCCTGTTTGCGGGTCCACCCCGCCCCAGAAGCTGATGTCTGCGCTGAGCTTCAGCAGCGGCCCATTAGCCCGGCCTTCCAGCAAAGGTTTTGAATTCAGGACCGGCATCTCAGGCCCACTCCGCCTGGTCGCGGACCACGGCGCCGGCGACCGCGCTTTCCACGCAATCGGACAGGCTGCCAAACACGACTTCGTGCCCGGTCAGCGAGGGGCTGTAGTGCGCGAATTTGCCTGAGTTGGTCATCAGGACGCCGTTGGAGCGCTCCAGCACGGTGGTCACCACAACGCAGGTATCGACCAGCAGTTCGACACCGGCTGCGGCCAACAGGGGTTCCCAGCCCAACGCTGCCAGCTGCCGGGTCACGTGCCTGCCGGTGCAAGCAATCAGGGGCAGGGCGCAGCGCCGTCCGTTCAGCAGGCGCAGCAGTTCAGCAAATTCATTCACTGAAAAATGGGGGCTGCCCACCGCGACCACGTCCAGCGGCTCTTTGCCCGCCGTGCTCATGCGGTCACGCTCGGCGATCAGGCTTTCCGGCGTAAGCTCGATTCGCCGCCGGGGCGGCTGGCCGTTGAGCGCTGTTTCAACGGTTGAAGCCTCAGGCGTGACGCCCGCCACGTGAAACAGAGCCACCCCTCCGGATGAGGCGGCGCTGGCTCCCAGCGCTTTAAGCTGGTCCTCACTGACCGTATCCGACAATCCGTCGAAAACCGCGATCTCATCGCCTGCAATTCGTCCGAGCCAGGAGCCAAGAACGGGGTACAGCACATCCTGCTGCTTGAGCACGGAAGATATACGCCCGGTATCGATCAGGATCTTTGCGAAACGGTTTTCCGGCCGGTGCAACCCGACATAGGGCGCGCGGCCGGTGAGGGCGCAGCAAATGTCCATGAAGTCTCCGTAGCGGTTGGTGCGGGCGCCGAGCACTGAATTGGCGAACACGATGGCATTGCTTTCCGCCCAGGCGACGTCTTCTCCCGCTTTGGGCCGGCAGCCGGCCTGATAAGGTGCGCAGGTCCAGGTCGGAATGCAGCCCATGGCGACATAAGCATTCATCAACCTTCGCGCAAGATCGCGTTCCCTCTGCGGCAACAGGATTTTTTCCGGATG
Source organism: Lysobacterales bacterium (assembly GCA_013001885.1). Classification (GTDB taxonomy): domain Bacteria; phylum Pseudomonadota; class Gammaproteobacteria; order Xanthomonadales; family SZUA-36; genus JAHEFT01. The sequence continues at coordinate 45,954 of JABDLD010000046.1, forward strand.
CTGCAAGTCGAGCGCGCCGACGTTCAGCGAGGAGGGCACCGCCACGCGGGCTTGCCCGGCGGCCAGCCGTTCGGCGAAGTCGACACCGCTTTTGCCGTGGTACAGGCAGCCGTCTATATGTGCAGACCGGATGGGAACCAACCGCTCTGCGCCCTGGATTCTCGCCATCTCGCTGACAATACGCATGGCCATCGCGGCGGCGTCGCCGGAGACGCCGTCAAGTATTGCCCGTTCCTCGGTGGTTAATCTCATCTCTTTTCGTAACGGGCGGGCTGGTGCTGTATCATGTTGGGTTTTATTTTCACAGGAGCAAAATATGAGCCAGGCAAAAGCAGGCGATTCCGTAAAGATACACTACACCGGCACGCTCGATGACGGTACCCAGTTCGACAGTTCTGCAGGCCGGGAGCCGCTGGCGTTCGAGCTCGGTTCAGGACAGGTAATTCCCGGATTCGATAAAGCGGTGGACGGCATGGCCGTGGGTGAGAGCAAGACGGTCAACATACCTGCCGAAGACGCCTACGGGCCGCACCACGAGCAGATGGTGCAGGAAGTTCCACGCAACGCCCTGCCGGATGACCTCAAGCCGGAAGAAGGCATGGGACTGCAGGCGCAGGGTCCGGACGGGCAGGTCATGAACCTCGTTGTAACGTCTGTTGAGGACGAAACCATCACGGTTGACGGCAACCATCCGTTGGCAGGAAAAGCCCTGAATTTCGATATCGAACTGGTTTCGATCGACTGATCAAATCAGGCTGGGCAGCACCAGGCTGGCCAGGCTCAATACCAGGAAGAAACCGCACATATCGGTGATCGTGGTCAACAAGGGCCCGGAAGCAACAGCCGGGTCTACGTTGAGCCGCTTCAGTATCAGGGGTACGGTTCCGCCAATAGAGACGGCGAGAACGGTATTGAGCGCAAGCGCGCCGCCAACGACGGCTCCCAGCAACGCGTTACCCTTCCAGGCCCAGGCGGCCAGTCCGAGCAACAGGCCCAGCGCGATACCATTGATCAGACCGACGATCAGTTCCTTACCCCAGACCCGCGCGACATCCTTGGGCTCGGCCGCACCGAGAGTCAGTTCACGCATGCTCACGGCAACCGCCTGGTTGCCGGAACAACCACTCATATCCGAAACGATGGGCAGAAAGACTGCCAGCGCAATCACGGCGCTGAGCGTGTCCTCGTAGACGGCGATGACGCTGGCCGCCACGATATTCAGTCCGATGTTGATGCTCAGCCAGGAAAGCCGGCGTTTGGCGCGGACTAACACCGGCATGCTGCGCAACTCGTCACCGCTGACAATACCGGCGGCCTTCAAGTTGTCGGACTCTGATTTTTCCGCCAGCGCTTCGAGCAAGGACCGCCGGCGGACAATACCCAGCAAATGATTCTTTTCGTTGACCACCGGTACGGCGGCAATATCGTAGTCGGCGAAAAACTGGTCGAGTTCCAGCAGGGAAGCGTCCGGGGCAACGGATTTCGCTTGCTTGGCCAAGGTGCCTATCTTTACTTCCGGGTCTGCAAAGACCAGGTCACGCAGACGGATGACGCCGACCAGGGCGTGGCGCCGCACGACCACGTAAATGTAGTGCACGGTGAGGAACTCATAATCGCCTTCATGGCCGGTCAGGTCCTCCACGACCTCGCGCACGCTCGCGTTGCGGGGATAAGTGGCGAACTCGGTCATCATCAGCCCGCCGGCTACGTCGGGGGGATAGGAAATCAGCTGGCGTATTTCCTCAACGTCCTCGTCGTCCATCTGTTCCAGGATGGCCTCGGTATCATCGCTGTCGAGTTCAGAGAGAATGTCCACGCGATGATCGCTCGCCAGTTCCTCCAGGATGACCGCTGATTCCTGAGCCGACATTTCCTCCATCAACTCTGCCGCGTGGCCGTCGGGCAGTTCTTCCACGATGTCCGCTGCCCGTTCAGTAGATACCTCGCTCAGCAGTTTGCGCTGCTCGTCCGGACTCAGGCGATAAACGGCATGCAGCAGATCTGCCGAATCCAGCGTGTCGAGCAGAGCATCCAGCTTGCCGGGAGCAATTCCTTCCTTCAGAGACGAGCGAATCAGGTCCCTGGAATCAATTTTTATTTCAGACATTGCGTAATGTTCCTGTTTGACGGATCGATTATATACAGCAAGTTTTTACCGGTATCTTTTAATGCATGGCCAGGGACTTGATCGACCAACTTCAAACAGACTGGGAACAGGAGCGCCCCGATCTCGACGCGGAACTCATGGGGGTTGTGCTGCGCAGGCAGCTCGAAGAAAAAATTGCTACTCTGGACTTTACAGACAATGCCGCCGTCCCAATGTAAACGCGTATAGCATTTTTTTCGAATCAAAGGAGAGTACCCATGACCCACGAACTTCCTGCACTGCCCTATGCCGCCGACGCGCTTGAGCCGGTCATTTCGGCTGAGACGATTGACTATCACTACGGCAAACACCACCAGGCATACGTCACCAATCTAAATAACCTGGTGCCCGGCACTGAATTCGAAAACGCCACGCTGGAGGAGATCATGATGAAATCCGACGGCGGAATATTCAACAACGCCGCGCAGGTCTGGAATCATACCTTTTACTGGAACGGCCTGAGCCCCGATGGCGGCGGCGAGCCGAGCGGCGCGCTTGGCGAAGCCATCGATGCAACGTTCGGCTCTTTCGACGAATTCAAAGCCGCCTTCATCAAGTCCGGCGTCGGCAATTTTGGCTCAGGCTGGACCTGGCTGGTGAAAAACAGCGACGGTTCGCTTGAAATCGTTAATACCTCTAATGCCGCAAACCCGATGCGCAACGGCCAGAAGCCGCTGTTGACGATCGACGTCTGGGAGCATGCGTATTACATCGATTACCGGAATGCCCGTCCGAAATACCTGGATGAGATCTGGTCGCTGGTCAACTGGGATTTCGTAGCGTCAAACTACGCCTGACTTGAAACCTGACAATACGGCGCAGTACCTGAGGCCGGTATACCGTTGGTATGTCCTGGCCATGCTGACGCTGGTCTATACGTTTAACTTCGTCGACCGCCAGGTTATCGTGATTCTGCAGGAGCAGATTCGCGCTGACCTGGGGTTGATGGATTGGCAGCTGGGCCTGTTATCGGGCTTTGTATTCGCCGTTTTTTACTCGGTGCTGGGGCTGCCGATCGCCCACCTGTCCGAAAGCGTCGGTCGAAAGCGGGTCGTGGCGGTTGCGCTTGCCTCCTGGAGTGCGATGACGGCACTCTCCGGAGCAGCGCAGAATTTTATCCACCTGTTGTTGCTGCGTATCGGCGTGGGAATCGGCGAGGCGGGCGGCAGTCCGCCCTCCCACTCGATGATCTCGGATATTTTCCCTCGCCGCCGCAGGGCGCTGGCGCTGTCAATTTTCTCCATGGGCGTCTATATCGGCTATCTGATTGCCTACGGGTTTGGCGGCCTGGTGGCTGAAAGCCTCGGCTGGCGAATGACGTTCATCGTCGTCGGATTGCCGGGCATCCTGGTTGCGGTCATCGTTGCATTGACCATAAAAGAGCCACCCCGCGGATTCGCGGATCGAGTGGCTGCCGGGCTGGATCCCGCGGCAGTGGACAGCGCTGACCAGGTCCGGCCGTCCTTCGGGGAAACCTGGCGTTTGCTTTGGTCCCGCAAGTCATTTCGGCATATTGCTCTGGCGGCCAGCCTGCAATCGCTGGCCGGCTACGGCGCCGGTAATTTCATTCCGTCGTTCATCATCAGGGCGCACGACATGACCATTGGCGAGGTGGGCTGGAGACTGGCCTTGATCATGGGTATCGGTGGTGTGATCGGGGTCGTGACATCCGGCTGGATTGCCGACCGTTTGGCGCACCGGGGTGAGCAGTGGTACGTGCTGACCCCCGCGATTGCGCTTATCGCCACTTTGCCACTGACGTTGCTTACATTTCTGGCCGTGACCTCCGGCGAAATGTTTCTTTTCTATGCGCCTTATTTTATCCTGGGCGCTATGTGGCTGGGCCCCTCGCTCGCTGTCACCCACTCGATGGTTGGCCTGAGGCAACGGGCAGTCGCATCGGCGGCGCTGTTTTTCATTCTTAACCTGATTGGGCTGGGGCTGGGTCCCCTGATAGTGGGTTCCGTTTCTGATCTGCTGCGGCCTGCGCTGGGCGACGCCGACGGACTGCGTTACTCTATTATCGGCACCGTGCTGGTCGCCAAGGTCTGGGCGATTGCACATTTTCTGCTGGCGTCCAGGAGCATCTCCGCAGACGTAAACAGGACTTAATCATGGAAGCAAAACTCAATGTACTCGGTGAACCGCTGGTTCCCTGTTCGAATGAGCCGCTGACCGGATTCTTTCGAGATGGCTGCTGTAACACCAGCCCCGAGGATTTCGGACTGCACGCAGTATGCGTTCGCGTTACGGCTGAGTTTCTGGAATTTTCACGTTCCAAAGGAAACGACTTGATCACGCCGCACCCGGAATTCGGGTTTCCCGGCCTCAAGGCAGGCGATCAGTGGTGCCTGTGTGCGGCACGCTGGCAGGAAGCACTGGAATCCGACGTGGCTCCGCGTGTGCTGCTGCAGGCGACACATGCCGCCGCGCTGCGCGTGGTAAAACTCAAAGACCTCAAGAAATATGCGATCGACCTGGTCTGAGTTTCAAACAAAATCCACCGCCCTGGCTGTTTTCTGTTAGACTCGCCGCATCCAGGCCGCATCGGTTGGCCTGAAATTCCCCAAATTGATCTTCCCCGTACCGATTCACGCCCGCTTGCCGGGTGCTGGAAGGGCAAGACCGGAGTACTTCCCAAAATGTCTTTTGACTCACTCGGCCTCAACGCCGAACTCCTGCGTGCTGTGCACGAACAGGGCTATAACGAACCCACACCCATCCAGGTCAAGGCGATTCCGCTGATTCTGGAAGGCCGGGATCTCATGGCCGGCGCCCAGACGGGCACCGGTAAAACGGCCGGGTTTACGCTACCGCTGCTGCAGCGCCTGGCATCCGGTGAGACCGACAAATCTCAGCGCGCCGTTCGCGCACTGGTTTTGACCCCAACGCGTGAACTGGCGGCCCAGGTAGAGCAGAGCGTAAAAACCTACGGACGCCACCTGCCCTTGAACAGCACGGTTATCTTCGGCGGCGTTAACATTAACCCCCAAAAAGACAAACTGCGCCGCGGGGTCGACGTGCTGGTGGCCACGCCCGGCCGGTTGCTGGACCATGCACGGCAGAAGACGGTCGATTTGTCCCGCGTAGAAATACTGGTTCTCGATGAAGCCGATCGCATGCTGGATATGGGCTTCATTCACGACATCAAACGGATAATATCCTTGCTGCCGGCAAAGGGCGAGCGACAGAACCTGTTGTTTTCGGCCACCTTTTCCAATGAAATCAAAAAACTATCGCATCAATTGCTGAACCATCCCGAGCTGGTTGAAGTGGCCCGTCGCAATGCGCCCATCGAACTGATTGAGCAGCGAATTCACCCGGTTGAAAAGAACCGGAAGCGGGAAATGCTCAGCCATATGATCGGCGCCGGAAACTGGCGGCAGGTGCTGGTGTTCACCCGCACCAAACACGGCGCAAACCGCCTGGCCAGGCAACTGGTCATGGACGGGTTGAGCGCAACCGCGATTCACGGCAATAAGAGCCAGGCGGCCCGGACCCGTGCACTGGCCGATTTCAAGAAAGGGGCTGTCCGTATTCTGGTGGCGACTGACATCGCGGCGCGGGGTCTGGATATCGATCAACTGCCGCACGTGGTCAACTTCGAACTGCCCAATGTTCCGGAAGACTATGTGCATCGCATTGGCCGGACCGGGCGCGCCGGAAATGAAGGCTCGGCCGTTTCACTGGTGTGTTCCGAGGAACATAAATTATTGCGGGACATAGAACGGCTGATCAATCGGGAAATCCCGAAAGAGGTTCTGCCCGGATACGCAAGTATCGCCACAGCGAACGGTCATGACGCCGGGAACCGACGCAACGGTTCCTCGGATCAGCGGCGAGGCAATGGCCGGAATAATGGCCGGAAGAACAGTCAGAGCACGAGCCGGAGCAATGGCCGAAAGAACAGTCAGAGCACCAGCCGAAGCAATGGCCGGAAGAACAGTCAGAGCACCAGCCGAAGCAATGGCCGTAATACCAACGAACACAGCCGCCATTCTTCGCGCACAGGCCCGGCCAAGCCGGGTTACAGCAATCTGGCCCGTATCCTGGGATCGGATTAAAATCAGATGTAGTTGACCTTCTAATTTTCATTCAGATCCGGAGCAATGAATCATGTCCCACTCGTCTTTGATGTTAGTTGCATTCACCGCAGTAATCCTGACTGCCTGTGACCGCCCGCCGCGTGAGACGGAGAGTCCGGAGCCAATGGAAGCAGAAGTAATGGAGGATGCCGGTGCTATGACGCCGGATCCTTACCTGTGGCTGGAGGACGTCCTGGGAGAAAAGGCCCTCGAGTGGGTGAGGGCGGAGAACGATCGCACGCTTGGTGTCCTGGCGTCGGATCCGCGCTTTGAAATGGTCGAAAATCGCGCCCTGGGCATATACAACGCAACCGACAAGATTGTCTACGCTGAGCGCTCCGGTGACGAAATGCATAATTTCTGGCGCGACGAGACCAACGTGCGCGGAGTGTGGCGCAAGACCAGCGTCGAGGCTTATGCATCCGGTTCACCCCTCTGGGAGACCGTTCTGGATGTTGACGCGCTGGCCGAAGCCGAAGGCAGGAACTGGGTGTACAAGGGCCGTGACTGCCTGATGTCCGCCGGCCGGTGCATGGTGCGGCTTTCCGATGGCGGTACCGATTCGGTGGTTCTGCGTGAATTCGATGTTTCCAACCGCCGTTTTGTGGAAGGCGGATTCGAGTCCCCCAACGCCAAGCAATGGGTAAATTGGCTGGATGCGGACACGCTGATGATCGCAACCGGGTTTGGCCCGGACACCATCAATACCTCGGGTTATCCGCGCCAGGTGCGTTTGTGGGACCGGGGCACGCCGCTTGCCGATGCGCGGCTGATTTTCGAGGGCCCTGAGACCGATGCCTTTGAGTTTCCACTGGTCAGTCACCGGGATGACGGCACGCACGCCCTGGTTTTGCAAGGACCGGACTTTTTCACGCAAACCCTGCGCCTCTTGAACACAGATGGAACCTTGACGGTGCTGCCCTTGCCGCGGGATGTGTCGTTGCAGGGGTTCATGGGTGATCACCTGATAGCCTCTCTGCGATCGGACTGGATGCCGGGAGACAGCAACTTCCCTGCCGGCAGCGTGGTGTCGGTGCTGCTGCAGGACCTGGTCGCCGGAACGCCGGAGGCCAGCCTGAAAAATGTGTATGCACCCGATGCGGTCAGCAGCGTCGAATCGGTGACCGTTTCCCGGGACCGTATCTACATAGCACTGTTGTCGAATGTAACCGGTAAACTGCTGGCGGCCTCCTCGACCGATACCGGCTGGGCGTTGACTGAAATTACGATGCCCGAAAACGGCTCGTTGAACGTTCGCGCTTCCGATGACACGGCCAACGACGTTTTCGTTTCATTTGAAAGCTACCTTCAGCCCGAGAGTCTCTATCGCGTAATGGAAGATGGCGAGGTCCTGCTGGTACAGGCTCTTCCCGAGCGTTTTGATGCTGATGGATTCGTGACGGAACAGAAATTTGCCGTTTCAACCGACCGCACGAAGATTCCCTATTTCCTGGTGCGCGCGAAAGACCTGGAATTCGACGGCCAGCGCCCAACCTTACTTTACGCTTATGGCGGATTCGAACAGTCCTCGACGCCAGGCTATACCTTTCCAATCGGCAACTCACCGAATATGACGTCCTGGCTGGAGGCCGGCGGCACATTGGTGGTTGCCAATATCCGAGGCGGCGGGGAGTTTGGACCCAAATGGCACCAGGCTGCCCTGAAGGAGAACCGGCAGGTGGCGTTCGACGACATGATCGCGGTGGCGGAAGATCTGGTCGAGACCGGATTGACCAACCCCCGCCGTCTGGGCGCGATGGGCCGCTCCAACGGCGGCTTGTTGATGGGCGCCATGCTCACGCAACGCCCGGAGCTGTTCAACGCCATTGTCATCGGAGTGCCGTTGCTCGACATGCTGCGCTACCACAAGCTGCTGGCCGGCGCGTCCTGGATTGCGGAATACGGCAACCCCGACCTGCCGGAGGAAGCCGGGTTCATCAGCGACTGGTCGCCGTATCAGAAAATGGGCGAGAAGGGCGCTTACCCGGAAGTTCTGTTTTACAGTTCTACCCGGGACGATCGCGTACACCCGGGGCACGGCCGCAAAATGGCGGCGCGCATGCGGGAACTGGGGCACTCGTTCCTGTATTACGAAAACATCGAGGGCGGCCACGCGGGCTCATCGGATCTGAAGCAGCGGGCCTTCATGGACAGCCTGCAGATTGTTTACCTGATGCAGAAACTGATGGACTAGTGGTTTTATGAAGGCCGCCTGAATTCTCGGCGCACACTCAGACGCCGGCCTTGAGCCGGTTGAGTGAGAATCGGTTCCGGACCTCCTCGGCCGTCAAGCCGGTTCAGACCACGATCCCCGATCGGCTGAAGGGCAACGCCCTGATCCGGGTCCCGGTGGCTGCAAAAATCGCGTTGCTGATCGCCGGCGTTGCCGGTGCGATGGGCGGCTCGCCGAGCCCCATCGGCGAATGATCACTCTGGATGAAGTGACACTCGATTTCCGGCGCCTGGTTGATTCGCAGCAATTCATAATCAGTGAAGTTGCTCTGCACCGCCGCACCGTTGGCAAAAGTGATTTCCAGCTGCGCCGTGCTTAGCGCATCAATCACGGCGCCCTCGACCTGGTTGCGCGCGCCGCTCAGGTTGATTACCGGCCCCACGTCGATTCCGGACCAGACTTTCTCCACCTTGATCCTTGTGCCGTCGGCAACGACCTGGGCGACGTGCGAGACGAAACCGCCGTGGTCGAAATGAAACGCCATGCCCAATCCGCGATTCGGTCCGGGATCACGTCCCCATCCCGCTTTTTCCGCGGCCACCCGAAGCGTGTCGCTGGTCCGTGCGAGGTCGAGCGGCGGATCGCCAAAGGACCGCGACAGCAGATCGAGCCGGAATTCGAGCTGATCGCGCCCCGCCGCCAACGCGACTTCGTCGAAGAAACTCTGGTAGGCGAAACAGTAGGCTGAGTGGCCGGGCGAGCGCCACGGACCGGTGGGCACGTTCGTTTCGATAGTGGATTGACGAAGCCGAAAATGAGGCACCAGGCCAGCCGGGTAATGATTCGGCGACAGGCCGGCCCCCGATATAGTCTCGCCGTTGCGCCCAAAAGTGATGAAGTGGTGATCGAAAGCGGCCATACGGCCGGCGCCATCAAGACCCGCGGTGAAATGGTGCCATGCGGCCGGCCGGTAGAAGTCGTGACCCATGTCGTCTTCACGTGTCCACTGCAACTGGATCGGGCGGCGTATTTCACGGGCAATCCAGGCTGCTTCCACCATGAAATCGTTAACCAGTTTGCGGCCGAAGCCGCCGCCGATGCGGGTAATGTTCACGTGAATCTGCTTTTCCGGAATGCCCAGCACACCGGCGATCAGCGACCGCCCCGATTTTGGATTCTGTGAAGGCGCCCAAAGCTCCATTTTCCCGGATTCGTGATACAGCGCCGTGCAGTTCTGCGGTTCCATGTTGGCATGGGAAACGAAGGGATAGTAGTAGCTGGCTTCAACCACTTTTTCAGACGCGGCCAGCGCCTCTTCCACGGCGCCGTCCGCCCGCTGAACTTCACCGGTCTCCTTTGCCAGGGCGGCGGCCCGGCGGTCGAAATCCGCCGTCGAGTCCGCGTGGCTGGTTTCCCAGTCAACCCGGAGTTTCTCTCGGGCCGAGTCGGCCTGCCACCAGGATTCCGCCACGATGGCGACACCGGGCATCAGTCCGTGCAGGTTATCCGTGCCCTCCACGACGAACGCGTGGGTCACACCGGACAGCTTGCGGATCTCCTCGGTGTTGGCGCTGCGAACCTTGCCGCCGTACGTCGGGCATTTCTGGAATACTGCGTACAGCATTCCATCCAGGCGCGTATCCGCGCCAAACAGGGGCTGACCGGTCAGAATGCTGTGGTTGTCGACTCCCGGCACGAACGTGCCCAGCAATGAGAAATCTGCCGGCCGGCTTTTCAGTTTCAAATCAGCAACTGCGGGTACGGGCAGGGTGGCTGCAAGGTCCAGCAACTCGACATAGCGCACCGTCCGGCCTGACGCCTGGTGGTGGATGCTGCCGCTGGCGGCGGAACATTCGCTGACGGGCACATCCCATTTCCGGGCCGCGGCGGCTTTCAGCAGGACCATGGCCCCGGTGCCGGCGATACGCAGATCGTCCCAGCCGTCCGGAGTACCCCGGCTTCCGCCAACCACCTGTCGGCCGTAGCGGTCGTCCAGCGGAGCCTGCTCCACGCTGACGTCTTTCCAGTCGACCTCGAGGCATTCGGCCACGACCATCGGGAACGCGGTCTTGACGCCCTGGCCGGCTTCGGGATTTTTGCTGACGATCGTCACCGAGCCGTCACGGTTGATCCGGACGTACAGGTTGGGCGCCCAGGTCTCAGCGATCTGTTCACCTTCGCCAGGCGCTGCGCTCCAGCCGACGCCGACGACCAGGGCGCCGGAAGCCAGAAGTGAAACCTTAAGAAAAGACCGGCGGTTCAAATCGGGAGTCTTTGCGCGTACTTTCATGATGCACTCCCCAGTTCGGCTGCGTAGCGTGCAGCGAGCTTGATGGCTTTACGAATGCGGTAATACGTGCCGCAGCGGCAGATGACGCCCGCCATGGCTGCGTCAATATCCTCGTCCGCCGGATCCGGTTTGCGCTCCAGCAGGGCCGCCGCTGTCAGTATTTGGCCGCCCTGGCAGTAGCCGCACTGGGGAACGTCTTCTTCGTTCCACGCGACCTGGACCGGGTGATCGCCTTTGGGCGCCAATCCCTCAATCGTGGTGATCTCGTTTCCGGCCATCGCGGCGGCAGGAAGCGTGCAGGAACGCGCAGGCTCGCCGTCAACCAACACGGTGCAGCTGCCGCAGATTCCGATTCCGCAGCTGTACTTGGTTCCCACGAGGTTCAGCTTGTCGCGCAGCACCCACAGCAGCGGCATGTCGGGAGGGGCGTCCACGGTGTGGGTTTTTCCATTGATGTTGAGTTTGAGCCGACTCACTTTGAATGCCCTCCGTGTACCATTGACGGGTGTTCCCTGAAATCTATCACAGGAAATGATGTGGTCTGCCGCCTCAGGTCAATAAAACGCCCCCCGCGATGCTGCAGAATCAGTGTTTGCAGAGGGCCGCACAGATCGCAATAAGTAAAAATCGAAACGAGGTTCCAGATGAAAAAGCGCATTCTTGGAAAAAGCGGTTTCAGGGTTTCCGAAATGGGTCTGGGTTGCTGGCAGCTAGGCGGTGACTTTGGTCCGGTCAGTGATGACCTGTCAGGACAGATTTTACGGGCTGCCGCCGAATCAGGCATTGATTTCTGGGATACAGCGGACGTTTACGGCGGCGGCCAGAGCGAAAGCCGCATCGGCCGGTATCTGTCCGCCAACCCCTCCAAGACCATCGTCGCAACCAAGGTTGGCCGTGCCGCGGGACTGTTTCCCGACGGATACTCTCGGAAGAAAGTCAGGGCAAACATCGAGCAATCGGCCCGCAGACTGCAGGTTGACGAAATCGACCTCGTGCAGCTGCACTGCGTGCCGCTGGAGGTGATGCAGGCGGGCGACATCCTCGCCTGGCTGGAAGACTTTCAGCAGGAGGGCCTGATCAGGGCGTTTGGAGCCAGCGTGGAAACCATCGAAGAGGCGATGGCGGTCATCAGCCACCCCAAGCTGGTTTCGCTGCAGATCGTGTTCAACCTGTTTCGCCAGCAGGCCATCGGCCGGCTGTTTCCCGCCGCGCGTGCGAACGACGTTGGGATCGTTGTCCGCCTGCCGCTGGCCAGCGGCGTGCTGGGCGGAAAGATGGCCCATGGCCAGCAGTTCGCCGAGTCCGATCACCGCCACTACAACCGCGAAGGCGCATTTTTCAGCCAGGGGGAGACTTTTTCCGGCGTGCCTTTCGACACCGCGGTGAATTTTGTCGAAGAAATGAGGCGCTGGCTGCCTGAAGGGATGAGCATGGCGCAAATGGCGATGCGCTGGATTCTGGATTACCCTGAAGTAAGCACCGTGATTGCCGGCGCGACCCGGCCGGAACAGGTGCTGGAAAACGCCGGCATCAGCGCACTGGCCCCGCTGCCGGCGGAACTGCACCAGAAGCTGGCGGATTTTTTCACGCAGAAAGTCGAAGCGTCCATCGTTGTCGAAGTCTGATCCTGACCCGAGGTTGCCCATGTCCAGAGCAAAATCCATTCCGCGCAGCAAAGAAAACGATTACTCCAGGGACCAGGCGGCGAGGCGCTGTGATTTCATCGCGGAAAAAACTGGCGCCCGTCTCGAGAGCATATCCAGCTATTCGGTCGACCCGGCAGTTGTTCGCGGCAACGTGGAGAATTTCATCGGCACGGTGCAGATGCCGCTGGGCCTGGCAGGTCCGCTGCGGCTATGCGGTGAGCATGCGCAGGGTGATTTTTATGTACCGCTGGCCACCACCGAGGGAACCCTGGTGGCGAGTTACAGCAGGGGAATGAGAGCGATCAGCGAATCGGGAGGCGTGCGGGCGACCGTGGTCAAGCATTCAATGCAGCGGGCACCTGTGTTCCTGTTTGCCAATGCGCTGGAGGCACGTGAATTTGGACAGTGGCTGCAAACGGAACTCGATGAAATAAGAAGGGTCGCCGAATCGACCACTCAGAGCGGAAAGCTGATCGAGATTGAACAGTATCCGGTTGCCAACATGCTGTATACGCGATTTTGCTACACAACGGGTGACGCCGCGGGACAGAATATGACCGGCAAGGCGACCTATGTCGCATGTGAGTGGATCAGAAAGACGCACCCGCTTAAACCGAAGTACTTCCTCTCCGGCGCGATCGACACGGACAAGAAGCATTCGGCCATGAACCTGATACAGACGCGCGGAAAACGGGTCATTGCCGAATTCACGCTTAAAAAGGAGGTTGCACGTGAGCTGTTGAGGGTCGAACCTTCGGACCTTTACCGGTATCGGCAGATTGCCGCCACCGGCGCTTTGCAGGCAGGCACCGCTTATAGTGGCGCCCACTCCGCCAACGGCATCGCCGCACTGTTCATCGCGACCGGTCAGGACGAGGCCAACGTCGCCGAGTCTCATGCCGGCATGACCTTCGGCCAGTTGTTGGAAAATGGCGATTATTACTGGTCGGTTACTCTACCCGCAGTGATCTGCGCGACCTATGGCGGCGGCACCGGGCTGCCGTCTCAGCGCGAGTGTCTCGAAATGCTCGGATGCTATGGCACGGGCAAGGCAGACAAACTTGCCGAGATTGTGGCCGCGGTGGTTCTGGCCGGAGACGTATCTCTGACCAGTGCGATTCTGGCCGGCGACTGGGTCAGGAGCCACGAAGCTCACGGCCGCAACCGGCCTGGCTGAGCCCTATACCAGCCCGGCGAATTCTTCCATTTCTGACAGCGTGTCTTCGAGGCAGTCCAGCAGTCGCTGAATGCTGGGCAGCGATCTCCTGCAGGCAATTATCCCGAAATCCAGTTGATCGCCGTAGCTGACCAGCGTGATGTTCAGCGACTGGCCGTGTACAACGATACTGGCCGGATAGATACCGTCGAGGCGGGCCCCGTTCCAGTACATTTTCTTTTTCGGCCCGGGAACATTCGATATTACGAGGTTAAAGGCCGGCAGGGCTTTCTCGAGACTGAGCAGTTTGCTGATCACCATGGGTGACATGGCGATCTGTGTGAATAGCTCCGCTTCACCTGCTGACAGCCCGGAATAGAGTTCTTTTCCGGCCAGCATCGATTCCCGGATGGTGGTAAATCGCTCACCGGGGTCTTCCAGGTGGGTAGCGAGGTTGGCGACAATAAAACCAACCGCGTTCGACGATTCCAGGTCCCCCTCCACGCGCAGTGAGATTGGGACCATAGCTTTGAGCGGTTTATTGGGCAAGGCGCCGGATTGCAGGAGATAACGGCGCAGCCCTCCGGCACACATCGCGAGCACAGCGTCGTTCAATGTGCCTCCGAGGGCGCGCCCGGCCGCCCTGATGCGCTGATAGGGCCAGCTTTGAGCCACGAATCGCCTGGAGCCAGTCACCTCGCTGCTGATAATGCTTCGCGGGACGGCATGCCACGGCGCATTGAGCGCGGGATTTCCGCCCAGCCAAACGTTGGCGTACTTCATCACGGCCTGGGCGAGGTTCTTGCCGCTGCCTATTTGCTCGGTGAGTTTGTCCGCCAGTGACTTGATATCACTGCTGCTGGCCGAGACTGCTTTGCGGGTTGCCAGGTTCTTCTTCTTGTAATGTTCCCAGGCTTCAAGTGACAGCGGTGATTGGTTTACCCGGCCGCGGTTGCTGGCGGACAGCATGCTGTCGGTCAGATGCATCGCGGCCACCCCATCGAGCATGCAGTGGTGGGTCTTGAGATAAGTGGCGAACTGGTTGCCGGCGAGGCCTTCTATCAGGTGCATTTCCCACAGTGGACGGTTACGGTCCAGCAAGGTGCTGTGCAGACGGGATATCAGCGCAAAAAGTTCGCGGTACCGGCCGGGCCGGGGCAGGGCGGAATGCCGGATGTGGTACTCGATATCAAAATCCTGGTCCTGTTCCCAACTGAACGTCAGGTTGGCTTTGCTCAGCAGGTTATTGGAGAGCCGCTGGTTGAACATGGGACGCAAATCCGTTCCCGCCAGCAGGATTTCCTTCAACCCGTTAAGAAATTTGCGTTTGTCGACACCTTTTGGATAACTGTAAAGGCTGACGCCACCCGTGTGCATGGGGGTCTCGCGATTTTCCGCGATCAGGAAACTGCTGTCGAGGATGTTCAGTCGTGTCATGACGCTTCAGTATACCTCTGCAGGTTCCGGTCCGTTACGAATGATCGCCCGGCTTGTCGCACGATATAACTGTGCTAGAGTCTCGCTGTAGGCTTTCGAAACACGTGGTTGCACCGGTTGAGAGAATTCCCATGAAAATTGTCCTGATGATGTTGCTGCTGATTCTGGCGGGTCCGTTAAACGCCGATACGGAAACTGAAATCACCGCCGCGCTTGATTATTTTTCCGAAGTCTGGAATGAAGGCGACGTCCAGGCGATCCGCGGATACTACCATCCCGATTTTGTGTTGGTCAGTCAGAACGGAATCGTTGCGCTTAAGGAACGCATGGAGGACATCAAGAGCATCACCGAGGAGGACCAGGACCGGGGCGTCTTGGAAGTATCGCAGGTAACGGTCAAAACGCTGGGAGAAAAACACGCGATGGTCCATGCTTTTTCAGTCCTGACGTTCAAAGACGGTTCAGCGTTCAAACGGTGGTTCACGACGGTGTACGAGAAGACCCCGTTCGGGTGGAAAGCGGTTTTGACCCAGGAGTAATGGAGCATCTGACCCTTGCATTCCTGTTTGGCGGTCTGAGTGCGGCCTCCCTGCCGCTGGGCGCCGCCGTTGGCATCTGGCTTAATCCGAGTTTACGTTTAACGGCCGCCGTCATGGCTTTTGGCGCCGGCGCCCTGTTGTGCGCGCTCACGCTCGAACTGGTTGTGCCGGCGCTGGCTCATTTTCCGGACGACCCTTTCGAAAGTTTTAAATGGATGGCCATTGGCGCGATGACCGGTTGCCTGCTTTTCATTGGCCTCGACCGGGCTTTGTCCGAAATGGGCGGGTATTTGCGCAAGCATTCGACGATTGCGCATCGCCTGAAGCACAGTAAAAAAAAGCACTATCGAAAAATCCTGGACAAGCTCTCGGTGCTGGACGTGATGCTGGCCCTGCCCCCTGATGAAATAAAACGCGTTGTCAGTGATATTGAAAAGCGGGTGTTCAAATCGGGTGAACTCATCTGTCACGAGGAAGATCCCTGCGACGCACTGTTCCTGATCGAGTCCGGCAAAGTCATGATTCACCCGCACGAGGCCAATGAAAAAGCCGGCAGGATTTCATTGCTGAATAAGGGTGACGCATTCGGCGAGATGGCGCTGGTTACCGGCGTGCCTGCGATCAAACGGGCGGAGGCCGTGGAAGACACCGTTCTGTGGGAGGTCCACAAGGACGATTTTAACGAGGTTGTGGCGGTCTCCCCGGGCCTGCGGCACAAGCTGGGACGGCTGGCGGCGCACCATCGCGGCGAGAGCAACAATGATATTCAGCGACATCATTCCGAGGCATGGCTCGCTGCAGCCAGTCATAACCTGGAGTCCGAATTGGGGAAGCCGACGGAAGCCGAGATCATTTCAGCCGCTCGTGTGGAAAAGGGCGGCAGCAACGTGGCCGTGGCTATATGGCTTGGCATTGCATTGGACGGCATACCCGAGTCGCTGGTCATTGGAGGATCCATGACCGGGGCATCCGTCAGCGTCGCGCTGGTCGGAGGCCTGTTCCTGGCGAACTTTCCCGAGAGCATGTCCAGCGCGTCGGTGATGAAAAAGCAGGGCAGTTCCTCCTTCAACGTGATCGCAATGTGGGTCTCCCTGATGCTGATGACGGCCGTCGGAGCCGCCCTGGGGCATCTGTTCATCGCCGATGCGCCCCATCACCTCAAGGCCATGCTGGAGGGGATGGCAGCCGGCGCGATGCTGGCCATGATTGCGCAAACCATGCTGCCCGAAGCTTTCGAGCACGGGGGTTGGCTGACCGGCCTGATGACGGTTGTCGGCTTCCTTGCGGCAATCATGATGGGCACGCTGGGGGAATCCTCCTTCCACTGACCAGGAACCCGCTTTAGATCAATGCCGGCATCCGGCATGCTCGTTATGCTGGCACCAGTATTCAATCGCCATTTCAAAGAGCCCAAACCATGAAAAACGAGTATCAATGCATCGTAATGGGAGCTGCCGGACGGGACTTCCATATTTTCCTTGCCTTTCTCCGCGACCACCCGGAGTTCCGGGTCAAAGCGTTTACGGCGACACAAATTCCTTTCATCGACCAGCGCGGGTTTCCAGAGTCACTGGCCGGTGAAGGATATGACGCGGATATTCCCATTTACGACGAATCAGAACTGACCGGCCTGATCGAGCGTCTCGAAGTGGACTTCGTGTTTTTTGCCTACAGCGATATTTCCCACGCGGAAATCATGCACAAGGCCTGCCTGGTTCAGTCGGCCGGGGCAAGTTTCGTGATGCTGGGTCCCGACCATACCCAGCTCGTCTCGTCCAGGCCCGTGGTCAGCATCACGGCAACCCGAACCGGCGCGGGCAAAAGCCCGCTGACCCAGTGGCTGGCGCGCCTTTTGACCGACCAGGGCAATTCGGTTGCCGTCATTCGCCACCCCATGCCGTACGGCAACCTGGAGATGCAGCGGGTGCAGCGCTTCGCGACCACCGAGGACCTGGTCAGGCACGACTGTACGATCGAGGAACGGGAAGAGTATGAGCCTTATGTGGACATGGGAATTCCAATCTACGCCGGCGTGGACTACCAGGCCATCCTGGATGAGTCTTCCGGTGAAGCTGATATCGTGTTGTGGGACGGCGGCAACAATGACTTCTCGTTCATCAAGCCGGACCTGGACATCGTGGTGGTGGATTCCTTGCGGGCCGGCCATGAGATTGACTATTTTCCGGGCGAGGTGAATTTCAGAAGAGCAGACATACTGGTGATCAGCAAAGCCGGCTCCGCGGAACCCGGCGCTATTGACGGCATCCGCAAGCGGGCGCAGCAGCTCAATCCGGAAGCAGTGATTTGCACCGCGGATCTGGAGCTTGATGTAGACCAGCCCGATCTGTTGAAAGGCCAGCGTGTGCTGGTGATCGAAGACGGACCAACCGTGACCCACGGCGGTATGTCTTTCGGCGCTGGAACGGTTGCTGCGCGGCGCCACGGAGCCACGCCGGTGGATCCGCGGCCCTACACGGTGGGGACGATCAGCGATACGTTTGAGGCCTATCCGCACATGGAACGAATATTGCCGGCGATGGGCTATTCTGAGACGCAACGCGAAGCGCTGGCCGAAACGATCAATGCCTGCTGCGCGGCGGAAGATGTAGCCTGTATCGTGGATGCCAGTCCGGCAAGGCTGGAACTCATGCTTGAACTGGACGTGCCAATGGTGCGGGTCAGCTACAGGTTCAGGCAGATCGACGGTCCGCCACTGGAGGAACAGGTTCGCGCTCTGCTATGAATGATTAAGGCCGCACTGCGGCGATCACGTGAGGATAGGACCATTGAAATATACAGTTAATCATCGTTTGGGCTTCGCGTTGGCGGCCTGCTTTTATCTCCTGGTGCCGGCTTTTGCGGCTGCTGCCGCAACCGGACCGGAACCGGTCGCGCCTATTACGGACCAGCCGACACAGGATTGGAAGCCAGGTAAGGTCGTCTGGATGGATCTGGTGACCGGTGACCTGCGAAGGGCAGGTGCTTTTTACCAGGCTGTTTTTGGTTGGAATATTGCCTACAGCAAGGACGGGACTTTTGCGGATGTGCGTTACGAAAACCAGCCGGTTGCCACTCTTTCACAGTATGAGGACGACCAGGTGCCGGACGGCCAGGCCCGATGGCTGGTATCGATATCCGTGGACGATGTGAAAATGGCTGTGGAGCTGGTCTCTGCGGCGGGCGGAAAAGTGCTGGAATGGCCGGTCGAGTTGGCGGGGAGGGGGCGCTACGCATTGGTCGAGGATTCACGCGGCGCGATGTTCATGTTGCTGCACGCCACCGAAGGTGATCCTCCGGATGAGCCATCATCCTCTAATCAGTGGCTTTGGGCTGAGCTTTGGACGGAAAACCCCGCTGAAGATGCGGCTTTTTATGAGCGTGTCATCGGTTACAGTTCCAGCATCGTGAAAGACAACTCCGGCGATGAGATTCTGGTGTTGGGGCGGGATCAACTCGCCAGGAGCTCAGTGGTGCCCATACAGCTGGAGGGTGTGAAACCTAACTGGCTGCCTTATCTGCGCATCGCCGACATGGAAGCGACTGTCAGGGTGCTGGAAAAATCTGGTGGCCAGGTCCTCGCCGGGCCGATGACAGATTCGGAAGGCTCGACCGTCGCGGTCGTGGCTGACCCGACCGGCGGAGTTTTCGCCATTCAGCAACGGGGAGAGCTAAAATGAGAAAACTGTTCCGCCTGATGGCTTTGATTGCCACTGTTTCAATACTGGCCTCGCTTGTTGGGTGCGCTGGCGGCAGCGGAAGTTCCCGCTCGTACATGAGCTATGGTGCAGGGTATCGCGGCTACTATGGTCCGCATCCCTGGGGCTACCGGCCCGGCTATGGCAACTACCCGGTCGATCCGGACTGGGGGGTGGAAGGTGACCGACCCGAAGCCGTTCAATTGCCTGAAATGGGCATGCCCGATATGGGCTCAATGGACATGGATATGGGTATGGGCATGGATATGGGCGGTTTCGATTTCTAGGCCAGCACCAGGTAGCTGTCGTACTCCAGTGCAGAGACTGCCGCAGAAAATTCGTGCTGCTCCACGCGTTTGATCTCGCTCATCGCCCGCTGGAAAACCGTGCCCAATGCCTGGCCGATAAACTCCGAATCCTCGAACGACGCCAGCGCCGCGTCCCAGCTTGAAGGGAGCACCGCCCTGGTTTTTTCGGGGCCGGTTGTCGTCGGCGGGTCAGCCTGCATTCGGTTGTCGATGCCGTGCAGTATGCCGGCAAGGATCACCGCCAGGGAGAGGTAAGGGTTAGCGTCGGCGCCGGCAATTCGGTGTTCGATCCGGCGGGCTGCGCAGTCACCGTTTGGTATCCGCATCGCCACGTAGCGGTTTTCATAACCCCAGGTCGGAGAAAGGGGGCCATGAACCCCGAGCTGAAGACGGCGCCAGGAATTGAGATGCGGCGCAAAGATCAGCATGGAATCCGGCATCACGGCGGCCAGGCCGGCGATTGCATTATGCATCAGGTCACTGCCTTTTTCGGTTCCGTCATCAAAAATATTGCGTCCTTCCCGGTCCAGAACACTCACGTGCGTGTGAAAGCCGTTGCCGTCACGGTCGCCGAACGGCTTGGCCATGAAACTGGCGATGAAGCCATGTTTGCGCGCGACACCTTTGATGACCTGTTTCAGCAGCTGGGCATTGTCCGCGGCCTGCAGAGGGTTATCCACGTGATGCAGGTTGAGTTCATACTGGCCGGCCGACAGCTCTTTGAGCAGGCCTTCCAGCGGAACGGACATCTGGTCGCAGGTTTTGCGAATTTCATGCATCAGGCCGGCCATTTCCTGCATCACCTCGGTGCTGTACAACTGGCCGCCAATTTGGCACTCACCGTTGACCCGGGTGGCCGGAATCTTCGGTTTACCATCGCCGGTGCGCCCCTCTTCGAACAGGAAGAATTCGAGTTCCGGGGCGCAGACCGGGGTCAGGCCGCGTTCGCGATACTTTTCAAAGACATTCTTCAGAACGACGCGCGGATCGAATTCCCAGGGTGTTCCGACCTCTGTATTGAGTTGCAGAAACAACTGCGCCGTGGGGCGGGACAGCCAGGGCAGAACGCGGATTGAGTGTTCAACCGGCTGGCAGATACCGTCGCCGTCACCGGTTTGTTTGCACAAGGCCGGCACGTCGCGCCCCCAGATATCGGGTGATACAGCGGTCAGCGGCATCTTGAACTTTCCATCGAGAACTTTACCCGCCGAATCGGCGGGCAGCCACTTGCCCCGAAAAATGCCGTTGATATCGGTGAGGACCACTTCGAGTGTTTCAATCTCGGGGTGGTCTTCGAAAAAACGTGCAACCTGATGGTTCATCATCGCCTCGTTCATGCCCAATTACCGGCTAATGATACTGGATGCCGTTCTTCTGAATTGTGATTTATCCGGTTCACTGCTAGTCTGCGCTGACAACTAAAACGGAACCACTGGCAATGGCTAAATTTGCGAACATCACCGGTTGGGGCAAGTGCATGCCACCCGCCGTGATGACCAACGACGACATGGCAACGGTGCTGGACACTTCTGATGAGTGGATTAAAAGCCGCAGCGGGATCAGTGAGCGCAGGGTTTCCCACGTGCCGGTCAGTGACCTGGCGTCGGTAGCCGGTCAACGCGCGCTTGCTGCCGCCGGTTATCAGCCTGAAGACGTTGACTTGCTGATCGTTGCAACCTGCACCCCCGATACGGTGATACCCAGCACCGCAGCGCATGTGCAGAAGAAAATGGGCGCGGCCAATGCCGCCGTGTTCGATCTCAATGCCGGTTGCAGCGGGTTCATCTACAGTCTTGAAGTAGCGACCGCGATGATACGCGCCGCCGGCTATAAACGTGTCCTGATTATCGGTGCTGAGAGAATCACCTGGTTTCTGAACTGGTCTTTGCGCGATACGGCGGTGCTGTTTGGCGATGGCGCCGGAGCCGTGCTGGTCGAGCCAAGCGACGAGGAATGTGGTTTGCTGGCAAGCCACCTGGGGTGCGAGGGCGATGCGCTCGAAGCGCTTCTCCTGCCGAATTTTGGAACAGCCGGCAATCGTTTTGTCGATGACTATGCCAAGTTCGATGTGAGTTTTGACGGCCGGGAAATCTTCCGCAGGGCGGTGCGCGGTATGGCCCAGGAAATTACGAAAGTGCTGGATGACCTGGGTTTGTCAAATGACGATATCGATATCATCATTCCGCACCAGGCGAACGCCAGGATCATCGAATCGCTGGCTAACCACCTCTCTGTGCCCATGTCCCAGGTGGCGTTGAATATCCAGAACTACGGCAACACGTCCGCCGCAACGATCCCGGTGGCGCTGTGTGAGTTACTGGAAGATGGCCGGATCAAGCACGGTAACCGCTTGTTGCTGGCCGCTTTCGGTGCCGGCCTGACGCGCGGCGCCGGTATGATCCGCTGGGGTGATCGCGTGACGCCACTGGCCCAAAGCGATGCCGAGTTGCCTCCCTGCGACCAAACAGCCCTGGAAATCATGAGTGAGGCGATCAAGCACACCGGATAATCTGACCCGGGCCGCGTTTCACCCGACCGAATTCGACGGGTGGCGCTCCGTTTCCCTTGCGCTTTACATGACCCTGGTGGGTTACGCTGTGCTGGTCGGCGTGCCGGTGATCAGTACCGCCTGGGTTGAACTGCTCGGTTTCACGGAAGAACAGGTCGGGCGCGTGGCCGGAGCCGACCTGGGCGGTCTCTCGCTAGGCGCGGTGATAACTTCACTGTTCGTTGCACGCATCAATCGCCGGCGGCTGGTTTTGGTCAGCGTGGCTATAGTCGTTCTCAGTAACGGGCTGTGCACGGTGTTCACGGATTACGAGACCGTTTTGTGGCTGCGGGTGGGCGCCGGATTTGGCAGCGGGATCTATACCGCGGTTGCCGTCGCGACCCTTGGAGGAACGAGCAAGCCGGCGCGGGCTTATAACCTGATGCTCTTCGCCTTTGCATTTTCCCAGGCGCTCGAGATGCAGGTTCTGCCGATGCTTTCCATGAACGGAATCTACCTGGCCTTCATTGGCTGTTACTTGATTGGACTGCCATTTTTACGCTGGATTCCGGCCCATCCGATCGAAAAAGTGGCCGTTGATTCGACCGACCAGGCAGAGGTTCCTCACGTCCCCGCGTACATTCCGTGGCTCGTACTGGCGGCCATCTTTTTTACCTACATCAATATTGGTTCTTATTGGACCTACATTGAACTGGCATCGCTAAAAGCCGGCATCGACGCCGAATACGTGGGGCGTCTGCTGGTCTGGACGTCCTTTTTCAGCCTGATCGGTTGCGCCGTGGCGACCGTGATCAGCAATCGCTTCGGCCTGGCACGGCCCTTGTTGATTGCCTTATTCACCATGGCTGCGATAGTCGGGATGCTGAGCGTCGGAATCAACGACGTTAATATCCTGGTGAGTATGTTCAGTTTCAATCTGCTGTGGATTTTTGTCGATGTTTACCAGATGGCAACGGTGGCCAACGTCGATCGCAGCGGGGCATTTGCCTCGCTCATGCCCGGCGCGCAGGGTTTGGGTCAGATCGTCGGGCCGAACCTGGCGGCGACGATTTTGGGCGCCGGAATGGGTTACAGTAAAGTGTTCATCATGTGCGCGCTGGCTGCGTTGGCGGGAATGAGCATTTACGGGGCCATGTATTTACGGCTCCGCAAGACGATTCCCTCACTGGCGAAAGCAACTTGAGACGGATAACTGGAGAACATAGATGATCACATTATTCTGGTGCCCGCAAACCCGGGCTTCACGCATACTCTGGCTGCTGGAAGAAATGAACGAGCCATTCGAAGTCCGGTTGATTGACATTCGCGATCCGGAATCGAAGTCCGATCCGGATTTCGTCGCGGCCAGCCCGATGGGGAAGGTGCCTGCGCTGATGGACACCAAACTGGGCGGCACCGTTCGGGTCGCCGATTCCGCCGCGATCGCCCTGTATCTGGCCGACCGTTATCACTCTGCCGACCTGGCGCCAGCCATGGACAGTTCATCGCGCGGCCAATACCTTTACTGGATGACGTACACGCCGGGTGTGATCGAGCCGGCGATGATGGAAAAATTCACCGGTCAGGAAATCTCCCGCGCCAGCTCAGGCTGGGGCAATTTCGATACGATGATCGAAGTGCTGGAAAAAGGGCTGCAAAAAGGCCCCTGGGTGATGGGTGAGAAATTCTGTGCTGCCGATGTGCTGCTGGGCTCCTCGGTCCATTTCATGAAGATGTTCGGTATTCTGCCCGAAAGCCCGGTTCTGGAAGCCTATCTCGAGCGGTGCCTGGCCCGGCCCGCCTGCGCAAAAGCCCTTGCGCGGGATGCGGAGCTGACGCCGGCCGGCTGAGCCGGCCGGCATTTCAGCCCGGCACTTCTGTCTTCAAGCCATCAAGGCCGCGTGCGCGGCAGCCAGGCGCGCAATCGGGACGCGGAACGGCGAGCAGGATACGTAATCCACCCCGAGGTCATGGCACAGTTGGATGCTTTTCGGATCGCCTCCGTGTTCACCGCAGACGCCAATTTCGAGGTTGTCACGCGCCTTTCTGCCCTCGTCGATGGCGATCTGCATCAGGCGGCCAACACCCTCCGGATCGATGCTGGTGAAAGGATTGTCCGTCAGCAGGCGGGTTTGCAGGTAGTGGACCAGGAATCCGGTCTCCGCATCATCCCGGGAGATGCCGTAGGTCGTCTGGGTCAGGTCGTTGGTGCCAAAGGAGAAGAATTCGGCGGTTGCGGCAATTTCACCTGCCGTCAACGCCGCCCTTGGGATTTCGATCATCGTGCCGAACATTTTTGGCACCTCCACGCCTGCTTCGGCCATCACGCGGTCCGCAATCTCGGTGAGCGGCCCGACGATCATATTGAGCTCGCCGACGTGCGTAACCAGTGGAATCATGACCTCGGGATGGACGTCCACGCCATCGGCTGCACAGCGGCAGGCGGCCTCGTAAATTGCCTGTACCTGCATGTTATACAGGCCGGGGATCAGCATGCCCAGGCGCACACCGCGGGTGCCCAGCATCGGGTTGGATTCCGCCAGCGTCTCAACCCGCTCCAGTAAGCGGCTCTTGGCGGCGATGTCTTCCAGTGCCTTGTCCATTTCCTTCAGGCTGGAAAGGTGCTGCATGCGCAGTTTCAGATCGGTCAGTTCCAGCATCAGGTCGTGCGATGAGGGCAGGAATTCGTGCAGCGGCGGGTCCAGCAAACGGATGATCACCGGCTGGCCCTCCATCGCGCGGAACAGGCCTTCAAAGTCCGTTCTCTGCATCGGCAACAGGCCGGCAATGGCCTCGGCACGCTCGGCGGCTGAGCTCGCGGTAATCATGCGCTGCATGATCGGCAGCCGCTCCTCGGCGAAGAACATGTGTTCCGTGCGGCAAAGGCCTATGCCTTCGGCGCCGTAGTCGCGGGCGCGTTTTGCGTCGTCAGGATAGTCTGCGTTGGCGCGAACCCCCAGTTTGCGAAACCCGTCGGCCCACTGCAGGATCTTGATCAGGTAGGGATTCTGGATGTCCGGAACCACCGTTGGCAAATTGGCGTAGTACACCAGCCCGTTGTTGCCGTCGATGGAAATGCTCTCACCCTCCTTGATGGTCAGGTCTTCCCCGATGCGCATCAGGTGGTTATCGAGGTCGATCTCAATTTCTTCGACGCCAACGACCGCGGGCTTTCCAAACTGGCGTGCGACCAGCGCGGCGTGGCTGGTGCGGCCGCCTTTACTGGTCACAACGCCCTTGGAGGCGAGCATGCCGTGAACGTCATCGGGACGCGTTTCCGGCCTGACCAGGATCACGTTCTTGCCATCCTCCTTGGCCCAGCGTTCGGCCAGGTCCGGCTCAAATGCGATGATGCCCACGGCCGCACCGGGCGATACGTTGAGTCCACTGGCAATCGGTTTTACGCCCTGGAGCGCCTCCGGGTCGAGCTGCGGATGCAGGAAGAAATCTACCTGGTCGGGCTGCACGCGCGATACGGCTTCCTCCCGGGAAATCAGCCCTTCATCCACCATGTCGACCGCAATCCGGACCTCGGCCTGGGCGGTACGCTTGCCGTCACGGGTCTGCAACAGCCACATCTTGCCCTGTTCAACGGTGAACTCCATGTCCTGCATGTTGCGGTGATGTTTTTCCAGCCGGGTGGAAATTTTCTGCAGCTGTTCGAACATCTCGGGCATGCTGTCGGCCATTTCGCCAATGCGCATGGTCTGGCGGGTGCCTGCGACCACGTCTTCGCCCTGGGCATTGATCAGGAAATCGCCCTCAAGATGAGGTTCTCCCGTGGTGGCGTTACGTGACATGAATACACCAGTGGCCGAATCTTCACCCAGGTTGCCGAACACCATCGTCTGAATGTTGACGGCTGTGCCCAGGTCGTGCGGGATGTCACTGGCGTTGCGATAATCGCGTGCGCGTTTGCCGTTCCATGACCGGAACACGGCCTCGGTGGCCTGGCGCAGTTGCTCGTATGGGTCAGTAGGGAATTCCTTGCCTGTATAGGTGCGGATAATCTCTTTGAAGCGGATGGTGACCGCTTTCCAGGCGGCTGCATCCAGTTCGGTATCGGCCTTGACCCCGGATTCGCGGCGCTGTGCGGTGATCACGGCTTCGAATACTTCATCGGGAACGTCCATCACGACGCTGCCGAACATGTGGATCAGGCGGCGATAGATGTCCCATGCAAAGCGCGGGCGGTGGGCGCGGCTGGCCAGCACTTCGACGATCTCGTCCGTCAGACCGATGTTCAGAATGGTGTCCATCATGCCGGGCATCGAGAATCGCGCGCCGGAGCGGCAGGAAACCAGCAAAGGATTGTCCGCATCGCCAAATTTCTTGCCTGTCATGGTCTCCAGGCTGGCAATGGATTCCAGCGCCTGCTCCCACAGCCCGCCGGGAAACTGTTCGCGGGCGTCCAGGTAGTCATTGCAGCCCTCGGTGGTTACCGTAAAGCCGGGTGGGACCGGAATGCCGAGCCGGGTGGCGTCCAGCAGGTTGGCCCCTTTACCGCCGAGCAGGCCGCGAACGCCGTCCCATTCGCCATCGAATTTGGCCATGACATCGTCGTATTCATTGAACAGGTAAACATATTTTCCAGGTGTTTTTGGGGTGGTCATTTTTGTCTCCAGGGACGGGTATCTTTCAGGTGCAAAGCATACCAATATATGATGACAAAACTGGCAACATTATTTGATTCAGGTCAAGTGGATAGCGAGTGTTCGCTGCAGGCTCTATACTTCGCAGCTTAATTGCAATTTTTATCGACAGGAGTACGAAAATGGTGCGAATAATATCAATGGGCAGCCTGCTGGCGCTGCAGTTAATGGCGTCTGTCGCCTGGGCCGCTGATCCAGTCCAGGAACAACGCAGTGAGCTGATGAAAGGCGCCAGGGATGCGGCCAAAACCGTGGGCGGGATGCTTAAGGGTGAGCTGGACTTTGATGCTGCCGCCGCGATGGAAAGCTTCCAGGTATGGGCCGACGTTGCAGCCCGCACGGGTGACCTGTTTCCGGAAGGCAGCGAAACCGGCTATGACACAGAGGCAAGGGAAACCATCTGGACCGACCGCGAAGGATTCAACCAGAAATTGTCGGAATTTACACAGGCGGTGGATGGCGCGATCGAAGCTTCGCCGCAGAGTATCGAAGAGCTCAAAGCATCGGCCGGGCCTGTTTTCAAGACCTGCAAGGGTTGTCACGAAGGGTATCGCATAGAAGACGAAAGCTGATCTTCATGGCGATTTGAGCCATGTCCAAAGCGATCAAGTGGCTGTTGGCGGCTGCCGGGCTGATGGCCCTGCTGTTGTGGCCGCTGACCCGTCCGCTCACGGTGTCGGGGGTCGATCTGCCGGATCACAGGCCAGACCCGGTCAACGGTGAACAGGTGTTCATCGCCGGAGGCTGCGATTCCTGCCACGGAGAAAACCTGGCGGGCGGGTTGGAACTGAGGTCCGGATTCGGGACGTTCCTGGTTCCCAATATTTCCCCCGACTTGGCCACCGGAATCGGCGGATGGACCGCGTTGGACCTGGTAAACTCGATGATGCTTGGGACTTCACCCGAAGGACGTCATTATTACCCGGCGTTTCCCTACACATCCTACACGCGGATGAAAGTTCAGGACATCATCGACCTGAAAGCGTATATCGATACGCGTGAACCGGCAAATAACCGCGTTGGTCCGCACCAGATAGCGTTCCCATGGAGCCTCAGGCGGGGTATCGGGTTGTGGAAACTTATGTATCTCGACCAGGCCCCTGTCGTGGCCCCTGCTTCTGCTGATCCTGCCTGGGAGCGGGGGCGCTACCTGGTTGAAGCGGTGGGGCATTGTGGTGAGTGCCACACGGCGCGAAATCCACTGGGCGGGATGAAACTATCGATGTGGCTGGCGGGTGGTCCGGATCCGGAAGGTGAGGGCCGCGTGCCGAACATCACGCCCCATCCCGACGGCCTCCAGGCCTGGTCAGCCGCTGACATCGTTTACTACCTGGAATCCGGGTTTACTCCTGATTTCGACACGGTCGGCGGCTCCATGGTGAAAGTCCAGGAACATATTGCGCTGCTGCCTGCTTCAGACCGACAGGCTATCGCACTGTACCTCAAGTCGGTTCCAGCCCGCCCTTGACCCGTTATCAGCGTAAACGCAGCCTGGCCGGCGTGATTGCCGCCATGGCGGTGGTCAACCTGGTCTATGGCATCACTTTTCCTCTGCTGGCCCTGGTTCTCGACGGGCAAGGCGTCAGCAAAACACTGATCGGGCTCAGCACGATAGTCCAGGCGGCGGCGGTCATTGTAATCGCCCCCTGGACGCCCGCCCTGCTGAGCCGTCTCGCGCCTGCCCGTTTGATGCAGTGGGTCGTTCTGCTCCTGGCCGGCCTATTCATCCTCGCAGGGCTGTTTCCCAACGTCTGGATCTGGTTTCCCCTGCGATTCGTCATCGGGGCCATGACGGCGTTGCTGTGGATATGCAGTGAGTCCTTGATCAATGAATTGGCGGAGGAGCGCTGGCGCGGCAGAATCATCGGTTTCTACAGTTCGGTCGGCGCGGCCGGCTTTGCCATGGGCCCGCTGTTGCTGATAATCACCGGTTCAGCCGGGATGATGCCTTTTTACGCTACCAGCACGATGATCCTCCTGGCCGGAATCCCGCTGTTTGTGGTCGCGAATCAGAAAATTGGCCAGGCCGAACAGCAGTTCCGGGGACTCTGGAAGGTGTTTTCGCTGGCGCCGACCATCATGCTCGCTAACGTCGTGTATGCGGCTGGAGCCGAGTCGATCCTGACTTTTTTCCCGATTTTCGGTATGAGCCTTGGCCTGTCAGAGAACGCAACGCTGGGTCTGTTGACGATGATCGGACTCGGCGCCATGGTGCTGGTCATGCCTATCAGTTGGCTGGCTGATCACGTTGATCGGATGGGGTTGCTGGCTATTTGCGTCATGTTGTCGATAGTCGGGCTGGCGTTGATGCCGTGGCTGGTCCAGGTCCCCATGGTGGCCGGCATTTACGCTTTCATTTTCGGTGGGGTCGAGGGAATGATCTATGCGCTGGGCGTGATCCTCGTCGGCCAGCAGTTCAGGGGTGCCATGCTGGCTGCAGCAACCACGATGTTTACGGCTTGCTGGGGGGCGGGCACAATGTTGGGGCCGCTGCTCGTCGGCATCGGCATGGACCGGTTCGGGGAGGGCGCGATGGCTTTCATTATCCTGGGCTTTTTCGCCCTTTTCTTGCCGCTGCCGGTGGTCAGTTACCTGCGTGCCAGGCGCTGAACGGCAAAGCCTGTTACCAGGGCATTTCTGATCCGTCCCACGAGAGAAATTTGCCGCTGTCCTCCGGCCTGAGGCCGTCGAATACGGCCTTCATTCCATTGACAGAAGTTGCGATGTCGATATCGGCGCCTTGCCCGCCCATGTCAGTCTGGACCCAGCCGGGATGCTGGGCGATCGCGATGATTCCGCGCCCGGACAGGTCGATGGACATCGATTTCATGATGGCATTAACGCCCGCCTTGGTGGCGCGGTAGGCATACAGCCCCCCGCTGGAGTTCAGGGCCATACTGCCGAGCATGCTCGAAATCGTCACGATCCGGCCACGTGCGGATCGCGCGATGGCGTCAGCCAGCAACTCCGACAGTGACATGGCAGTAAACACGTTGATGTCGAAGACATCGCGCCATAGCTCACGGTTGAAATAGCCGAATCCCTGAACGCTTTCGCCTGCGTTGACTGAGCCGTCCTTGGCCATCCTGCCGGCATTGTTTATCAGTAAATCAATAACCTGGCCGTTCAATGACCCCGCGAAACGTTCGAGATGCGAATCGTCAGTCAGGTCGCAGCAGTGGATTTCCAGGCTGTCGTTGCGCAAGGACTCGAGTTCCGGAGAGGAACTGCGGTTCAGCGCGATCACGCGCCAACCGTCCTCGAGGTAAGCGCGAGTGAGACCCAGTCCGAGGCCTCGATTGGCTCCGGTGATAACAACCGTTTCCCGATTCATGTTCGTTCTTCCTCGTAGAGTTTCTCAATGAAACGGGTCGCCAGCGGATAGCTCGTGCTCCACGTTTCGATGTCGGTAATCATGCCTGCCGGGCATTGCTCACGCGTGATGCGCACGGTATCCGCCCTGCCGCCGCCATAGCCTGCAGGCTGCAACCACAATCCCATGATGGCGGCAAAAGTGAGGTCGGTGTAGTTGATCTCGTCACCGCCAAGAATCGACCGCCTGCCATCGGCAAGCTTCGACTCCACGTCGGCCAGCAACGTCCCGATATGGTCCACGGCCCTGGCGTGATGGCCGGCGCTGATGCCGAAAGATTTGCGAATCATAAAACGCAGCAGCGGGAAAAGTAGTTTTTGGACCTGTTTTTGCCAGGCCGGAATCGCCGGATTGTTGATGCCCCAGGCATGCAACGTGAGCTCCCGATCGTGCAGAATATGAAAGTACACCCAGACCTGGAGATCAACTCCGCAGCGGTCTATTTTTTTCTCCAGCGCCAGCCGTTCCGGCGAGGTTTGAAGGAATTTTGCGTCATCGGGATGCTCTGCAGCGTAGCGCCCCCACAGGTAGCGCAGAATTTCCGGCGAGTTGCCGATTTGGGAGCGCACCGTGCCGGTGCGAAAACGAAGCCGCGGAACGGTTCTGCCCAGAAAGAACGCGCCCAGGGCGCCGCCGGCCGGCTTCTCGCGGTATTCAATGCCAAGCCGGTCCATGCACCAGCGGACTTTTTCCACGAAATGACTGGCTGAGATAGTCTCCAGCTCAATTTCAGGCGATTTCACCGGAGCGACCAGCAGGCTCAGCGAGATCGCCCAACGCCACACCAGCG
>JABDLD010000073.1 GCA_013001885.1 Lysobacterales bacterium
CTACGGCGTGTATCTTTCACCCGTAATCGAGGAAACATGCTTGCCTGATTGAACAGAGATGTGGTTTATTCTTCCTATTCGCGGATTGTGTTGCACGGTTCGGTTACCGGAACGATTCGATGAAAACATTACGTATGTTTCTGTTAATTTCACCCAGATATCCGGTCCGGGGTAAAAAACACCAATCGACTAGCATTTTGGACAGGAGAGAAGTATGAAATTTGGAACACGTTTTTCACTGATGCTGTTTGCACTTATTGCACTTACCATCTCAGCCAATGCCGATGCGCAACGGTCCGGTCAGTCCATGTCAGTTCAAACCGGTGTGGTGGTCGCCGCCCAGGCGGTTAATCTGCAATCGGCGGCCGGACGTGGCGCGCTGGTTGGCGGTATTGCCGGTTATGCAACCACATCCAGTAATAGAAGCTCCTCCAGGCGGGCACGTAATACTGCCATTGGTGCGGGCACCGGCGCCCTGATCGCCCGCAGATCACAGGGTAGTCTGGACGGTATGCAGTACACGGTGCAGATTGGTGTAGGTTCTCAAATCACGGTGGTTACCGATCAGACCCAGGTCCGCATCGGTGATTGCGTCAATGTCGAGCAGGCGGGTAGCGGTACTGCCAATGTAAGGCGGGTGTCCGAAGCACTTTGTGAGTCAATGTTTGACAACCAGGCGCCGGATGAGCAGATGCAGGATTATATGTCCCGGGAGGCCGATGCATGTCTGCAGGCCAAGGATCGCATGATGGACGCCGAAACCGATGAAGCGTTTGAAGTGGCGATGCGCCGGGTAAAATTTCTTTGCGATGATTAACGATAAACAGACATTGGAGGCAAACATGTCGAGAGTAACCCAAAAAATTTCTTTCTCTGTTAACGCTCTGATAATAAGCATGCTGATCATGGTTGCGCAGAATGTCAGTGCGCAGTTTGACAACCTGGTTGCGGTCGATGACTCCACGCTTGCAGCGGCGTTTATCGATCCGGATGCTGATTTCAGCCTTTTCAAGCGCGTGATGATCCTCGATACCTTCGTTTCTTTTCGCAGCGGTTGGCAACGTGACCAAAGATCGAACCGCATCAGTGCACGTGATATGGATCGGATCAAAACCCGGGTCTCAGAGCTTTTCAATTCCGTTTTGATTGAAACGCTGGAAAGCGATGATGGGTTTGAAGTGGTCAGTGAGACGGATTATGACGTTCTGTTGATTCGTGCCGCCATTATTGATCTGGATATTACAGCGCCGCAGTCAACGACAGGTGCTCGCACCAGTAGCTACACGGCCAACAGTGGTGCAGCTACTTTATATATAGAGTTATATGATTCTGTCAGCGGTCAAATCATCGGCAGGGCCATGGACAGGCAGTCCGCCAGGCAAGCCGGCAGCATGATGAGATGGACCACACGTGCCAGTAACACGGCTGATGCTCGCAGGGTATTCAGAGACTGGGCAGGCGCTCTGCGTGGGTTCCTCGATTCTCATTATACTGGCGAACAGTAGCAGACATAAATTGATGTCATCATATTTACACAAGGATTCAAATATGAAAGTTAATCTTCTATTTACAGTCATGGCAGCATTGCTGCTTAGCGCTTGTGCGTCCGGGCCAAGGATCGAATCAAACATCAACCCCGGCACTGATTTCAGATCGTTTCAGAGCTACAACTTCATTACACCCCTGGGCACAGACCGGTCAAACGGTGTGCGAACCCCGTTGAGCGCCAGTCTCATGGCCGCGATGGATGGTGAAATGAGACAACGTGGCCTGAGCAAGTCGGATTCGCCGGTTCTTTTGGTGGACTTCGCGGTCTCCTCCACCGACCGTGTTCAAGTCCGTACCACGCCAAACCATAGCGTCCAACGCTCACACTGGAACAGGGGTTTTTCTACCTGGCCAAGCTATAGCACATCGGTTCGTCAGTATACGGAAGGCTCTTTGATCGTTGATCTCATTGATCCGGCGTCAAACAGCCTGGTGGCTGAAGGTGCCGCAACCAGCCGGATCAGTTCCACCGAACTCACACAGCAGCAGGCAAAAGATGTGGTTGCCCAGGTCATGGCAGGCATCTGGGCTCAATGATGGCGCTACTTTTCATGTTGATCAGGCCGCTCGAATGCCTGAACATCACTGACCATGCCGAGATGCCTGGTCTGGCATCATCAAGAAAGGAATTAAATACTGAAAAACCAGCGGTAAATATGACAAGGGCGATTCATTTTAATCGCCTTTTTTATGAAGGAGATTAATTGAATGACAGGTTTAAGAAAGTCCGGAACATTTTTGACATTTGTTGGTGCCCTCGCCATACCATTGACGGTATGGGCCGCGGGCGGTGCAATGGGAGAGAAGACACCCTATGCGGACTCCGTAGATAAACATTTTCACCCAAAGGGCAAACCACCGTCGGAACATACACTGGCCGTGATCAAGGCCGCTCGCAAATCGATGCCGTTTGACGACACGCGGGACTTTGATGAGGCACGTAGCGGTTTTATCGCACCACTGAATTCCAAGATCATCAAAGCGGATGCCGGGCACGTCGCCTGGGACGTCGAACGTTATGATTTTCTGGCCGAGGATCGCGAGTTCGACTCCGTGCACCCGTCCACGAAGCGCCAGGGCTGGTTGAATCAGATGACCGGACTGTACAAGGTGACCGACGGTATTTACCAGGTGCGCGGCCTGGATCTCGCGAATATCACCTTCATCCGCGGCGAGAAAGGATGGATCGTGTTTGATCCGCTTACCGCAGCCGAAACGGCACGCGCCGGCCTCGAACTGATTAACCAGAAGATTGAAAAACTGCCCGTTACTGCAGTCGTATACTCGCACTCACATGCCGATCACTTTGGCGGAGTTCGAGGTGTGGTAGACCAGGAACGATTGGCTGCGGGCAAGGTAGATATCATCGCGCCCAGGGATTTCATGCAGCATGCAGTCTCGGAGAATGTCTATGCCGGTAACGCGATGAACCGTCGCCTGTTCTTCCAATACGGCGTCTTGCTGCCAGCAAGCCCATTCGGCCATTCCGGCCAGGGCCTGATGCAAAATGTTGCGGCCGGTAACCTGGGATTGCTGGCGCCGACCATTGTGGTTAAAGCAGGACTCATGGAGATGAAGGTTGACGGTATCCGGATGATCTTCCAGAACACACCGGGAACCGAAGCACCTTCAGAGATGAACACCTATTTCCCGGACAAGAAAGCACTGTGGATGGCCGAGAACGTCCAAAATACGGTCCACAATATCTACACGTTGCGCGGTGCGCAGGTTCGCGATGCGTTGGGCTGGTCGAAGTACATTGCCCGTGCCATGTTTCTTTTCGGCGATGACGCCGAGGTCATGTTCGCCTCGCATCACTGGCCGCGCTGGGGTCAGGAGCGAATCATGGAGGTGCTTGCGGGGCAGCGGGATGCCTACGCACATCTGAATAACCAGGTCCTTCACTATGCCAACCAGGGAGTGACGATCAACCAGATTCACAACGTGTATCGCGTGCCGAAGTCACTCGACAACGCATGGTACGCCCGCGGTTACCACGGTTCGCCCGAGCACAACAGCCGTGGTGTCTTAAATCGTTTCCTTGGCTACTGGGACGCGAATCCAGCGACCCTCATTCCGTTGAGTCCGGAAGATGCGGCACCGGTTTACGTCGAAATGATGGGCGGCGCCGACCCGATCATGAAAAAAGGACGCGAGTTGGCTGACCAGGGCAAGTACCGGCACGCCCAGGAGATTCTCGACAAGCTGGTCTGGGCCCAGCCCGACAACCAGGAAGCCAAGGACTTGCTGGCCGATGTCTGGGAACAGATCGGCTACCAGCAGGAGAACCCGGGGCTTCGCAACAGCTTCCTGGCCGGTGCCTTCGAATTGCGCTCTGGTATCCCTGGAGGCGCCTCGCCCGACAGTGGTGGTCCAGATATGATCGCAGCCATGTCGACCGAACTGTTTCTGGACTTTATCGGCATCCGCATGGACAGCAAGAAGGCCGAAGCACTCGGCGACCACTCAATCAACCTCATCACGCCGGACAACGGTGAGAAATTCGCGGTTAACTTGTCGAATGCTACCTTCACCAATGTGGAGGGTTTTCTTCACGATGACCCGGATCTGTCCATTACGATCAATCGCTCGGATCTCGAGCAGATCATGATGGGCGTCAAGAGTTTCAGAGCATCCATCGATGACGGTACGGCCAAGGCGGAAGGCAATACCGATATCCTGGCGCAGATCGCCAGCACCCTGGTGACGTTCCAGATCGGGTTCGAGGTGCTTCCGGGTACGGCCGGGCCTGTCCCCGAGGCCAATCTTAATCCCTACTCTGTTGCTGAAGATTCCGTGTTCACCAGCGGCGAATGAGCGAATAGCTGCGTGTTAAACTGGCGGGGATAGCGGTTAGCTGTTCCCGCTTTTTTATTTTTGAAGGAGTAAGTAATGCGAATGAGAGCTTTAGTTTTAGGTTTGTGTACATTGGCACTGACCGCGTGTGCGACCTCCGGTCCAACCGTTTCAGCAATCTCGAGCCCCGGTGTAGACCTTGCCAGCTTCGAGACCTTCAATTACCTTCCCAGGTTGGGCACAGACCGTGCTAACGGTGCCCGTACGCCTTTCAGCGCCCGATTGATCGAAGCAATGAACCATGAAATGGCCGTGCGTGGATTACGGCTCGCAGAGAGCCCCGATCTGTTGGTGGATTTCAACTTTGTCAGCCGCGAGGGTATCC
>JABDLD010000052.1 GCA_013001885.1 Lysobacterales bacterium
GCGTGGCGAACTGGTGCAGCAGTTCCATGTTGCCGGTATCCGGCGCCTGGCAGTTGAACACCTCGGACGCCCAGCCGATCCGGCCCATCAGCTCGGCCAGCGGCGCGTATTCCAGGTTGCTCAGCGCCGTCCCCGGTTCGTCCTCTGCGAGTTTCGGCAGAAACAGGTTCCACAGGTCTTCCTCCCGGGCCAAGGCCTTGAGATCGGCCATGAAGGAGATGGGGTAGACGCCCTCACTGGCCTCCTGGTGGTATTGCCGGATGCGCGGAACGATGTATTCCTCGGTGAACTCCTGCACGCGTCGGCGTAATTCTTCGACCCGGGGTGAATACGCAAAATCCATTGATCATCTCCTGTTTCAGGGACAAACCGGCCTCAACCAATGCGCGAAATGCCCAGACTCCGGACATAATTCATGATTAACTGACGGGGGTCAACACGTCCAGCGGCGATTGGAGCGATAGTATATATGCGTGGTGGATTTTTCTGCCGCTCGCGCGTACGCGCAAAAAAAGTCTGACGCCTCCGAGACGGCGGGAACCCATCCCGCAAACGTTAACGTTCCATGCAGAATGGAAAGGAGGACAACCATGACACTGAAGGATATGGTTCCCTGGCGCTGGGGAGGCCTCCGGCACTGGGATGAAGAGACCCGCCCTTATGAATCTTTCCTCCGGGAGATGGATTCACTCCACAAGGAGATGGACCGTCTGTTCGAAGGCTTCTGGAAAGGTTCCGGATCTCACAGCCTGATGGCTGAGCCGTGGCAACGCGGCGCACTCAACCCGCGGATCGACGAGACGGAAGATGAAAAAGCCTTCCACGTTAAAGTCGAACTGCCGGGTATGGACAAGGACGATGTTGATGTCACCCTGTCCAGCGGCGTTCTCACACTCCGTGGTGAGAAGAAACGCGAAGAGGAAGAGAAAGGCAATGACTTTTACCGGAAGGAGCGTTCTTTCGGCTCATTCCGCCGCTCGCTCCCGATTCCCGTAGACGTGGATGAAACCAAGGTCGAAGCCAAATTCGAAAAGGGCATTCTATACATCGAACTTCCGAAAACGGCCGAGGCTCAGAAGAAGGTCAAGCATATCGCGGTAAAAGCCGCGTAGTTGATTCAACTCGACGGGGAGCACCACGCTCCCCGTTTTTTAGCTGGAATCAGTGATAAAGATCACTGCAGAAAATCGCCGCTGGGCACATACTTTCAGGATCAATCAATGGTTGCTCCGCGCCGAGACGTTATCGGCACGGAAACCCATGCGCAGCAAGGAAATTCGTCATGTTACAGGAACGCAAATTCTATCTTCCCAAATCGACCGATCCTCTTGAAGTCACCAAGCGGGGCCTCGAAATACTGAACGATCCCAGGCTTAACAAGGGAACGGCTTTCACCTTCGAAGAACGCAAGGCGTTGGGATTGAGCGGACTGTTGCCACCCTTCCGCGCCAACATGGAAGAGCAGGTTCAGCGGATCATGGAAAATTACAGACATCACACGAACCCGCTCGACAAGTACATCTTCCTGACGGCCATCGCCGACCGGAACGTCACGCTGTTTTACCGCGTCCTGATGGACAACTTGCTCGAAATGACTCCGATTATGTACACCCCCACGGTCGGCCACGCCTGCCAGCAGTTCGGGCATATTTACCGCAAAAACCGGGGGATGTACCTGAACCTGAATCAGAAAGGCCGGATCGCCCAGGTGCTCGACAACTGGCCGGCAGACGAAATCGATATCATCGTCATTTCCGACGGCAGCCGGATCCTTGGACTGGGCGACCTGGGTGCCAACGGTATGGGCATTCCAATCGGCAAACTGGTGCTTTACGTCGCCGGCGCAGGCCTGCATCCGGACCGTACCCTGCCCATTTTGCTGGACGTTGGCACCGACAATGATGAACTGCTCAACGATCCCCTGTACCTGGGCATCACGCGCCGGCGGATCCATGGCGACGAGTTTTATGAAATTGCCGATGAATTCGTCAAGGCAGCTACGGCGCGCTGGCCGAACGTCCTGATCCAGTGGGAGGACTTTACCAACGACAAGGCGTTCCCGTTGCTGAACCGTTACCGCGACGACGTATTGTGCTTCAATGACGACATCCAGGGCACCGGATCGGTGGCGCTGGCAGGACTGCTGGCCGCCATGCGCATGCGGGAAGAGCATCTTTCCGACCAACGGATCGTGTTCTGCGGTGCCGGCTCGGCCGCGGTAGGTATCGCCGATATGATCTGCGCCGGTATTGCCGACGAACACAGCATGACCGTCGAGGAAGCGCGTAAACTGGTATGGATGTGCGACTCGAAGGGACTGGTCACGACTACCCGGAAGGGCAAGCTGGACAAGCACAAGATCCCGTATGCCCGCGATGAAAAACCGGCACCGGAATTGCTGGACGTGGTCAAGCGCGTAAAGCCGACGATTATCATTGGCGCGAGCGGCCACCCGCACACCTTCACCGAAGAAGTGGTGAAGCAAATGCATAAGCATTGCAAGCAGCCGGTTATTTTTGCACTGTCCAACCCCACGTCCAAAGCCGAATGCACCGCTGAAGAAGCCTACACCTGGACCGGCGGCAACGCGATATTCGCCAGCGGCAGCCCCTTCCCGGCCGTCCGCCTTGAAGGCCGGATTTTCGTTCCGGGTCAGGGCAACAACATGTTCATTTTCCCGGGCGTTGGTCTCGGCGCAGTGGTGTGCGGGGCGCGCAAGGTCACCGACGAAATGTTCTTTACCGCCGCCAAGACACTCGCGCACATGGTCACGGAAGAAGAACTGGAAGCCGGCACGATTTATCCCGACCTGGCCAAGATCCGCCAGATCTCGCTGGCCATCGCGGCAGCCGTCGCGCGACTGGCCTGGGAACAGGGTCTCGCCCAATACGCGGAACCCAAGGACATCCGTCAATACGTGCGCGACCGTATGTATCATCCGGACTACCGGCCCTATGTCGCCGCATGAACAACTGCTATATTATATTTTCTTAACGTAATTACGGGTTCAAACTACTGAGGAATAGAAGATGGCCATTGCAAAAACCCTGATAGATTACCTGGACAAACGGGGTGTCGACTACAAACTGGTTGAACACGAACACTCAGCCACGGCGCTGGAATCCGCCCACTCCGCCCATATTCCGGCCCACCAGGTGGCCAAGGCCGTCGTGATGCGTGACGATCAGGGTTATGTTCTGGGTGTGCTTCCTGCCAACCATTCGCTGGAATTGGACTGGGTCAATGCGGAATTGAATCGCGGGCTTGAAATGGCCTGTGAAGACGAGTTCAAAAAGCTGTTTGACGATTGCGAAATCGGAGCTGTTCCGGCCCTTGGCGATGCCTACGGCCTGAAGGTGATCTGGGACGATGACCTGCAATATACGGCCGACGTATACATTGAGGCAGGTGACCACGAACACCTGGTCTGGCTGGAGCGAAAAGCCTTCAAAAAGCTGATGAAGTCATTGCCTCACACCATCATCAGCTCTGACTCTGAAGTCGGCGGCTGGAAGTTCTGATCGCCCTCAGGCTGAGGGCTGGCTGATTTCGAGGAACCCGCAGGGACAGACCTCGACACATTTTCCGCATTCCTTGCACTGGTCGAGGTTTAGAGAAAAGTACATGCCGGGAGTGGGTTCCTCTATTTTCGTGAAACACCCTGAAGTGCAATACATATAGCACTGCTCGCAACCGTAGCAGGAGCCACAGGAGAAGCATCGCTCGACCTCTGCCAGAAACTGCTGTTCGGTGATTGTTTTCGCCACTTCCCCCATGCCTGCCGCAACCCGCTGCTCACCCTGCAGGCGGGATTCGTGCACGGCTTCGCAGCCTTTTTTGCTGGCCAGCAGTATGTCTTCGGGCTCAATGGGGGGACTGACCGGATCGCTGGCCTTGTCCGGGTCCAGCCCGCGCAGACGGGCATGCAACGACTCTGCGGCATGGCGTCCCTGGATGATGGCCTCACCGGCAATTCCGGGGCTGACCGCATCGCCGCCGACCAGCGTATCTTTATCAATCGCACCGTGCGAGTCCGCCACCAGCCAGTCACCGTCGTGGTCCAGTGACTCCAGGCCGTCAAGGACCGGCACCTGTGAAATGGCCGCGATGACCGTATCGGCCGGCAAGCGAAACTCCGAACCAGCCAGCGGCTCGGGACGGCGCCGTCCCGAGGAATCGGGTTGGCCCAGGCGCATGCGCTGGACCTGCACGCCGGTCATCCGGCCGTCCCCTTCCCGCTCGACGCTTACCGGCGCGGCCAGCAAAATCAACTCCACGCCTTCCTCGATGGCGTCTTCAATCTCGTGCGCGATAGCCGGCATCTCATCGCGGCTGCGGCGGTATAAAATCGTCACGTCCGCGCCGCCGCGCCTTGCACAGCGGGCCGCATCGATGGCTGAGTTGCCGCCCCCCACAACGATCACCCGGGCGCCGGTTTCAACCGCTTCGCCCTGATTGATCCTGGCCAGGTAATCACTGCCGGTCCAGACCGATGGCCCGTCACCGCCCGGAACAGGCAGTCCGCGCCCCATCTGCGCGCCGATACCCAGGTAAAGGCTGGCATGACGCGAACGCAGTTCCTCGAGGCTGATATCGGTCCCCACCCGGGTGTTCAATCTCAATTCGACCCCGAGATCAACGATTTTCTGGATTTCGGCATCAAGCACCTGCTGTGGCAGCCGGTAATCGGGTACTCCGTAACGCAACATCCCGCCTGCTTTCTCTCTCGCGTCGTAAACAGTTACACGATACCCCCGGCGCGCCATCTGGTAGGCGAAAGACAGCCCGGACGGCCCGGCGCCGACGACGCCTATCCATTCTTCGGATTCCTCGCTGCGTAAGCGCGGCAACGGTAATTCAACCCGGATTCCAAAGTCGCCCAGGAAACGTTCCATTGCATTGATGGCCAGGGGCTCGTCGAGCTCCGCGCGATTGCAGTCGCTCTCGCAGGGGTGCGGGCAGATTCGCCCCAACGTGGCGGGAAAAGGATTCACTTCGGCTATCAGCTGCCAGGCTTGAGCCATTGCCTGATCGCGTGAGGATCCTGTCTTGTGCCGCTGCGCGACCAGGCCGATCCAGCCCCGGATATCGCCGCAATTAGCACACCCCACCTGGCAAGGCGCGGTTTTCTCTACCTGCACCGGCCGAAAAGCGGGCGTAATCCGATCGAGAGTCTCCGCTGCTTTATCGGCGCGCTTTGATTTCCTGCTCACAGGTGTGTCTTTCTGTGCCGGGCGACCTCTTCGTTCAGGTGCCTGATGCGATGGGACATGGTTTTCAGCAGGTTCACGGCCAGCAAAGGGTCCTCCCTGATCCGGGTCAGCAATGCCTTTTTATCGATCCTCAAAACCCGGGCTTCACCGGCTGCGCGCACCGTTGCGGAACGCACTTCCTTTTCAAACACGGCCATCTCACCGAAAAAATCCCCCGAATCCAGAAAAGCCAGGTGCTGCAACCCACCTTTCAGGGAATTCTGCAGCACTTCAACGCGCCCGCCCTGCACGACGAACATGCTGTCACCTGTCTGCCCTTGCTCGATGATGATCTCTCCGTTACGGTATATTTTTCCGAGTGCTCCACCCACCATGATCAGGCCGCCTTCTTTCTGGGTTGAGCGGTTTTCTTCCGGCCCGGGACCAGTGCCGCACCGACGCTCAGTAGCAAATTGTATATAAAACCCGGGCGCAATGTTCCGCGGAACATTTCTACGTAGGGCGCACTGCCGGTAAACATGTTCCACAACAGCGTACTCATGTGTGGCCGGGCGTTTTCCTTCTCCTGTTCTTTTTGCGCCATCCGCAGCATCGCTTTGCGGGTGAGGCGTGAGTTTTTCATGATCGCATTGGTCGCGAACATGACTTTTCCGACGCGGTTGTCGTTCACGATATTCCGGCAAGTGGGCCAAAAATGCTTTTCGAAATCGCCGGCCGAGACGCCGTGGAAGATCGCTGATGTTGCCGCTGCTTTTCCGGTCCGGAACGCGGCGCCGATGCCGTCTTTGTACAGGCGGGTAATCCCGCTGTCCCCCACCATGACGACGCGGTCTCCGTAGGGCCTTTTGCGCGCACCGAGATTGATCAACGGTGAACAACTGCAGACGCAGGGCGTAGCGTTGGTCGGGAAAGTCCGGCGCACTACCGGGTCGTTCAAAAAGGCATGGACCAGTTCCTGGTCGAGGTCCTCGCCCACCATCACGACCGTGACGAACTGGCCTTTGGGGATGATGGCCGCGAACTCGAAGCGCGGAATGTCCAGCAGGAATACATGCACCGCCCGGCCCAGGATGCGGAGTATTTCCTCCTTTGTCGAGCGGAATTCGCAAATATAACCGCGCGTTGTTTTCGGCGGCAAATAGTCGCCCGGCAGCTCGTTGAGCATATTGATGATGTTGCTGTTGACTCCGGCCGCCATGGCCACGAGATCGTACTGCCCGCCCTTGCCGTCGCCGTACTTCAGATAAGGCCTGTCGTCGCGGTGCTCGACCCCGGTAATCAACTCGGGAACGACTCTGGCGCCCAGCCCGGTCACCAGGTTCTGCAGGTAACCGTCAAAGCTTTCCAGCTCCGAATCACCGCCTTCGCGGGGTCCGTTTCCCCGGTAGAGTGCGGCAATGCGACGTTCATGCACCGGGCTCTCGATCGTCACATCCCCTACATCCATGTGGACGACATAAGATTCGACTCCACGCTGCACAACGCTTCTGGGCAAAACAATCCCCTCAGCCGCCAGCGTCTGTACCAGGGATTCGGAAACGATTCCGCCGCAGTGATTGCAGCCGGCCGGCCCGCAGTATCCGAAAGAACGGGGTTCGAAAATATCGACCTCCAGTTCCAGGTCGATCGCCTGCGCCATTTTTAGAAGGAAATAGGAAAAAAAGGAACCCGCCGGCCCGCCGCCGACAACGGCGATCCGTGATCCATCCCGCAGGGTGAAATCCTTTTCCTCGCTTTCGACGAAGTCAGAAAACGAATCCGCCACGGACTTTTGAGTCGAGTGCAATGTGGCTTCTCTTCAACCTCGTCCGATTGTCTGTTAGTCTACGCCATCACAAAATTTTGCCTATTAGACTTAGGTCAATAAAAAACAACATTCATGTTGAAATGCGCGAGCTTACAGAACAGATAGCCATCGCCAGACCCCGACAGAACGTGTGGGAGTTGCTGGCGGATTTTGGCGGCGTCGCCGCCTGGGCTCCCTACATGAAGACCTCGCACCTCATTGGAGACGTCCGGTCCGGCGTTGGCATGCGGCGGGGCATGAAGCATGCCTGGGGTTTCAGGTTCGAGGAAGCCGTGACCGACTGGCAGGACGGCAAGGGGTTCTCTTTCGACGTCTTCCGGGCGCCCTTCCCGATGACCGACGTGAGAGAATCCTGGTTTCTTCATCACGAAAACGGGCTTTCAACGGTTTCCACCCGGGTCACTTACCGCATGAAGTTGGGTCCGCTCGGTAAAGCGATCGACTGGCTGCTGGTTCGTTTTATCGTCAAACGGGAAATGCGGGCCGGTCTCCAGGGACTCAAGCAGCACAGTGAAAGCCGTTAACCAGCCTGTCTTCGTACTCGGCATCCTGCCCAGGAGCGGAACCAATTTTCTGTACAACCTGCTGATGCTTCACCCCGATTGCGCGCCGCCTGACCCGGTCTGGGAGGATTTTCTGGTCAGCCGCCTTGACCTGCTGGCGCAATACAGTGACGAAGTGGCAGCACAGTGGGACCCCCGTTGGGGGGTAGACGCCCGGACGCAACAGCATCTGGACCGGTCTCTCGGCTCGGGTATTGCCCGGTTTTTACAGGAGCGATGCTCCGGGTTCCGCGTGGTCGCCAAAACGCCGCGGGTGGATAACATCGAGCATTTTTTTCGCTTTTTCCCAGAAGCAAAGCTGCTGATCCTCGTCCGTGACGGCCGCTCGATTGTCGAATCGGCGATCAAGTCTTTCGGCTGGCGGCGGGAACCGGCCCTGCATTCGCTCGCTGAAGCGGCCCGAACGATCAATGCCTTCCGGCAAAAAACGGCTGGCTTTAGTGAACGCTTTCGGATCGTTCGATACGAGGACCTCTGGCTGGACACGGAGAACCAGTTATACGAAATCGGCGAATTCCTCGAACTGGATATGGAAACCTACGATCTGCAGCGGGCACTCAACCTGCCGTTGCGGGGTTCCTCGGAACTGAAATCCGGTCCGGCAGAATCGGTCCACTGGGACCCAATGGACCGGCCCGACGATTTCGACCCAATGTCCCGGTTCACTCACTGGAGTGACGCCAGGCATTTTCGCTATAACCGAATTGCGGGCCCGGCAATGCAGGCGCTGGGCTATGAGCCCAAAGCCGTGAAGAACCCGGGCGGCCTGTTCAGCATTCAGGGCCTGGTTCTGGATGCCGGATGGCTGCTCAAGTCATTGCTCAGGCCGCTATACCGGCGCCTCAGGAACTCCTGACTCAGGCGTCCAGCGCAGACGCGATCTCCTGCAGTACGGCCGGGTCCTCAATGGTTGCCGGTGTCGTGTAAGTTTGGCCGTCCGCAATCTTTCTCATCGTGCCCCGCAGAATTTTTC
Source organism: Lysobacterales bacterium (assembly GCA_013001885.1). Lineage (GTDB taxonomy): Bacteria > Pseudomonadota > Gammaproteobacteria > Xanthomonadales > SZUA-36 > JAHEFT01. The sequence goes on from JABDLD010000052.1 coordinate 8,557, forward strand.
CGGAACGGGTTTTGGGCAACCGGCCCACCACCAAAATGTCCCTGGGCGTGGCAATCGGGCCCACCTGCGAGCGCACCGCCAGCATCAGTTCCTTCTTCAGATCGGCCTGATTCACGTCCACACCGGCATTCAGCACAACAAAACCCAGCGGCATCTCGCCCTTCAGTTTGTCTTCCACGCCGATGACCGCGCATTCGGCGACCATCGGATGGGTCGCAAGAGCCTCTTCCAGCGAGCCGGTGGACAAGCGGTGGCCGGCCACGTTGATAACGTCATCGATCCTGCTCATGACCCACAGGTAGCCCGCCTCGTCCAGCACACCCGCATCTCCGGTCAGGTAATAACCTTCAAAGCGCGAGAGGTAGGTATCGTAATACCGCTGCCGATTACCCCACAGGGTCGGCAGGGTTCCGGGCGGCAGTGGGAGTTTCACCACTATGTTTCCGGACTCGCCCGGAGTCACATCATTGCCCTCATCATCGAGCACACAGATGTTGTAACCGGGTACCGGTACAGTAGGTGATCCGGCCTTCACCGGCAGCGGCTCGATACCCATTGGATTGCCGGCCATTGCCCAGCCACTTTCCGTTTGCCACCAATGGTCTATAACAGGAACTTCAAGTTGTTTCTCAGCCCAGTGCAGCGTGTCCGGGTCGCAGCGTTCACCGGCAAGGAACAGCGTGTCGAGGCTGCTGATGTCGTGCTGATGAAGCAGTTTCCCTTCCGGATCTTCCCTGCGGATGGCACGGAATGCGGTCGGCGCGGTAAACAGGCATTTGACTTTATGTTGCTCAATCACGCGCCAGAAAGCGCTGGCGTCCGGCGTTCCCACCGGCTTGCCCTCGTAAAGCAGGGTCGTACAGCCATGCAGCAGCGGCGCGTAGACAATGTAGGAATGGCCGACCACCCAGCCAATGTCCGAGGCTGCCCAGTAAACTTCGCCCGGCTTGACGTTGTAGATGTGATCCATGGTCCACTTCAGCGCCACGGCGTGCCCGCCGTTGGGGCGCACGACGCCTTTTGGCTCGCCAGTGGTTCCCGAAGTGTAGAGTATGTATATCGGATCGGTAGCGGCCACCGGCACGCAATCAACCGGTTCGGCGCTCTCCATCGCCTGTTCCCAAAGCACCGCGCACGGATGCAGCTCCTCGATCGGCAGCTGCGGGCGTGAAACCAGTATGCGCTGGAGATCGGGCACTTTGGCCAGGCTCAGCGCCTCCTCCAGCAACGGCAGGTACGGGATTACGCGAGCGCCTTCGATACCGCAACTGGCGCTGATGATCAGACTGGCGCCGGCGTCCACCACCCGGGTCGCCAGTTCCTTCGCCGCGAATCCGCCGAAAACCACCGAGTGAATCGCCCCGATCCGGGCACAGGCCAGCATCGAAATGACGGCTTCCGGAATCATCGGCATGTACACAATGACCCGATCACCCTGGCCGACGCCATATTCGCGCAACACGCCGGCAAAGCGCGCAACCTGGTCCGTTAACTCATCGTAACTGTAGGTGCGGATCTGGCCGGTGACCGGACTGTCATAGATCAGCGCAGCCTGGGATCCCCTGCCCGCCTCGCAATGCCGGTCCAGTGCATTGAAGCAGGTATTAATCTCTCCCCCGCTGAACCATTCATAGAAAGGCGGATCCGAATCGTCCAGAACAAGATCCCATGGCCGGGTCCAGTCCAGCTGTGCTGCAGCTTCGGCCCAGAACTGATCGGGGTGCTCAATGGAATTTTTGTACTGCGTTTGGTAAGACATACGCTTTCGTGCTCCGTGATCTGGAAAAATTACAATAGTGGTCAGTTGAATATCGTAGGTTGACCACCGTCAACAGACTATAAGACTTTAGTCAGAAAAACTTCAGGTGAGGCTTGAGCTTCAGCGGTGAGTCGGAGTCCAGCCTCGAGGCGATGGCCAGCATCAACTCCGCGGTCGCCAATGCGTCCGTGAGCGCATTGTGTGCGGTATATCCGGGCAGACCGTAAACTTCGCGAATCTGTCCCAGCTGCAGGTCGCCTTGCTTGACCGGAATCTCTCGTCTTTTGCGCAAGCGGTACTCAATGCGCAGCGTATCGAGCACAATAAATCCGGGAATGATTCCGGCCCAGCTTTCACAGGCTTTCTTGATGAAGCCGATGTCCAGGCCGGCATGATGAAGAATCCAGAGGCGGTCGCGAGCCGCTTCGAACAGTTCACCCAGCCCAACTTCAAGGTCTTCGCCCTGCGCTACTTCATGGTCCATCAGTTCGTGAATAGCCGCACTGGAGCCCACCGACTTATCGGCGTTGATCACCAGGTAACGGTTGGATCCCAGCCGGATACGGCCGTCATCAATCTGCGTCCAGCCGATCGCAATGATCTGATCCTGCTCCTTATCCAGCCCGGTAAGCTCCAGATCGACCGCGATCAACGGCGTATTTTCAATATCGTCGATTTTCAAACTGCCGCAAGCGTCGAGGTATTCAGCCAGGACCGGCAACGAACAGCGCCTGGCCAGCCCATGACAGCGCCTGCCGTGTTTCCAGCGTTGCAGCATCAGTGCACCTGGTAGCGCAGGGCCAGTGCCTTCTGAGCTTCGACGACCAACATGAAGGCCGCTTTCAGGTTTCTGCGCATCAACGGAGACAGATCGTCCGGCGGGACGAAATTGGTCGGAGCCTGTCCGTTTGACACCTGCTCAGCCTGGTAAGCCAGGCGAATCCGGTTGATCAGTATCAGGGCGTCGCGGAGACTGTTCGCGTCGCCTTCATTCATCGTGCCGTTAGCCGCAACCAACTCAATCCGGCTGAAGGTATTGGCCTCCTGGATACCTCCCTCGAGCGCCCTCATGCGCACCAGGTCCGTGATCGGCACAATACCCCGGTGCTTCAGGTTGAGGCCTTCGCTTTGCGTCCCATCGTCTTCCTGCACAAAACGCCGGAAAAAACCCAGCGGCGGCCGGTGGCCCAGCACATTCGTCGCCATGAACCGCCGAAAAATCCGGTTCTCTTTCGCCCTCGTGGTGGCGTAGCTGAGGAGCTCATCCACCAACTCGCTTTGCCCGTGCACACACCTCATGTCGAAAAATATACTGCTGTGCATAACCGCCTTGGGTTCCGGCTTGTCGATCCAGTTGTCGAAATGGCGCTTCCACTTGGCCAGGGACACCCGCCACTTGACGTTCAGCGCCATAATCTCACCTGGACAGTAGACATAGCCCAATTCGTCGAGCCCGTCGCATACAAAGGTCGAAAACCTGGAAAAATATTCCGCCTCTTCGGGATCAGCCTTGCGCTTCAGAATCATGCCGTTGTCCTGATCCGTCTTGGCCGTCTGTTCCTCCCGTGCCTGAGATCCGAAGACAATCCAGGCATACGGTATCGGGGGCGGCCCAAACTTCGCCTCCGCCAACTGGATCAGCCTTACGGTAAAAGCATCCGTGATATGCGTCACCATGCGGCCTATGTGTTCGACATCCCGGCCCAGCGTTACCATGCGTTCAAACAGGGATGGCAGGCGCCGGCTGAGCTGAACAAGTTCTTCCACCGAGGACTTCTTGTGAATATCGCGAACGAGGCGCAAGGGATGTTCCGATTGTGACCGAAGAATATCGCCGGCGGTGACCAGCCCCAGCGGGTAGCTGCGCTCATCGACAACGGGCAAATGATGATAATTCTGCCGCATCATCATCAACAGTGCAGCATCAACCCCAGTGTCCGCAGACAACATCTTTGGATTGGGCGTCATGACCCGCTCAATCGCCTCCCCGGGATCCAGATCCGCAGCCAGAACCCGGTGCCGCAGGTCTTTGTCGGTTGCAATGCCTGCAAGCTTCAGTTCGTTCATGACCAGCACGCTGGAAACATCTTCCCGGCTCATCAGCCGGGCTGCCTCGCGAATGCTGGCGCCGCGGTCGATCATGACCGGTTTTCGCTTCAACAGGTCACGCAACAGCGTAACCGATCGATTGACCTGTGCCGCTGCGCTCAGCCGGGTTTTCAGGTGACTGCTGAAATACTCGCACAGCAGGGGGTTGCGTTCACACAGCAGTGAAAAGTCTGCAGCCGGCAGATGCCACACCAGGCAGTCCTCTTCCGCCTCGGCAATATAATTCCTTTGCTCACCGTGAAACCATATTTTGTGGCCAAACAGCTCACCCTCGGAGCGCTTGTCCAGAAATTTGTGTTCGTCATCCACCAGTCGCACAGCGCCCTTGCGTATGACCGCCAGGCCGGATTCCTGGCCGGATGAAAAAATCTTTTTTCCCTGCGGGTAGTAAGCCGCCTCCAGTTTCCGGGCGATTTTTCTCAAATCGTCGACTTCCAGCGTATTGAACGGCGGAACGCTGTGCAAAAACTCAGTAGCCAGGCTTATGTCATGCATAACCGGATTCTATCAGCAAAAAAAAACAGGGCCAGTCCAGCGACCGGCCCTGCGCGAAGTGTATCGCTACACGCGAAAAATCAATGGTCGACCGCCGCAGCGGAACCCTTGGGTACGCGGATGTCTTCCACCAGGTGCTGGATGTGCTCCGGCGGAGCCGCGGTAACCTTGGATACAATGATGGCAGCAATGAAGTTCAGCATTGCGCCGACCGCACCGAAGGATTCAGGTGAAATGCCCATGAACCAGTTGTCCGGCGTATTGGCGGCCATCTCGGTCCCCGGGACAAAGAACCAGCCCTTGAACCAGAAAATGTAGATCAGCGTTGAAAGCAGGCCAACCAACATTCCGACGATCGCGCCTTCCCGGTTCATCTTCTTATTGAAGATTCCCATCATCAGCGCCGGGAATATGGATGAGGCCGCCAGGCCAAAGGCCAACGCCACCACCTGCGCCGCAAAGCCCGGCGGATTCATACCCAGGTACCCGGCCACCGCGATGGCGCCCGCCATTGAGAGACGACTGGCCAGCAACTCTTTTTTCTCGGTGATACCCGGCACGATCATGCCTTTGATCAGGTCATGGGAAACGGCCGAGGAAATTGCCAGCAAAAGACCCGCAGCGGTTGAAAGGGCTGCGGCCAAGCCGCCCGCAGCCACCAAAGCGATGACCCAGTTCGGCAGCTTGGCGATTTCCGGATTGGCCAGCACCATGATGTCGCGGTCCACCTTGACCATCTCGTTGCCTTGCCAACCGAAACCGGCGGCCTTCGCTGCGAATGCCTCATCCTTGTCGTTGTAGTACTGAATGCGTCCGTCGCCGTTCTTGTCTTCGAATTGCAGCAGACCGGTCGTTTCCCAGTTCTTGAACCACTCGGGGCGATCCGCATAGGCCAGGTTGCCGTCAACGGAACCGACTTCACCCGTCTGGATGGTGTTCATCAGGTTAAGGCGGGCCATGGCTCCAACCGCTGGTGCGGTCGTATACAGGATGGCGATGAAGACCAGCGCCCAACCGGCTGAAATTCGTGCGTCCGAAACTTTGGGGACGGTGAAAAACCGGACAATCACGTGGGGCAATCCGGCTGTACCGATCATCAATGACAGTGTCAGCAGGAAAATATTGAGGGTCGTGCCTTTCTGTGCCGTATAGGCGGCAAACCCCAGGTCGGTCACAATCTGGTCCAATTTATCCAGCATGTGCACTCCGGACCCGTCCGACATCGTGCTGCCAAGCCCAATTTGTGGAATCGGGTTGCCGGTCAGGTTCAGTGCGATAAAGATAGCTGGAACCGTGTAGGCAAAAATCAATACACAATACTGGGCGATCTGGGTGTAAGTAATACCTTTCATTCCACCCATTACGGCATAAATGAACACGATCGCCATACCCACCAGAACACCAATTTCGAACGGCACCTCGAGGAAGCGGCCGAAGGCGACACCCACACCCTTCATCTGGCCGATAACGTAGGTGATAGAGGCCACAATCAGGCAGATGACAGCCACCAGCCGTGCACCCTTGGAATAAAAACGGTCGCCGATAAATTCGGGAACGGTGAACTTGCCGAATTTACGCAGATACGGGGCAAGCAGGAGCGCCAGCAGAACGTAGCCGCCTGTCCAGCCCATCAGGTACACCGAGGCGTCGTAACCCAGGAAGGCAATCAAACCGGCCATCGAAATGAACGAAGCGGCGGACATCCAGTCGGCAGCAGTCGCCATTCCGTTGAGAACCGGGTGGACGCCCTTGCCCGCCACGTAGAACTCACCGGTACTTGAAGCCCGGGCCCAGAATGCGATGCCAATGTAAAGGGCAAACGTTGCGCCAACGACGATGAAAGTCAGTGTTTTAAGATCCATTATTTTTCTCCCTCAGTCCTCGTGCACGTCAAATTCTCGGTCGAGCTTGTTCATGCGCCATGCATAGAAAAAGATCAGAACGACGAAAATGTACATTGAACCCTGTTGCGCAAACCAGAAGCCCAGTTCGTAGCCGCCAATGCTGATGGCGTTGAGCTGATCAACCAGGACAATCCCAAACAGGTACGAAACGACAAACCAGATGGACAGGCATAATGTCACCAGCCTCAGGTTTCTCTTCCAATAATCTTGTCTGCTTTTTTCTTGACTCATGGGTGGCATCTCCGATGGTAGTTTCCCGATGGCTATGTTACTTTGCCGACGCAGGCCAAACGCCCCTACTTTAGTCGTATACAATCGGTACATGCTGAATCCATGGTCATTAATACTGATCGCACTGGCATACATGAGTTTGCTGTTCGCCATTGCGTGGACCGGTGACAAGAAACGAATTGCGAAAGACCATCGCGTTGTACAGGCGATCATCTACTCCCTTTCCCTCGCCGTGTATTGCACGTCCTGGACGTTTTACGGCGCAGTTGGAAGCGCGGCAACGACCGGCTGGGGCTATCTGCCGATCTATATTGGCCCTGCCCTGCTTTTCCTGCTCGGCTTCGACCTGATAAGACGCATTGCTGTATCCAGCAGGGAGCAGCGAATTACGTCTATTGCGGACTATATTGCCTACCGCTACGGGCGCAGCCATACCATCGCCGTGCTGGTTACACTTGCTGCAGTGATCGGGTCTGTCCCTTACATCGCCCTGCAACTCAAAGGCATCATGACGGGCATAGAAGTCATCAGCCGCTCGACCGGGGCGGCCGTGCCGCTTTCAGGAAACCTGCCGCTATACCTGGCACTGGCGCTGGCGCTTTTTGCGATATTGTTCGGTACCCGGAACATGGACGCCAGTGAACATCACCGCGGGCTGATGTGGGCAATAGCTCTTGAGTCAGTGGTTAAAATGATGGCGTTTCTGGCCATCGGATTATTCGTCATTTTCGGCGTATTCAACGGTTTTGCGGATGTCGCTGAAACGGTGCGCGCCAACCAGGAGTTCAGTGACCTGTTCTCGCCGTGGCGGCTTCCGGAAGGGTTTGGGGTCCAGTTAATCCTTGCGATGGCGGCCATCCTCTGCCTGCCCCGGCAGTTCCACGTCGCTGTTGTCGAATTCAGGGATGTTCGCGAGTTAAAAATCGCACGGTGGATTTTTCCGGCTTACCTGCTCGTCTTCGCCATACTGGTCATGCCCATCTCCCTGGCGGGGCTCACGCAATTTTCCGGTCTCGACGTCAATCCGGACACTTACGTTCTGGCGCTCCCTATTGCCTTCGATCAGCCTTCGTTGACCGTGCTTGCGTTTCTGGGCGGGTTTTCGGCTGCAACCGGGATGGTCATAGTGGCGACGGTTGCGCTGGCGATCATGGTCAGTAACGACATCGTGATGCCGTTACTGCTCCGGAGCGGCATGACGCGGCGCCATGGGCACGCCGACTTGTCTAAAACCCTGTTGCGGGTGCGGCGTGTTTCGATGCTTTCGATCACCCTGCTGGCTTACCTGTACTACCAGGTCATCCAGGCAGGTGTGCCGCTAGCCTCGATTGGACTGCTGTCTTTCTCAGCGGCGGCCCAGTTTGCGCCGGCCATGCTGATCGGCCTGTACTGGCGCAGAGCAAACCGTAACGGTGCGATTACAGGCCTGTCAATTGGCGTGACTACCTGGTTTTTTCTGTTGTTGCTGCCCTCGTTTGTAGACGGGGGACCGATTACGGCTTTCCTGCCGGACATTTCATTCAATCAGGGTGCCATGCTGTCGCTGCTGCTGAACGCCGCAGCCATCGTGCTGGTGTCGTTGCTTATGCCTGAAGAACAGGCGCCTGCTGATGGCGGCGCGACAGGCCTGGAACAGAATGGTCTGATTACGCTCGGGGAACTCGAAAAAACAGTCGGCCGGTTTTTGGGCTTGCAGAACACCCAGGAAGCCCTGGCCACTCACCTCGGGACCGTCGATCCCGAGCCGTCTTCACTGGCAACACCCGCAACGATTCAATTTGGCGAGCGCCTGCTGGCGGGCTCGATCGGTTCAGCCTCGGCCCGTACCGTTTTGACCACCGCCCTGCATCACCGGGGACTCGGCCCGGAAGCCGTGCTCGAACTGCTGAACCGGACGTCAGAGGCAGTTCAGTTCAACCGCGAACTGCTTGAATCGACGCTTGATAACATGTCCCAGGGCGTTGCTGTGGTGGACAAGGATCTGAGGCTGGTGGGCTGGAACCGGCGTTACCTGGAATTGATGGGATATCCCGATGACACCGTCCACCTGGGACAACCCATCGAAGAGCTGATTCGACTCAATGCCGAACGCGGCTTACTTGGCGACGAAGACCTTCCGGCCGGAATCCGCAAGCGCATAGATCATCTTCGCAGCGGAGCACCCTACCGATACGAACGGCCATGGCTGGACGGAAAAGTCATGGAAATCGAAGGCAACCCCCTGCCGGGCGGCGGTTATGTCACCACGTTTACCGATATCACCCACTTCAAAGATATCGAACGAGAATTGCAGGAAATCAACGAAACGCTGGAGCAACGCGTCCAGCAAAGGACGCTGGAGCTCAGGGAAGCCATCCAGGATGTTGAAGAAGCCCGTCAATCCGCCGAGGCGGCAAACCGGAGCAAGACACGTTTTCTCGCGGCTGCCAGCCACGATCTGCTGCAACCCATGAATGCCGCCCGGCTGTTTGTATCCATCCTGCGTCAACAACAGAAACCCAAAGGCGAGCAGGCTCGCCTGGTGATGCGCGTTGACCGCAGCCTGACAGCCGCGGAAGAACTCCTGAATGCCTTGCTGGACATCTCAAAGCTGGATTCAGGTATGTACGACCCTGAGCCCGGTGTAATTGCGGTCACGGAACTGTTCGAACAGCTGCGGCGGAGATTCAAACCGCTGGCGGCAAACCGTAACCTGAAACTGCGGGTGCATCCCATCGATGGATTCATTTTCAGCGACAGGAACTTGCTGTACCGCATCATTCAGAACTTCCTCGCCAACGCCATCCGTTACACGGAAAAAGGCGGTGTTATGCTCGGCTGCCGCATTCGCGGACAACAGTTGAGGATCAGTGTCTGGGATACCGGAGTAGGCATTGATTCGATCGATGAACAGTCCATTTTCCAGGAATTTCACCGGCTCGATTACGCGCAACGCCTCGACGAAAAGGGGCTGGGGCTGGGGCTCGCCATTTGCGACCGAATCGCACGAATGCTGAATCATGAAATAGACCTGAAATCCCGGCCGGGACACGGCAGTTGTTTTTCCGTAACGGTCCCGCTGGCCAGCCAGGAGATGTTGGCTGAACAAATACTGCCCGACACGACACCCGGTGAATCTTCAAGGCTCGAGGACCTGGTCGTGCTGTGTATTGACAACGAACCCGACATCCTGGAAGGCATGGAAATGCTTCTGCAAAGATGGGGCTGCACCGTGCTGCTGGCGTGTAATCAATTGGATGCTGCTCAGCAGGTCAAGGAAAAAGGCGCACCCGACCTCGTGCTGGTTGATTACCACTTATCCGATCAGAGCAACGGGATCGACGTGATGGAGCACCTGGACCGCTTGCTGGGTACGAGACTGCCGGCCATCGTTATCACGGCTGACCGGTCCACTGAACTCGAAGAAAAAGTGCGGCGGCAACTTTACGCGCTGCTGAGAAAACCCATCAGACCCGCCGCTTTGCGAGCACTCATGACCAATACCATGAAGAACTTGAAGGCGTGAACCAGTAACTAATGGGGACTTCCTGGATTGGCAACCGCCAGTTGGCTGGCTGCCAGTACCGCCTGGGTGCGGTTTTTGACGCCAAGCTTGTGCATGATCGCTGTCACATGAGCCTTGATGGTCGCTTCAGAGACGTTCAGCTCAAACGCGATCTGCTTGTTCAGCAGACCCTGTGACATCATCATCAGCACCTTGAATTGCTGCGGTGTCAGTTTTGACATCCGCTCGGCGAGTTCGACTTCTGAAACATTGTTACCCGGCAGGTCCGAAACCGTCGACTCAGGCGACCAGATTTCGCCCATCAAGACCGCTGCGATGGCGGACGTAATGGTATCGATGCTGGAAGATTTTGGAATGAAGCCGGCAGCGCCGTGCTGCAGAGCGCGCTGAATGACGACCGGGTCCTCGTTGGCGGAAATGATCACCACGGGAACACTGGGGTAGCGTTTACACAAATAGACCAGGCCGGCAAACCCACTGACTCCAGGCATATGCAGGTCGAGCAGGACCAGGTCTACCTCCTGGTTTTCATCGACCAGGCTCTGCAGCGTTTCAAACGAGTTCGCTTCCAGGAATCGAGTCTCCCCCTGGTCCGCCTCCAGCGCCTCTTTTATCGCCGTCCGGAACAACGGATGATCGTCCGCAACGATCACGGTTTCAGCTTGAATGGCGAGCAATCGGTTCATGGCTTCATACCATTCTCCCAGCATAAAGCCTTCAAGTCATCCTAGACCATAGTAGAAGAAATCCACGGCTATTAGACCAATTGCTAATACCCGTTAAGTCTCAAAATTCGGATCATTCGCATGCGAATACATCTAATGGGAGAGGCTATCATGGCCCGAACAGCTATAAAGAAAACACTTTTGAGCTTGTCCGTTGCCGTAGCGCTTGGCTGCGCTTCGGGCAGTGTCTATGCCCAAGGGGACCGCGTGCAGGAGCTCGAAACCCGCGTCGCAGAACTCGAGGCGCTGGTGACGGAACTGTTGCAAAATCAGCAGACAGCCCCGGCTGCTTCTTCAGCCCAGGCTGAAGAGCGCGCTGCCGCTGTCGCAGAAGAAAAAGTCAACACGATGATGGCTGAGCATCATGCTGCAGAGGAAGCGAAGGCAAAGAAACACACTTACGCGTTCGGCGGCTACATCAAGGCTGACGTCATCGCAAGTGATTACTCGGGCGGCCCTGTGACAGCCGGCAACCTCGGCCGGGACTTCTATATTGCGGGTCTTGTACCGGTGGGCGATGATGGCGAGAGCTACCTTGATCTGCATGCCAAGGAATCAAGAATCAATTTCAAGTCTACCCACAACCTGGACAGCGGCGCCAAGATGACGACGTTCATCGAATTCGACTTTCTGGTCGGCGCACAAGGCAACGAACGCGTTTCCAATTCTTACGCTACACGCCTTCGTCACGCGTTTTTCACGTATAACAAATGGCTGTTTGGCCAAACCTGGATGACGTTCTTCAACGTGGGCGCCCTGCCGGAAAACCTCGACTTTGTGGGCCCGGCGGAATCCACGATCTTCGGACGCCAGGCGCAGATCCGCTATACGTCGGGTAACTGGCAGTTCGCCATTGAAAATCCGGAAACAACAATCACTCCCTACGGAGGCGGCGGCCGAATTCTCGCCGATGACAATCGGATTCCGGATATTGTTGGCCGTTACAATATGAAATGGGATGGGGGCAATTTGACCATTGCCGGCATCTATCGCGAATTGCGGTACCAGAACGATGGCGCCGGCATCAAGGATTCCACATCCGGTTACGGCATCAGCGTGTCGGGTAAATTCATGTTTGGCAAGGATGACTTCCGCTGGATGGCCAGCACCGGTAAAGGCATGGGCCGTTATATGGGTCTGAATACCGCGAACGGCGCCGTACTGGACGTCAACGACAATCTGAAGGCCATCAAATCCACCGGCATTTTCGGGTCTTACCGGCACTTCTGGAACGAGACCTGGCGCAGCAACCTGACGCTGGGCTACCTGTGGGTCGATAATGACATAGTCAATACCGGCACCAGCGTAACCAAAGACGCCAAGAGCTTGCACGTCAACCTGATATACAACCCGGTACCAAAAATGGATTTCGGCATCGAGTTTATGTACGCCGACCGGGAAATTGAAAGCGGGATTGATGGTGATTTGAAACGAATTCAGTTCTCAGCCAAGTACGCCTATTGAACCGAATTCTGTATTCAGCGTTCTGCAACATGGCCGGCCCACGCATGTGGGCCGGTTTATTTATACCAGTTCGCGATTAGCCACCCAGCCTGCCAACGGCGGACTCAACCGTTTGAGATAGTAGAACAGCCAGGCCTCGGGCGTCACCGGAACAATTCCCCGGTTTTGCCGGATGGCTTTGATAATCGCCTTCGCCACCCGCTCCGGCGGATAATTTCTCCGCTGGTACATCTCGTCAATCACTTTGCGCTTCTCTTCAACATCGTATTTGCTTGATTCAAGTACGCTGGCGTTGATGATATTAGTTTTGATCATTCCCGGGCAGATCACGCTGACGCCGATACCCTGGCCGGACATCTCGGCGCGCAGGCATTCGCTGAACCCCAGCACACCGAACTTGGTGGCGCAGTAGGCGCTGACACCCCGGGTGGCGGTATAGCCCAGCATGGAGGCGATGTTCACCACGTGCCCGGGCAGGCCGTTTGCGACCATGCGCGGGAGAAAAGTGCGGCAACAGTCAACAACCCCCATCAGGTTGATCGAAACAACCCGCTCAAAGTTCTCCGCGCTGGTGTCCAGAAAATCTCCGCCAACGGCGATCCCGGCGTTATTGACCAGGATAGAGGGCACGCCGAGTGCAGCTTCCACCTCCGCCGCGGCCTGTCCAATCTGTGACGGGCGGGAAACGTCCAGCGTGAACGCGCTGGCTTCTCCGCCTGTGCTGTTTATGGTTTCCGCGGTCTGCTCGGCAGACGCCCTCTCCAGGTCAGTGACTGCAACGGCTGCACCCGCGGCTGCCAGCGCCTGCGCCGTCGCGCGTCCAATTCCGCTGCCGGCGCCGGTCACCAGCGCCAATTTGCCCGCAAAGTTCTTCACTCGCTGTTCCCCTGCTGTAAACTGCTCATGATGCCCCGAAAAAGAGCCTTTCACCACCATGAATGCAATAATTGAGTCTCTTGAAAGTATCGTTGGTCCCGGTGGAATACTCACCGGCGAAGATGTCGCGGGCCGTTCCGACACCTGGCCCCCAACAGGTGGATGCAGGGCAACGGCTATCGTCCGGCCGGGAACGACAGAAGAGGTTTCCCGTGTATTGAAGGTCTGCCACGCGCAGAATCAGCCGGTCGTCACCCACGGCGGCGTGACTGGACTGGTCGGCGGAGCAGTCACCGCACCCAACGAAATAGTCCTCTCGCTGGAGCGGATGAATCGAATGGAGCCGATTGACCAGATCAACCGCACGGTGACGGTAGACGCCGGTGTTCCGCTGCAGAAGGTCCAGGAAGCTGCGGAACAGGCTAACCTGCTGTTTCCCCTGGATCTGGGAGCAAGAGGCAGCGCGACCATCGGTGGAAACATCTCGACCAACGCCGGCGGCAACGGAGTGATCCGCTACGGCATGATGCGTGACCAGCTGTTGGGTCTTGAGGCCGTGCTCGCAGACGGAACGATCATCTCTTCGATGAATAACGTGATCAAAAACAACACCGGTTACGATCTGAAACAGCTTTTTGCAGGGTCCGAAGGCACGCTCGGCATCATTACACGCGCCGTACTGAGATTGCGGCCGCTGCCGCGCAGCCAGAACACCGCTTTTGTCGCCATCCCGGGATTTACCGAGTTGGCGCAGTTTCTACAGACGATGGACTCGGCGCTGGGCGGCACACTGAGCGCCTTTGAAGTCATGTGGAATGACTTTTACACACTCACTATTGGCGACGGGTCCAGACACGGAACGCCGCTGGAAATGTCCCATCCTTTTTATGTCCTGCTGGAGTCCGCCGGCGGCGATGCAGGGAGTGACGGTGTTCGTTTTGAAAATGCCCTGCAGGAAGCATTCGATCAATCGCTGATTGTCGATGCGGTCATCGCCCAGAGCAAACAGCAGCGCAGCGATTTGTGGGGTATACGCGATGATGTCGAGCGGCTGTTTGAAAGCCTGTATCCCCCCGTCGCGTTCGACATCAGCCTGAGTATCCCTGATATGGATGACTACGTGCGCCAGGTGCGTGAGCTGCTGGAGCGTGAATGGCCTAACGGGAAAATGGTCGCCTTTGGCCACCTGGGCGACGGCAACATCCATCTCGTGATTGGCGTGGGCAGCATGGAGCCTGAAACCGTCCACGCGGTCGAGAACATCGTTTACGGCGAACTGGCGCGCAGGAAGGGAATCATATCCGCTGAGCACGGCATCGGGCTGGCCAAAAAAGCATTCCTGGGGCACTCCCGAAGCGCCGAAGAAATTGTGCTGATGAAAACAATCAAGTCAGCAATGGACCCTCAAAATATTTTAAATCCGGGCAAGATCCTGGATATGTCGCAGCAGGAGCAAACATGAACGGAGCAGAAAAACTTCTGGAAACCCTGGTGGATGCGGGTGTCGAGGTCTGCTTTTCCAATCCGGGAACGTCAGAAATGCAACTGGTTTCGGCCATCGGAAACAACGACGGTATGCGGGCCGTTCTCTGCCTGTTCGAAGGGGTCGTGTCCGGGGCGGCCGACGGTTACGGGCGTATGGCTGAAAAACCGGCGATCACACTGTTACACGTGGGATCGGGTTTCTCCAACAGCATGGCTAACCTGCACAACGCCAGGCGGGCCCATACCCCGCTGGTAAATATCGTCGGTGACCATGCAACCTACCATCTCCAGTACGATTCGCCGCTGACCTCGGATGTACCGGCCCATGCCGCCATTTGTTCGGACTGGGTCAAAGTTTCACTTTCGGCCGATGACCTCGCAGAATCAGGCGGTGAAGCGGTGATGGCCTCACTGGAAGGCGCAGGCAAGATTGCCACGCTGATCGCTCCGGCCAACCACGCCTGGGAGGAAACAACCCGGGATATTGAAGGAAATTCACCTGAAGCCGTTGCAGGCGCCGGCGAAACCGCCGTTTCAGAGGCAGTGGCTGCGCTGTCCAACGGCAAACGCAGCGCCCTGCTGTTGGGAGGAAAAGCCCTGCTCGAAGAAAGCCTCGCCGTGGCTGGCCAAATTGCCAGGGCCAGCGGCGCAAGAGTGCTCAGTGAGACTTTTACAGCCCGCCTGCAACGCGGTGCGGGCCGGTTCGCTGTGGAGCGGCTGCAATACTTTTCGGAGCATGTCACACAACAACTGGAGGGACTTGAGCAGATTATCCTGGTCGGGGCCCAGGCTCCGGTCTCGTTTTTTGCCTATCCGGGAAAGAAAAGCTGGCTTGTCCCCGAAGGCTGCGAGGTGTTCGAACTCGCGTCGGTCGACCAGGACATACCGGCTGCCCTGGCTGAGGTTGCCGGGCTGCTGGAAGCCGGAGAAGCTCCCGAGCTGACGCCGCTGGCACCGCCTTTTCCGCCGCCGACGGGCGCGCTGACACCGGTGGCGATCGGCCAGACGCTCACCCTGTTGATGCCTGAGGACGCCATCGTTTCCGATGAAGCCGCCACCTGCGGGCTGGGGATTTTTCCGGCCACCGAAAACGCCCGGCCGCATGACTGGCTGATGCTGACGGGAGGAGCTATCGGCCAGGGCCTGCCGCTGAGCCTGGGGGCGTCCGTTGCGTGCCCTGAGCGCAAGGTCGTCGCCCTGCAGGCCGATGGCAGCGCCATGTACACGGTCCAGGCATTATGGTCGATGGCCCGCGAGAACACGGACGTTACCGTGGTCATCCTGAACAACAGGAGTTACGCTATCCTCAACATCGAGCTGGCGCGGGTCGGCGCCGGAGAACCCACCCCCAAGACACTGTCAATGCTGGATCTGTCGCGGCCTGATATTGACTGGGTGGCCGTCGCCGAGGGCCTCGGCTTACCTGCCTCGAGAGCCGAGAGCGCAGAAGAATTTCATCAGCAGTTCGCGGATGCGATGGAGGGTGAAGGGCCCTGCCTGATCGAAGCCATGGTCGAGCAGCAAATGCCAATTTAGGAAGCGGCCATGCACAAACTATCCACGCTGGATTCGGGCTTCCTTATGACCGAATCACAGCACAGCCCGAAACACGTTGGCTGTGTGCAGATTTTTCGCCTGCCGGGAAGAAAAAGAACAGCCTGGCTGAGGCGAATGCTGGAGGATCTGAAACAGATCCTGCCGGGTTTTCCTTTCGACCAGAAGCTGAGAGATGACAGCTTGCTCTCCCCTACCCTGGTCCCTGACGACCGTTTCGATATCGAATACCACGTGCGGCACACCGTTTTACCGTCGCCTGGAAATGACGATCAACTGGTCGAGATGGTTTCGCGGCTGCACGCCAACCTGCTGGACCGGGAGCGCCCTCTGTGGGAATTCCACCTCATCGAAGGCCTGTCTGACCGCCGCTTTGCCTTTTACACCAAAGTGCATCACTGCATCGTCGACGGCATGACCTTTGCCCGCTGGTTTCGCGAATCCGGCTCAACTGATCCCGAAGACCCCCACTCTGCGCCGATCTGGGACCGCGATGAAAGGCCCCGGGACCTCAACAAGGGTGACGGCGCTGTCCGGTTCGTGCTGGACGGTGTCCAGAAAATCAGTAACGGAGTAAAAACAGCAGCGAGTTTATCCGCGCTGGGCGCGCGGCTCATTCAGCAAAATGTTTTTGAGAAAAACCGGAATGCCGTTCTGCCGTTGTCTGCACCAAAAACGCGGCTGAACGTACCGACCGGAGCGGCCCGGAATTTCAGCATTGCAAAGTACCCGCTGAACGAGTTCCGCAGCCTGGCAAAAGACCACGACGCGAGTATAAACGACCTGGTCATGACCCTGGGCGATCTTGCGGTTAACCGCTACCTGGCCGAAAAAGGCGAGCCTCCGGTTGAACCGCTGGTCGTGTACATGCCGGTCAATTTGCGCGAGGGCGGCAACCGGGAAGGCAACCTGATTTCACTTCTGCAGGTCAAGCTGGCGTCCGATCACGAACACCCGCTGGAAACATTGAGACAGGTTCGCGAGTCCTCCCGGTCCACCCGCGAGATTTACCAGGGCGCATCCACCGAGGCGATCCAGATTTATTCACTGGCCGTCGCCTTGCTGCCGCTGGGCGAGGAGTTACTGAAACTCAACAAGATCCTGCCGCCGGCCATCAACATGGTGATTTCCAATGTTCCCGGAGCTCCGGAAACACTGTATTTCAGGGGTGCCGAAACCATCGAGGTGTACCCAGTCAATACACTGCCGCCGGCCGTGTCGCTGAGCATCACGGTTTGCAGCTACGCGGGAACGCTGTTTTTCGGTCTGGTCGGGGGAAGAACCGCTGTGCCTGACCTGAAAAAACTGACCGTCTACCTGGACGAGGCTTACCAGGAATTCAGGAGCCTCCGACTCCGCCGCTGAGAGTTTCGGCGGCCTGAAACTCGAATGCCTGAATTTTTTCCGCCCGAGGGCCGTACAGGAACGGCCGTGCTTCATCCGGCCAGTTGCCCATGAAAGGCGCGACCAGGACATCCGGCAGTTTGTGCCAGGTAACGGCAGACATCGAAAAATCCGCAGTAGCCTCAGAAAACAGCTCGACCTTCAGCGGTTCAGCGCCGGGGTAAACCAATTGGAGGCGGTCAACCTTGCGTTGATGCTTGGTTTCAATTTCGTTGTCCAGCGCCAGCTCCCCGTTGACCCATGCCCTGACAATACCCGCGCTCTTTGGAAACGAAAGACGCAGCAACGGGCTGTTGGCGGGCGGCACCACCGTGAACGTACGGCGCCAGCCGCCATCCTCCTGGCTGATATCCTGGTTTTCGATGCTGACGCCCGTCAACCCCAGCGGCGCCACTTCCCGGACCGGGCGCAGGACTTTATTATCCAACTGTCCCGATTTGATTTCCGCCAATTCAAAAGCGTGCCCCCTGGCATACTTTTCGTCGTGACGCTGGTAAATGCTTTCCAACACGATATAACCCTTGTCTTCGCCTTCCACTTCGCTGTACATCAGAGTCATGTCTCGCGGGCTGGTGGCCGTGAATCCCGGCAACGACAGGTGCACCGCGCACATGACCAGAATCGCCGCCGCCAGCCATTTTGCCGGCCGCCAGGTCAAGTCCAGTTTCTTGCAGAACGCCAGCAACATGGGCATGACTGCCAGGCCCATCAGGCCGAACGCAGCAACTTTGACGTGGCTCCGGTCAAAATTCATTACCACGTCCAGCATGAAGAAATGGTAGAAGGAAATGAAAGCTGCAGACGCGAAGCCGAGAATCGATGCCACCAGCAAAGGCGCTGGAGATTTTTTGCGGAAGAGATCGATCACCGAGCCCAGCGCGAACAAGGCCAGAGGCAAGGTTGCAATATGGGAAGCCGCCGGCAGTTTGTTCGTCAAGACCAGGCCAAGCACGAAGATCGCGGCCCAGCCGATGATCATCCATGCGCAAGCGGATACCCGGCCAGAAAACACCTTAAGCGTGGTATAACCGACCAGCCCCAGCATCAGAAAGACAGCCAGCCGACCGGCCCATGGATAAGGGTGTTCCAGCGGATGCAGATCGGGCCAGCGCCCGAGGGGCCATGACAAAAGGTAACCACCAAGGACGAAACCGCCAAGCAGGAAAGGCACGGCCAACAACCCCCAGCGCAACTGGCGGAAACGAAACTCCTTGCGAAAGGCCAGGCCGATGGCCAGCATCACCCAGACCCCGAGAAACAGGGCAAGTCCTCCGGTAATACTGATGGGATAGTGCACGAGCTTGCTGCCGAAGATATCGATGTAACCTGCGTCCTCGCGCGAAGTGATCTTGGTCAGATCACGCTCTGCAAACGCCTTGAGCATGGACCAGGCATTGTCGCCATGATGCTGCATGCTGCCGAGGTCCAGGTGAGCCGGATCGTCGATTGCAGAGTGATAAACCGGAACACCCTCGGCAAATGCGAAATTGACGCCCATCGCGCCGGCGCGTTTGTAAACAGTGTAGTCGGTATCATTCGGCATCCTGCGATAGATTTCGTAGGCCAGTGAATTCCCGACCGGCCGCTCCACACTCTTCGCGAACATGCGGATTACACTTCGATTGCCGTCACCGGTTTCGAACAGCACACTCGGGCCCGAATTTCCTCGCGCCTCGAGGTTGATGACCGCTTTGACTTGTTTAAACAGCGCATGGTGGCGCGCAAACGCGTCTGCCCCGATCAACCCATTTTCCTCAGAATCGGACAACAGGAAAATGACGTCATTCTCGAACGGTGGAAAGTCCGCCGCCATTCGGGCAATTTCGAGGATCGCGGCAGTACCGGCACCATCATCGGCCGCGCCGGGGCCGGTCCAGCCGCTGTCATAATGAGCGGTCAGCAAAACGGCGTTCTTTCCCTCCAGCCCGGGTTTGACGATGATGATGTTTTCGACCGGGCTGCAGCTTCCGAACATGGGATTGCAGTGAAAGCGGGTCTGGAATTGCGGCTGATAACCGCTCGACTCGAGATGAGCGACGATTCGGTTTCGCACCACGGTGTTATAGGGCGACCCTGAAACGTGCGGCAGG
This sequence comes from Lysobacterales bacterium, assembly GCA_013001885.1. Lineage (GTDB taxonomy): Bacteria > Pseudomonadota > Gammaproteobacteria > Xanthomonadales > SZUA-36 > JAHEFT01. The sequence continues at coordinate 28,158 of JABDLD010000052.1, forward strand.
TTTTCCTGCAGTAGATCGCCCAGGATGGCCTCCGCGCGGATAGCGGAAAAGATCACGTCGGGCGCATCACCGCCCACCGGAGAGGGTGTCGAGTAAGAACGCAAAACCCCGGCCATGACCAGCAGGGCGATCACGAGCAGTGAAACGGGGTGTCGAAGTTGAAGCATCAACCGAGTTTACGATGCCTGAACGAGGATTTCAGCTGTTTCAATCCAGGCCCAACTCCTTTTCCATCTGTTCCCGCATCTTGAACTTCTGCACCTTACCGGTGACGGTCATCGGGAACTCATCCACCAGCCGGATGTACCGGGGCACCTTGAAGTAGGCGATATGATCCTTGCAGAATTTCCGGACCTCGTCTTCCGATAACACTGCCCCGTCGCGAAGCTGGATCCAGGCGCACACCTCCTCACCGTACTTCTCATCCGGGACGCCGATCACCTTTGCATCCTGTATTTTTGAATGGGTAAACAGAAACTCCTCGATTTCACGGGGGTAAATGTTTTCTCCACCGCGAATGATCATGTCCTTCAGGCGGCCGACGACCTGCACATACCCCTGCTCGTCCATGATGCCCAGGTCACCCGAATGGAGCCAACCGTCCTCGTCCACCGTCTCGGCAGTGCGCTCCGGATCGCCCCAATACCCCCTCATCACTGCATAACCACGGGTGCAGATATCGCCCTTTTCACCTGTTGGCACGGTTTGCCCATTCTCGCCAACGATCTTCACTTCCAGGTGGGGACCGGCCCGGCCCACGGATTCCACCCGTTTCTCCAGAGGATCGTCAGCCAGTGTCATGTGGTTGACCGGGCTGCACTCGGTTTGTCCATATGCGATCAGGACCTCTGACATGTGCATGCGGGAGATCACGTTTTTCATGACTTCCACCGGGCACGGCGCACCGGCCATGATCCCCGTGCGCAGCGATCCGAGGTCAAATCGGTCAAAATTCGGATGTTCCAATTCTGCGATGAACATAGTCGGCACGCCATGCAAAGCCGTACACCGCTCAGCTTCAACCGTTTCAAGAACCGCTCCGGGCTCAAAAGCATCCGACGGGAACACGGCGGCTGCACCGCACGACACGCAGGCCAGCTTCCCCAGCACCATTCCGAAACAGTGATACATGGGCACCGGAATGCACAGGCGGTCGTGTTCGGTGAACTTCATCCCCGCTGCGACCTGGTTGGCGTTATTGAGAATATTGTGATGGGTCAAGGCGGCGCCCTTGGGATTTCCGGTCGTGCCGCTGGTGAACTGGATGTTGATGACGTCGTGCACGGAAAGGCCCGACTGGATTTCCTGCAGGCTGTTTTCCTGTTCCGGACCGCCCATTCGGCAGACATCGTCGAAGTTAAACATGCCCGGAGTCTTTGCTTCGCCCATTCGGATGACCGTTTCCAACTGCGGAAGTTTGGCTGACCGGAGCCGGCCGGGCTCACAACTTTTCAGTTCCGGCGCCAGCTGCTGCAGTATTTCGAGATACCGGCTGCTCTTGAACTGCTCCGCCGCAATGACAGCCTTGCATCCGGCCTTGTTCAGCGCATATTCAAGCTCGAAAACGCGGTAGGCCGGGTTCACGCACACCAGGACCGCTCCGATTCGAGCGGTGGCAAACTGCGTCAGGCACCATTCGGAACAGTTGGGCGCCCAGATCCCTACCCGGTCGCCCGGTCGGATACCCAGCGCCAGCAAGCCGGTTGCCAGCTGCATTACTCGCCGTGCGTACTCAGACCATGCCCAACGGATGCCCTGATGCCTGACAATCAGTGCGTCACGTTCGGGAAAACGCGCAGAAATTCTTTCGAAGCATTCGCCGATCGTTTCTTCGATCAGTGGCGGGCTGCCTGCACCCTTGAAATAGCTTTTTTTCATCAGGCTATTATCGCTCAGAGGAGCCTCTTTCACATCAGCAGGCCAAGCGAAAGCCAGGGCCAGAAGGCGATGATCATGACCGAGATCAACAGGAAAAAGAAAAACGGCAGTGTCGATAGGTAAAGCTCGACTATTGGCCGTTCAAACCGGTAGCTGGCAATGAACAGGTTAAGCCCCACCGGCGGCGTGATGTATCCCAACTGCATGGTCGCCAGGAAAACAATACCCAGGTGGACCGGATCGACGCCGAACTGGATAGCCACGGGCAGGATCAGCGGCACGACCAGAACGATGGCCGAAAAAATGTCCAGAATGGCGCCCAGCACCAGCAGGAAGGCCAGCAACAAAAGCAGGAAGGTCAGCTGACTGGTTACCAGGGAGCTGACATACTCGAGCAGCTTTTGCGGAACGCCTGAGTCGATCATGAAGTTGGTGGAGGCGAGTGACATGCCCAGAATGATCAGAATGCCGCCCACCAGCACCATGGACTCACGCATGA
>JABDLD010000062.1 GCA_013001885.1 Lysobacterales bacterium
TAAGGTAGTAATAGTGACCGTCTTTCCCGTCGCTACTTTTGATCATTTCAAAGTGCAAGGTGGCGGTGTTACATTCTTCAATATCAAATTCACGCGCAAAACAGGTGGTGTGAAAAAAAATCAAGAAAAAAAAGGCGCAAAATACACGTTCGAAGATCTGCTTCATGGCTTTCTCCCAAAAATTACGGGATTCTTCGGCAGACGAAGAAATCGAGAGGAATCAATAACCAGCTAACACAAATCTGAAGGTATCCGCCATGACGCCAATCAGAAAAAGCTCAAACAAAGCAAGTAGCCCCCCGGATAGTAATTTCAATTATCACCAGCAAACAGTAAACGCTTTAGATATCAATCCTGAAGTGTCGTAACCGGGAGGGTGTGGTGAAAAAAGTGACCAAAGCGCGGCTATTTAAACCCGTCGAATTCCAGGTCAGTCATATCGGCAATTTCCTCGACCGTGGTCGGGGTCACCCCGGCCGGCGGCGTTAGCGCCATCTCCAGTGGTCCGGCGGCTTCCAGTTCCGCATGCTGGTCGAGTATGAAGGCCGAGTGCTTCAATTCGCCGGCTTCCACCCAGGCGACGATCTTCCAGAATTTGATGGGTATCCGGATCCCGGTGCCCATTTCGGCGTCCGATGCCGAGCCGCGCAGGTCGTCGTAAGCCGGATCGGTCGCCCTCAGGATCGGGCCGACCAGCTCGGTGATCCGGAGCTGCTCGGCTTCAGCGCCCCCCATCACCTGGCGCTCGAGTTCATACCATTCTTTATGGGCATTAAAGGCTCTGATCTGGGGGCACACGTTGGTCAGCGTAAAGCTGTGGGTGTCGGCCTGCTTCATTTCGTCTTTGTCGGCCCCCCAGTAAATGTAGTCGCGGGCTGCAAGGTGGCCCCTGTGGACCATGTTGCTGAAGATCGAATCGTCCGGCTGGTGGGCTTCATCAATCCTCGGGTCAATGGACCATGATGGCCGGTTCGGCATCGCACCGTCCGGCTTCTTGCCGCCGTCGATATTGGTGGCGGCAAACACCGGCAGCCGACGCGCTGCGTGCATGGCGGTGGTGAAATGGCGGAACGGCAGCAGGTAGGTGTCCGGCCGGTCGAGTCGGGGCGCCAGCTCGGTTCTGAGCGGTGTCCGGGGTTCGGGCAGCGGGATGGTGAAGCCCGGCAAGAAGTCCGGATCGTATCCCGTGTCGTCAGGGAACTTCGATAGCCGGCGCCGCACCAGCTCGAACGGCTCGATCCCGGCGGCGATTCCCAGCGCGTCGCGCTCCTCGAGAATCGAGATCCGGGCCGTGGGTTTGGCCACGGGCCCATTCTCGACGGAGCCGGACGCCAGGTTGACAGCTTCCAGCGTGCGGGCGGCGGCGTCAGCCTGCTCGCTTTCGCTCCCGGAGATTTCTGCTACACGGGCCAGGATCCGGCTCACCCGGACGCCTTCGTTGGAAAGGTAACGGATCACTTCGTCCGGGTCATCGGCCGCGGCCGCCCTGCCGTTGGTGCGGACGATGACTTTGCGTCCCCTGACCATCCGGGTCGCCGGCACACCGCGGCGGTGCAGGGCCACCACGTACCACTGGTCGGAGAATACCGGCGAGCCGGAGGAGCCTTTGAGGGTATCCGTCGAGTAGTACAGGAAATTGTTGGCCGCCCGTTCCTCGGGGCTTAAATCGGTGTCGTAAACGTAAACCGTGATCTTGTTGTTGCGCGAGGCCAGGTGTTTCTGGCGGCCGTTCGGATGCTGGATGATGGTGGCGTACTCGTTGCGCAGTATCTTGCCCGTGCTGGGGAACAGCCGCAGGTATCCGTACCGGTTGAGCGGGGTGCCGTCAATCGCCCGGGGCTCCACCGCGACGAAGCAGAAGTCGAGCTCGGAATCAGCCAGGAACAGCCGGTTGGGATTCAGCCGGAACACCCGGGGCGGCTTCGGGATGCCGTCGACGTCATCCTCGGAATCCAGCGTCAGCGTGGCGCCTCGCGCCCATTTTGGCGATTCCAGAACATGCCAGTTGGTCAGCATCAGCCCGGGGGCGACCAGGAAACCGGTTGCGAAGCCGCTGCCGGAGCCGTCCGGCACCTGCAGGTACACGCGGCCAACCGCGGCGGCGGCCAATTGACCCAGCGCCAGGTAGCGCAGCGGCATCAGGTCGCTGTCCTCGATGATGCTTTCCAGGAAACTGCGGTCGGCCGGCGCCAGGAAATCGCGCCGCGCATCTATCATCAGGGCTTCGCCATACAGGGCATCAGCGGTGCCCTCCTCCTGTTCAGACAGTAATTTCTTCTGCTTTTCGACGGCCCCTGCATAACGTTCGGCGGCCTGGATGATCGCGTTGCGATTGATGTTGCCCATGAGTAACTCCGTTGTTCACTTTGAGTATAGAAGGCAGCGCAACGATGCGCCATACGGCGCACCATCTAATGGCACTGGGTCAAACGGAGCTTCGTTGCTAGAGTGAAAACCTGTTTGCATTTACACTGCTCAAGTTATGACTGACATCTTTAGTGAATTCAGGGAACGCCGCGTTCTGCCTGCGTTGGGACTGTACGTCGGCAGTTGCTGGGTGCTGATCGAGATTCTCGACCGCCTGGCCGAGCGCTACCTGTGGTCGCCCTACATTACGGATGCCGCTTTCTGGGGTCTTTACTCCCTGATCCCGGCGGTCATCCTGATGGCCTGGTCGCACGGTAAACCTGGAAAAGACCAGGTCACGACGGTTGAAAAAGTGGGCGTTCCGATCAATGTCATTGCCACCCTCGGCCTGCTGGTGACGGTATTCGGCGGCAAGGACCTGGGCGCCACCGCCAGCATGGTCTCCCTTGCCAACGAGGAGGGTGTGCAGGAAACCCATTACATCCCCAGCGAGTCCTTCCGTCGGCGCATGGCGGTATTCTTCTTCGAGAACGAGTCCGGCGACCCGGAACTCGACTGGCTGCAGTACGGCGTGACCGAATTGCTGGTGCAGGATCTGCAGCAGAACCCGTTCGTGCTGGCGACCTCGCCGTGGGCCAATTTCGGCAACGGTTTCTTCATGCGCATGAAGCAGGCGGGTTTCAACGACGGGCTCGACGTGCCGGTTTCCCTGATGCGCGACATCGCCGGTGATGCCAACCGCCAGTATTTCGTGGAAGGCTCCATCGATCGCGCCGATGATGATTACGTGATCACGGTCCGCGCCTGGGAAACGGAGTCGCTCAAAAAAGTAGCAGAACTGACGGAGTCCGGCTGGGATCTGTACGGCACGATCGATGCTTTGTCGACCGATCTGCGCAATGCCCTGGATGTGCCGAAGGGCAATAAACGGATGGTGGAAGACCTGCCCCTGGCGGCGACCTACGGCGAATCGACCGCTGCCCTGCGGGACTATATCTCCGGGCTGAATGCGCGCCTGTTCGAGAATGATCTCGAGGCGTCCAATGCCTTTTTCGATGACGCCGTCGCGGCGGACTCCGGGTTTGTGCTGGCCTGGTTCCTGAAGGCGATAAACCTGGTTGATTTAGGTGATCTTCCCGGCGCCCAGCAGGCGATCAGCGAGGCCCAGCAACTGGATTACCGGCTGCCGGCCCGGGACCGGGCCAACCTGAAGCGCGTCCATTACCGCCTGTCGGGACAGCAGGAAAAACTTATTGCGTTCCTGCGCCTGCAGGTCCGCCTGCAGGGCGACGCTTCATCGCACAACCTGTTGGCCGCCACGCTGTTGGTCACCGGCAAGCTCGAGGAGTCCAGGGAACAATACCTGGCGGCGCTGGAAAAAGATCCGCTGAACGTCGGCATTTACCTGCAGCTTTCCCTGCTGGAAAGGGCCATGGGCGATATGGAGTCGGCGATCGGTTACGCCAGGCAGTACGAACAGGAAAGGCCCGAAGAATACGAGGGTCAGCTGGTTCTGGGCGACTTGCTGCGCGACAGCGGGGATCTCGATGCCTCGGAGGAACACTACCTGCAGGCTTCTCTGCTGGGCGATCAGCCGGTGCAGCCGTATCTGCGGCTGGCCGACCTTGCGCTGCGCCAGGGTGACGTCAACGAGGCGCGGGAACTACTCGAACAGGCGGATAGCGTGGCCCAGAGCGTCCAGCAACATTCGCAGGTGCTGGGCGCGGTCATTGCCCTCGAACTGAGGTTGGGACGAATACGCACGGGCATCGAGTTATTATCCGGGTTGGAGGAACTGCTGTCTCAATTCATGCCGCCTTTCCAGGTCTCGCTGTCGATCCACCAGCCCATGATCCGCGCTTATAACGCGCTGGGCGATCCGGACAGGGCCCAGTGGGTCCTGGAAATTGCCCAGGGAATGGTGGCCCCCCCATTGGACAAGTTCCTTTCCTTCTCCGAGGCGGATATTCTGTACCACAGGGAAGATTACGAGGGGGCCGAGGCGGCGGTTCAGCGAGGGGTCGAGATCATTGAGCAGTTCAAATTGGAGGACCTGAAATTCCTGATCGACCTGATGCACGGGTTCATCGAGCGCAAGCGGGGTGATTATCCGAAGTCAGCCGACGCCTTCCAGGCCACGCTGGAACGCATCAACCGGTCGGTGCTCGGCGGCAGCGAGCTTTACCAGGAGCTGCCCCGGATGAATGCCGAGCTGGCGCACTCCCTGATCCTGGGCGGCGAGCTGGATCGGGCGGAAAAAGCGCTTAACGAGGGTTTCCGGCTGGATCCGTCGGAACCGATGCTGTGGGCGAGCAAGGCACGCTACCAACTGGCCGCGGGCCAGCCGCAGCTGGCGCAGGCCTCAATCGCCTATGCGCTGGCGTTCTGGAAAGACGCGGATCCGGAATTCCACCAGTTGAAAGAGGCGCTCAGCCTGGAGCAGGAAATAAACGGTTCGCTGTCTGGCGAAAGTAATGGCTGATAAATTGATCCAACAGGCCGAGGAGCGCGTATTGCGCCGGCTCATGACGTTCACCGATTGCCTGTATGCGCTCGGCGTGGTGCTGATTATTCAATGGCTGCCCTTGCCCAGCGAAAGCCACGCCACCGGTGGAATCTGGCTGCTGGACCTGTTTGCCGAATATTCCCAGAACCTGCTGGCAGTGTTCATCGGCGTGGTGTTCATCGTGCTTTACTGGATCCGCAGCAACCACTTGCTGAATGAACTGCAGCGCAGTAACGGCGTGCACGTTGCATTCTGCATGGCGCAGGTGTTCTTCATCCTGATGCTGCTCTACATTGTCCGGGTGTCGGGTGAAATCGAACCGGCCAGCGCACGGGCGGGTGAGAGCATCGTCCTGATCCTGACCGGCCTGTTCGGGGCCCTGGGGTGGCGTTACGCGGGCACCAAGGGCCTGGTGCGAAAAGGTGTGTCAAAAGAAGATATGCAAAAAATCTACATCGAGGCCTACGCGGAACCCCTGGCGGCGCTGGTGACGCTGCCGTTCGCCTTCGTTGGCGAACTGGTCTGGAACCTGGCCTGGCTGGCTTATATTCCCATTGCGAGGTTCGTTCGGGCGCGTCATTGATCTTATGGCTGAATCAGCCTTTTCTCAGCGGTCGGCCAACTCCTCGCACAAAGCGACGTTATCCAGCGCAATGCGCTCGATCGGTATTTCGCCCGAAATGCCGAGCGAGGTGATCTGGTAGGTGACCAGGCCTTCGGTGCAGTCGGCGAACTCGATCGTCAGGGTGCCGTCGCCCGCCTGGTCCGTGGTTGCGGGCGGCTGGGCGGCATCGAACACGCCACCCTCGGTTACGAAAATGGTGAGTTCGGCCGAATCCCCGTCGTAGGGGCCCTGCGCCGTCAGCCAGCGATGACCGGGTTCTCCGAGGTTAGCGGTGACGTCGTCCGGCGGACGCTCTGTGTCGTAGGTGTACCAGGCCACGAACATGCGTTCCTGGTCGGGGTAGACGGTGACCAGGAATCCCTGGCCGTCGGTGATGGGGTTGTACCAGGCGTCGTTGAGGCCGGCGTTGATCTGTAGCCGGGGCGAGGGTTGACGCTCACGCAGCACAATGGCGTTGGGCCGAATCAGGCCGCCCGACCCGCTGGTGATCAAATCCTCGATATAAACGCCGTCCGGGGTGTACATCCTGACTGAGCTGGTGCCGCCATTGCCCAACAGGATGTTGCCGTTGGGCAGAACCGCGACGCCTTCCGGTTGGGAAAGGCCCTGGATGAAGGGCCCCTGGTAAAGGCCGGTGAAGTCGAACCGCCACACCGTATTGCTATCGTAATCGCTGACCAGCAGGTCGCCGTTTGGCCGGAACCAGATGTTGGTCGGCCCCGCCAGGTATGAATTGACGAAGCTCCCCATATCGCCGCCTTGCTGATCGAATAGGCGCACGATGCGCCAGTCGTAAGAGGACACGAACAGGTTGCCCTGCGTGTCCCAGTCCATCCCCAGGCCCCGGGGCAGGCCGAAAAAGGTGAAGTCACCCAGCGGCGTGCCGTCCAGTTCGAACCGCCGAACCCGCTGCGTGCCGCTGGCCTGAATCACGTAAAGCCGGCCGTCGGGTCCGATCTTCATGCGGGTCGGCCCGCCCAGCCCGGAGGCGAATATATCGATGAAACGTCCGGTGTCGGCGTTGTAGCGGTCGATGCGGCCGCTGTTGAAATTGGAGACCAGCACCGAGTTGGAGCCCTCAAGGAACACGATGTCGTGCGGCCAGTCCAGGTTCTCGGTGATAAAGACTTCCGGGTTCTCGCCGTTGCCGTCGAATTTCAGGATCTGCCAGGGTGGTCGGCTGAAGTTGCCGGCGTCACTGACATAAATGTCGTAGTCCTGGGCGGTTGCTTTCGGGGACCAGAGCAGCGCCAAAAACAAAAGAAGCAGCAAAGCGGCCAGCAGTGGTTTCGTGAATTTCATCTCGAACCTCCTTTAGCGTCAGCATTGCTGCCGGATCGGGAAGTTGTCGAGTTTTTCTTATCGGTTTTTTTCGGATAGCTCACCGATAGGACAGCATCCTATTTTAGCATTTTCAGCCTTGCTACGGGCTTAAGCAGCGTGCCGGAATCAGAATGCCGCGGTCTTCAAACGAAACCGCCCGGACACCGGCGCGCCCGGTTTTGGCGAGAACTGGTCCAGTTCCAGTGATCCGCTGATGCCGAATGCCGTGGTTTTCGCTTCTTCCGAGCCCGGCTCTCCCTGGCTCAATACCGCCCATACGGTGAAGTGATCTATGGACAGCTCGCTTTTGCCTTCCACCACCTGGTAAGGGTCCATGATCAGGTTCAGTCTCCATGGCGGATGGCCGGAGTCGGAGGTGGCGATGAGTTCAATCATCGGATAACCCTTGCGGATAAAATCGGGATCGCCAGGGGTTGCGCGCACGCCGTAGTTGGAAAACGGCTGCTGCGGGACGCCGTCCACCGTGAACTCGACGTTGGCCGTTCCCGTTCCAATCAGGCTGGCCGGGACGTTGGCGAACAGGCTCAGCGGGTCAGCCGAAGCCTGGTTCTGCGGTATTGATTCGGGCACCTGGAATACCGAGCTGAATTCACCGCTCACCTCCATCACGGCGCCCGGCCCCACGACCGCCTTGCTCTCAGGTTTCGGCCAGTCGACGGCCGGCACATCCAGCTCGGCCTGCACTTCTTGCCGCCGGGTCTCGATATACGCCCGGATCGAAGCGCTGCCTTTTTCCAGGGCCTCGTTCGACACGGTGCGATAGGGTTGCGTCAGCGCCAGGGCCTGGTCCAGTTCGCCCAGCATCTTTTTCTCGTTCCATACCTTGTCCAGCAGGCGCTGCATCTCGGCGCGGTAACGGGTGCGCACTTCGGGTATCTCCCACAGGCGCTGGCACAGATGTCCCTGGGCCTTGAAGGACTTGGGAAGCCCCGCGGGCAGGAACGGGCCGGGATCCCAGAATGCCGAATCGGGACCCCAGGGAATGAAGTAGAACAGGTCGGACCTGGACTCACGGAATATGTAGAAATTGTTTCGGTTACTGGCGTAGCCGTCCCAGTGGCCGATCAGAACCTCGCTGGCCCACAGCGTGATGAAGGCGTCGAGGTCAAGCAGTTGTTCTAACGCCTTGACCGGTAACGGATCCGGACTCTGCAACAGGTCGTACAGCACCTGCAGCTTTTCGCTGTCGTCATCCTTGCCCCACTTGTGCACGATGCGGTTGTAATCGTGCTCGGTGAAGTCACCGGCATAACCCTCCCACAGGTCGCCCTTGGACTTCCTGAACAGCCGCTTCATCATGGCTTTGTCGACCGACTCGACGTGGCTGTAGACCCCAAGGTCCTCGCCATTGACGATGATGTGGGCGAAGTTGCTGCGCGGCGACTTGGCGCCCGCGTCGTTCATGAATTTGTAAACCATGAACGTTTGCGCCCGGGTGGCGTCCTGGTTGTTGTTGTTGAACGTCAGCGTGTCCAGCCCGCTGTATGCCTGGTCATCCACGTAGCGGTCGAGTTTGATTTTCAGCGACGGCCGGGTCGAGATGGCCGATCCGAAGAACCCTTTTTTGCGAATGCCCACCGATTGGATCGCCAGGCCGTTAATCACGATGTTCGCGGGATAATAATCGTAGGGCCTTTCGACCACTTGAGAAAAATCTTCTCCGGTTATCCGGTGGCCGATGCGCAGCGCCTGCCAGTCTTCCGGGGACATCTTCACTTCCACCTGGATCAGATGGTCCGCGGCGAACAGCGCGTCCGAGGCGTGCGCGCGGGGGGCATCGGACTCTGCGGCAAACAGATTCAAAGAAAAAAGCACGGCGGCCAGCGTTATCAAGGTTCTTTTCATTCTTCGATCCTGTTCGGGGCTGTGCGGGAAATCATACACGATGCCGGCATTTTAGCGTTGGGGCCATCACCCGTGGCAGTTTTTCGCGCCGGTGCTAATCTTCAAATATAGGGAGGTACATTATGAACGTTGGACGACTGAGGAAGCGTTTTCTGGTTTTGATTCTCCTGCTAACGGGTTCGTTGCCACTTCTTTTGGGGGGCATACCGGCACAGGCCCTGGCCCAAAGCGAGGGTTGCACGGCGCCGGACTGGACAGCGGGCGAGGTATATCTTCGCGGCGAGCGGGTGACACATAACTTCCATGAATGGAATGCCAAGCGCGTCAGTGAAGGGGTTGAACCGGGTACGCATAAACCCACCTGGCGTGACCTGGGCGCGTGTGCCAGCGAGCCACCGCCACCTCCGCCCCCGCCTCCCCCACCACCGGGCGAAGCCGGGCCAATGGAGATATTCGGCGTGTGGCATGCAGGCAACCATTACGCGGATTGGGCGTTGCCTCGTGATACGCAGCCCGGCGGGGAATTCGACCTGGCCAACCACTGGATCATCGACCGGGGTGACGGGACGCCGGCGGTCAACCTGGTGGTGCTGAGCTTCCTGCAGCCGATGCAGGTGCTGGCCATGACGCCCGGTGATGAAACCAGCGGTGTGCCCGTCGGTATGACGCAGGACGTGGTCGACTATTTCAAAAATGCCGGTATCCGCGTGATGATGTCAATCGGCGGGGTGACTTATACGGACTATTGGGACGAGGCACTGTCGACGGATGATAGCGCGACGCTGCTGGGTCACAATGCCGCGTTTATTGCACAGGCATTCGGTGTCGGCATCGAAATCGATTACGAGCGAAACACCGATGCGAACCTCGGCGGTCTGCAAAAATTTATCGACGCTTACCGCTCCGTGCACGCCTACGACGCCACGGGAATCAATCACGCGGCCAGGCTGACCATTGACCTGGCCGCAGGCGGGCGCTACCTGCAGGAATTGAACCGCTATGCGACCATTCACTGGCTGGATAACGCCGGCCCGGTTCTGGACTACGCGAACGCCATGGTCCACCGCTCTTCCGGTACACCCAATAACTGGCAAGAGCATGTCGAGGGGATGCTCACCTACAATCCGCAAATTCCGCCCAAGGCGCCCAATCGTTTCACCGGAGGACTCTACCTGAAGGGCAGCATGGATAACTGCACTGATTTCAGCGCGTCCGAGCAATGGGAGCATTCCGATTACGTTCTGACCGTGACACCAAACGGGGCAGGCCAGACCAGCGGCATGCTCGGCTACATGTTCTGGGCCGCCGAAGTTCCGTCCGCACGAAAAAATTACAAAGCCACGGTCCCTCCGAACACCTGTGAGGACGGGATGGGCCCGGCCATCGATACATTCCAGGTTCCGGTTCCGATGAAGGCGCTGCGCCAGCACTGAATGCTGCCCGTCCGTTGTTGAGTTATGATTCCCCGACTACAGAACGGGGATTGAAATGTGTCGGAGACCGCCGCCAGTTTGAGCAGCCGCTGGCAGAGGCTGGACAAGGGCCAACTGGTCAAGTGGACAGTCTATTCCCTGTTGCTGGTGAACTGGGGTTACTACGCCATCGAGGAGGCCTATATCGCCTCGCACGTGTTGCGCCAGGGCGGCACTTTTCTGCAGTGGACCGAAGAGTTCGCCACCACCATCGATGAGTTCGCCTGGTTCGGGCTGCTGTTCATGTTCGAACTGGAAACCTATGCGCTGGACGAGGCGCTGAAAAAGCGCTGGGTGAAATGGAGCATCCACGGCATGCGCCTGGCCTGTTACCTGTTCCTGGCGCACACCGTGTACGCGCGGGTCAATTCCATGGTGGACGTGTTTGCCGTCCAACCCTCGCCCGAGGTCAGCCAACTTTGCCAGGTAGCGGACCAGGACATCTCTTTCGGCGAAAACTACCGCTACGAAGTAGTGACCGCGGAAAACTGCGCCAGTCTCTCTGCCGACTCGATGTTTTACCTGCTGGAGCCGTCCGTGATCACTGACCGCGACGGTTTTTCACTGGAAAAGAAACACGTTTATATCGACTTTCAGGACGCAGTAATGTGGCTGCTGGTGGTTTGGGCGATTGAACTTTCCGTGTGGCTGCAGAACCGCGGAATCACCGGCGGCGCCCTGATGATCGTCAGTCATGCGGCCAGGGTGGGCTACGCGGTGTTGTTCGCTCATGCTGCTTTTTGGATCTGGGCGGGGCACTGGCTGTATGGCTGGGACCAGTTCCTGTGGATTGCCGGGTTCTCGGCGATCGAAATGAATCTGTCCGAGTGGCGGGAGGAACTTCGCGAGGAACAGCCGGACTCGGCCTGAGCCCAAAGAAAAACGGGACCGAAGTCCCGCGTATTTAATGAGCGAGCCTTGCTCGCCCCCCTTTATCTGACCGGGTAATCTATCGGGGCTGTAAAATCGTTCTGGCGCCGGAGACCCGTTCGGTCTTTCTTGTGGTTTTACCCCACATATTCGTGAGGCCAAATTAAAGCACCGATCGGTTGCTGTGAATCGGGAGAACTCCTAAATTGATAAAAAAATGCTCTAGGGGATTCCCCTAGATCTGGTAATAGCCGATAAAAATCAGTTAGATAGCAAAAATCAACTTTTCAGCGAAACCAGGCGTGACCGGATGGCCAGCCGCACCAGCCCGGGTACATCGTAGATCTCCAGGCGCTCCATCAGGTTGGCCCGGTGGGCTTCCACGGTCTTGACGCTGATGCCAAAGAGCTCCGCGATTTCGCGGGTGGAACGGCCTTCGGCGATCAGTTGCAGGATTTCTTTTTGCCTTGGTGTCAGCACGGCGAGTTCCGCTTCGCTTCCAAGACGTTCTTCCAATGCGTGCTCCCGTTTTTCGCCGAGGCGCAATAACTCGTTGGACCGTCGTTTCAGGGTAGCCTGGCGAGTGAGGTGCAATGCCAGTACCAGCAGCAGGAAGGCGGCCGCCAACAGTATCCGGAACCACGACGTCATCCAGAACGGCGGAACCACCTCCAGCAACAGGGGTTCGGACGCCCCCCAGATGCCGTAAGCGTCCCGGCCGCGGGCCTGGAATTCATACCGGCCCGGCGCAAGGCCAGGAAAAATCAGCTGGCGCTGTGTGCCGACCCCGGTCCACGGATCAGCAGAATCCAACCGGTAGGCAAACTCGTTCAATGACTCCGTAAAGTCCAGCACCGTCAATTCGATTGAGAGCACGCCGCCGAAAGGCAGCTGAACACCATTTTTCGGGGAACCGAGGAGTTGCGGCGCCGCGCCCGGTTCCGACTGCTCCCTGGCGGTTACGCGGATGATCGGCGGGCTCCGCTTGGTCAGCAGGGTACCCTTGAGGATAGCGAGCAGCCCCCCTGTCGATCCGAAATAGACGAAGCGTTCATCGGAATCGGAAGCGTTGGCAATGAAATGGCTTACCGGTAAGCCCGACGCCGATACGAAATTGATGATGTCTCCGGTTGCCGGGTTCAGCCGGGTCAGGCCATAGCGGCTGCTCAGCCAGAGTGATTCATCCAGGTCTTCCTCGATCGCCAGGATTCCATCGTTCAGCAGGCCATCGCTGGAATTCCAGGCCGTGAAACCGGTGACCTCACCGTCCTGGTCCTGCAACACCTGATTCAGTCCGCCGCCATCGGTACCCACCCAGACCCGGCCGCGCCGATCACGGAACAGCACCGTTACGTGATGGTTGCTCAAGCTACCGCGCGCCGATTCCTTGCCGGAGAATCGCTCGCAAGACCCGCTTTGGATGCTGCACCGGTTCAGCCCGTTAGAGCGAGTGCCAACCCAGATGGACCCATCTTCCTCTTCCAGCAATGCCGTGATGAAATCCTCGCTGAGCGAGTCCGGCCGGCCCGGATCATGCCGGATGGTCCTGAACAACTGGTTGCCGGTATCAAAAAAATACAGGCCGCTGCCCCCCATCCCCACCCACAGGCCGGTAGAGCCGGCGGTAAGCAATGCCGTGACACTGCCCGCACCGATTCCGCCGGTGCTGCCGGGATCGTGCTCGAACAAGGCGGCTTGCGTCCCGTCTGGGGTGAATTCGTAAAGCCCATGCGTGGTCCCCGCATACAGCCGTCCATCAATCGGGCCCGCCAGGCTAAGCACACTGGATTCGCGCATCTGATGCCTTTTGAGGGGTTTGGTCAGAACCTGGTAAGAGGAGAAATCGATCCGCTGTGGTCCGCCGCCGTAATTGCCGATCCAAAGCTGGTCGTCAACGCTGTTTGCCAGAACGGTCGAGATCACGTTGTTTGTCAGGCCGCCGGTGTTGATCATGCTGAACAGTTCAAAGCCCGGATTAGACAAGGGTGTGCGAAATACCCCGTTACCCCAGGTGCCGACAAATACCTGGTCATGAGCAATGGCCAGGCTGACCAGGGCCTGCGGTGAGTCCAGGTTTGACTGGCTCCATTCACCGGTACCGCGATCGACCACGAGCAGGCCGCGGTTCATGGTTGTCAGCCATACCCGGCCGACGGAATCTGCCTGCAGTGACGTGATCACCGGCGGAAAACCTTCCTCCACGCCAAGGTCGACGTATTGTGCACGGCCCAGTTGTGGATCCAGCCGCACGAGGCCCTCCCGGGTGCCGGACCACAGCATTCCATCTGCGTCTTCATGAATGGCCAGCACTTCGTTGCGTTTTGCCGGTCCGCCGGTCAAATCTGCCAGGTCAAAATGGATAAAATTGCCGTTTTGCGGGTCCCAGCGATTAATTCCGCCGCCGATCGTGCTGATCCAGAGGTTTCCCGATGGGCCAAGATGCAGATCGGACACGGTGTCACTGGACAGCGATGAAGGAGACCCCGGCGCATGCACGAAGTGTTCAAACTGCGCGGTTTCGGGATTCAGCCGGCTGAGGCCTTTCTGGGTTGCCACCCAGAGCAGTCCGGCAGGTCCTTCAGCAATTGCCCCGACGCTGTTGTCAATGACAGAATCCGGGTTTTCCGGATCATGCGCGAAATTTCGGAACGTGTCGGTGGCCGCGTCATAGCGGTCGAGGCCGCCTGTGTTGGTGCCTATCCAAATGGAACCATCGTCGGCTTCGTAAATGGAGCGTATATCAATATCACTGATCGCCCCCGGGTTGCCCGCCTGCGGCAGGAACGCCTGCGACCTGTAGCCGTCATAACAGTAAAGGCCCTCTCGCGAGCCGACCCATAGATAACCCTTGCTGTCGAAAATCAATGCAGGCACGGCCCGCGCCCCGAGGCCGTTTGTTACGCCGACCGGTGCGTAGGTTCGGGCCTGGACGCACGTTGCCCCCACGAGCAACGCCAGGGTAAGGGACAGACAAGTGATTTTTCGGTCGATCAAGAAGTACAGACCTCCCAAGTCACGGCGGACCTGTGATTACAGGTTATCTCATTTGGTTGCCCGGTCAAAATCCAGGCAATAAAAAAGGCGGAGGTAAGGGGGGACCTCCGCCTGGGGGTGATTCACAGGAAAAAGGGGGGAACCTGCGAATCATTTATCACATTATTGAATTGTTGCGAATAAGTCAATCAATTAAACCTCTTCACAAGACCCGGATTTCAGTCGCCTGTGCGCTGTGCATCGGTCTGTGTGCGAACGGCCCTGAACTCGGAACCGGGCTTCCACCGCGGCCAGCGGCGCGAGTCGCCCAGGTCCCTGATTATGGTGTGGAAAAGTTCAACGTCCATGACCGCTCCGCGCAGGTCCCAGTAAGGATCCCAGGCGTCACAGGTCTGGTGGTAGCAATTGGCGATATAGTTCGCGATCCAGGCATCGCCCGCTTCCCGGCCGCCCTCGACCAGGTCTGAGCCGCCGGCAATTCCCATGATCAGCAGAACAGGAACGCCGCCGCGCGCCATTGAAAAATGATCAGCGCGGAAAAACAGCCCGTTCTCGGGCAAGTTTTCCGGTGTCACAACACGGCCCTGGGCTGCCGCGGCGCGCTCGAGGTCACCCTCAAGGTCGCTTTGGCCTTCACCCACCAAAATAACGTCTTTGGCCGGACCGGCGGTCTGCATGATGTCCAGTGTGAAATTGGCGACCGTTTTTTCCAGCGGATAAACGGGATCGGCGGCGTAGGCGGCCGAACCCAGCAACCCGCTCTCCTCAGCGGTCCATAAGGCGAACAAGACGCTGCGTTCGAGCGGCTCTTCAGCTTTCAGCACGCGAGCCAGTTCCAGCACGCCGGCTGTGCCCAGCGCGTCATCATTCGCACCGGGCCGGATCGTGCGGCCCAACGCATCGGGTTCGCCTTGTCCGTAAGCGTCCCAGTGCGCAGAGGCCATCAGGAATTCATCGGGATGAGTCGTTCCGGGCAGGATGGCCAGCACATTATGGCTTTTGATGCGCTTCACGGAAACAGCCAGGTCGGCGCTGAAGGTGGTGTTCTCGAGCTCAAAAGCCTGGAAGTCCGGGTGGCGGGCGAGCGTGCGTTGCGTATCGAGATCCAGGCCGGCAGCCGCGAACAGGCGTGCCGCGGCGGCGCCATGCAGCCAGCCCTGCAGCATGACCGGTTCGCCTGACCCATCGGCGCGCACCAGCGAGTAGTTTTCACCGGGTCCCGAAGCAGCAACGGTCCAGCCGTAGCCGGCAGCCTCGTCCTCATGAATGACCAGTGCTGCGAGTGCGCCGCGACGTTCGGCTTCCTCGAACTTGTAAGTCCAGCGGCCGTAGTAGGTCATGCGCCTGTTGCCGAAACGCCCGGCCACCGGCTCATCCGCTTCGGCCGCAAAATCCGGGTCGTTCACCAGGAACAGGGCGATCTTGCCGGCCAGATCAATATCGCCAAAGTCATCCCAATCACGCTCGGGCGCGCTTGCGCCAAAACCGACGAACACCAGGGGGGCTTTTTCTATCGTGATCCGCTCCAGCGGCCTGCTGGTTTCTATCGCGATGTCAGCAGCCTGTTGCAGCGGCAGTACGGTGCCGCCCACGTCAAAATTCATGCTGGCCGAAGCCTGCACCTGGGTGCGTATCAGCGGCACCGCCTGCATCCAGCTGTCGTCTTCACCTCCGGGTTTGAGACCAAGCGCCTTGAATTGGTCTATCAGGTAAGTGACCGTTTTTTTCTCGCCCGGGCCGCCCGGGGCGCGACCTTCAAACTCCTCTGAAGCCAAAACCTTGACGATTTCAGACATGTTTTTGGAGTCCACCTGTGCGGCATCGGCGCCAGGGGTATGAAAAACCGCGCAAACTATCAGCAGCGCAGAAAGGAGCAGCAATGGAAAAGGCATGACAGGGTACCCGGGTGGTTGATCACGAACCGCCAGTTTATCAACAAATACGTGCTGGCTGTTCTTCAGTCTGAGCCTAAAAAATCGAGCATGATGCGGTTGACCTCATCGGCATGGGTTTCCATGAACCAATGCCCGGCCCCGGCAATGCCGCGGGAGCCGCCGCCGCTGTCGGCGACGATCTGCAGCCATTTTGGTGAATGAAACATGACCGGCTTGCGCTCGCCGAAGAGGTAGAGAACCGGGCACCGGGGCCGGTAACGTCCGAGCACGCTTGAGCGTTTCCACGGCAACAGCGAACCGCGCCAGAAATAAAAATAGGGATAGTTATAACGGGACCGAAGGATTGCGCGCTGACGTTTTGGGACCCCGACGACCCTGGCTACACCCCGGGTCATCAGCCTGCCGAGCGGCGGGATCAGGCCGCCGGCCAGCCAGCAGGCAACCAGCGACCACTGGTAGCCGATGATCAGCAGCGTCGCTTTCAGGCTGAGCGGCTTCAGGTGTCCGCCAACATCAAGGGCGGCCATCCTGTCGAATAAGTCAGGGTATTTCTGCTCCAGCATATAGCCGACGTAGGCGCCCCAGTCATGCGTGACCAGGCTGACCTTGCCCTCGGGCTGCACCTGGCGAATCGTGGCTGCCAGCCGTTCGACCAGTTCCGGAAAGTCGCAGCCGCCTGCTTGCACCGCCTGGGCGCCGAAGTTCGGCAGGGTTACCAGTACGCAGCGGTATGCTTCACCAAGAGCCTCGACCTGCTTGCGCCACAGGCTGGCGTTGTCCGGCCAGCCGTGGATGAACACCAGGGTGGGGCCTTCCGAATTGCCCTGAATGGCGTATTCACACGCTGCGGTTTGATTCGCCATGATCGCTCCTAACCGTAAGTGCTCTGCAGGTAATGGACGATATCCTGGGATTCGGGCATCCAGCGTTCCTCGCCGCCGGGTGAGTAAATCCGCAACACCGGCACGGTAGGCCTGCCGCGAGCTTCCATCAATTCGTCACGCCGGGCCCGGTCTGCCGTCACGTCACGCATTTCCACCTGCAGGCCCAGGCGTTTGATGACGTCCAATACATTCCAGCAGAATGGGCAGCTCGGCATATAATACAGCGCCAGCCGGTCGTCAGCGGCGCTATCGCTGGCGGCAAAATGCTGGATGAACTCATTCGCGTAAAACTCGGCCCAGTCGGAATCTGGCGCCCGGGCCACATGTTCGAGCTCAGCATTCATCAGGCTGAAGATGAGTTGGCTTCGGTCAAACTTCATGCCGGCCTGCTGCTCGAGCGGCCCGGCAAGTTGATCTGCATACCAGATAGACCAGTCGGGATCATCACGGCCAGAGCCGCCCCTGGCTTCCTGGTGCGCTTTCTCGGTATTTCTGAACAACCGGCTCAGGGTCAGTTGCAACTGCGGATCGGTCATTGACTGTTGTCTCTGTGCGGGTGCATGGAGCACGCCGTCCGGGCCCGGTTAAACTTCCAGGCTGTCAAAAATTCGCGCTGCCCGGGACGCCGGGCGGGCCATCAGCCTGCGCATGTACGTTTCGAGTTTACCCTCAAACGGCAGCAGTTTCGCCTGCACGCCGAGCCGCAACACGTAAGCGGCGCAGATATCCGCCAATGTGAAATCGCCGCAGATATAGCCGGTATCCGGCAGGTCGCTGGCGAAGACGTTAATTCGTTTGCCCAACGGCCCTTCCAGCAATCCGGTCCATGTTTCGTCCATGAACCCGGCCCTGGAAAGATAATATTGCACCGCCGGAATTTCCAGGGAACTGGCGGAAAGGTTGATGGACTGCCAGAAATGATCGCGCACGGCCTGGTCTGAAGGAATCAGCGCGGCTTCCGGATGGCGTTCGGCGAGCGACAGGCAGATGGCTGTTGACTCGATCAGGATTTTACCGTCCAGCTCGGCCGTGGGAATCTGTTCATAAGGATTCATCTGCCGGTAGGGATCAGACGCGTGCTCACCCAGATTGACCTTAATCTCTTCGATCTCGTAACCCAGCTCGCACGCCGTCCAGCGAACCTTGCCGCTGCGGTCAACGTCTGCGAAGGACCATAGTTTGATCTTTCCTGTCATGTTTCTTTCCGTGCGGTTGCCTGAGAAAGCCGGACACCGGGGATTAAGCCGGTATCCGGCGTTTTGTTACTCGATGGTTTACTGTGTCGGCGACATTTTCCAGAGCCGGTTGCTCGTACATTCCGTCAGGTCTTCAAACATGTTTTCGAGCTCGCTGGCTGCATCGCTATCCAGCGCGGTTTGGGTCGCAGCCCAGGTGTTCAGGTCAGGATAGGTGTCCACGAACAGAAAAATCGTCTGGTCGCCCACGATGGATGTTCCAACGGCGCTTTCGATATTTTCGTTGACGTTGGCTCTCACCCACTTCAGCCACGTGCTGTTGCGCGCCTGCAGATCTTCCACCTTTTTACCGTCCTTCAGCTCACAGGTGTAGGCGGCAACGACGGAATCGGCGAAAACAGAACTGCTTGTGAAAGCAAAGGCCAGCGCGAATAATACGGACGATACAATTTTCTTCATGAAGATCTCCTCAGGTGTGTTTTTATCAAAGTGCCGCGGAAGTATAGACGACATGGTTTTTTATTGCCGAGCAGGATAACGGGAACAGTCATGACAAAGTTGCAACGGGCAGGCCTGCTGGCCACAGTGGTTTTCAGTATGAATGTACAGGCGGAAGACGGCAGCTACGAGGACTTGCTGAGCCTGTTTGCCGATTGGCGGCAATTCGAGTCACCGCCCTTGCTCGACGGCGCTCCGGATTACACGGCCGCAACTTTCGACCGGCGCTACCGTGATTACCGGCAGATTCGGGCTCGTCTTGACGCTATCGACCCTTCCGCCTGGCCTGTTTCCCGGCAGGTGGACTGGAATCTCGTGCGTGCCGAGATGAACGGTTTTGATTTCAATTACCGCGTGTTGAAGCCCTGGCAGCGGGACCCCGCATTCTATGAATCGATCTGGATGGCGCGCAGCGATGTACCCGCCCATGAAGGGCCGACCCATCATGCGCTGACTGAAGTCTGGACCTACGAATTTCCGCTGAGCCCCGGTGAGCAGCAGCGCCTGCTGGATGATCTGAGCGTGATACCGCCGCTGATGAAACAGGCGCAGGTCAACCTGACCGGCAACGCCCGTGAACTGTGGATTACCGGAACGCGTAATATCCGCCAGCAGCGCAGGAACCTCGACGAGCTGGAAGCACGGGTTGCCGGGTCCGGTAACGACGAGCTGCTGAAGTCGATCGCCGCCTGCAAGCTCGCTACCGATGAACTGATTGCCTGGCTGGACCTCCAGGCCGCGTCCAAAACCGGTCCTTCCGGTATCGGCAAGGACAACTACAGCTGGTACCAGCAGAACGTGCACCTGGTGCCGATGACCTGGGAGGACGAAGTGCGCCTCATGCAGCGCGAGTTGCACCGCGCCTGGTCCTCACTGAAGCTCGAGGAGCACCGTAACCGCAATTTACCGCCCATGCGGGCCGCTCGAAATGCCGAAGAGTACGACCTGATGGCGGACCGGGCCGCCAGCCGGTTCATGGCTTTCCTGGAACAGCAGGAAATCGTCACCGTGAAGGACTACTTTGAGCCCGCATTGCGTGAACACCTGGGTGAATTCGTGCCGGAAGAAACCCGCAATTTCTTCTGGATTACCGCCCACTACGACCCGACTCCTCTATACACGCATTTCTGGCACTGGTTCGAGCTGGCCCGTATGGATAACGAACCGAACCCCAATCCAATCCGGCGTAACGCACTGCTGTACAACATTTTTGACAGCGGTAATGAGGGAACCGCCACCGGGGTCGAGGAAATGTTTATGCATGCCGGCCTGTACGATGAAAGCCCGCGCTCGCGCGAATTGGTCTGGATCATGCTGGCGCAGCGCGCCGCCCGCGGACTGGGCTCGCTTTACGCGCATGCCAACGAGATGACGATGGAGGAAGCCGGTGTCATTCACGTGGATTGGACACCCCGGGGCTGGATGAAGACGGAGAAAGAGCTGTTGATTTTTGAGCAACACTTTTATCTGCGCCAGCCGGGGTACGGAACCAGCTACGTCACGGGGAAGTACCTGCTGGAGCAGACGCTCGCTGATTACGCCCATTTGAAAGAGAAGCGCGGCGAGCCGTTTTCGCTGCGAAGGTTCTTTGATGAACTGAACGCAACCGACAGTATTCCCATTTCAATGTCGCGTTGGGAAATGACCGGAATCAAAGATTGATGCCCCCGGGGGGCGTCCGTTTTGCTTGACCTGCGCGAACGGTTGCTTTTAAGTGGTCATAACGAACAACAGGCTGATCCATGTCAACAGCAAGCTCAAAATTATCTCAAAAGTCGCTGAGTCCCAGGGTGATGCGGGAGAGCCGGGTCAAGCTGCTGCTGTTATGGGTGGCCGCCAGCGACGGTAGTCTCGATGATTCTGAGCTGGAATTTGTTGAGTCAAAGCTTCCCGATACCGGCGAGTCGCTCAAACTGGAAGATTTCTTGGCCGTCATCAGAAAACAGGACCTCGTTTTGCTGGGCGAGTCTGTCAAGTCAGTCGCAGCGGAGAGCAGGGCGCGCCGTTCGGCTTTCCTGGAAACGGCAATCACGCTGTCCCTGGCGGATCACGAATTCGCGGATGTGGAGAATCATATATTGCGGTTTTATGCCGATGCGCTTCACCTCGGATTGGAAGTATTGGACCAGCGCTTTCAGAAAGTTGCCGGTCGTGGTCTACCTTCACCCGCTGGTTCTGCCGAAGCATCCGCGGATGAGCTTACACACGCCACTCTGAAAACAATTGGTGCTTTAAGACATCAGTTGGAGCTTGATCCGGAAAGCTCATGGTTTGCGCAAAATTATCCCGATTACGTGGTTAAAAAGATTTTTACCGGGTCCGTGCATGAGCCGGCGGCTGTCAGCAGCGCAGTCCGTCCAAAAAAGTCCAGAAAGAGACTCGTTAAAAGTTCTAAGACAAACTATATAATCTTCTTTCTAATAGTACTGATACTGATAATTTTCGCATACGTCATTAACCAGTTTTAGATTCTGCCGCCGCCATAATGACCAGGCTTTCAAAATCCCGGATCATGTCGTCGCTGCAGTGTCTGAAGCGTGTTTACCTGGAAGTCAATCGAAGGGAATTGGCCCGCTATTCCAAGGCGACCGAGGCTGCCTTTGCCCTGGGACATGAAGTCGGCAATCTCGCGATTCGGCTCTATGGCGACAGCAGGGGCGTTTTTATTCCTTATAACGGCGGCAGTTTCACCGGAGCGCTCGCGCAAACAGAAGAATTAATGACCTCGATGTTCCGTGCCCCGGTATTTGAAGCCACTCTGCAGTTTGAGGGCGTGCTGGTTCGCGAGGATGTGCTGTTGCCGGTGACGGGCGATGAAGGTGACAGCTGGCGCGTAGTGGAAGTCAAGGCGTCAACCCGGGTGAAACCCGAGCACGTGCACGATTGCGCTGTGCAGGCCTGGGTGCACCAGGGAGCTGGTTTTCCTCTGCAAAGTATTGCCCTGGCCCACGTAGACAAACAGTTTGTGTATCAGGGCGGTGGCGACTACGGCGGTCTGTTCATTGAAAACGACCTTACGGAGCCGGTTAACGAACTGATGCCGGCGGTGCCGGTTTGGGTCGATCGGGCCCGTGAGGCGGCGGAAGGGCCGATGCCGCAGGTGGCGGTCGGCCAGCACTGCACCAGTCCGTATCAATGCCCTTTTATTGCATACTGCTGGCCTCATGATTCGGACTATCCCGTTTCGGGACTCGGAGGAGGACGCAAAAAGCTCGGCCTCTGGGTGGTCGACGGCTACCGCGACATCCGCGACGTGCCTTCATCGGATATTACCAGTGAGGTCCAGCTGAGGATTCACCGCGTGACCATGACGGGCGAACCGGAACTGCTTTCCGGAGCGCGGGAATTTGTCAAAGCACTCGACTATCCCCGCTTTTACCTGGATTTCGAGACCATCGGCCCGGCGATCCCCGTATGGCCGGGCACCCGGCCATACCAGGTCCTGCCCTTCCAGTGGTCCTGCCACATCGAGCGGGCGCCGGGCGTAATGGAGCATGCAGAGTTCCTGGACCTCTCGGGCGATCCGCCGATGCGAGCTCTTGCGGAGCAGTTGATCGAGACGCTGAAACCGGAAGGCCCGGTCCTGATGTACACCGATTACGAGCGCACCGTGATCAAAAGTCTCACCTCTATGTTTCCTGATCTGGCGGAATCGTTGCAAGGCATTATTGAACGGCTGGTCGATCTGCACCCCGTCACGAAGATCAACTACTACCACCCGGACATGCTGGGCTCCTGGTCGATCAAGGCGGTGCTGCCAACCATTGCCCCGGACATGGACTACGCCGGCCTCGAGGGAATTCAGGAGGGCACGGCCGCATCGGTGGCTTACCTGGAGGCAATCAATCCCGCTACTTCACAGCAGCGCAAGGAAGAAATCCGCCGGGAACTGCTGGAATACTGCAAGTACGATACCGAGGCGATGGTGCGGCTGGCGGCCTTTTTCACGACCACGCCCCCGACAGATTCCGGTTGATCATTTCGATTCAAAAGTTTGCCTGAGTGACAAATTCCACTCCGGTCTCTATCAGCCAGTCTGGTGGCTCATCTCCGTACCGCATCCGGGGGCAGGATCCGGGACTGTTCGGCAATATCCCTGACAAACCGCAGGATCTGCTTCGATGAGTAAAGCCGTGCCGGCTCGAGCTGGCCTTCGTTGGTGGTCCCGATCACGTTGCCTTCCGGGTCGAAGAAGATGGCCACCGGGATACCCCGCGAAAGCGAAACGCCGAGCTCGGTTGCGAGATCGGCATTCTTGTTGAACTTGCCTACATCCACGTTGGCGAAATGGAACAGCTCGGCGGTATACGCCTCCACTTCTTCGCTTTTGAGCTGGCGATGCAGGTTTCGACAATCCATGCACCAGTTGGCGCCAAACGTTACCATCAGGAATCGGTCGTCGTTCAGCGCTTCATTTCGGGCTGAGGCGACCTCCGATCGGGCGTCGGCGAACTCGTCGTAAGGCAAGGGATTGCCTTCCATTTTTGATTCGAACAGCCAGCGGGGTTTGAACAGGTCCTCGGTTAATTCGAGATTTTCCGCCTGCAGTTTCGCTACAAGGTCTTTTTGCTGCTGCAGGCTTTCCTGCTCCACTACGGAGTAACCGCTGACCCAAAGCGCCGCGTGATAGGACAGCAGGCCCGCAAGCAGGCCACCAACAAACCACGCCCTTGAACTGTACTTGAACATGAGCCGGGTTATTATGGCAGAATTTTACTGCTGACCGAACGGGCTATATATTTCAATGGCTTAGACGCCATTCATTTGCAGAACCTGGTGCCTTGTGCTAAACCTGATTAGTGGACTGAACGATTCATCGCTAAAGAGGCAATCATTATGAAAGCTCGTGCCGTACTGATTAGTGCTCTGCTCACGGTCATTTTTGCTGCCGACACGTTCGCTTGCGGAGACAGTCTTTATCGTGTCGGCAAGGGCGTTTCCTATCGGGTATACACGGCTCCGCTTCCCGGCAGCGTTTTGGTCTATGGGCAATCGGAAGGGGCTGCGCAACTCGCCGAAGCACTGGCCCAGTCGGGTCACAGCGTACACCTGGCCGATAATCAGCTGGACCTGACCGCTGAGCTCGCGACAGGCAATTACGACGTGGTCATTGCGCCTTACAGTGATCGCGGCGCCGTGGAAGCGAGCGCGAACAGCATCCAGGAGGTCAAAACAACCTATCTTCCGGTGGCGATGGACAAGGATGAGGCCAAAACCGCCAGCCAGGACTACAGGAAAGTGATGGTCGCAGAACAGGATGAGATCAAGCACTATCTCAAGGCGATCCACAAGTCGCTCAAGTCCAGGACGTAAGAGGACAGCGCGGTCATCCGAGTATCCAAATCATTAGATTCCGGCGACTCGATGCCCCTCCATTCTTACCGTTCAATCTCGGTATTCCTCCTGGGTTGTCTTGCGGCCTTATTTCTGACCGATTCCGTGTGGGCACAGAGTCAGAAGAAAGGGGACGCCAGCCTCCGGATCGAGTACCAGTACATTCGCACGGGAGATTTTTCGGACGCCAACTTTGACTTCGATTACTGGACCACGGATTCGCATATTGGCCTGTTGTCAGGGGACTATGCAATTACCGACCGCCTGACGGTTTACGCTGCTCTCCCGTATGTACAGAAGCGCTTCAATGCCGATCCCAATGACCCGTTTGGCGGCGATCCGCACAACCCCAACGATCCCTGGTGGATTGACTTCCAGCCGCCCGACAAGCGCTTTATCGACGACGAAAATTTTCATGGCGGTTTCCAGGACGTCTCTTTCGGCTTGTCGTACCTGGCCCTGGACGGTCCGCTGACTGTTGCTCCCTACATCGGCTACGGCTGGCCGACCACCGACTATCCGTTCTACGCCAAGGCGGCCATCGGCCAGAACCTCTGGACCATGCCGGTTGGGGTGACCCTGGGCTACACCCCGAATTTTTCAGACTGGCAGTTTGACGCAAATGTGGCCTACGTGTTTTCGGAAAAACCCCTGGACATTAATGTCGATTACTGGCTGGCTTACCTGTCCGCCCGCTACTGGTTCAAGCCGCGTTTTGCGATGAATGTCTTCCTGTCCGCCAAGTACATCAGAAACGGGCTGGTGATGCCGTGGGATTTCACGGACGATCCTTTTTACGGCAACTATCCGGATGATTTCGATACCATCGAATGGTGGCAGCATGACCGATTGTTGAGGCACCGCTTCGTTAACCTCGGAGTCGGCTTCGATTATTTCGTGAATGAGAAATACCTGCTGTCAGGTACATGGTTCACGGGGATCTGGGCCGAGCAGACCAACGTGGTCGACCGCGCGTTCAGCCTGGCTTTGACGCGGTATTTCAGCGCAGAGTAATCACAGCTTGACGCCAAACTTTTCCAGCGTGGCGGGCAGGCGTTTGCGCAGCGCGGCTCGTCTTTGCTCCTGGTCCGCAAGAATGTCCTGGTACGCGGGCTCATCCGCAAATCGTTGAAAACAGAACGAGTCGCGAATCACCGGATTCCACAGTAACCGTTGGCTTTCCTTGACGCGCACCAGCAGTTGCAGCGCATCATCATATCGGCCCATTATGGCCAGGCCGCAGCCCCGGTAAAGGGCCAGCCAACCGATGTCACCCCACCAGGGACCATTTTCGCTGAAAAGCGCCAGAGATTGGGCCAATTCAGTGGTTTCAGGACTCCCCATTCCGGCCAGCGCATTAGTCAGCGTGTAAAAACCCTCGATGTCTGCAACCGATCGGGCAGTGCCGCTTAACAGGGAGTCCGGTAGTCCGGTGGAACTCAAAATGTGGATGGCTGACTCGAATTGCCCCGTCGCGTTGTAGGCGAAAGCCAGCAAATATCGAATGTCTATATCTTCAGGTTCCTCGATCATCAGGAACTCTGCGGTATCGATCAACTCCTGGTAGCGGCGCATCCGGAACAACAACCCGATGCCCGGATCAGGTTCCAGCGACAGGGCCGTTTGGTAATCTCCGATGGAAGCGTAGAGGTGGGCGAGTTTGCTGTCATCAAGAGGGTTACCCGGCTCCTGTTCCCTCGCCCGGGCAGTCCATGCAATAGCCAGGTCTACTTCGCCGGTCAGTTCTCTCAACCAGCCGATCACCCGGTATGCCTCCGCGTCGTCGAAGAGCTGCTGAATGCCCTGGATGACGGTTCTTACTTCATCTGTTCGGCCTTCTTTCCCAAAGTAATCACCCAGAGCGGCGTGACGAGAGAGTGAGAGTGGGTCAAGTTCCAGCGCACGTCGAAACAGCTGCGCCAGGTCCTGAACTTTTCCCTGGTAAGGCTCGTACGACAGCCACAGCAAATTTGCATAGTTTGTGAGCGCATCGGCGTTGTTCGGGTTAAGTTCCACCGCACGGGCAAATGCCGTTCCCGCTTCCGGCAAGCCGCGCGCCCAGTAAAACTCGCCCAGCGTGTTCTGCACTTCGGACAGGTTCGGGTCGAGCGACAGCGCCTTGAAAATCGGCGCCTCGGCAGCCTCGATATCGCCGACAAACAACAGGGCGCCGGCCAGGCGGCTGTGGGCCAGTGCGGATTCCGGATCCGCCTCGGTCGCTTCGCGGTACAGACGGATCGCCTCGAGCAGTGTCTCTGTATCCGTAACCTGCCGGTCCCTGACCTGTTGCTCGTAGTGCCGGGCCAGCAGCATCAGCTCATTGGCGGTGACGTCACGGGTGGCCGGCTGCGTTTCTATAAGCTGCGAGTTGGGAAGAATAAGCTGAACCACCCGCTCGGCAATAGCCTGCTGTACGTTGAGCAGTTCATTCGGACCGCGTTCGAAGGTCTCGGACCAGAGCGCCAGGCCGCTGGTTCCCTCGATCAGCTGCACTGACACCCTCAGCTTGTTTCCCTCGCGCCTGACGCTGCCTTCCAGCAGGTTGGCGACCCTGAGCCGGGTGGATACAGTCAGGGCATCCATGCGCTGTTCGAGAGCCGCTATGGATGAAGAGCGCGCGGCGATTCGGATTCCGGGCACCTGCCCCAACTGGTCGCGCAGTTCGTCGCTGAGGCCCTCGCTCAGAAAACTGTCCTCCGGACCGCTTCCGGCATTCTCGAATGGCAGCACAGCAAGACTGTTTGGCTGGATCATTACGGTTTCCGAGCTTCTCTCCTGGAGTTGTAATGCCGGTTTGATCAGAAGAAACAGGCCAGCCGTGCCTGCCACAAGCAACAGCAGGGATGCCGCAATACTCGCCTTGCCGCGACGGCTGGAAATCGCTGTGCGGTGTATGCCCTCAGAAGTGAAATCAAACGTCCAGGACATGAACATCGCAACCGGAAATCCGACCACGAAGCCAATCACGGCCAGAGTGGACACCCATTGCGGAAGAAACAGCTGTTCAACGACCGTTACGGCGACCTCGGTGACGCCCCAGGCAATGGCGCCATAAATGGCTGCGGCCTGCAACACCTTGCGCTTGCGCAGTTCGGAGAAAAAAGAACCGCCCGTCATTGATCGAAGTCCGGCGTGTTTTCCAGCATGGCTTCAAGGATAGCCCAAAATCTATTGATCCAGATCAAGCGCTTGAAACCTTTTTCATTAATGCAAATGAGAATCATTGTCATTTGGGTGATTTTGTAATAGTCTGCGAACACTCCAAAAAATCTTTGAAAGGAAAATTGCAGTCATGTTTAAACGAACCGCGCTCTCCGTGTTCGCCGCCCTTGTTTTTGGATCGACGGCGGCACTGGCGCAGGAGCAACCCACCACGATCGAAGAGTTGTGGAACATCATCCAGCAGCAACAGGCGGAAATCGATGCGCTGAAGGCTGAAGTCAGCGAAGCCCGGCAGGAAACCGCGACAACCAACGAGCGTGTTGCCGTTACCGAAGCCCGCGTTGAGGAGACAGAAGAAAGGGTCGAGGCAACCGGAGAATACGTCGAGTCGATGGCTGAAGTTCAAGCAGAACCCAGCCGGACAACGATTGGCGGTTACGGCGAACTGCACTACAACACGATCAAATCCGATGCGGGGGACAGCGACGAAATTGATTTTCATCGTTTTGTCCTCTACTTCGGGCACGAATTCACCGACCGGGTGCGCTTGTTTTCTGAATTGGAGCTCGAGCACTCGCTCGCGGGCGACGGCAAACCAGGGGAAGTCGAACTGGAGCAGGCTTACATCGACTTTGTATTGAACGACAAGATGTCGGCCAAGGCCGGGCTGTTCCTGCTGCCGGTCGGTATCCTTAATGAAATACACGAGCCGACCACGTTTTATGGTGTGGAGCGCAACGATGTCGAAAGCATCATCGTGCCCTCGACATGGTGGGAGGCCGGCGGCGCCCTGTCCGGGCGCCTGGGTAACGGACTGAGTTGGGATGCGGCGCTGCACTCCGGGCTGGCGATGCCCACTACCGGCAGCAGCGCCTTTCGCGTCCGCAGCGGCCGCCAGAAAGTGGCCGAAGCACTGGCCAGTGACTGGGCGGGCACGTTTCGCCTGAAATACACCGGGATTCCCGGGCTGGAACTGGCCGCCAGTTACCAGTACCAGTCCGATCCCAGCCAGGTTCCGGATGACGGCCTGGACAGCGGCCACCTTTTTACCACCCATGCGATCTACCAGGCGGGGTCCTTTGGCCTGCGTGGGCTTTACGGCGTCTGGAATTTCAACGGTGACGCAGTCGAAGCCGCCGGCGCCGATCGTCAGAAGGGCTGGTATATCGAGCCCAGCTGGCGTTTTAACGAAAAGTGGGGTGTTTATGCGCGCTACGAGGACCTGGACGGGGCGCGTGACCAGGACCAGTTCACCCAGAGCCAGATCGGCCTGAACTACTGGCCGGTGCCGGGGGTGGTCTTCAAGATCGACTACCGTGACCGCGACCACTCGCTGCCCGAACTGGCTGTCCGCGACTTCACTGCGGTCGATCTCGGGCTGGGGTTCACCTTTTGAGACGAAACCGATGTTTTTGCGAATTTTAACGCTCTCCTCGTTGCTGGCCGCCACCGTTGCTCTTGCGGGCACCGGTGGGCAGGCCGGCCGTTATCTCGAAGTTGAAGACTATCTGGGCGGTGTATTCCCGGGAGGGGTGCCCGAGGCGCAAACCTTGTGGGTCTCCGGTGACCTGCGTGACCAGGTCGAACACATCCTGGGCCACCGATTCGGCGCCTTACGGACCCGTTACTGGTACGACGGTGAAGCCAGCGCCTGGATCCTGGAAGAGATAGGCAAGGAATTGCCTATCACCATTGGTGTGACCATCAAGGACGGCGCCATCCTGAACGTCCGGGTGCTGGAGTTCAGGGAAAGCCGCGGCTGGGAGGTGCGTTACCCGTTTTTTACCGACCAGTTCACGCAGGCCCGACTGGCTGGCGAAGGACAGCTGGATCGTAAAATTGACGGTATCACCGGAGCGACCCTGTCTGTCAGCGCCGTGAAGCGAACGGCCAAAGTCGCCCTGATTCTGCATGAACACATCGACCAGGCCGGATAATTCCATTCCGAAACGCCGCCGATGGCTGCGAACCGTGCACCGCTGGCTGGGGATTGCCAGCGCTTTGTTCGTATTGCTGCTGTCCGGCACCGGCATCGCGCTGAACCACAGCCACGACTGGCGGCTTGATCAGCGTTTTGTGCAGTGGCCGTTTTTGCTGGACGCTTACGGGATTAACGCCGCTCCGCTGCAGGCCAGTTTTGCCGATGGCGGTCATCGTATGAGCCTGTTGGGCGAGCGTCTTTTCTACGACGGTCGCCTGGTCGCAGAATCGGTAATGCAGCTCAGAGGATTCCTGTCGCTGGACGGATTGCACCTTGTGGCGACGGCGCAGGGCATCGTGCTGTTGACTCCCGAGGGCGAGCTGGTCGAGCGACTCGACCTGACTTCCGTTCTGCCCGAAGAGATTGACCAGCTTGGCGAATGGCGCGGACGCGCGGTCATCAGCAGCGGCCGCGAGGCTTACCTGGGCGATGCTGAAGTGACCCGGTTCGAGCGCTGGGGTGATGCCCAGGAGGAGGGGATCAGGTGGTCCGTGGCTTCAGTGCCTGCGGAACAGGAAATCGCCTTGCTGCAAGAGCAATTTCGCGGCCGGGGACTCACCGTCGAGCGCCTGGTGGCCGATCTTCACAGCGGCAGGATCGTGCAATCAGCCGGCCCGCTGCTGATGGACCTGATCGCCGTTTTTCTGATTATCCTGTCCGTTACCGGATTGATGCTGTGGCTGCGCCGTAGCCGGCGGTCCTGATCACCAGGTCTTTAGCGGGTAATTAATCGGCTTGGGCGGCGCCCACGCGAAAGACGTTACGGCGTTTCAGTTCTTCGAAAAATGATGTCACCGGTTCTTACATCCCTTGTTCGAATGGCGGAAAAACAATTTTGAAAGTGGTTCCGCGGGAAACTGTGGAGTTTACCGAGATCGAGCCGCCCATGTCCTGGATGATTTTGCGGACCAGGTTCAACCCCATCCCGCTGCCCTTGCCGACGGGCTTGGTGGTGAAGGCGCGGGTGAATAGCCGGCCAATATCATCCTCGCCGATACCGCAGCCGGTGTCGGAAACTTCGATAACGGCGGCTCCATCCTGCTCGCGGGTCACTACGGAAATCACCTTGGTATCGCTGGATTCCATGGCGTCCTTGGCATTGGAAAAAAGGTTCATCAACACTTGCTGCAGTTTGCCGATATTGCCCAATATCATGGGCGACCCGCCCGACAGCTCATTATGCAATTCAATATTTTCCTGTTTGTACAGGAAGGAAACCAGGTTGAGTGAACCCTGGATCGCAGCATTCAGATCGATCGGAGCCGGATTGGTTTCCACAATCCGCGCGTAGGTCTTGATGCCTGAAACGAGCTTGACGATCGACTGGCTGGCGGAGTCGAGCTTTTCCGCAACCTCGGCCAGTTCCTCTTTGGAAATCTCTTCTTGCTGGATAGTTTCGTTGAGCACGTCCAGGTAGCCGGTGATCACGAACAGCGGGTTGTTGATCTCGTGCGCGATTTCAGCAGTCAACAGTCCGATGGAGGCCATCTTGTCGCTGAGTAATAACCGGTTGTGGCTGTCCTCGAGCTCATCGAACTGGTGCTTCAGTTTGCGGAACTGGCCCACGACAACGTCGTTGTGCCGCCGCAGCCTTGCGTCGTAAGTGAGCAGCAGGTTGTGCATCACGGTTGGCGAAGTTTCAAACAGCCGGTCGAACACGGCGGCTGAAATCTCGAATAACACCGACGGTACCAGTGTGGTGACGGTCGCATTTCGCATGCGCCGGGTGATCAGGGACATTTCTCCAAAATAATCCCCGGTCTCAAGATGTGCAAAAGCGACGCCTTTCTGCGAAATACTGACCTCACCGGAATGAATGAAATACATCGAGTCGGAACGTGTTTCTTCCACGCAGACAATTTCATCCTTTTCGAATTCAAGCACGGATGTGTTCCGGCCAATGCGGTCCAGTTCATGCCGGGACAGGTTATCGAACAGGTTGAACAGCCTGAGCTTTGAGAAATCCCCAAGAGGTTTTATGTTCGCTCCGTTTTCTTCTTGCTTGCCCATTGGACGTCCCTGTTCACGCTGCATTCATGGATGCAGAACTATAGTGTATCCGTAAAGTTCCATCTTTGGGTGGACAGGAGCCGAAAATGAAAAGATCGCTGGCAATCGTGTTTTCCGGATTACTGCTGTTTTTGGGACAGGCTGCCGCGCTGGCACAGGAAGACGACTGGCCCCGCACGGTACCGCTGGAGCAGGGAACGGTAACCATTTACCCGCCGCAGGTCGATGAAAGGAGCGGTGATGTCATTAAATTCCGCGCCGCACTCGCTTATCGTAAAACGGCCGGGTCTGAACCGGTTTTCGGAGCAGGCTGGTTCGAATCCAGGGTGGAGATCGACCCGTCCCGCGGGATCGTTCATCCGCTGGACTTCATTGTCACCGAAACGCGGTTTCCCGCGGGAACCGATGACCTGCAATCCGGCCTGTCGTCTGCGCTGGCCCGGCAATCGGCCAACTGGAACCTGGATTTCTCGCTGAACGATCTCGAGGCCGGGCTGGAAAAAGCGAAAGCAGAATCACTGGCGCAGCAAGGCCTGAATACCGCACCGCCGAAGATTATCTACCGCGACCGTCCTGCATTGCTGATCTCGATGGATGGCGATCCGGTTTTGCGCGAGATCGAGGACAGCCCTTACCGGGCGGTCATCAACACGCCGTATCCACTGATTTACAACGGCGATGATTACTTCCTGAACGTCGCGAAGGATACCTGGTACCGCTCTTCCAAAGCGACCGGGCCCTACCGGTTCGAAGATCGCCCGCCGTCCGATATTGCTGCGATGGTGAATCCCGAAGAGGCGGGTGAGGCCAGCGAATCATTCGATGAGCCTGTTACGGCCGCTAACGCGCCGGAAATCATTGTGTCAACGGAACCGGCGGAACTGGTCGTCACCGAGGGTCCGGCGGCGTTTGTTCCGCTGGTGGATGATTTGCTGGTGCTGCAGAACTCCGATGACGACGTTTTCATGCACGTCAGTTCCCAGGAATATTTCATCGTGCTGGCGGGCCGTTGGTATCGCGCCGGTTCCCTCAACGGCCCATGGGCATATCAGCCTGCGGACCGCTTGCCGGCCGCTTTCGCCGATATCCCGAGAGGCTCCGACCAGGCGGATTCCCGCGTTTACGTGGCGGGCACGGATGAAGCCAAGGACGCCGTGCTCGATTCCTATGTTCCGCAGACCGCCGCGGTCAATCGGGGCGAGGTGGATGTTGATGTTGTATACGATGGCGATCCGGTCTACCGGCCGGTGGATGGCACCGACCTGGTCTATATCGAAAATACAGGGTCGACCGTTCTGCTGGCGGACGGTTTGTACTACCTGGTAGAAGACGGCGTCTGGTACGTGTCCGCTTCACCCAATGGGCCCTGGCAGGTTGCGACTCGCAGGCCGACGCAGATTGATACGATTTTGCCGACATCGCCTGTCCATAACGTGAAGTATGTTCAAATCTACGACTACACGCCAAATGTGGTTTATGTCGGTTACACGCCGGGATACACCGGCAGCTATGTCTATCACAACACGATTGTTTACGGATCAGGCTGGCATTACCGGCCATGGGTCTCGCCTTATTACTACTATCCCCGCCACAGCACCTGGGGGTTCAACGTCAGCTACAATCCCTGGAGCGGCTGGAATTTCGGTTTGAGCTGGGGCTGGGGTCCATTCAGCTTCAGTTACTACACGGGCGGGTATTGGCACCGCAGCCATCATTGGCATCATCGCCATTTCGGACGCTGGGGGCCGCATGGTTACCGTCCGCGGCATTATGCGCGCCGCGGGTACGGCCACGGCCGGTACGCCGGCCGTCACCACAGTCCGGGCCCCCATCAGCGGCATGACAACCTGTATCGCGACAGTGCGCAACGGGCCAGGGTGGCTGAGACGCGCGATGTGCGGACTCGAGCAACGCGCAACCGCGACCAGAATGCCATTGTGAGAAACAAGGAAGGCCGCAGCAGGATCACACCGGTCAATCGGTCCGAACTGAGGACGAAAGCGAACGTGCAGGACGCTAACTTCAGGGCACGCAAAGGCGAGCTGTACGCCGATAACAGCGGTAATGTCTACCGCAGGGCCACCCGCGGTCCGGTCCCCAAAGATTCTATTGGCCGAAAAATCAGTCCGGTGAAGAAAGTTCCGGTCAGCCGCAGTACCCGTCCGGTGCAGAGAGAAACATTAAAACGCAGCGCGGCCCCGGTGCCGAAGGACACGATAAACAACAGGCGGAACCCGGTACCCAAGGACAGGGTCGGGCGCAGCGTTAACCCGGTGCGTAATGATGCCGCCCGCCCGGATATCGGTGCGCCTAAAGCGGCCAAAAGCCGGACTACGCCGTCGCCTCCAAAGGCCAGAAATCGGCTGGATGGCCAATCCAGGGCTCCGGCTCAGAAGCAGATTCAGGCTCCGCAGCAGAGACAAATTCAGGCTCCGCAGCAGAGGCAGATTAAGGCTCCGCAGCAGAGGCAGATTCAGGCTCCGGCGCGTTCTCAAAAAGGGGGCGGTCCCCGGGTTGAGCCCGTGAAACGCGCACCAAAGAGCAATTCAAAAGCCGGCGGAAGAAAAAGAGACTAGCGTTATGGCTGGTTTTTCCTGCCCGACCCGTGTGCGTTATCATCTCCGTCCGGTTTTGACCTGATAACGGAAAACACGTTGCATGAGTAAATTTGAAGCGATAGAACCGTCCTGCAGCAGGCACCCCGACTCGGTGGTGGTCCTTGTCAGGGGCCGCAGTAAAGACCTGGGCGGATTCAGCGTCAGGCGCGTACTTCCCGCTTCAATGGCGCCGCGAGTAGGCCCATTTGTATTTTTTGACGAGATGGGGCCAGCCGATTTTCCGCCGGGACAAGGCATAAACGTTCGCCCCCATCCGCATATCGGACTTGCGACCGTTACCTTCTTGCTGGAAGGTGAAATCCTGCACCGCGACAGCCTGGGTTTCGTACAGCCCATTCAACCGGGCGCAGTAAATCTGATGACCGCAGGCAGGGGCATCGTCCATTCGGAGCGTACGGATCCGGAACGGGAACGAAGAGGACAGCGACTCCATGGCCTGCAGGTCTGGATGGCATTGCCGGAGGGCAAGCAGGAAATCGAACCGGCTTTCGTCCATTATCCCAGGTCGGTGCTGCCAGTCAGCGAAAGCCCCGGTGTGATCACCACGGTAATCATTGGCGAATACGAAGGCTTAAAGTCGCCTGTCGAGGTGCACGCCAGGACGCTGTATCTTTCGCAGCAACTGGATGCCGGAGCCTACACGTTCATCGATGCCGACGTGGACCAGCTGGCTATCTACGTGGTTTCCGGAAAAATCAATGTGGGCCAGACTGGGATTGAAGCCGGTGTGATGGCCGTGTTGAAGCCTGGCGAGGCGCAGTTGCATGCTGAGGAAGCCAGCCAGCTGATGGTCATCGGCGGCGAAGACATGGGGCCGCGTGCAATTTTCTGGAATTTCGTCCACACTTCAAGGGCGCGGATTGAAGACGCAAAGCGCGACTGGCGCGAGATGAAGTTTGCGCGCGTCCCCGGTGATGATGAATTTATCCCGCTGCCGGATTAACCCGGCCCGATTGATTGGAGCATGTCACTTGCCGACCGCCCGACTTCGCTATCGGCTCCGAGCTGGATCGCGGCATTCAAAGCGTTGCGGGCTTCGGAAATATTGCCGACCTGGCTGTTGACGAAGCCGAGCGTCAACCAGATTCTCTGGTAGTTGGGATCAACTGCGGTGCCCTGGTTCAATACGTTGAGCGCCTCGCCTGACCGGCTCAGGTAGTGCAGCGTGATACCCAGGTTATTGTAGGTATCGACGTTTTGCGGATCCGTGGCCAACAGCTGACGGTACAGCTCCGCTGCGCGGTCATATTGTTGGGTCACAAAATATTCATCGGCCTGTTGCGCCAGCACCAGGGGGTCGGTGATGGCCGGCTGTCCGGGAAAAGCTGAGATCAACTGCTCCAATTCGCTATCGCCGCCGGTTTCCGGCCATGCGGCAGGCGCTTGCTGATTCGTAACCTGTCTGTCAGCAGTCGGGGTGGTGTCCTGAATGTAATAGTGGCGCGTCACGGCGAATACTGAAAGCCCGAAAGCGAGCTGGAAAACCGTCATCAGAATCCAGAATCTGGCACTGCTTTTCATGGGTGTCACCTTCATTGGTCTTGATCTGGGGGGAAGTTTACCGCTTTTTGAATCTTTCGAGTCAGCTTATCTTGCTATGGCGCCAGCGAGACCACATAGTGTGCAAGATGAGCGATTCTATTAATTTCGACAACAGTTACCTGGAGCTTCCCGGGCGCTTTTACTCGAAGCTGGCGCCCACGCCTGTTGCGGGTCCCGGACCGATCCGGGTGAATCGGGCCCTGGCCGAGCAACTGGACCTCGATGCGGCATGGCTGTCGTCAGAGCAAGGCACCGAGATGCTGGCCGGTAACCGCCTGCCTGACGGCGCCGAGCCCATCGCAACTGTGTACGCAGGACACCAGTTTGGCGGTTGGGTGCCCCAATTGGGCGATGGCCGCGCAATCCTGCTGGGCGAGGTGATCGGACGCGACGGGCAGCGCTACGACATCCAGCTCAAGGGGTCGGGCCCAACACCCTATTCGCGCGGCGGCGACGGCCGGGCGCCCCTGGGCCCCGTGCTGCGTGAATACATTGTCAGCGAAGCGATGTCGGCGCTGGGCATTCCCACCACCCGTTCGCTGGCCGCGGTAACCAGCGGCGAGCCGGTTTACCGGCAGGCAGCGGAGCCGGGCGCCGTGCTGACCCGCGTTGCCCGCAGCCACATCAGGATCGGCACGTTCCAGTACTTTCTGGCGCGACAAGATATCGAAGCCTTGCGGCTGCTGGTTGACTACGTTGTCAGGCGTCACTATCCGGCCGCCGCTGAAGCTGAAATTCCTGCACAAGAAATGCTCGATGCGGTTGTAACGGGGCAGGCCAGGTTGATGGCCCAATGGCAGCTGGTGGGATTCATTCACGGCGTGATGAACACCGACAACATGCTGCTGTCCGGCGAAACCATCGATTATGGCCCCTGTGCCTTTATGGACCATTTTGATCCCTCGACGGTTTTCAGCTCCATTGATCGCCAGGGCCGTTACGCCTATGGCAATCAACCCGGCACGGCGCACTGGAACCTGGCCCGACTGGCTCAGACCCTTCTTCCCGTTATGCATGCGGATGAGGAACAGGCGCTGGTGATGGCCCAGGAATCACTTGACGCATTTCCGGACCGGTTCCAACAGGCCTACCGGGATGGAATGGCCCGCAAACTGGGTCTGAACAGCCTGCAGGCTGACCACGACGAACTGGTGAGCGAATGGCTCGAACTGATGGCGCGGGAAAGTACGGACTTTACCCTGGCATTCCGCCGGTTAGCCGACCTGGCACTGCCCGGCCCGGGGCCGGACGTAGCGGGTTTGTTTGAATTTTCCGAGGCATTCAGCCCGTGGCTGGAGCGCTGGCGGCAGTGCATTGAGGCCGATCCGCAGTCTCTAGCTGAACGCCGGGGCCGCATGTACGAAGCCAACCCGGTGTTCATTCCGCGCAACCACTTGGTGGCGGGTGCGATTGACGCAGCCGTGAGCGAGGGTGATTTCGAGCCGTTTCACCGGCTGGTGGACCGGCTGGAGCAGCCGCATGATTACGACCCGCAGCAGGAAGATTTTGCCCGTCCACCGCGGAAGGATGAAATCGTCACCACTACCTTTTGCGGGACTTAACTGGGGTTTCTGAATCAGGCTGATTTCGATTTGCTGATCAGCTTCTGAAGTGTAGAGCGCAGGCTGCCAATTTCTTTCGCGGCATGCCGGCGCTGTTTGCCGGTTAAATCGTTCAAAACATCCGCCACGGCAACTGTGGTCACCTGCAGATTGTGGTCGAGGATTTCGTTGTATTCGGGCGTGCGGCTCTCCCGCCGCTTGCCGTAGGCGGCAATGACAGCATCCTGCCAGCCTTCAGGCCGCTGCAGCAGCGGTTCCAGCCGGGTCAGCCAGTTTGCCCGGTCATCCAGCCAGGCAGCATCGAACCGATGCAAGGATGAGGCCGCTAGCAGCAATCGCTGTTTCTGGGCCGAGCTGAGGCGCCCGGTAAACCGTTCCAGGAAATCAACGAGGTTGTCATGGCTTTCGCGGATGTATTCCTGCTCGCTGCGCGACAGGAACTCCTCTTCGGCCTCCCGTTGTCGTTCCCACAGGCTGGCAGTGAATTCTTCCATCTGTTCCGTGCTGATCTTCGCGCCGAAACCCAAAGCGACAGGCATCATGGATTCCTCGACACGCTGGCCGGCACTGGTGATTTCATCAATCCAGCTCTGCACAGTAGCCGCCTCGACCGGCTGCGACAGGTCCGACTCGATCCGGTCGAGTATCGCAATATAATTAACCAGTTCCTGCTCGCGGTGCCACTGCAATACCGAGCTCAGTTGTCCTCGCAGAAGTTTCCGTTGATCACGCGACAGGTCGACATAGTCATCGACGTACCATGGGATCAGCCAGTCGAGCTGATTGTAGGTAAAAGCCGTGCTGCAGCCGGCCAGCAGCGCGATGGCGAGCAGGCAGGCGGCAAGTTTTCGAAACAGTCCAGACAAAATTCACCTTCAATTGGGCTAAATGGCAACGGCCAGGACCTCGAGGGTCGGCTAGAATAAACCAGACACCATTTTTGGAAAGCAGTTCATGGAAAGTTACCTGATATCCGTCGCCGGCAACATTGCGGCCGGCAAATCGACCCTGACCAGGGCGCTCGAGAAGCGGTCGGGTGGAAAAATCGTTTCCTTCCTGGAGCGCGTCGACTACGTCAAGAAGAACGGATACCTGCAGAAGTACTACGAGGCCGTCAGCGCATACGACGGGTTGAAGGGCAGAAAGCTGACGGGTAAAGACCGCAAAAGCTTCCTGGAGGTCAAGGAAGCTGCGGAATACTGGGGCTACAAAATCCAGGAGACGTACTTCCTGTCACGCCTGCTGGACCTGGGTGTATTGAGTGAGTTGTTGCGCGATGGCCAGTCGGTGGCGCAGGACCGGAGTATTTACGAAGATCAGATTTTCACCAAGAATTCCAATAACTACGAGTACATCACCGACGAAGACTACAGAAAATACCTGGACCTGTTCGAACTGGTGATGAAAAACAAGCCGACACCGGACCTGATCATTTACCTGGAGAGCGATGTGGGCGCCCTGAAGGAGCGTATCGTGGGCCGCAGCCGAGGTGAGGAAGTCGAACTGGCCAGTCCGGACAACACCTATCTTTCCAACCTGAATGACCTCTACCGCCCCTGGATCATGAAATGCGGGTTCCCGTATCTGGTGATCGACACGGAGTCGGTGGACTTCCGCACCAGGGAGGGGCTGGAGCAGGTGGTCGAGGATATCGTCCGCACCGTTCCCGGCACCAGCGAACTTTTCGAATAGGATGCTGCATGGGTCCGCAATCGCGGTAACCTGAACCCGAGGTTCGCAAAATGACCTGCCCTTGTGCTTAGTCCGCGTCGCCGGTTTCCTCAACTTCACCCGGCAGTTCGAGCGACCTGACCTTTGGTATCGCATTGCCGGCAATGCCCTTGATCGAGCTGTACATATGACTGGTATTAAGTAGAACTTTCTCGATCTGCTTTTCGCGCTTTTTCCAGATGCTGGCCATAGCACGCTTTTCTGTGTCGAGATCGCTCTTCATCTGCGTGAAGCCCTCAACGATGGCCTCTACCTGAAGCCGGTATTCATCGCTGGTGACGTAATCGTAGACCATCGACATTTTGTCACCCCGGTTTTCCTGCTGCGCGACCACGCGGTTCAAACTGATCAGTGATTCCCGCAGCACGTTGGACAGGCCTTTGAATTCGCTGTAGCTGCAAATCCACACGCCTTCCCGGTACCCCATCCGGTCCATGTCCGTCGGCATGGCTTCGGTGACCAGCACACCGATGCTCGCATTTTTTTCCCGGATATCGGTCTTGAATTTATCGATCCAGAGTGGCTGAAATGTCTTGGTGCGTTTGCTTTCGTAATAGATTCTGCCGCAGTTCGTGAACGTGCGGGTGTTGATCGTCTGGATGCAGTCGCCGCCCCTGGCCCCCTTCTTGATTTCTTCGATGGTGTCCAGCGGGTAGGCTGATGCCAGCCAGTCTTCGATGATCAGCTCCTGCACTTCACCCTGGAGTTGCATCGATCCCTGCTCAGCCTTTTTCTTCATGATCTCCACCTGGTCTCTGAGCTGGTGGATCAACTGGTCTCTTTCGGCGACCTTCTTCTCCAGTTTCTCTTCTTCCATCTGCCTGATCTTTTGCCGTTCCTCCGCCAGTTGCCGGCCCAGCTTTTGCTCCATCTCGGCCTCGATCTTGCTCTCGGCCTCGGCATTTTCCCTTTTCAGCCGTTCAATGTCGGCTTTTGCCTTGTTCAGCTCCCTGACCTGCATTGATTTGGCCTGCAGTTCTTCCCGCAGGTCTTTCAACTGGTCAGCCTGCTCCTCCCGGATCCGGGCCGTAATCCGGTCGGCCAGCGATTTTTTCTCCCGTTCGAGCTGGGCTTTGAATTGCTGTTTCAACTCGAGTTCCACCTGGTCATACAGCACATCACTGATGTCGAATTCGTGCCCGCAATCGGGACATTTGATCATCATTCTGGGATCGGTCATTTGCATCGGGCTCGTCAGTTGCGTTCAAGACCTATGGTATCAACTATGATCTAATGAAGGAGAGCGCAGCCGGAGAAAAACATGACCAACGACGTACTTCAAGTTTCTGACGATTTCTGGAATATTCGGGGTTCTTACAAGATCGGCGGTGTCATCGATGTGGGCACGCAGACTTCCCTGGTACGGCTGGCGAGCGGAAAGTTTGTCTTGCTCGACTGTTATACGCTGAGCGGCGCGGCCCGTCGACTGGTCGATGACCTGACCAGCGGCGGTGAAGATATTGAAGCCATACTGAACGTTCATCCGTTTCACACCGTGCATGTCAACAGAGTGCACGAGATGTACCCCGGCGCCAGGCTCTACGGAACGGCGCGCCATCTATCCAAATTCCCGAACCTGCCGTGGGCCGATTTGCGCACTGAGGATGTGGCGCTGCACGAGTTTTACGCGGAAGATTTCGAATTTTCGGTTCCGCGCGGCGTCGATTTCATTTCGGACGACGAAAACATTCATTTCTCATCCGTGCTGGTGCTGCATCGCGCTTCTCAAACCATCCACTCCGACGACACGCTGATGTACCTCCAGTTACCGGGATTGATGCGCATGGTTGGACTGGGAGACTCGGTGAGTTATCACCCGACGCTTGCCAAGGCGCTGGAAAAAAGGGCCGGGGCGGCCGCGGACTTCCGGCTTTGGGCCAATGAGCTGAACGATCGCTGGCAGGATGCTGAAAACCTGTGCGCGGCGCATACGGCGGCGTTACTGGCACGGAACAATCGTGGAGAATCCATCCATGCACGAATGGTGAAAGCGCTGGAGAAGGTGGAGAAAACGTTGAAGTCACATGAAGAGAAGTGGAGCTGAAACCATGGCGAAGAAAAAGGTCTGGACTGAAAAATATAGCCTGACGGCCAGGGAGGACGCGCCGGATTTCAGGGATTTTTTTTACCAGCCCGCACTGGTCAAACTCCCTGCGCGCCGTGCGATTCCCAAGGACCTGATTATCCGGGACCAGGGGAAAGAAGGCGCCTGTACCGGTTACGGTTTGGCCGCAGTGATAGACCTTCAGATTGGAGTAAACAGGCGTAAGAACAATCACAAGGAAAAACGCACCAGCGCCCGTATGCTGTACGAAATGGCCAAACGTTACGACGAGTGGTCAGGTGAGGGCTATACCGGCTCCAGTTGCCGCGGCGCCATCAAGGGCTGGTACAACATGGGCGTATGCCGGCATAAGTTTTATCCCGACCACGGAACCGCTGACGCCGGCTTCACCGTGGCGGCGGCCAAGGACGCACGCAACAACACCATCGGCGCTTATTATCGATTGAGTAACCGCATCTCCGATTATCATGCGGCCATGGCCGAAGTCGGGGCCATTTTCTGTTCGGCGCGCATTCACCCGGGTTGGGACGAAGTCGACTCGAAACCCGGAAAGATCCCGCTGCGCAACAAAGCACTGGGCAGCCATGCATTTGCGATCGTCGGGTATGACGAGAAGGGTTTCTGGATCCAGAACTCCTGGGGTGAAAAATGGGGTAAGGACGGCACGGCATTGTGGACCTATGAAGACTGGTTGGCCAATGTGCAGGACGCCTGGGTGTTCCGCATGGCAGTCCCCACACCGCAGATCTGGCATTTGCCCAGCCGGATCAACTCGAACACCGAAATGGCCGAAAGCGCCCCCAAGCCAACGCGGGCCGAAATCGCCGGTCATTTCGTCCATTTCGACGACGGTAAATTCCATGAAAACGGCCGCTACTGGAGCACCCTGGATGACGTCAAACTGACGGCGGACCTGGTGGCTGAATCGTCAGACTATGACCACCTCCTGCTCTACGCTCACGGTGGCTTGAACAGCCCCGCTGCCTCTGCGCGCCGGATTGCGGCGATGAAGGAAACGTTCAAGGACAACCGCATCTACCCCTACCACATCATGTACGACACCGGTTTGCTGGAGGAGCTGAAGGATGTACTGGTTGGCCGGCGTAAGCAGGCCGAGGAACGTGCCGGCGGCTTCACCGACTGGCTCGACCGCCTCGTGGAAATTGCGACCCGGGTGCCCGGCAGGGCCCTGTGGCGGGAAATGAAGTTTGGAGCTGAAAAGCCGTTCAGTGAAGAAGAATCTGCCGGTTCACAGGCCCTGGCCGCGTTCATCGATGCCTTCAACCGCTCGGACAAGCCCAAAAGGATTCACCTGGCCGGGCACAGCACGGGCATGATTCTACAGACCCACGTGTTGCAGCGCTTGTCGGTGCTAACACCCGGGACCTGCATCGATACGGTCAGCATGCTGGCGCCCGCCGGTTCGGTTGAACTGTACATGAAGAAAATATTGCCCTTCCTCAAAGCCCAGGATCCGCAATTCCGGATTGATGAGATGGAGGTGTACAACCTGAGCGATGCATTGGAACAGGACGACGAAGTCACCAAGGCCTACAATAAATCCTTGCTCTATCTCGTATCCCGGGCATTTGAAGAATCGGTTCCCCAAAAGCTGCTTGGCATGCA
This sequence comes from Lysobacterales bacterium, assembly GCA_013001885.1. GTDB lineage: Bacteria > Pseudomonadota > Gammaproteobacteria > Xanthomonadales > SZUA-36 > JAHEFT01. Next base: position 42,128 of record JABDLD010000062.1, read on the forward strand.
AACCGGCTGCAAGGACCTCGATCCTGAGGACAAGCCCCGGTTGAAGTTCCATTATTCAAAAGGGGATTTACCGCGCGCGCAGGTCACAAAGGCCGATTCACATGGCGGTTTTGACAACGACCCGGTCACCATGAATCATATTCTTCGCAGGATATTGCCCAACGACCAGTGGGCCGGGGCGGTCAGGTTCACCAAGGAAACCCTGGACTACTAGGAAGCAGGCAGATCGAGACTCCAGTGGACTGGACGGTTTACATCATCCGCTGCGATGATGAGACGCTTTATACCGGCGTCACCACCGACCTGGAACGGCGATTCAACGAGCACGGCGGACGCCCGCGCGGCGCCAGGTATTTTCTGGGACGCAAACCGCTAAAAATAGTTTTCGCCGAAAGCGGCCATACCCGCAGCAGCGCCTGCAAGCGGGAAGCGGCGATCAAGAAGCTCAGCCGTAAACAGAAGCTGAGCCTGGTTCACAATACAGAGGAGTAGACCATGTACCGACTGCACGGATTTTTCACCCAGAACACCATGAAGACACTCTACGTCCTTGAGGAACTCGGTGTTGATTACGACTTCGTTTTTGTCAACTTGATGACCGGAGAGAACCGCAGCGAGGAATTTCGCGCCATGACCCCGATCGGAAAAGTGCCGGTGCTGGAGCATGACGGATCGTTTCTGTTCGAGTCTGGCGCCATTTGCCGGTACGTCGCCAGCACGGAGAAATCACCGCTGTTTCCGGCGGATAAACTGCAGCGTGCAAAAGTGGACCAGTGGATGACGTTTTTCACCTGCCATCCCGGCCGCTGGCTGACCGAGATCTATTTTGAAAAAGTGATCAAGCCCCAGGCCAACCTGGGCGATACCGACCTGGCCGCCTGTACGAGGGCGGAAAAGTTTGCCGTTCAGCAGTTGAAAGCAATTGAGCGTTGGTTTGAAAACACAGACTGGCTCGCCAATGATTCATTCTCGATTGCCGAACCGTTCGCGCTGGCTTACCTTGAACAGGTGCATGCCATCGGTTTTTCACTGGATGAACTTCCGCGGGTCAAGGCCTGGCTGGCCCGGCTGGAGGCGCGGGACAGCACGGCACGTGCCCGGGCGAAGGTGCAGCCCCACATAGTGCCGTAATTGAGCAACCCGCAAGTGGCTTTCGGGCCGCAAAGCCATTAAAGTTCGGGAACTTTTCCCTTCAGAGCAAAAACTCATGATGAAACACTTTGGTATCGCCCTGGTCAGCAGCCTCGCCTTGCTGGCGTGTACTGAGAAAGAGCCCACGGCTGAGCCGACCGTCGAAATGGCGCAGAAAAGCGATAAAAATGCTGACGGCCCGGCGATGGACTTCGACAGCCGGATGCTGCAGGTTTCGCAGGAATATTTTGCGCTGAGGCCGGAAATTGCAACGTATTACGGGATTCCGGATGACAAGGCCGGCCGCGGCATTTCGAGCCGGCTGGGCGATTACTCCCCCGCAGGAGAAGCGCAGCGACGGGAAGGTATGAAGGCGATTCTCGATGAATTGGAAAGCATCGACGAATCCGAACTGACGAGCAGCCAGCAAGTCAGCCTGGGGCTGATAGCAACAGGCGTCAGAAACGCCTATACGCCGGCGACGGTGGTCGACTACGGTGCGATACTCGGCGACTATGGCGTCTGGTTCAGCCCCTACGCGGTCTCACACCTGACAGGGCCGCATGTCGAAATCCCCTCCATCCTGGAGGCGAACATGGCGGTGCGCACGCGTCTGGATGCGATGGCTTACCTCACGCGGCTGAACAATTACGCCGGCGTGCTCAATGACGTTATTGCGAAAATGGAGTCGGATCGGGAACTGGGCGTTATGCCGCCGGATTTCAGCATCAGGCGGACGATTGAAAACCTGGCTGGGAATATCGCCGCACCGGCGGCGGAGAACTCGCTGGTAACGACTTTCAACCGGAAACTGAATGAGGCTGGACTCGAACGCACCAATGAATTCATGGAACAGGCCATCGCCCTGGTGGACGAACAGGTCTATCCCGCCACCCGTCGATTGATCAGCGCTCTGGAGGCGATGCTGCCGCTGGCCTCTCACGATGCCGGCGTGGGCCATCTGCCCAACGGCAGGGCACTGTACCAGGCCATGATCACGCAGATGACCGACACGATGCTGCCGCCCGGCGACATCCACGCCATCGGCCTGGTCGAAGTCGACCGCATTCACTTGGAAATGGACCGCTTGCTGCAGAGCATCGGCTACATCGAGGGTACGGTGGGTGCGCGCATGAGCGAGTTATTGCAGGACCCGCAGTACATCTACCCGAACACGCCCGAGGGCAAGGCGGAGTTGATGGCAGGCCTGGCCGCTGACCTGGAACGGGCCAATGCAAAATTGCCGCAGTGGTTCGGCAAGCTGCCTGAGCAGGAAGTGGCGATACGCGCCGTGCCGCCGCACCGCGAGAAATCAACCAGCGGGGCTTTTTACGATGCGCCGTCGATGGATGGTACCCGCCCCGGCACGTTCTGGATCGTCCTGGCGGATACGGCAGTGTTGCCGTCGTATTCCCTGCAGACGTTGACGTATCACGAGACCAATCCCGGCCACCACCTGCAGACCATGCTGGGGCTCGATCCCTCGCTGCCGATCCTCAACACCATTTTCTACTCCAACGCGGCCGGAGAAGGCTGGGGTCTGTACGCTGAATACCTGGCCAGCGAAATGGGCCTCTATGAAAACGATCCGGTCGATGATCTGGGCCGTCTGCAACAGGAACTGCATCGCGCCGTCAGGCTGGTTGTAGATACCGGCATGCATGCGATGAGTTGGAGCCGGGAACAGGCCATTGAATACTCAGTCGCAACCGAGGGCATCCATGTGGATGAGGCCACGGCAGAAATTGAGCGTTATGCCGTTTGGCCGGGTCAGGCGCTGGGCTACAAGCTGGGCATGCTGAAGATCCTGGAATTGCGAAAACGCGCGCAGGAACAGCTGGGTGACCGTTTTGATATTCGTATCTTTCACGACCAGGTTCTGGAGAATGGCGCCGTGCCGCTGAATCTGCTGGAAAAGAAAATTGACGCCTGGATTGCGGCGCAGGGATAACAGCTGTTCAACGCCCTACGAGTCGCACGGTTTGCGTTGCAGATTCGCGGATTAGCGGGCCGGCCGGTCCTGGTCAGTGCCGGCCAAAAGCGTGATTTTGTCTTTCTCGAGCTTGATCAAGCGTTTTTTGTAGAGTCGTCCCAGGGCTTTCTTGTACTTTGCCTTGCTGACCTGGAACTGTTTGTAAATGGCGTGGGGCGGGCTGTAGTCGGTCAGCGTAGAGACGCCTTTGCGGGCCTTCAGAAAGTCGAGAATTCGTTCTGACAGCTCGTCCTGCGGGTTTCGCTCGTGGAGTTTCAGGGTCAGGTTTATTTTCCGGTCTTCACGAATGGACTTGATATACCCCGTCGCTGTGTCGCCCGGCCGATACGTTTCAAAAGCTTCGTCCTTGAACAGCAGGCCGAGGTGCGTGCCGTTGACCACAGCTTTATAACCCAGGTCGGTTTCGCCAACGAATACCAGGTCGACTTTTTCCCTCAATTTTAATGGCGTGGCGTCCTCGGAAAGGTAACGATGCAGCTTGGTGCTTCCGATCATCCGTTCGTCCGGGTCCAGTAACAGGTACACAAGGTAGGACTTGCCTCTTTGCATCGGGGCCAACTGCTGGCTGATCGGCACCAGCAAATCCCGTCCCTCGCGCCATTCCATGAAGGTGCCGGCCCGGGTCGTGTTTATCGCTTTGAGCAACACGCAGGTTCCGGCTTCGGCATCCGCAGCCCCGGAGTCTTGGTTGGATTGGGTCTGTTCGGACATCATTTGTCCAGCGTACTCCTGTTACGACTCAATCGCGATGGGTTGACCCAGACAGTCGAAAGCCCTCAGCGCGGTTTTCGCCGCAGGAGTGGCTGGATAATCAGCGGCGAACAGACTCCAGACCATCAGGTCGCAGATTTTTCCCTCTGAATTGGTGGCCCGTTTGGGCAGCGTGGCGTCGTGGGTAAAGCCCAGCCTTGCAGGGATCGCCGCGCTGGCCACATTCTCCGGCTCACAGTGAATTTCCAGGCGCTCGGCGCGCTCGATCTCAAAGGCGACGCGGATCATTGCGGCCGTCGCTTCGCTGGCAAAACCGCGTCCCGTCGCGTGCCGGTCGGTCCAGTATCCGATTTCGAAAGCCCCGGGTCCGACCCGGCCCAGCAGCATGTTCTCCCCCAGCAACTTTTCCTCGCCGGCGTCGAACACCGCGTAGCGGTAATTTTGCCTGAGGTCGAAGTTTGCCCGGATACTCCGCAGCCACTCCGCTGTTTGTTCCAGGCTGCGCGGTTCGTCTTTCATGAAAGGAATCCACGGCCGCAGGTGCTGGTCATTGTCGCCCAGGCAACTGCGTAGAACGCGGGCATCGGCGGGCGACCAGCAGCGCATCATCAGGCGGTCGGTCTCGATTCGGTAAGCGGTGGGTGTTAGCGTTGTTTTTGGCAATGGGTTTCAACTGCTGACGGTTGCGCCGATTGTAGCGTAAAATCGGCCGCTCAAATGGATTGCCGCAAGGGCCTGGATTGCGGATTCAGGCAAGGATTCGGAACAGAATGGAAAATTCATCGGCTAAAAACGGGGAAAACACGGAACCACTGAATATGGACCGGTCACTTCGGGTGGCCGTTGAAACAACAGCCATGTCCTGGGAAAAATCCCCGGCCCGCGGTGTATGGCGGAAAAAACTGGAGCGCGAAGCGGCCGAATCCGGCCAGGTGACCAGTGTCGTGCGTTATGATCCGGGGTCGAATTTTTCGGCCCACACGCATCCCGCGGGTGAAGAAGTTTTCGTACTCAGGGGGGTGTTCGAAGACGAACACGACCGCTACCCGGCCGGCACGTATATCCGCAATCCCCCGGGCACGCGCCATGCGCCGCTGTGCAGCGACGGTTGCGAGTTATTTGTGAAACTTCACATGTTCGATCCACAGGATCTGGAGCACGTCTGTATCGATACCGAAAGCGCAGAGTGGCTGCCTGGCCTGGTTGACGGATTGACCGTGATGCCGCTTCATTCGTTCGAGACGGAGCACACGGCGCTGGTGCGCTGGGCGCCGGGAACCCGGTTCAAACCGCATACGCACCCGGGCGGAGAGGAAATATTCGTTCTGAGCGGCGTCTTTGAGGACGAGCAGGGCACTTATCCGGCAGGCACCTGGCTGCGGAACCCCTCCTACAGCCGGCACCTGCCGTTTACTCGTGAGGGCTGCACGATCCTGGTGAAGACCGGGCATCTCTAAAAGTTCGGAACCGTCACCTGTTCTTAATACCAATGTGCCGGGTCCCCCGCCCTGCAGCCAGTTCGATTTGCCGCGCGCGCTCCAGCAAGCCTTCGCGTTTTCGCTCCGTCAGGCGGTGGTGGCAGCGCGGGCAGGAGACGTGCAGTTCGAATAGGGGTGACACGCGGTCTT
>JABDLD010000076.1 GCA_013001885.1 Lysobacterales bacterium
TGCCGGTAACCGCATCGGCGTAGCGGCGGGCCCGTGTGGCCGTACCTGAAAGAGTCTGGATAAAGTTCAGCGCGGTTCTTTCGCCGCTGAGTATCGAACGGGCAGGACCTTCAAGCCGGCAAATCTCATCGTCCGGCTGCATGCGGTTCCCGTCACCGGTCCGCCAATGGATCTCTACGGCGGAATCAACCCGGCGAAACGTTTCTTCAAACCACGGACAGCCTGCCAGCACGGCAGTTTCCCTGCAGATCACCCGGGTCCGGAGTAGCTTTTCTTCCGGAATCAATTCAGCGGTGCGGTCGCCGTCGCCCAGGTCTTCGGCCAGGGCGCGGGATACGTCGTTCGCCACGGCCTCTCGGGGCGGACTGAGCACTTCAGAAATCCTGCAGCTGAGTGGTTCCGATTCCCCGTTCCTCCAGCAGCACCGGAATATCATCGACAACCGGATAGATCACTTTCGAGTCCTCCGTAATAAGCGCTTCGCGCAGCGGTTGATCGACCTGTTCACCCCTGACGCACTGTACGTTGCCGGCTGAGATGGCGTCATTGAGCGCCTTCAAACGGCTGCCCGGCAATCGCGTGAGCGGCGTCTTGCTGACCGGGCAGCACAGAATTTCCAATAGTTTCCCGTCGATGGGCATTTCAAACTCCGAATGAGAAATGATATTTGTAGTTTACGGTACTAGCCGGTTTTCTCACAGCTTATTCAGGCTGTTGCGCATGCTACAATATGCGGCTTGTCTTTTGCGTTTAGCAGGAATCTATAAAGTGAATGAGCAAGTGCTTGTCGGGATCATCATGGGATCCCAGTCCGATTGGGAAACCATGAAAAATGCCGCAATTACGCTGGACAGCCTGGGGGTCGCCTACGAGACCCGGGTTGTATCCGCCCATCGAACGCCGGACCGGATGTTTGACTACGCTGAAAAGGCCGCCGGACGCGGGTTGCGCGTCATTATTGCCGGAGCAGGCGGCGCAGCTCACCTGCCGGGCATGGTGGCCGCCAAGACGGTTGTGCCGGTACTTGGCGTCCCGGTTCAGTCGAAGGCTCTGAACGGCCTGGACTCGCTGCTTTCAATCGCCCAGATGCCGGCCGGCATACCGGTCGGTACGCTTGCTATCGGCGCCGCCGGGGCGACCAACGCCGCCTTGCTGGCAGCTGCCATTATCGGGACAACCGAACCCGAAGTGCGCGAGGCGCTGCAACAGTTCAGGTCGGCGCGTACCGACGCGGTTCTGGCCCACCCCGACCCAAGCAAGGTCTGAATTGATGGCAGACGAAGCCGGATTGACGCCAGGCGCGGCGGGCCGCATCGGTGTTTTGGGCGGAGGACAACTGGGCAGAATGCTGGGGCTTGCCGGCCTGCCGCTGGGATTCAGTTTCCTTTTCCTCGATCCTTCTGCTGACGCATGTGCCGGCTCGGTCGGAGATCTTATTCAGGCCGGGTTTTCCGACCCGGAGGCGGCAAGGAAACTCGCCGCAGCGGTCGATGTGGCGACTTTTGATTTTGAAAACGTGCCGGAAGCAACCGCAAGGGCCATTCAGAGCACCTGTCCTCTTTACCCGGCGGCAAATGCGCTGGGAGCTGGACAGGACCGCTCGGCAGAGAAGGCGTTGCTGACCCGCCTGGGCATCCAGGTTCCTCCCTATCACGAGGTTTCCAGCCGGACTGATTTGCTCGAAGGCCTCGACCGGCTGGGTTACCCGGCCATCCTGAAAACCCGGCGGCTGGGTTACGACGGCAAAGGCCAGGCCCTGTTGCGCGACCCCGAGGATCGCGAGCGCGCCTGGCAAAAACTGGGAGACTCTGACCTGGTTCTCGAAGCATTCATTCCGTTTGAAGCGGAATGCTCGCTCGTCGCTGTGCGCGGGCAGGATGGCGAAATAAGGGCATGGCCGCTGACCCGCAACGTTCATTCCAACGGAATCCTGAAGCTCAGCTTGCCGGGCGTATTCGACCAGGCCTTGCAGTCTATGGCCACCGGAAAAATGAGTGCGCTGATGGAGCACCTGGACTATACCGGCGTCCTGACCATTGAATTTTTTCTGGTCGGGGGTGAGTTGCTGGTGAACGAGTTCGCTCCGCGGGTGCACAACTCGGGGCACTGGACCATTGACGGCGCTTCCTGCTCACAGTTCGAGAACCACGTGCGCGCCATTGCCGGGTTGCCGCTGGGTGGAACCGGCATGACGGAACATTCCCTGATGTTCAACTGGATCGGCGAGATGCCCGACCGGCGGCGGGCACTGCAGATCTCCGGCCTGCATTGGCACGATTACGCCAAATCACCGCGGCCCGGCCGCAAGATCGGTCACGCAACACTCACCGCGCCATCCCTCGAAGACCTGCAGGCCAAAGCTGTTGACCTTGCCCGTATTGCAGGCGGGGAGTTTCCAGCCCTGCTAGAGACTATTTTCGATTAGGGAGCAGACGACGTCCACGATTTGGCCGGCCTGATCTTCGTCTATGATCAGCGGCGGTAGAAGACGAATGACACGGTCCTGTGTCACGTTCAACAGCACACGCTGCTCAAGGGCCCGTTGACGCAGATGGTTTGCATCCGCATTCAGCTCAATACCGATCATCAGCCCCTTGCCGCGGATGTCCTGTACCCGCTCATCTGCGCCGAGCCGGCGGCGAAACGCGTTCAGTAACATGTCGCCTGACGCGGCCGCCCGCCCGCAGAGGTTTTCCTCCCGCATGATGTCAAGGACCGCACAGGCGGTGCGAGAGACCAGTGGATTGCCGCCAAAGGTAGATCCGTGGCGTCCGGGCGTCAAGACTTCCGCGGCAGCCCCGCGGGCGGCGCAGGCGCCGATGGGCAAGCCATTGCCCAGCGCTTTTGCGGTGGTGAGTACATCGGGTTTTACATTTTCGTGCTGATGGGCGTACCACTCTCCCGTGCGGCACAAGCCTGACTGAATCTCGTCGAACATCAGCAGCCAGCCGTTTTCATCACAGATTTCCCGCAGTTCACAAAGGTAACCCGGAGGCGGAACACGAATGCCGGCCTCGCCCTGGATGGGTTCAACCAGCACGGCGGTGATTTCGTTTGCGCTTGTTGCAATCTTTCGGATCACGCCGGTGTCTCCAAAAGGCGCCCTGACAAACCCGCTGACCAGGGGTTCAAAGCCGGCCCGCACCTTGCGGCTGGCCGTGGCCGAAAGCGCGGCCATCGTGCGCCCATGGAAGCCGTGCTCCATCACGATCACGCCCGGGTTGGCAAAGCCGCGCTGATGGCCGGCGACCCGGGATATTTTGAAGGCGCACTCGATGGCCTCCGCACCGGAGTTGCCAAAAAAGACCCGGTCCAGCCCGGATACATCAGCGACGAGTTCTGCGAGTTTTTCCTGCCAGGGAATCTGCACCAGGTTGCCGGTATGAATGAGCCTGCCTGCCTGGTCTGCGATAACCTCCGCCACTTTCGGGTGGGCGTGGCCGAGTGCGCAGACCCCAAGGCCGCTGATCGCGTCCAGGTACCTGTTGCCATCCTCATCCCACAGCCAGGCGCCTTCTCCCCGGACGAAGGCAACCGGCAGCGGCGCATAGGTGTTCATCAATTTGCTGTTCATGGTTCCTCCCGCTCAAAATCCGGTCAGGATTTTCCAGCGGTTGACGATGGCGCAAAACAGGGCGGCGGTTCGTTCTGTGTCGTAAAGAGCTGAATGCGCGTTGGATTCGTTCCATTCCAGACCGGCGGCCTGCACGGCGCGTGACAGAACGGTTTGTCCAAAGGCCAGCCCGGCCAGTGTGGCGGTATCGAAGGAGCTGAATGGATGGAAGGGGCTGCGCTTGAATTCAGTCCGGTCGATAGCAGCATTCAGAAACGACAGGTCAAAAAAGGAGTTGTGTCCCACCAGTATGGCCCGCTGACAGCCGGTGGCTCTGACTTCCTGCCGTACCGGCTGGAATGCCTGTCTCAATGCCTCTTTCTCCGGCAGCGCATTTCGAAACGGGCTGTCCAGCTTGATGCCGGTGATTTCAAGCGACTTGGGGCTGATATGGGCGCCTTCGAAAGGTTCGACGTGCAAGGAAATGGAGTCTGCAATGAACAGGCGCCCGAAATCATCCATTCGGATAATGCACGCAGCGATTTCCAGCAGCGCGTCTTTTTCACAGTCGAAGCCGCCCGTTTCCACATCAACAACAACGGGAAGGAATCCCCTGAATCGATCAGCAATGCGCGGCATGTTGGACCCCGTTCGTCAAGCATGGGAGGATAAGGGATTGCACCGGAAAATGCCATGAAGACAAGCAGCAGCACACGACATCGACTGTTTATATGGGGCATGGCCCTGCTCGCCCTGCTCAGTCCTGCCGCGGCGACGGGCAGCGACCGCGTATCCGCCGAAACGGATTCGGCCTTGTTCTGGTCGATAAGCCGCAACGGGAAACCGGCGGGCTACCTGCTGGGTACGATTCACAGCGAAGATCCCAGGGTGCTTGATTTTTCCACGGCCCTGGTTGAGGTAATGACGACAAACCAGGTTTTTGCGATGGAAATGGTTCCGGACCTGCCCACGCTGCAGCGTCTGACCGAATACATGCAGTACCAGGACGGAACCGGTTTGGAGAGCCGGATCGGGGCAGAGCGTTTCAGCCGACTTCAGGTTGCGCTTACCCCTTACCGTGTCCCGTCGGATTGGATCGCCCGGATGAAAGTCTGGGCCGCAATGATGACATTGAGCATCCCCCCTCCTGAATCCGGCTTTTTCATGGATTTTTCACTGTCCCTGCGTGCGGCGGGTGCGGGGCTTCGGGTTACCGGGCTGGAAACACTGGAGCAGCAATTGGCCTTCCTGGAAGACATGCCGATGCAGCAGCAACTTGCGCTTCTCGACCAGGCGCTGGCCGAATACCATCGTGTCGATGAAGTGCACAAGCAGATGGTGACCAGTTACCTTCAGGGAGATGTCCGCGAACTGAAATTTCAGGCCGAGGAACAGATGGCGCAGTTGGATCCTGATACCAGGCAATACTTCATGCGCGAGGGTATCGACCGTCGCAACCAGAGAATGATGCAGTCCCTGCTGCCGCTGCTGGCGAAGGAACAGGTATTCACCGCCGTTGGCGCACTACACCTGCCGGGAGAGTTCGGACTGATCCGCCTGCTGCGGGCCCAGGGCTACGACCTGAGCCCCTTGCCGTTACCGCTCAACGCCGCAGCGCAGGCGTCAAGCCAAGAACCAGCGCAAGCGCAAAACAGGTGATGCCCCAGGCGGGCTCAAGGAAATATGTGGCAATTCCGAGCACGGCGAACATCAGTGCTGCGGCGATGCCGTCACCGAACCGGTCGCCGATGAAGCTCTCACGTCCGGTCATTTTCAACAGCAAGTGATCGAGGCTGATTTTTCCTCCGCCGTGGAAAATCAGCGGCAACAGGATCACCACGAAGAGCAACGGCAGCTTGAAGTTACCGGCACCCTCTGGCGTGATCACGTAGCCCTTCCACAGTTCCTGCAGCGAACCCCATTCAGCAGGCCAGTGCACGGCGGCCGTGGCCACCACGGTGATCACCAGCAGCGACACGGCGGCGAAACGGGTAAACAGCCCGAACAGAATCATGACGGCAAAAATCAGTTCCCCCCAGGTAGCCGCCAACCAGTTCAGATCGACGGAAACAAGGTTTAAGGGCCAGGGGAAACCACGCTGCCAGTCGGCCCAGGGGATTTCAGCGAACCAGTTTTCGCCGCGCAGCTTCGTGATTCCGGATTCCCAGAATTCCCAAAACATGATCAGACGCAGTACCAGCGGCCACAAATAGTCTCCTGAAGTGCGCAGCCTGGCCGTCAGGTTGTCATAGGTATCGAACATCCTGTTTATCCTCTGGTTCCGAGTAAAATATCTTTCCGGTTCCAATCTTCCAGCAGCTGCTTTCCGGCTGAAATCACCTGGGCAGGATCCGGATGCCCAATGGCTTCGCTTACCTGCAATAGCAGTTGCCGCCCGGCAGCCCCGGAGTTTTTTTGCATGAACTCAAGCAAGAGCCGGCTGACATCATTGAGCTGCATGAATTTCACCGCGCCATCCCGGTTTCGGTAGACCAGGAGGTGCGTGGCTTCCTCCGGCGGCTCCGTGGGTTGATATCCGGGCTTGATCCGGTGCACCGGGTAACGGTAGCTCAGGGGCCAGGCCAGGGGTGAAAGCACCGGGGTTTCGTCCAACAGATTGCCAACAGATTTTGCCGGTATACCCTCTATTTCGCGTTCATCGATCGAAAGCGCCAGTTCCACCCATTCGTAGTGGGCCAGTTCGAGCAGGAAACCCGGGTCTTCCGGCCCGGACTCGCGGCCGTCCTGCAGGTAGCGTAGAAATTCCTTTGCCACCTCGGGGAACAGTGGCGTCTGGCAACGGTGTTCAGAATAGAATTCCCGGATCAGTTTTTTCCAGCCATTTTCGCCGTACAACGCGCGCAAGACCGGAAAGTTGCTGGCCAGTAGTGACTGGATGTTGTTGAAAAACAGCTCGCGGTAGATCTTCATCCGGCGGTCTTCGATACCGTCGGGGGCAGCATTGTTTTTCGGATCCCTGATGTGGGCCGCAAAAGAATCCTGCAGCTTTTGCAGCCGGTCAGGCGTGTTTTCTGTCGGCTTGGTCATCGTGCCGGGAGTTCTTCAGGGTCGACCGGTTGTGCTGGAGGCGCTTGATATGGTCGACCTCGCTCATCAGTTCTTCGATCGGGGGCATGTTGAAATCCCGTTCAAGCAGGGTCGGAAACACGCCAAACGCCCGGTACGCCTCATCCAGTATCTCCCACACGTCAGGAATGACTTCAGCCCCGTGCGTATCGACAATCAGGTCGTCGGCCTCATTATAGTGACCGGCGATATGGCCATACGCGATCCGCTCGCCGGGGAGTGCGCGAAGGAACTTGATCGGGTCGTAGCCATGATTGACGCTGTTCACGTAAATGTTGTTTACATCGAGCAACAGGTCGCAATCCGCCTCCTCGAGCACGGCGGTGATGAATTCGATCTCAGCCAGTTCGGCGCCGGGCGCTGCGTAATACGAAACATTTTCGATTGCGATGCGCCGCTCCAGGATGTCCTGCACCCTGCGTATCCTGCCCGCGACGTGATCGACGGCCTCTGCTGTGAATGGGATGGGCATCAGGTCATACAGGTGGCCTTGATCCGTGCAGTAACTCAGATGCTCGCTGTATACCGAAATAGCGAGCTCGTCCAGAAACCGGCGCAAGCGTTGCACGAAGGTTTCGTCCAGCGGTGAGGGACCGCCCAGCGACAGTGAAAGCCCGTGACAGGCAAACGGCACCTTGGCGGTGAATTCCCGCAATGCCGCGCCGAACCGTCCGCCAACCGTCATCCAGTTTTCCGGAGCGATCTCCATAAAATCCACCTGCCCCAGCCCGTGCGAACGAAGCGGGCCCAACAGGGCCCGCCTCAATCCCAGTCCCGCGCCCTCAAGAGGAAAGCGGGCGGGGTTCATCGTGCACGTCCGGAGCGGATGCGTTCGGCCATTGGGCGCTTAGTCTTTATCGCCACCGCATTTGCCTTCGCCGCACTTGCCTTCTTCGGCCTTGTCGCCGCCGCAAGAACCTTCCTCAGCTTTCTCGCCGCCGCATTTGCCTTCGCCACACTTTCCTTCTTCGGCTTTCTCGCCGCCGCAGGAACCTTCTTCAGCTTTTTCGGCGCCGCAGGAACCTTCTTCAGCTTTTTCGCCACCGCATTTGCCTTCGCCGCATTTGCCTTCTTCAGCTTTGTGATCGCCGGCCAGCATGTATCCGTTTTCCAGGTCGGCCGTTTCGAACGGATTGTCCGCGGCGACTGCAGTAGAGGCAGCAACGGAAGATACGAAAGCAACGCCAACGGCAGCGGCGACAGGTTTAGTGATCATTGATTTATCAGCCATGTAGAGAATCTCCAAGATTATGATTTGCCCGGCAACGCGCCCGGGGTGTGTAAACGCAGTGTGTTGCTTCCATGAATCAGCACACTTGGTGCATATGACCGGAAGCAGTCGCGAATTATTACACTTTGGTCTTGGTTTTGAAACTGCAAAGGTCCCTGACGATACATTCGGGGCAGTTGGGTTTGCGTGCTTTGCAGACATATCGGCCATGTAATATCAGCCAGTGGTGCGCATTGAGGCGGAAGTCAGCGGGTACGGATTTGAGTAATTTGCGTTCCACCTCCAGCGGCGTCTTGCCCTTTGCCAGCCCGGTCCGGTTCGCAACCCGAAAAATGTGGGTATCGACCGCGATCGTGGGTTCTCCGAAAGCCGTATTGAGCACGACGTTTGCGGTTTTGCGGCCCACACCCGGCAAGGATTCAAGCGCTTTTCTGTCGTGGGGCACTTCACCCGCGTGCCTGTCGATCAGGATGCGGCAGGTCTTGATGATGTTTTCAGCTTTCGAGTTGAACAGGCCGATAGTCCTGATATATGGCTTCAGGCCATCCACGCCGAGACGCAGGATCCCCGCAGGTGTATGGGCAACGGGATATAGCTTGCGGGTCGCCTTGTTGACACTCACGTCCGTTGCCTGGGCGGACAGGATCACCGAGATCAGCAACTCAAACGGCGTCCGGTATTCCAGCTCGGTCCTGGGTTCGGGCATGATCGACTGCAGCCGCAGAAAAAACTCCTTGCGGTCGGCAAGTGTCATGCGGGTGCCCGGTGGGCCGTTGCAGCCCCGCGCACCCTGTTCCGCCTGGCTTCCACCCAGTTTCTGCCAGCGATCAACAGGCCGAGCCCAATGAAGGCGCCCGGCGGAAGAATAGCCAGCAGAAAACCCGGGTGATCGGGGATCAACGTGATTTCCAGCGACCGGCCCCAGTCTCCGAACATCAATTGCGCCTGGCTCAGCAAAGTGCCGCGGCCCACGACCTCCCTGAGGGCGCCCAGTGCGACCAGCGTCAGCAAAAAGCCGAGTCCGGTGGCCAGCCCGTCGATAGCGGAGGGCAGCGGCGCGTTGCGTGATGCGAAGGCCTCCGCGCGCCCAATAATGGCGCAGTTGGTGACGATCAAGGGAATGAAGATGCCCAACACGCGGTACAGGTCATGAAACCAGGCCTGCATCAGCAACTGGATAACCGTGACGACTGTCGCAATGATGATGACGTAAGCGGGAATCCGGATTTCGGGCCGCAGGGCCCGGCGAGCCAGCGACACGGCGAGGTTGGAGCATACCAGGGTCAGAGTCGTGGCAAGCCCGAGGCCGATGGCGTTCACGACGGTGCCGCTGACTGCGAGCAGCGGGCACAGTCCGAGGAGGACAACCAGCCCCGTGTTCTGCTGCCACAATCCGTCGGTCAAGATCTTGCGGTACGTCACGATTTCAAATTTCCCCCGTCATCGGCAGGCGCATTGAACAGAAATTCGCGGTTGGTTTCAAAGTATTCCAGGGCCATGCGTACTGCGTCAATGACGGCCTTGGGGGTGATCGTCGCACCAGTGAACTGGTCGAACTCACCTCCCTCACGCCGTACTGCCCATTTTTCGCTTGAGGGGTTTTTCAGCGATCTACCGGTGAACCCGAGGATCCAATCGCTTTTTTCGAGTTCGATGGCGTCCCCGAGACCGGGGGTTTCCTTGTGCGAAATGACCCGGACTCCGCGCAGGCTTCCGCTGGCGTTGATGCCTGCCAGGAGCGTGATGTCACCGTTATACCCCCTGGTGGCATTGAACTTGAGGATCAGTGCCGCCGGTTGTGCGCCTTGCCGGGCCCGCCAGGCAGTCACCGGCTGGCCGTTTGGAAAGTAGCGTTCATTGGTGAACGTAAAGCGGTCGTCCAGCAGCTGATTGTCATAGCGGTCAGGAACCAGTTGGCCCAATTGCTGCAGAATCACTCTTTTTTCCTGCTCCACTATGCGACCGGCCGTCACGAAATGGACGCCGGTGAGCAACGAGGTTCCGATGATGGCGACCAGGCCCAGGGCTGCCGCGCTGCGGAGCATGAGCTTCATCGGCCAAAAATCCTTGGCCGCGTATACCTGTCAATCAGGGGTGCTGCCATGTTCATCAGGAGCACAGCGAAAGCCACGCCATCGGGATATCCGCCCCAGCGCCTGATCACGAGTGTAATGATGCCGACTCCCGCACCAAAAATGAGACGCCCCCGGGTGCTGGCGCAACCACTGACCGGATCGGTGGCGATGAAAAAGGCGCCGATCATCAGCGCGCCGGAAAAAACGTGCTGGAGTGGTGAGGGGTTGCTGCCCGGGTCCGTTAGCCAGGCGATCAGGCCCAGCAGCAAGACGCTACCGATCATGGTTACTGGCACATGCCAGCCGATGACGCGACGCCACAGAAGCCAGATACCGCCAACCGCATACCAGTTGGCGATCCACTCCCAGCCCAGGCCGCCAAAATCGCCGAACACCGGCGATGACCGGGCCTCCGAAATCATTTCTCCGGACGCGACGCTCGTCCTTATGAGATCCAGCGGCGTGGCTCCCGTGATCGCGTCCCAGGTCAGGTCGCCGGGCAATTTGCCGCCCAATATGGCCGCCAGGGTGTCCATGATTCCGAGCGGGACTGGGGCGATCGCGACCGGCGGTAGCCAGGCGGTCATCGCCTGCGGAAAGCTGATCAACACCACCACGTACCCCACCATGGCCGGGTTGAACAGGTTATTGCCCAGGCCTCCATACAGGTGCTTCGCCACCACGATGGCGAACAGCATTCCGATCAGGCTGATCCACCAGGGAGCGAGCGGAGGAATGCACAGTGCAAACAACACGGCGGTCAAAACGGCGCTGAGATCTCCCAGGAAAAGGCGCACCGGCTGGTGGCGTGCCTTCAGCATCATTGCCTCGAATCCAACGGCAAAGCCGACGGCAAGCGTGATTTGAAACAGGATTCCCGGACCAAAAAACCACACGTGGGCTGCAATTGCAGGGATCAGCGCAATGAGAACCTGCAACATCACGCGCGTAACGGTGGTCTGCGGCGGAAAATGCGGCGCTCCCGCAGTTTTGAATTTGCGGTTCATGAACCACCACCTTTGCCCGAGCGGGCGCGCTCGACGGCCGCGGCAATTTTTTTGCGTTTATCGTTCGCGCTCCCCAGCGCACGCTTTTTCTCCGCTATACGCTGTTTACGCTCGAGTTCAAGGCGTTGCAGCCGGGCCTCGCGGGCCTCGAAACGCTTTCTGGCCGCCTCAGCCTGCTCTCGTTCGGCGGCGAGCAGTTGCAGCTCGGCCTTGCCGAAACGGAACCAGTCAACCAAAGGAATATGGCTTGGACAAACAAAGTCGCAGCAGCCGCATTCAATACAGTCGGCCAGGCCAAGATCGGACGCTTCTTCCCAAAGGTCGTTGCGAATGCTCCAGTCCAACTGCTGCGGCAGTAACATCGAAGGGCAAACGCGCGCGCACTCTCCGCAGCGGATACACGGCATTTCCGGCTGCGGTGGCTGGATGTCGCTTTCGGTTAGCACCAGGATGCAATTGGCGGCCTTGATCACCGGATTACTGTCGGAGGAAAGCGCATAACCCATCATCGGCCCGCCGAGGATCAGACGGGCTGCGTCCCCGGTATAACCTCCGCATTGATCCACCAGATTTGCGATCGGCGTTCCGAGCTGTGCCATCAGGTTGCGGGGCCGGCGCACGCCGTTGCCGGTGACGGTGACGATTCGTTCGATCAGGGGTTTGTCCTCTACCACGGCCCGCGCAACCGCTGTGGCGGTCGCCACGTTCTGGCAAAGGAGTCCCAGGTCCGTTGGACGGCCTCCCGACGGAATCTCCAGGCCCGTGAGTACCTGCACCAGCTGTTTTTCCCCGCCTTCCGGATAAATGGTGGTGACCTGTACAATATCGATTTCGGTTGCTCCAGACTGCTCGACAGCACCGGAAAGTGAAGCATGAACAGCCCCCATCTGGTCTTCAATTGCGATAATTGTTCGCTCTGCTCCGATCGCGCGCTGGAGTATGCGGGCCCCAAGAATGATTGACTGCGGCTGTTCCCGCATCAGCATTTCGTCACAACTGATGTACGGTTCACATTCCGAGCCATTGAGTATCAGCGTGTGGATTCCGCGAAGGCTGGCCTCGCCGACCTTGTAAGCGGTTGGAAATACCGCTCCGCCAAGACCGACGATGCCGGATTCCTGGATTTTCTGCCGCAGCAAACCCGGCTCGGCTTGCTCCCAGTTTTCAATCGGCTGCAGCGGTTTCCATTGGTCCAGGCCGTCAGGTTTGATCACGATACAGGCGCCGTCCTCACCGGAAGGATGGCTGTTCGGGTGGCGCGCAATGGCGGTGACGATGCCTGAAGTCGGCGCGTGCACGTAACCGCTGCCGAGGTGGGCGAATGATCCTATCGGGTCGCCTTTCAGAATTTTCTGGCCGGTGCTGACCAGCGCTTTCGCCTCACGCCCAGTCTGTTGCAGCAGCGGCACGAAATAACGCGTTGCCAGCGGCACTTTTTCGACCGGCGTGGTGCAGGAAATTTTCTTGTTGTGGCGCAACCGCAGCCCACCATGAAAATGGTGCAGCCGCTCTCCGGCTTTGCGCGCTTCATTCACCAGGTGGTCCCGCATCAGCCTGAAGTCTCCGGCAGTTTATGAATCCCTGCATGCGGGATGCGATTGCCGGGTTTTGGCCAGGTCCATTCGTCCACTGATCGCGGCACCTCAACCATTTCGATGCAATCCACCGGACAAGGTGGAAGGCACAGGTCGCAGCCGGTGCATTCCGCTGCTATTACGGTATGCATTTGCCGCGTGGCCCCGAGGATGGCATCGACCGGGCAGGCCTGGATACAAAGCGTGCAGCCGATACATATCGCTTCATCTATCACGGCGACCGACTTCGGTTTTTGCTCGCCGTTCTCCGGATTGAGCGGAATGGCCTCGACCCCCAGCAAGTCTGCCAATGCCTGGATACCGCTCTCTCCTCCGGGCGGGCACTGATTGATCTCGGCATCGCCCTGGGCGATGGCTTCGGCATAAGGCCTGCAACCCGGATAGTTACACTGACCGCATTGTGTCTGGGGAAGAATCTCGTTGATCTGGTCGACGACTGGATCTGAATCGACTTTGAACTTGCCGGAAGCCCAGCCCAGCCCAAGGCCAAACAGGCTCCCAAGGACAGTAATTGAAATGATTGCGGTCAGCATGCTGCTGTTGTCAGAGCCTTGCCAGGCCGGTAAAGCCCATGAACGCCAGAGCCATCAGGCCGGCCGTGATCAGGCCAATGGGCGCGCCCGCGAAATGAACCGGAACGTCCGCGTGGGCAATCCGTTCCCGCATCGCCGAGAACATCACCAGAACGCCGCCGAAGCCGGCGGCAGCGCCAAAACCGTAAAAGGCCGACTGCAACAGGTTGTGTTGTTCCTGCACGTTCAGCAAGGCAACGCCGAGCACGGCGCAGTTGGTTGTGATCAGCGGCAGAAAAATGCCGAGAATCCGGTAGAGCAACGGGCTGGTTTTTCGCATCGCCATCTCGGTCAACTGCACAACGGTGGCAATCACCAGGATGAATCCCAGTGTGGACAGGTATTCCAGGCCAAGAGGTTTGAGCAGGTACGCGCTCAGCAGGTAACTGGTAACAGACGAGAGCGTCAGCACGAAAAGGGTGGCGACCGACATCCCAATGGCGCCCTCCAGTTTGTTGGATACGCCCATGAACGGGCACAAACCCAGAAACCTGACCAGAACGAAATTATTCGCCAGGACGGTACTGACCAGAATCAGGAGGTACTCGGTCATAAATCGGATTAAGTGACCCGCATACCGGGGTATGCTCCATCATCCGGTTCCAGGATATACAGGTCTTCGCCGCCCGGCCCGGCCGCCAGCACCATGCCTTCGGATATGCCAAAACGCATCTTGCGCGGAGCCAGATTGGCTACCATCACAGTCAGGCGACCTTCCAGTTGCGCGGGCTCGTAGGCCGACTTGATGCCGGCGAACACGGTCCGTGTTTCATTACCGAGGTCCAGTGTCAGCTTGAGCAGCTTATTGGCTTCCGGGATGGACTCCGCACTGACGATACGTGCAACCCGGAGGTCAATTTTCAGGAAGTCGTCAATTTTGATTTCCTTTTCCAGCGGATCGATATCGCCCCCGGCCAAGCTGTCTGAATCGGGACCGGAAGCCTGCAGAGTTTCTTTGGAGGCCTCGATGACTGCGCTGACCTTGACCGGATCAATGCGCGTCAACAGCGGCTGGAACGCATTCACGGCCGTGCCCAGCAGGGGTTGGTCCACGTTGCTCCAGCTTGAAACGTCACGCCCGAGAAAATCGCCGGCACGGGACGCCGTGAACGGCAGGACCGGCGCCAGGTAGGTCATCAGCACGTTGAACAGGTTGATGCCCTGTGTGCAGACCGCCTGGACATGGTCTTCCCGGCCTTTCTCTTTGATCTGCTGCCAGGGCTTTTCTTCGTCGATGTAGCGATTGGCTTTGTCTGCAAGCTGCATGATTCGCCGGATGGCTGACTGGTAATTCCGACCTTCGAAATCGGCTGCGATTTGTTCGCCTGCGGCCAGGAATTCATTGTAGAGCTCCGGTCTGGGCAACTTTTCGGAGAGCATGCCTTCGAATCGGCGCCCGATAAATCCGGCGCACCTGCTGGCAATGTTGACTACTTTTCCGACCACGTCGGAATTAACCCGCAGCACAAAATCTTCCAGGTTGAGATCGATGTCGGCGGTGCCGGCCCCGAGTTTAGCCGCGAAGTAGTAGCGCAGGTAATCGGGATGCAGGTGATCCAGGTAGGTCCGGGCGCTGACGAATGTGCCGCGCGACTTCGACATCTTGGCTCCGTCCACCGTAAGAAAACCGTGCGCATAGACGGCGGTTGGGGTGCGCAGGCCCGCTCCCATCAGCATGGCCGGCCAGAACAGCGTGTGAAAGTACACGATGTCCTTGCCGATAAAGTGGTGAACCTCGGCTTTCGAGTCCTTACCCCACCAGGCGTCGAAATCCAGCCCGGTCCGGTCACAGAGTTCCTTGAAGCTGGATACATAGCCGATCGGCGCATCCACCCAAACGTAAAAGTACTTGTTCCGGGTGCCGGGTATGCGGAAGCCGAAATAGGGTTCATCGCGCGAAATATCCCAGTCGCGCAGCCCGTCCTGGAACCATTCCTGCAGTTTGTTTGTTATTTCCGGCTGCAATGAGCCGGATGCGATCCAGTCCTTCAGCGCCTGTTCAAAATCCGCCAGGCGAACAAAATAATGTTCCGACTCTTTCATGACCGGCGTGCTGCCGGAGACCGCGGAGCGTGGTTCGATCAGGTCGGTGGGCGCATAAGTGCTTCCGCACGATTCGCAACTGTCTCCGTACTGGTCTTCCGTGCGGCACTTGGGGCACGTGCCGCGGATGAAGCGGTCCGGAAGGAACATGCCCTCCTCGCTATCGTAAAACTGCTCGACGTCTCGGCGCTCTATGTATCCATTCTCCTCCAGCCGCCGGTAGATCAGCTCCACCATTTCCCGGTTGTATTCGCTGTGAGTTGAAGAGTAGTTGTCAAAACTGATACCAAAATCGCGAAAATCCGTTTTGTGCTCTTCGTTCATCTTGTCGATGAGCTCTTCCGGCGTCATACCCTCGGCGCGCGCCCTGAGCATGACCGGCGTGCCGTGGGCATCATCAGCCCAGGCAAAATAGCACTCGTGGCCACGGGACCGCTGGAAGCGTGCCCAGATATCGGTCTGAATGTACTCCAGCATGTGGCCCAGGTGAATGACGCCATTCGCGTAGGGCAGGGCGCTGGTTACCAGGATCTGTCGTTTTTTTTGTGTCATAAAATTCTGCCGTTGCTCGGTAATGCCTGTCTGCCGGTCCGGTTTTTTATTATCGGCGGCTGAATGGCAAATTATCTCACGACCGTGGTTCCCGATCGAGAGAGAAAAAATATACAATGTAGAGCTTCGGCTGACGGCAGCACAATAGAGTTCAAACGTATGACCCAACTTTCAGAACAACATGTTAAGGATCTGCTTGCAGAGATCAGGGATCCGAACTGTGGCGCGGACCTGATAACGCTTGGCTGGTTACGCGGAGTCGGCATCGACGGCCGGCGAATCTCGGTCGACTTGCGCGCGGGCTATCCGATCGACGGAATCCACGACGATTTGTGTGCGGAAATAACACAACTGCTGGAATCTGATGAGGCGGTGGAGAAGGCGTCCGTGAGCCTGGACTGGAAAGTCGTTCCGCACGTGGTTCAGGGTGAATTGAAGCCTCTGGAACAGATCAAGAACATCGTTGCCGTGGCGTCGGGCAAAGGCGGCGTGGGCAAGTCGGCTACTTCCGTAAACCTGGCCCTCGCCTTGCGTGCGGATGGAGCGAGGGTCGGCGTGCTTGACGCCGATATTTATGGTCCCAGCATGCCCCGAATGCTGGGTGTGTCGGGCAATCCGGAGACCGTGGGAAACCGGATCGTGCCGCAGCGGGCGCATGGTCTGCAGGTGATGTCTATCGGTTTCATGGTGGAGGAAGACACGCCGATGATCTGGCGCGGCCCGATGGTCACGTCCGCCCTGCAGCAGCTGTTGACCGAGACCAATTGGGACGGCCTCGATTACCTGGTCGTCGACCTGCCTCCGGGCACCGGCGATATTCAGCTGACGCTGGCGCAGAAAGTCCCGGTCAGCGGGTCCGTGATCGTCACAACGCCGCAGGACATCGCCCTGCTGGATGCACGCAAAGCCGTGCAAATGTTCCGAAAGGTGGACATGTCGGTGTTGGGTATCGTGGAGAATATGAGCACGCATATCTGCAGTCAGTGCGGCCACGAAGAGCCGGTTTTTGGAACGGGCGGGGGTATGCGCATGGCGGAGGAATACGATGTGCCGCTGCTGGGCCAGTTGCCCCTCGATATCAGGATACGCGCCGATCTCGACCAGGGTATGCCGACGGTCGTTTCGGAGCCGGATTCCGGTCTGACGCAGCGCTATCGTGAATTGGCCCGCAAGACGGCGGCTCGGCTGGCGATGACGCCGCGCAACCTGGCGCTGAATCTGCCGCAGATCAATATCGTAAACACCTGAGTTATCGAACAGCAGCCCAACATCAAACAGGAACGCAAAATTGAGCATCAAGTCTGATCTCTGGATTCGCCGCATGGCCGAGTCCGACCGCATGATAGAGCCGTTCGAGGCCGATCAGGTGCGCCAGGCCCCGGACGGCGGACGCTGTATCAGTTACGGGACGTCCAGCTACGGCTACGACGTGCGCTGCGCGCGCGATTTCAAGATATTTACCAATATCAATTCCGCCATCGTCGACCCCAAGAGATTCGACGAAAACAGCTTTGTGGATTTCAGCGGAGACGTCTGCATCATCCCGCCCAATTCTTTTGCGCTCGCCCGCACGGTCGAATATTTCAGAATTCCACGCAATGTGCTCACCATTTGCCTTGGAAAGTCGACCTACGCGCGGTGTGGGATCATTGTGAACGTCACGCCGCTTGAGCCTGAGTGGGAGGGGCACGTCACGCTGGAGTTTTCCAATACGACGCCCCTGCCGGCCAGGATCTACGCCAACGAAGGGGTGGCCCAGTTCCTGTTCTTCGAGTCGGACGAGGTCTGTGAACGGTCGTATGCCGACCGTGCTGGCAAATACCAGGGGCAGACTGGGGTCACGCTGCCCAAGGCCTGAGTTACGCGGCTGTCATTTATTAAAGCGGCGGTTGCTGCAACAAAGTGGCGTACGTTTCGAATGACTCGGTGCCGCGCAGCACGCTCAGTTCTACTTTGCTACCGGGTTCACGCTGGGAAATGGCCAGCAGAAACTGGTTGACGTCGACAACGGGCTCGCCATCGAGCGTGATGATGAGATCACCCTGGCGGATGCCGGCGCTCCACGCGGGTCCCTCCTTGGCGACTGCCCTGACACCGACACCGCGCCGGATAAAGCTGCCATCGGACTGGGCAACCGGGTTCACGTCAGCGAGGTCGGCCCCCAGCCAGCCCCGCCTCACAGAGCCATACTCGATAATCTGATTCATAACGTTTTGCGCAATTCCGATAGGAATGGTGAACCCTATGTTCTGCGCCGAATCCAGGTTGCGTGTGTTAATCCCGATCAACTCGCCATTTGCATTGATCAATGCGCCGCCGCTGTTGCCGGCGTTGATGGCGGCATCGGTTTGGATAAAGTCCTCGTACAGCAAAGACTGCAGGTCATTTCGTCCGGTGGCGCTGACGATACCCATGGTGACCGTGTGGCTCAGTCCGAGCGCGTTGCCGATGGCCAGCACGACATCTCCTACCTGGACTTCCGGGTTTTCGGCAACCGGCGCGGTCGGCAGGCCGGTGAGGTTGATCTTGAGCACCGCCAGGTCGCTCGCCGGATCGGAACCGACGACGGTTGCCGGCACAATTCTGCCGTCCCACAACGCAATTCGAATGTTCCGTACCAGCGCGATGACGTGGTGATTGGTCAGGATGTATCCGTCTTCGCTGAGTAGCACGCCCGAGGCCAGGTCCTGCCGCAAACGATACAAACGCCGTAGCCCAAAACGCTGCTGGGTTTCCTCGTTTGCCGGCCGGGTTTCCAGCGACCGTGTATAGATGCTGACCACTGCCGGCGCGGCCCGGTTGACTGCGTTTGCATAGGAAATCGGTGCGGCGGCGACAGGCTCTGGCGGCGGCTCATCGACCTGTGCCACGCGCTGTGCCAGCGAAGGCCACAGGTAAACAAGCACGAATGCCAGCGCAAGGCCGGCGATAATGGCCTGCACCGCAAAGCCCAGTATGCTGCGAAAGTGGGTCATTTGACTATTCTATCGGTAAATTCATTGTTTAACATGGCCCGTTTCGGATAAAATAACGCTTTCATAATGTATGGGAAAAGGCGTGCTGCTTAATCGTCCGCAACAGGCGGATAACCAGCCCGGCCTAAAACTCGGTTAACTCATTATCAGACTGACCCCGCAGGGTTATCATCCAGCTGGAGAAACAGATGCCAACTGATGGCGTAAACAAGAAAAGACGCCGGTTTCTCGTGGCCACTACGTCCGTCGTGGGCGCCGTGGGTGCGGGTTTCGCTGCCGTACCATTTATCAAGTCGTGGAAACCCAGCGCCAAGGCACGGGCGGTTGGCGCGCCGGTCCAGGTCATGCTTGACGGACTCGATCCGGGTCAGTTGCTGAAAGTGCAGTGGCGTGGTCAGACCATTGGCGTGTTGCGCCGGTCGAAAGAGACCGTCGGGCTGCTTCCGGAATTGGATCAGTACCTGAGGGATCCGCAATCGGCGGAGTCTGAACAGCCCGTATTTGCGCAAAATGAAGGGCGCGCATTGAAAGAAGAGTTCCTGGTGGTCAATATGCACTGCACGCACCTGGGTTGTGTGCCGCAGCTGCTGCCGCAGGTGGGTCCGCAGCCGTTCGAAGAAAACTGGAACGGCGGATTTTTCTGTCCCTGCCATAAATCAAAGTTCGATATGGCCGGGAGGGTGTACAAAGGCGTTCCAGCCCCCACAAACCTGAGAATCCCCCCTTACAGCTTCATCGATGACACCACTCTGGTCATCGGTGTGAATCCTGAAGGAGCCGTATGATGGCAAAACCAGCCAGCAGCTTAGCGAAGCGCGCAGACACACTATGGAACTGGGTCGACACGCGCCTGCCCGTATCGGCTTTCTGGAAAGCCACAATGACGGGTTATTATGCGCCGAAGAATTTCAATTTCTGGTACTACATGGGGGTTCTTTCTCTGGTGGTGCTGGTGCTTCAGATTCTTTCCGGCATCTTCCTGACCATGCATTACAAGCCTTCGGCCGCGGAGGCGTTTGCATCCGTTGAGTACATCATGCGCGACGTAGAGTGGGGCTGGCTGATCCGCTACATGCACTCAACCGGCGCTTCGTTTTTCTTCATCGTAGTTTATCTGCATATGTTCCGCAGCCTGCTTTATGGTTCGCACCGGGCGCCGCGCGAACTGGTCTGGGTATTCGGCGTGTTGATTTATCTTGCCCTGATGGCAGAGGCATTCATGGGTTACGTGCTGCCCTGGGGGCAGATGTCCTACTGGGGCGCGCAGGTCATCATCAACCTGTTTGGGGCGATTCCGACGATCGGTGAGCCGCTGACGGAGTGGATCAGGGGCGATTACTTCATCTCCGACGCCACGCTGAACAGGTTCTTTGCGCTGCACGTCATCGCATTGCCGCTGGCAATTTTCGGCCTGGTGCTGCTGCATCTCGTAGCGCTGCGTGAAAATGGCTCGAACAACCCGGACGGCCTAGAGATCAAGGCCAACAAGGATGAAAACGGAATCCCGGTAGACGGTGTTCCCTTCCATCCGTACTACACCATCAAGGACCTGTTTGGAATATCGATGTTCCTGCTGTTGTTTGCGTTCGTTATCTTCTTCTGGCCGGAGGCAGGCGGGCTGTTCCTGGAACATGATAATTTCGTGCCGGCCGACCCGCTGGTGACGCCGGAGCATATCAAGCCGGTTTGGTACTTCACACCCTACTACGCGATTCTGAAAGCCGTGCCCGACAAGCTGATGGGCGTCATCCTGATGGGCCTGTCGGTGGCCATCCTGTTCTTTGTCCCGTGGCTGGATCGGTCGCCGGTCAAGTCAATCCGGTACAAGGGGCTGTGGTACAAGATCCTGCTTGGCCTGTTCGTGGTCGCCTTCATTCGACTTGGCATGCTGGGTATGGCGGAAGGAACGCCGGCCCAGACCGTTGAAATGCGGGTCTGGACCTTCGTCTACTTCGCGTTTTTCATCCTGTTGTTTTTCCTGAGTCCGGGTGCAAAAACCAAGCCACTACCAGAGAGGCTGACACACTGATGAACAAGAAACATTTCTCAGCTTTTATCAGCCTGGCCCTGTTCCTCGCGGCATCTGCTCCGGTATTCGCTGCCGGCGGCGGCGCCCTGGAAACGGCCGACATCAACATTCGCGACACTGCGGCCATTCAGCGCGGGGCGAAGCTGTTCGTCAACTACTGCCTGTCCTGCCACAGTGCCAGTTACATGCGTTACAACCGCCTGGCGGAAGACCTGGAGCTGGATGAAGACCTGGTCATGCAGAACCTCGTTTTTGCCGATGTGAAAATTGGTGAGACCATGGATATCGCGATGGAGCCGGAAGCGGCTGCGGACTGGTTTGGCAAGACACCGCCGGATCTCTCCCTGATTGCACGCTCGCGCGGCGCCGATTGGCTGTATACCTATCTGAAAACGTTTTACCAGGATGAAAACGGGCACTGGAACAACCTGGTATTGCCCAATGCGGCGATGCCCCACGTTATGTGGCAACTGCAGGGTATTCAGAAACCGATTTACGCCACTCATGACGGCCACGATGTGATCGATCACCTGACTCTGGCCAAGCCGGGACTGCAGTCGCCCGAAGAGTATGGGGAAACGGTTCATGACCTGGTGACTTTTCTGGAATACCTGAGTGAGCCAGCCAAGCTGAAGAGAAAAAATGTCGGAGTCTGGGTGCTGCTGTTCCTGACATTGTTCACGCTTATCGCCTACTTGCTGAAAGCAGAATACTGGCGTGATGTGCATTGAAAGCAGCGCATGCGGCGAACACCGTGTTTCGTGCGCAGACACCATAAAATTAGGAGATTAATGTGGCAGTTTCAGTTCGAGGGCGTTCGACCATGGCGTTGTATTCATCAGAAACCTCCCTGGATTGTCACCGGGTCCGGTTTGTTCTTGCCGAGAAAGGCATCAATGTAGACATCGTCAATGTGTCGAAGGATGACTCCGCCGCGGCAGACCTGGCTGAGCTGAATCCCTATAACCAGACGCCGACGCTGGTAGATCGTGATCTTGTGCTTTACGACGCGGGCGTGATCAACGACTACCTGGACGAACGGTATCCGCACCCGCCGCTGATGCCGGTGGATCCCGTATCACGTGCCCAGTTACGGCTGGTTCACTTTCGGGTGATCAAAGACTGGTATTCGCTCGCCTATGAAATTGAAGCCACGACCGGCAAGAAAGCTGAACAGGCAGCCCGCCAGTTGAAAGAGAGCATCATTGCGGCCAACGAGCTGTTTAAAATGTCCGACTACGTGCTCAGCGATGAGTTGAGCCTCGTGGACTGCACCCTCGGGCCCCTTTTCTGGCGTCTCGCGCACTACGGGGTGAAGCTGGGTAAACCCGGAGTATCCGTCGAGACTTATGCGCACCGCATTTTTTCACGTCCGTCTTTCAAGAGCAGCCTGACCCAGGCGGAACGTGATTTAATGCTCGCCACCTGATCCGCTGACGACCATGACCGGCGAAATGACATCCAACAGGCCTTATTTATTGCGGGCGCTGTACGAGTGGATCGCCGACAACAGCATGACGCCGCACATCCTGGTAGAGGCCGGCGCCGAGGGTGTCGATGTTCCGGACCAGGCTGTGCAAAAAGGAAAAGTCATTCTGAATATCGATCAGGCCGCTGTGCGTGAACTCGATATCGGTAATGAGTGGCTGATATTCAAAGCACGATTTTCCGGCAGCGATTACCGGGTTACCGTCCCGATAGAGGCCGTACTGGCGATTTACTCCAAAGAGAACGGCCAGGGAATGATGTTTGCCCAGGACGACGAGGACGGTCCGCCGATGAATCCCGACGACGGCCCGGGCGAAAAACCAGGCAAACGGCCTCACCTGAAGATCGTCAAATAATCAGACCTGTTCGATCAGCGGGCCATTGTCCGTTTCTATGATCACGATGGGCCTGCGGCCAGGCGCGAGCAGTACGATCCCCCCCGCACGCGGCACACCGTTTCTGGCAAATTCAAAGCGGTATTTCAGTCCCCAGGCGCGGGCCGGATCTTCTTTTCGGAGCTGCACAGAGTCGAGCATCACGGTATCGTCAATCAGCACGAGCCCGTGGGCGCGGCAGCTGGCGGCGGCGGCGTGACGCGCCAGTTCTTTGCCTTTCAGCAAGCGCCACCAGCCGATGGCGGCGAGGCCGGTGACAATCAGGACGATCAGGCCGGTCACGGGGCGGCGGACCGGCGGGCAGTGAGCAATACGTTGGTTGCCCCTGTTCCGCCGTCGACCGGGCGGCAGGACGCGAACGCGACAACGGAAGAATGCTTCTGCAACAGCTTGTTCGTCATCATCTTGAGGAGTGGCAGGTTGCGCGAACGCAGGCCTTTTCCGTGAATGACCCGAATACACGCCAGCCGGCGGTCAAGCGCGTGGTCGATAAAGTCGAGCAGAACCTGTTTCGCCGTGGCAACGCTCATGTGATGAAGATCGATGGTGTCGGCCACGCTGTACTGGCCTTTTCGCAACCGGCGCAGCACACGCTTTTGGTAGCCTGCTTTAAGGAACAGTAGTTCTTCCCCCGTCTCGGCATCACAGACGTTGCCCGGATCATCCAGCA
This sequence comes from Lysobacterales bacterium, assembly GCA_013001885.1. Lineage (GTDB taxonomy): Bacteria > Pseudomonadota > Gammaproteobacteria > Xanthomonadales > SZUA-36 > JAHEFT01. The sequence continues at coordinate 23,273 of JABDLD010000076.1, forward strand.
GTTCCTGCAGCACCGCGCGGTCGTCTTTCTCCCTTTGCAGGGCCTGGGCGGGGGTCATCCTCGGCACCGGGTCGATCCGGTCATAGGCGGGCAGCGGAGTAACATCCCCCATCAGCTGGCTGAAGCTCGTATCATCTGAATTTTTCTTTTCTGATTTCATTTCAGTCAACCGGTCAAGGCCTTACAATAACAATTTCCAGATCGGAACGGGTATGCATTTACTGATTAGTAACGACGATGGGATCAGTGCGCCGGGTATTCAAGTGTTGTCCGGCCGCATGAGATCGCTGGGCAAGGTAACTATCGTAGCGCCTGACCAGAATCGCAGCGGTGCCAGTAATTCACTGACGCTGGAGTCTCCGGTGCGCATCCGGAAAACAGAGGAGGGAACCTGGAGCGTAAGCGGAACGCCCACCGACTGCGTCCACATAGCCCTGACCGGCTTGCTTGACAAGGATCCGGACATAGTGGTTTCAGGCATCAATGCCGGCGCCAACCTGGGTGATGACGTTATATACTCCGGAACAGTCGCAGCGGCCATGGAAGGGCGGTTTCTCGGTCTCCCGGCCATCGCGGTCTCCCTGGTGTTCACCGAGCGGCCGCAACATTATGATTCGGCCGCCGAGGCCGTGGCTTCCCTGGTGGAGCGGTTGCGGAAAGAGCCGCTGCCTGCAGACACCATACTCAATATCAATGTCCCGGATTTGCCGTGGGGAAAAATCAGGGGATTTGAAGTAACACGGCTGGGTCATCGGCACCGCGCGGAACCGGTGGTCAAGTCAACCGATCCCCGCGGCAGACCGATTTACTGGATCGGCCCTGCCGGTCCCGAGCAGGATGCCGGCCCGGGCACCGATTTTGACGCTGTGCGTCGCGGGTTCATTTCAATCACGCCCATCCACGTCGACCTGACGCGTTACCAGGCGCTGGAGCAGGTCTCCGGCTGGGTTTCTGAAATCTCATTCGACCGGATCAAAGCGCCGGAGACGGAAGCATGATCCACCGACGAAAACTCAAGCCGGAAACCCAGGGCATCGGAATGACTTCCCAGCGGACACGCAACCGGTTGGTAGAGCGCCTCAGAAGCAAGGGAATCTCCGATGAAAGAGTGCTCAAGGCCATTTCCACTATCCCGCGCCACGAATTTGTCGATGAGGCACTTTCCAGCCGGGCCTATGAGGATACAGCGTTGCCGATCGGCCTGAGCCAGACCATTTCCCAGCCCTGGGTAGTGGCCAGGATGACCGAGGCCATTCTCGATGGAGGCACCCCGCAGAAAGTGCTCGAAGTTGGAACCGGTTCCGGCTATCAGGCGGCGGTCCTGGCCTGCCTTGTCTCCCAGGTATTCACGGTTGAGCGAATTGAGGAGTTGCTCAAACTGGCCCGGCGCAGATTTCATAAACTGGGGCTGAACAATATTTTCACGCGTTACGCCGATGGCCATCTCGGTTGGCCCAGCCAGGCCCCCTTCGATGGAATTATTGTGACCGCGGCATCAATTGGTGTTCCGGCGGAACTTATTCAGCAACTCAGGATCGGAGGCGTACTGGTGGTGCCGGTAGAGAAGGGTGGAATTCAGCGATTGATGGCGATTCGGCGAACAGAAGAGGGTGTCGATGAAGAAGATCTCGGTGGCGTGATATTTGTGCCGATGTTGAGCGGCCTGTCATGAGCCGGCCCGTGACAGCAGTCTCCAGAGTCCTGGCGCTGGCCGTTATCATTTGTTCGGGCATGGTCGCCGGCTGTTCCACCGGGTGGGATCCGAATGAAGATCGATCGGCAGCCCGCAGTTCTTACCGGGCAACCCCGGACGGATACTACCGGGTCCGGCCGGGCGATACGCTGCACGCTATTGCTTTCAACTTCGGAACAGACTGGAGAGATCTCGCCTCCTGGAACGCCATCCGGTCGCCTTATACCATTTATCCCGACCAGGAATTGAGATTGACGGCTCCGAATGGAGCGATGCCCGGTCGATCATCGCAAAACTCCGGCAGTGTTGAGCGCACTGCCTCAGCCACGGGACCAGCAACCACCTCGGCTGCTCCGGCCAAAGGCGCCGGCAGCAAAACCTATGACGCGCCCGTCCAAACCAGGCCCGCCGCAAAAGTGGTGTCAGCTGATCCGGGTAAATGGATGTGGCCGACAGACGGCCGCGTTGTGAGCACATTCAAGCCGAACGATCCGGCCCGCAAGGGAGTGGACATCGGCGGCAAGGAGGGGCAGGCCGTGGTCGCTGCTGCTCCCGGCGAAGTCGTCTACAGCGGAAGCGGCCTGCTCGGATACGGCGAACTGGTAATCATCAAGCACAGCGAACGCCTGTTGAGTGCGTACGCCCACAATCGAACGCGCCTGGTTAAAGAAGGTGACCAGGTGGGGGCTGGTCAGCGCATCGCGGAAATGGGCAGTAATGACCGGAAGCAGGCCATGCTGCATTTCGAAATCAGGCTGAATGGAAATCCACAGGATCCCCTCAAATACCTGCCTGGCCGGTAACACCGTTTAACCTGTGGCGTCGGGCCTCGCCATGATCCAGATCATCTGGCACAGACATTTGATCTGGTTTGTGATACCTTTGAAAGGACACCCTGTCAATTCGTTTTCTTCTGTGGATGGTCGGGTCTGAATGTTCAGTGGGGTGGGCCGGTCGTCCGGCGCTTTAAAAGCGTTAGGAGGGGGGGATGCAATATGTTCATTCTGGGCACACGGATGTATCCAAATCAAATCAGTCCTCGACTGAGGATTCGCGCAAGCCAAAGAAAGTTCTGAACGGAACCAAAGGGCGAGCAGCTCATGATAACGATGTCACACGCATCTATCTAAGCGAAATCGGGCAGGCCCGCCTGCTTACGGCGGAAGAAGAAGTTTCCCTTGCGCGCGCAGCGGGAGAAGGTTGCGTGGCAAGCCGCCAACGCATGATCGAGTCCAATCTTCGCCTGGTCGTCAACGTCGCGCGCCATTACCTGAAACGCGGATTGCCCCTGCTTGACCTGGTGGAAGAGGGAAACCTCGGCTTGATTCGCGCCGTTGAGAAATTTGATCCGGAACGGGGTTTTCGCTTTTCGACCTATGCTACCTGGTGGATAAGGCAATCCGTCGAGCGGGCAATCATGAATCAATGCCGGACGGTCCGCCTGCCTATTCATGTTATCCGTGAGCTGGCGACGTACCTCAGAGCTTCGCGGGATCTTGAGCAGCAGCTCAACCGTCGGCCCACCTCGGATGAAGTGGCACAAAAGCTGGGAACCGATCCGGAAGCGGTCGAACGTATTTTTGGCCTCAAGGACCCGGTGTCCTCGACTGATGGGACATCGGATCAGCAGTCCGGGCGGAAAGTGATGGATTCCATTGCCGACCAGAACGGCAGTGATCCGGCAGAGCGTTACGCTGGGGCTGCCGCTGAAAAGCTGCTTTGCCGGTGGATTGAGCAGCTTCCCGTCCAGCAAAGAGACGTCGTGGAGTATCGCTATGGGCTGCACGGTCGTGGCCGCAAAACGCTCGAAGAGGTTGGCGTTTTACTCGGCGTCACGCGTGAACGGGTACGCCAGGTGCAGTTGGCCGCGCTGTCCCGGTTGAGGGAAATTTCTGCGCGCGAAGGCTTCAGAGAACTGCCGTTCGGCGATTAGGCAGAAATCAGCGCGGCGACAACACGCCGTGATTCGGAGACGAGAACGTTGAAAGTCCGGCAAGCGGCGTCCGTAGTCATTGCCTCGATACCTATATTGCGGCTGTAGAAAAACATCATCAGCTCAGGCGGCAGGAACGCCTGACGAGTTCCTGTGCCTATCAAAACCACCTCCGGATCGAGTTCCAGAACCGCCTTCAGCCGCTCGGCCGTTATCTGCTCAACGGAGCTCACCGGCCAGTCCGCAACGACCTGCCGGGCGGAAAGAATGATTGAGGACACGTAGACGTCATCCACGACCTGGATGCCTTCATTCGAAAAAGACCGTATGAAGAGGTGGTCGCCGGGCTGTTCCAGATTCAGGTCCATAGCTTCTCCATTAAAGATGTCTTCATTTGTTGGATGCGCGGGGTAGTTCGATAACGGGTTTTTTCGGATTACGGCGAAAAAAGCAGGCCACCTGGCCGATTATGTGAACCGGTTCGGCCCCGAACTGCGCAATGATCTCCTGCGCCCAGGCCGAGCGGGTTTCGCGGTCGCCGCGAAGTTTGACCTTGATGAGTTCATGGTGATCCAGCGCGGTCTCTATTTCGGCTTTCACGGTTTCGCTCAAGCCCTTGTCGGCCACCATGACAACCGGCTTGAGATTGTGCGTCAGGCCCCGCAGATAGCGAAGCTGTCGATTGGAAAGGGTCATGGGCTGGTTCCTGATGTCGTAAACTGGGGTTTAAATCAAAGCGCGCATTCTATCATGCGGGGAAGCGTTGGGAGTGGCGAGAAGCAAAAGCAGTAACCGGTGGCTGTCGGAACATTTTGATGATCATTATGTCAAGATGGCTCAGCAAAAAGGCTTGCGCTCGCGCTCAGCCTTCAAGTTGCTCGAGCTGCAGGAAAAGTACCAGCTGATCAAGCCGGGGATGGTCGTGGTGGACCTGGGCGCTGCCCCTGGCGGTTGGTGTCAGGTTGTCAAACCGCTCATTGGGGAAGGCGGCGTACTCGTTGCATTGGATATTCTGGATATGGAACCCATTGCCGGTGTGGAATTCATCCAGGGAGACTTCACCGAAGATGAACCCCTGCGTGAGCTTGAGAACGCGCTGAGTGGCCGAATGGTTGATCTTGTGTTGTCCGATATGGCCCCCAATATGAGTGGAATGACGACGATTGACCAGGCCAAGGCCATGTACCTGGCCGAGCTGGCGCTGGAATTTGTGCGGCAGCATTTGAAACCTGGCGGCGATTATGTGGTCAAGTTATTTCAGGGAACGGATTTCGACAGTTACGTCAAAGAAGTCCGGTCCATGTTTGGAAAGGTGCTGGTAAGAAAGCCAAAAGCTTCGAGGCCAAGGAGCAGGGAAGTATATTTGCTGGCCCGTGACCGCCAAGTCGGTTAAATTGGCATTGCCACCGACGCCGCGAACGCTGCGAAGATTAAGTTGCGTTAGGCCGCCTTCGGCTCGAAAGGGCTCGAAACCGGGAAGCGGATCTCTTACAGATTTGAGGAAATGTATTGAACGATTTAGCCAAAAACTTGCTGACCTGGGCGATCATCGCCATTGTGCTGGTTTCCATTTTCAACCATTACGCCAACGTGGGAACGGTAACCGCGCCTTTATCCTATTCTGAATTTCTGAGCGACGTCAGGAACGGGCAAGTGGCGGAAGTCCACATTCAAAGCGATAACGCCGGCAATCAGATCACCGGCACCGGCGTTGACGGCAATGAGTTCCAGACCTTTGGTCCGCCGGACCCGAAACTAATCGATGACCTGGTTCAAAACAAGGTCGAGATCACGGCCGAGCCGCCTGCTGAGCGTTCCGTGTTTGTCGACCTCATTCTTGGAGTCGCTCCGATACTGCTGCTGATTGGCGTCTGGGTTTATTTCATGCGGCAGATGCAGGGGGGCGGAGCAGGCCGCGGTGCGATGTCATTCGGCAAGAGCCGCGCCAAGCTGCAGGGTGAAGACCAGGTCAAGATCACGTTCGAAGACGTTGCCGGCATTGAAGAGGCAAAGGAAGAAGTTGGCGAGCTGGTTGAATTCCTGAGAAACCCTGGCAAGTTCCAGAAGCTGGGCGGGCACATTCCCCGCGGCGTGTTAATGGTGGGGTCTCCCGGAACAGGCAAGACGCTTTTGGCCAAGGCTATTGCCGGCGAGGCCAAAGTGCCCTTCTTCTCCATTTCCGGCTCAGAATTTGTGGAGATGTTCGTCGGTGTTGGTGCCTCGCGCGTACGGGATATGTTCGACCAGGCCAAGAAACACGCGCCGTGCATCATTTTCATCGACGAAATTGACGCGGTCGGCCGCCATCGCGGCGCCGGCCTGGGCGGAGGACATGACGAACGTGAGCAAACGCTGAACCAGTTGCTGGTGGAAATGGACGGTTTCGAAGGCGGCGAAGGCGTAATTGTGATCGCGGCTACCAACCGGCCGGATGTGCTCGATCCCGCCCTGCTGCGCCCCGGCCGATTTGACCGGCAAGTGGTGGTCCCGCTGCCGGACATTCGCGGCAGGGAAGCCATTTTGAAAGTGCACATGCGCAAGGTTCCAATCAGCGACGACGTGAACGCCAAGGTGATCGCGCGCGGCACCCCCGGATTCTCCGGCGCGGATTTAGCCAACCTGGTGAACGAGGCGTCACTGTTCGCCGCCCGTGACAACGCCAAACTGGTCAACATGGAACACCTCGACCGGGCCAAGGACAAAATCATGATGGGCGCTGAAAGGCGGTCCATGGTGATGTCCGAGCAGGAAAAGAAGCTGACGGCTTTCCACGAAGCGGGCCATGCCATTGTCGGACGGCTCGTGCCGGAACATGATCCGGTTTACAAGGTGACCATCATCCCACGCGGGCGCGCGCTCGGTGTGACCATGTTTCTGCCGGAACAGGATAAATACAGCATTTCCAAGCTGCAGCTCGACAGCCAGCTGGCCAGCCTGTTTGGCGGTCGCGTGGCGGAGGAACTCATTTTCGGGGCCGAGCATGTAACGACCGGCGCTTCCAATGATATCGAACGCGCTACAGCGATTGCACGCAACATGGTGACAAAGTGGGGTTTGACGGAAAAGCTCGGACCTTTGACCTACGCTGAAGATGAAGACGAAGTTTTTCTCGGCCGATCGGTGACCCAGCACAAACACGTATCGGACGATACGGCCAGGCTGATCGATGTAGAAGTCAGGGAAATCATCGATGCCGCGCACAGTAAGGCGAAGTCGTTGCTCGAGTCGCACTCTCTGCAGCTGAACATGATGGCCGACGCACTGATGAAATATGAAACCATCACCGGCGTGCAGATCGACCAGATCATGGAAGGACAGGAGCCGGATCCGCCGGAAGGCTGGCAGGAAAATGAACCGGACGCGCCCAACAACGATTCGCCCGAATCCGGTGATGCCAAAGGCCGGACCACGGTGGGCGGCCCCGCAGAGCAGGTCTGATTGACAGGCTGTTAGAGACAGGGCTTGCGTTCAGGGTTAAAATTACCTGATGAGACGTAAGTACTTTGGAACCGATGGTGTCCGCGGGCGAGTGGGTGAACCCCCCATCACGGCTGACTGGATTCTGAAACTGGGCCGGGCTGTCGGAATTGTCCTGGCCCGGGACGACAAGCGCGCCGTCGTGATTGGTAAAGACACCCGCGTCTCAGGCTACATGTTCGAATCTGCGTTGGAAGCCGGCTTGGCGGCTTCAGGTGCCAACGTGCTCCTGCTTGGCCCGATGCCGACACCCGCGGTCGCCTACCTTACACGCACTCTTTACGCATGCGCGGGCATCGTAATTTCAGCGTCGCACAATTCCTTTGAAGACAACGGCATCAAGTTTTTTTCCGCCAATGGTGAAAAGCTCTCGGACGATGTCGAGCAGGCCATCGAGAATGAAATCGACGAACCCTTCGTTACCGTCAATTCAGCCCATATGGGCAAGGCCGCACGAGTAGACGATGCAGCGGGGCGGTACATCGAGTTCTGCAAAGGGACGATGCCCTTCGGAACCTTGCTCAGCGGAATGCGCATCGCGCTCGACTGTGCCAATGGCGCCACCTACAAAGTCGCTCCAGCCATTCTGAGGGAGCTGGGCGCCAAGGTTCACGTGATCGGTAATACACCTGACGGCATGAACATCAATGACCGCTGCGGCTCCACGCAGCCGAAGGCCATGCAGGAACATGTGTTGCAGAGCGGGGCTGACCTTGGCATCGCGCTGGACGGAGATGGCGACCGGGTCGTGTTTTCTGATGGCGATGGAGAGTTGGTCGACGGCGACGAGCTGCTGTACATTATTGCCTGTGCGCGAAAGGCAGCCGGCACACTGCCGGGTGGTGTGGTCGGAACCGTGATGACCAACTTCGGTCTCGAGACAGCATTTGCCAACCTGGGAATTCCTTTTATTCGCACAGCTGTGGGTGACCGGCATATTCACCGGGCATTGATCGAGCACGGCTGGATACTGGGCGGTGAAGCGTCCGGGCACCTGCTGTCGCTGGACCGTACCAGCACCGGTGACGGTATCGTGAGCGCGCTTCAGGTGCTGGAAATCATGGCGCAGAGCGGCAAGAGTCTGAAAGAGCTCCGGCAGGGAATGAAGAAGTTTCCACAAGTCATGATCAACGTGCCGGTTTCCGCGGGCGCGCGTAAGGTGTTCCAGGATTCGGACACGATCAACCGGGCAATGCTTGACGTTGAGGCTGAACTGAACGGTCAGGGTCGAGTGATCTTGCGGCCCTCCGGAACCGAACCGTTGATTCGCGTCACGCTCGAAGGCGCGGATCTTTCCCAGGTTCAGCGGCTGGCGGAACAGCTGGCTGACACGGTTCGGGCCGAGTTGGGCGGCTGAGCGGATAGTTCGTGCCGCCCCAGGTTCCTGTTCTCGATCTCAGCCGGTTTGATACGGACCGGAAAAATCTCGCCATTGAAGCCGGTGACGCCTACCGAGAATTCGGATTCTGCGGGTTCGTCAATCATGGGCTGCCTGACGCCCTGATCGATGAGGCATATCAAGTCTTCAGGCAATTTTTCGCGTTGCCGGAAGCCGTCAAGATGCGTTACCGGTCAGCGGCAGGAGGACAGCGCGGATACACGCCGTTCGGCATCGAGCAGGCCAGGGACCAGTCCTTGCCCGATCTCAAGGAATTCTGGCACGTGGGCAGGCAGATGGAAGTCGATAATCCATGGCCGGATATTCTCGAACCTAACCGCTGGCCGCGGGAAATCCCTGGTTTCGAAGCCGGGGCGTATGCGCTGTATCGCGCTCTGGATCAATTGGGAAAACGTATCCTGCGGCTCATTGCCCTCGCAATCGGCCTCGATGAACACTGGTTTGACCTGCGGGTCGAGCTTGGAAACAGCATACTCCGGGCCATCCATTATCCGCCCGTTGCGGACCGGGAAACACCTGCCGTGCGGGCTGCCAGGCACGAAGATATCAATCTGATCACACTGCTGATCGGATCGAATGAGGAAGGCTTGCAGATCTTGTCGCGCAGCGGCGAGTGGATACCGGTTACGAGCATCCCGGGCACGATCGTGGTCAATATCGGCGACATGATGAAACGCCTGACCAACCACGTGTTGCCTTCAACCCCGCATCGCGTGATCAATCCGCCTGGCCGGAAGTCTGATCAGGCCCGCTATTCGATCCCGTTTTTCATGCATCCAAACCCCGACTTCCTGATCGAGACGCTGCCGCTTTGTGTCAGCGAGGACAGGCCAAACCTCTACCCGCAGCCGATAACCGCCAATGACTTTCTGGTAGAGCGTCTGCGTGAAATTAAACTGATCTAGCCGGGCTATTTCAGCACGCCCAGGTCATTCCCCACTTTTGTGAACGCCTCGATCGCACGGTCCAAATGGACTTTCTCGTGTGCGGCTGAAATCTGAACCCGGATTCGCGCCTCTCCCTTGGGCACGACCGGAAAAAAGAAGCCGATAACATAGATGCCCTGATCAAGCAGTCTTGCTGCAAACTCCTGGGCCAGCGGCGCATCGTAGAGCATCACGGGAACAATCGGATGAGTGCCGGGTTTGATATCAAAACCGGCGCCACTCATTGCAGCGCGAAAATACTGCGTATTCTGTTCCAGGCGGTCCCGCAATTCAGTAGTGGATGAGAGCATCTCAAAAACACGGATGCCCGCGGCGACCAATGGCGGCGGCAGTGTGTTCGAGAACAGGTAGGGCCGGGAGCGCTGCCGCAGCAGATCGATCACCTCCTGCCTTCCGGACGTAAATCCGCCGGAACCGCCGCCGAGTGCCTTGCCCAGAGTGGAAGTGAAAATATCCACTTTGTCCATCACGCCATGGTGCTCCGCCGAACCCCTCCCCGTTGCGCCGAGAAAACCGGTGGCATGGCTGTCGTCCACCATCAACATCGCATCATACCGTTCAGCGAGCTCCGTGATTCTGTCCAGCCTCGCGATGTAGCCGTCCATGCTGAACGCACCGTCCGTGGCGATCAGCCGGCTGCGGCAATCCGCGGTCGATTGGAGAATTTCCTCCAGAGCCTGCATGTCACTGTTCGGATAGCGGTGGCGCTGGGCCTTGCACAAACGAATTCCGTCAATGATCGAAGCGTGGTTCAATGCATCGGAAATAACGGCGTCTTCCGGCCCGAGAATGGTCTCGAACAGGCCGCCATTCGCGTCAAAACAGGAGGTATAAAGAATCGTATCGTCGGTGCCGAGGAAGCTGGAAATGGTTTTCTCCAGTTGTTTGTGCAAATCCTGGGTGCCGCAAATGAAGCGTACTGAAGCCAATCCAAATCCATGGTCATCCAGCGCCTTGTGCGCGGCTGCAATGACTTCTTCATTGTCGGCCAGGCCGAGGTAATTATTGGCGCAGAAGTTGAGCACTTCGCTGCCATCCTGAACCTTTATTTCCACGCTTTGGGGTGTCGTGATGACACGCTCTGTCTTATACAGACCGGCTTGCCGGATTTCCTCGAGAATGGCTTTATATCTTTGCCGCGTGCCCATTGTTTTCACCGTTGTTTCCGCCTGGTTGGCATCCATGAAATTGTCTCTGGAATTATAGCTAAGCGCCTTGACCGGCGTCCTGTCGCCATGACTTTAACTGTTGAATCAGGGTGCTCAGAACTTCTGATGCGGGCCCTCTCAGGCACTGGTTGGCGTGCGGGCTCAAAGGCGTTTCCATCGGATTGATTTCGATCACTGCAGCCCCGTGTTCCAGCGCCAGCAGCGGCAGGCTGGCCGCGGGTTGCACCAGTGAAGTCGTTCCGGCGGAAATGCAGAAATCACAGCCCACAGCGGCCTCCATGGCAGCCTCGAGCGCGTGGCGTGGAAGCGTTTCACCGAACCAGACGACGTCAGGCCGGGCGAAACCATGGCCGATATAGGGTGATCGCGGCACATCCCCGGTTGAATCGGCAATCCATTGGGCGCTGATCGCACGCCCGGTCACATGGCAGCGGGAGCGCAGGATGTTGCCGTGAAGCTCGGTGACGTTCTTCGAGCCTGCAAGTTGATGCAGACCGTCAACGTTCTGCGTAATCAAACTCAGTGAGGGGACCATCGACTCCAGTTGGACCAATGCATGATGACCGCCGTGTGGCCTGGCTGACCTGACCGTCTCGCGGCGATCCTCGTACCAATGCCAGACGCGGCCCGGGTTGGCCGCAAACGCCTCCGGGGTGGCCAGGTCCTCTGCCCTGAATTTCGCCCAAATTCCGGTTTGGGCATCCCTGAATGTCGGAATTCCGCTTTCGGCAGACATCCCGGCCCCGCTGAGCACCATGACGTGACGGGCTTCGTCCAGTTGTTGCAGCAGGGCGTGGGTCAGTAATTGCGCGTTTGCGTTACTCAATGAAACAATCCAATTATCGTGGCAGGAAAAGGGTCATGAGTGTATTCTACGCGGTTCGCTTCAAACACTGACGAATACAATGAAAGGTAAGCTCTTTATAAAGACTCACGGTTGTCAGATGAATGAGTACGATTCCGGCAAAATGGCCGACGTGCTGGCGGCCTCTCATGGGCTGCAGTTGACCGACCGCGAGGAAGAAGCAGACGTCATCCTGATCAATACCTGCTCTATCCGTGAAAAGGCGCAGGAAAAGGTTTTCTCCCAACTGGGTCGCTGGAAAAAACTCAAGAAGCAGAATCCCCAGGTCGTTATCGGTGTCGGCGGCTGTGTGGCCAGCCAGGAAGGAAAGGGCATTATCGATCGCGCGCCGATCGTGGACATGGTGTTCGGCCCCCAAACCCTGCATCGTTTACCATCGATGCTGGATGCCGTGCGGCAACAGGGGACGCCGTCGGTGGATGTGTCATTTCCGGAAGTCGAGAAATTCGATAATCTGCCGGAGCCGGGCGCCCAGGGCGCAACCGCATTCGTGTCGGTGATGGAAGGCTGCAGCAAATACTGCACGTTCTGCGTGGTGCCTTATACCCGCGGCGAAGAGATCAGCCGGCCTTTCGATGACGTGATCGCTGAATGCGCCGTGCTGGCGGACAAAGGCGTCAAGGAAATCAACCTGCTGGGGCAAAACGTCAACGCCTACCGTGGACCCATGCACGATGGGACCTCGGCGGATCTTGCTTTGTTGATCCACTATGTTTCCGCGATAGACGGTATTGAGCGGGTCCGTTTCACCACCTCCCACCCGGTGGAATTTTCGCAAAGCCTGGTGGACGCCTACGGTGAAGTGCCGGAGTTGGCCAACTACCTCCACCTGCCGGTTCAGAGCGGATCCGACCGCGTGCTGGCCCTGATGAAAAGAGGCCACACGGTATTGGAATACAGGCAGAAAATCCGCCGACTGCGGGAAAAGCGGCCGGACATCAGCCTGTCCTCTGATTTTATCGTCGGCTTCCCCGGAGAAACAGAGCAGGACTTCGAGGCGACTCTGAAACTAATCAGCGAACTGAATTTCGACCAGAGTTTCAGCTTCATCTTCTCGGCGCGCCCCGGCACGCCTGCAGCCAGCCTGCCTGATGATGTGCCGCTGGAAGTGAAAAAAGAGCGCTTGATGCGGTTGCAGGCGCTGGTCAACAGCCAGGCGGCCGCTATCAGTCGCGACATGGTGGGGAGCACACAGCGCATCCTGGTGGAAGGGACGAGTAAAAAAGATTCGAAGCAATTGGCGGGCCGGACAGAGAATAATCGCGTGGTCAATTTTGACGGCGACACCCGCCTGGTGGGCCAGTTCGTTGATGTGGCGATTACCGAGGCATTGCATCATTCGCTGCGCGGCAGAGTCGTGACCCGGCCTTACCCAGTGGCAGAGTCAGCATGACGGACCGGTTACCGCTCGAATTGGAACCCGCGGATACGCTTCGTCTTGCCAATCTTTGCGGACAGTTCGATGAGCATCTGAAACAGATTGAATCCCGCCTCGGGGTGCAGATTTTCTGTCGCGGAAATCTGTTCACTATCGAGGGTCCCAAGCGTGCGGCGCGGGCCGCGCGGCGGCTGCTTCAGAGTCTCTACCGGCTTTCTGCCACCGATGTTCTGACACCGGATGTCATCAACCTGCACCTGCAGGAATCAGGTATGGCTGAAATGGGTACTGAAGAAGGTGAAATGGAAGATGCAGAGGAGGTAACGGTCAAGACCAAGCGCGGCATTATCCGCGGCCGGGGCCCTAATCAGAAAGCTTACCTGAAGCACATCGTTCGCCATGCCATCAATTTCGGTGTCGGTCCCGCCGGAACCGGCAAAACCTATCTCGCTGTCGCTTGTGCGGTGGCGGCGCTGCAGGAAGACCAGGTGCAGAGAATTGTGCTGGTGAGACCGGCGGTGGAGGCGGGGGAGCGTCTTGGTTTTCTTCCCGGTGACATGGCGCAAAAAGTAGATCCCTACCTTCGCCCGCTATACGACGCGCTTTATGAAATGCTCGGGTTCGAGCGGGTCGCCACCCTGATTGAACGCAACGTCATCGAAGTGGCGCCGCTGGCGTTCATGCGGGGCAGAACCCTGAACGATGCTTTCGTGATCCTGGATGAGGCCCAAAACACAACCCGCGAGCAAATGAAGATGTTCCTGACGCGTATCGGTTTCGGCTCAACGGCCGTGGTGACTGGAGACATCACCCAGATCGATTTACCGAGCAAGTCAATGTCAGGATTAAAGCACGCGCTGGGTATCCTGGCTGATGTGAAGGGCGTGAGCTTCACTTTTTTCTCGCCAAGAGACGTCGTGCGCCATCCGATGGTGCAGCATATTGTGGAAGCCTACGAACGCGAATCCAGCAAATCGAATGAAAGTTGAACTCGACATTCAAAATGCCTCAACTGAAAAACCGGTGCCGGACCGTGAACAATTCAGGTTATGGGTCGAGTGCGCTTTGCAGGGCAGACCGGATTGTGAGCTGACCCTGCGCCTGGTGGATAAGGCCGAAAGCAGACAGCTCAATTCCCGGTACCGGGGCAAGGACAAACCGACTAACGTATTGTCCTTTCCCGCCGAACTTCCTCCGGGCATCGATATCCCGCTGCTCGGCGATATTGTCCTGTGCGCCCCCGTGGTAGCCGAAGAGGCAGCCGTTCAGGACAAACCCGTGGCGGCGCACTGGGCTCACCTGGTCATCCACGGTGTGCTGCACCTGCTTGGGCATGAGCACCAGCACGAGCGGGATGCCGCAGAGATGGAGTCGATCGAAATTGAAATGCTGTCCTCACTGGGTATCGCAAATCCGTACGGCTGACACCTGCAAGTTAATTCTGGTGTCCACAAAACTTAAAAAACACTGGATTAGCTGGGGTCGTGACCCTATATTCGGGGGGACGCAATCTGCGTTGCCAGTTTCATCAACATGAACGAAGACCAATCGAGTAGCGGTTCCGGCAAGAAAACCTGGGTTGAAAAAATAGGCGCGGCCTTTTCAAACCAGATTCGGGACCGTCAGCATCTGCTGGAAATCCTCAATGAAGCGTGTGAACAGGGCCTGGTCGACGCCGATGCGCTGGCAATGATGGAAGGCGCTCTTGAAGTGTCAGAAACCCAGGTTCGCGACGCGATGATTCCGCGCTCCCAGATGGTGGTCGTTAACGTCGACTCCGAGCTCGAAGCTTTCTTGCCGCAGTTACTGGAATCCGGGCATTCCAGGTTTCCGGTTATTGGCGAGGACAAGGATGAAGTCGTTGGAATCCTGATAGCCAAGGACCTGCTGCCGCATCTGGCTTCTGGTGGGGAGGAGTTCGACCTGTCCGCCACTATCCGACCCGCGGTCGTGATTCCTGAAAGCAAACGGCTGAATGTGCTGCTGCGTGATTTTCGGGTCAGCCGGAATCACATGGCCATTGTTGTCGACGAGTACGGCGGCGTTTCCGGCCTGATTACCATCGAGGATGTGCTCGAGGAAATCGTCGGCGAGATCGACGATGAGTACGATGAGGAAGAAGAATCCCTGATCCTGCGGATCGGAGAAAACAGTTACCAGGTGCAGGCTTTAACGCCCATCGACGAGTTGAACGAGCGCTTTGAAAGTAATCTGAGCGATAACGATTACGGCACTGTCGGAGGGCTGTTGCTCGCCGAATTCGGCAGGGTTCCCGAGTACGACGATATCGTCACCTTGGGGGACCGGTTCGAATTTCGTGTCATCAAGGCCGACAGCCGTCGCATCATTACGCTGGAGATGAATGTCCTCACTCGCTAAGGGTGCTGCAGCGCGGTGGCTTCGGCGTTTACTCATGCTTTTGGCGATTGCCTGTTCATTTCCGGTCTCGGCGGCGGATGGCGCTCAGCCCGGGGAACCGGAAATCTGGCTCGTTACCTATGGTCCCGGCGAAATCTACTGGCAGCGGTTTGGCCATAACGCCATCTGGGTCCGCGATCCCGGGCTGGGCCTGGATCATGTGTTCAACTTCGGTTTTTTTGATTTTCAGCAAGAAGATTTCTTCGTGCGGTTTCTCAAGGGCAGAATGCTTTATTTTTCCGCGGCACGGCCCGCGCAGGAGGAATTTACCAGCTACATCAATGAAAACCGTTCTATCCGGGCCCAACGACTGGATTTGTCCAGCGACCAGAAACTGGTTCTGACCGAGCACCTGCTGGCGGAAATCAGGCCGGAAAACAGGGACTACCTCTACGATTATTATCTAAATAACTGCTCCACCCGCGTTCGCGACGCGATCGACCTGGCCATGGGCGGCCTGTTGAAGGCGGAATTCCTGCCGCGGCCCGCGACTCAGACCTGGCGCGACCACACCCGGCGGCTGACGCACGCGGATTTCTGGCTCTACCTCGGGTTGGAAATCGGGCTCGGTTCTCCTGTTGACCAGACGATCAGCCGCTGGGACGAGATGTTCATCCCCGAATTGCTGGCCGAGAGCCTGGCTTCGCTGGAGTATGCGGGGGGTGAAGCGGGCCGGCCGCTCGTTGTGGAGGACGTCGCACTGTTTACCTCTTCAATCGTGTCGCCGCCCGCATCGCCGCATGCCTGGTGGCCGAGATACCTGTTGGCCTCGCTGATCGTGTTGCTGGCTGCTGCATTGCTATGTCGATTTGTAGGCTCCAGGGGCGCCGTGCTGTTGGCGCGGTGCTGGCTGGTGCTCTCGGGCGCGATCGGTGTCGTCCTGCTGTTTTTCTGGCTCGGGACGGATCACTCGGTCACCAGGTTCAATATGAACCTGCTGGTCGTCTGTCCTGCCTGGCTGTTGCTGGCATTCTGGACCGACAACGAGCAACGGGTTTTGCAAATCATCGCCGTTGTTTCAAGCCTTGCGGTGGCTTTATTCTGGCTGCCTCCTCATCAATACAACGCAGATGTCCTGGCTGCGTTCATCCCATTGAATCTGGCATCTGCATACGGCCTGTTCAGATACCGGTCTCTGTCAGCAAATCGGCCTGATGTTCCTGCATCAGCGGATCGATGAGCATGTCCAGATTGCCGGCCATGATCTCTTCGAGTTTGTAAAGCGTTAGATTGATTCGGTGATCAGTGACCCGGCCCTGAGGAAAATTATAGGTCCGGATGCGTTGCGAGCGGTCGCCGCTGCCGACCTGGACGCGGCGGGATTCCGCGATTTCAGTTTCCTGACGGGAACGCTCCTGCTCCAGCAGTCGCGCCTGAAGCAGTGACATGGCCCGTGCACGGTTCTTGTGCTGGGATCGCTCATCCTGGCACTCCACGACAATTCCGCTGGGCAGGTGCGTGAGCCGAATAGCGGAATCCGTTTTGTTGACGTGCTGGCCGCCTGCTCCTGAGGCCCGGAAAGTGTCCACCCTCAAATCGGCCGGATTGATGTCGATTTCCTCCACATTTTCCACTTCCGGCAGGATCGCCACTGTGCACGCCGAAGTATGGATCCGCCCCTGTGACTCGGTCTCGGGAACGCGCTGCACCCGGTGCGTGCCGGATTCGAACTTGAAACGCGAATAGGCCCCCTGTCCGGCCACCAGCGCGATGATTTCCTTGAATCCACCGTGCTCCCCCTGGTTTTCACTCAGTACTTCCAGCGGCCAGCCCCGAACATCGGCATATTTCTGATACATTCTGAACAGGTCGCCCGCAAACAGGGCGGCCTCATCACCGCCGGTGCCGGCCCGGATTTCCAGAAATATATTATTTTCGTCGTTGGGGTCTTTCGGCAGCAGCAACAGCTGGATTTCTTTTTCCAGGTGTTCCAGCCTCCGGGTGGCGCTTTGCAACTCATCCTCGACCATTTCGCGCAGATCGTCATCCCCCTCGCTCAGCATCTGCCGGGCATCGCTGACGGCCGCCTGCGTTCGGTTCCACTCCAGCCAGGACTTGACCACCGGCTCCAGTTGCGAATATTCCACCGATAGTTCACGAAAGCGGTTCTGGTCGGAAAACACTTCCGGCTGCGATAGCAACAGGCCGATTTCCTCGTACCTCGAGGCTGCCTGCTGGAGCCGCTCATGAATCGTGGGTTTCATTCGTCCTCGGCCTGTTCCTCCAACCTGAAAATCCGGTCGGCGGCCTTGAGTACCTCGTAGTCCTGGTTTTCGGCAGCCTCGCGCAGCCTCTTGCTGGGATGGTGCAGGATTTTGTTGGTCAGGGTCCGGGTCAGCTGATCGAGAACTTCTGCCGGGTCCTGGCCCGCCTCGAGTTTGCGCAGCGCCCGGTCCCGCAGTTCCTCCTCGAATCCGTGGGACTGTTCACGAATTCTCTTCAGGGTGCGCGCGGCCCTCTTTCCGGACAGCCAGCGCATGAATCCGGCTACTGCCGTTTCAACATCCGCGCTGGCTGACTGGGCCGCTGCATTTCGCTGCTCCATGTTTTCGTCGACCACCTGCTGCAGGTCGTCGATAGTGTAGAGGTACACATCCTTGACCCGGGAGATTTCCGGGTCAATGTCACGGGGGACAGCTATGTCCACCAGGAACATCGGCCGGTACCTGCGCTGACGCAATGCGGCCTTGATGTCCGCTTTCATGATCACGGGACTGGGGCTGGCCGTGGAACTGATGAGAATATCAGCCATGGGCAAAGCTTCTCCCAGCTGGTCCAGCGTCATCGCAGTCGCTCCCAGTTCGGCTGAAATTTCCCTGGCCTTATCCATACTGCGGTTCACAATCAGCAAGTTGGCGATACCGTGGTCGCGCAAGTACCGTCCGCACAGCTGGACCATTTCGCCGGCGCCCACCAGCACCACCGTTTTGGTTCCCAGGTCGCCAAAGATCTGGCGGGCCAGGACAACGGCCGTGTAGGCCACCGACACCGTATGGTCGCTGATGCCCGAATTCGTCCTGATAAACTTCGCGGCATTGAACGTATGTTGGAACAGGCGATCGAGCACTTTGCCCAGACTGCCGGCATCGTGCGCCTGTTGCCACGCCTCTTTCAGCTGGCCCAGGATCTGGGTCTCTCCGAGAACCAGCGAATCCAGACCGCTGGCAACCCTTATCAGGTGGCGGGCCGCATCCTCGCCTTCGTATTGATACAGGTGCATGTCGAGTTCGCCTGCCGGAATGTCGTTGATCCGGTGCACCCATTCGATCAGGTTCGCTTTTCCGTCCGCGGTTGACAGGCAGTAGATTTCGGTGCGGTTGCAGGTTCCCAGAATCAGTACTTCCTCGACTCCGGGAAGCGCGCATAGCTGACGGACACGGTCTGGATACTCAGACCGTGATATGGCTACCTTCTCCCTGATATCGATAGGGGCGGTATGATGACTGATTCCAACCGTAAAAAGAGGCATGTGTTAAATGTCTAGGCTCGCGCGCTGATTCTGCGGGTGAATACCCCTTTTATCAAGTTGGAATGGCCAGTATTTGTTTGAACGGGATTGGTTCAGCCGCGGCAAACGCGTATCCTTTGCACCCATGAAAAGCTGCTTGCTAGCAATAATCACATCCGCCGGAATGATCCTGCTGATGAACGGTTGCGCGGCCACCGGGGCGCGCGACGGAGATGCGGGCCGCTCCGAAGCGCCTGCTCCGGAAGCGGCTGAACAAACGCCTGAAGCCGGCGCCATGCCGGTAGCGCCAACCGACGAAGAAGTGATGTACCGGATATTTGCTGCAGAATATCTCGGGTCCGAAGGGGATTTTGAGTCCGCTGTCGCTGACTACCTTGAGGCGGCAATGATTTCGGAGGACCCGGCCATCGCCCGCAGGGCAACCCGTGTGGCCTACGCAGCCGAAGCCTGGCAGCAGGCCGCGATGGCGGCAGACCGCTGGGCCCTGCTGGATCCCTCCAACGTCGCTGCGCACGAGTCCGCAGCCATTGCGATGCTGCTTGTCGGCGACTACCTGGGTGCCGAGTACCAGATCATCAAGATCCTCGACTTGATGGGCGATTCAACCGAAGCCTGGATGAAGGTTTCCAATATGCTCTCTCAAGCGGGCAGCCCTGAGAACGCGGATGAAATGCTGGGCCAGATTCTGGCCGCCCGGGAATCAGTAGACAACGCCTACGCGCTTTTCGCCCGAAGCCAACTCGCTGCCCGTTCGAAAGACCTCAACCGGGCATTCGAACTGGCCAGGCAGGCGGTCGAACTCAGCCCGGAGCGTGTGGAGTTCCTGACGTGGGCGGGCAGGCTCGCGCTCAATCTGCAACTCACGGAGACCGGGCTGGAGTATGTCCGCAGAGCGTGGGAGCTCGAGCCGGAAGATCATGACCTGTCCCTGGCCTATGCCGACCTGCTCGCCAGGCATGGCCAGGAAGAGGAGGCCCGCACCGTGATGCGGGAAATGCCGCAGTCTCCCGATGTCATGTTGTCCCGAATACTTTTTGAGTTGAGGGCGCAGGAGCGTGAGGCGGCCGACAAACTCTATGCTCAGTTCGAGCAAATGAATTTTGAAGATACGCAGGCAAAAGTGTTCTTCCAGGCACAGGCCGCAGAAGCCCTGGGTTACTTCAGGCAGGCGATTGGCTTCTATGGGCAGGTGGAATCCGGCGACAGGGCTCTTGCTGCCGCTATCCGTGTGGCGGAACTCAAGGCCATGGAGGGAGACATCCCAGCGGCACGACAGGAACTGGTCCGGCTGCGTGAGGGGAATAACCCGGTAATCGTCGAAGAAAGCTGGCTGGCCGAAGCACGTATCCTGCGCGAAGCCGGCCGCCGGGAGGAGTCTTTCCAGGTGCTGGACGATGCCCTGGGGAGCATGCCCGACTCCATCGCGATTTTGTACTCGCACGCCCTTCTGGCTGCTGAACTCGGTTGGGTCGATATTGCCGAAAGCGACTTGCGAGTGGTTATTGCGGCGCAGCCTGAAAACGCTGCCGCCCTCAATGCGCTTGGATACACGCTGGCGGATCAAACGGAACGCTACGGGGAAGCTGAGGCCCTGATCAGGCAGGCCTACATTCTGCAGCCAGACGAACCGTCGATCATCGACAGCATGGGCTGGGTCACTTTTCGCCTCGGCCGCCTGGAAGAGGCCATCCAGTTTTTGCAAAAAGCCTGGCAGCTGGACAAAAACCCGGAAATCGCCGCCCACCTGGGCGAAGTGCTTTGGGTCAGCGGCAAGCGCGACGCAGCCATGGCCGTATGGCGAGAAGGATTGGCCGTCGACAGCAGCAACATGGTGCTGGTTGAAACGCTCGAGCGCCTGGGCGCAAGCCCGTGAGACCGGTTGTTCGATCGGCGACAGCCGCACTGCTGCTGTTACTGACCGCGGCGTGCAGTTCAATACCGCCGGCCGCGCAGCCCGGTGAGGCGGAGCGGGCCCGGCTCTATGACGAACATTTCGATCGCCTCGCATCGCGCAGCGTGTGGGACGCCTCCGGCAGGCTGGCGATCAGCGGCGAGGAAGATGGTGGCAGCGGAAATTTTAAGTGGCAGAAAACCAGCCTGGAGAACCGGATTAACTTCCACGGGGCGCTAGGCCGCGGAGCCTGGACACTGGAATCTGATGAGAATGGCGCCATGCTGGCGCTGGCGGATGGCTCGGTCTATCGGGCCGGCTCGATCGACGAACTGGTTCACGTGCAGCTTGGCTGGAAAATTCCGGTGGATCATCTTTCCTGGTGGGTACGCGGCCTGGCCGCTCCCGGCGCGGTAAAAACTCGGGTCCTCGATGAGCAGGGAAACCTGAGCGAGCTGCTTCAGGACGGCTGGGTCATTGAATTCGGCAAATACCGTGTCTTTGACGATCTGCGCCTGCCGGTCCGGTTGACGGCCCGCCAGGAAGGGTGGAAGGTCAAGCTGGCGATCCGGAGCTGGAAAACGAACGCAGAGGCCTTGCCGAATGAACGGTAACAGGGCGCTGGCCTGGCCCGCGCCGGCCAAAATCAACCTGTTTCTCCGCGTCACGGGCCGCCGTCCGGATGGTTACCACAACATTCAAACGCTCTTCCAGTTACTGGACTGGGGTGATGAGGTGCGGATTCTACCGACCGCAAGCTCACGGATTACCCGGCTCGATGCAAATTATTCCGTTCCTGAGTCAGAGGACCTCGTGGTGCGTGCAGCCAGGCTGTTGCAGGCCGAAACAGGCTGTCGACAGGGTGCGGAACTCACGGTGGACAAGCGCATTCCCCTGGGGTCAGGGATGGGCGGGGGAAGTTCTGATGCGGCGACGGTGCTGCTCGTGCTTAACCGCCTCTGGGACTGCGGTTTGAGCGTGCGGGAACTGGCCCGCCTCGGCCGGATACTGGGTGCAGATGTGCCGGTATTCATCCACGGACGCAGCGCGATGGCGGAGGGGATTGGTGAACGGCTGGAACCCGTGAGCCTGGGCGAGCGTCACTATCTTCTGGTTTTTCCGGAATTTTCCATTTCGACGTCTGAAGTTTTTTCCGATCCCGGCCTGCCCAGAAATTCTGCGCCGATCAGCCTGGAACAGGCTCTCGCAGGGGAAGGCGGTAACGATTGCGAAGCGGTCGTGAAGAGCCGCTTTCCCGAGTTTGCAGGAATCCTGGAATCGCTGCAGCCCTGGGGTGAACCACTGATGACGGGAACGGGCAGCGGAATTTTTCTGCCAATGCCGGGAAAAAAGAGTGCAATCAGCGCGGCACGAGCACTAAAAACTTTATATAATGTGCGCGCTGTCCGGGGGGTAGATCGGTCTGAATTGCATGCGAAGCTGGACAGCGGTTGATTTCAAAGCTACTGGGACGTCGCCAAGTCGGTTAAGGCACGGGGTTTTGATCCCCGCATTCGCAGGTTCGAATCCTGCCGTCCCAGCCATACAATCACCGTTGGAGCATTAATAGAGCGGAGCAGGAGCTTGTCTATTTCATCACTGATGGTTTTCTCGGGTAACGCAAACCTGAGGCTGGCGAGCAGCATTGCTCACGAACTCAATGTTCCGATGGGAAGAGCCGTGGTTGGAAGGTTCAGCGACGGCGAGGTCATGATTGAAATCATGGACAACGTCCGGGGCCGTGACGTCTATGTCATCCAGCCCACCTGTGTTCCCACGGCCGATAATTTCATGGAGCTTTTGGTGATGATCGACGCCATGAAACGGGCGTCAGCTTCACGCATTACGGCCGTCATCCCGTACTTCGGGTATGCGCGTCAGGATCGCCGTCCGCGTTCGGCCAGGGTGCCGATCACCGCCAAAGTGGCGGCCATGATGATATCCGCAGTCGGCACCGACCGCGTGGTCACCGTTGACCTGCACGCAGATCAGATACAGGGATTCTTCGATATTCCGGTCGACAACGTTTACGCCTCTCCGCTGACGCTGGCGGATATCTGGCAGCAACAGTCCGGACATGAAATTGTTGTGGTTTCGCCAGACGTCGGGGGCGTGGTTCGTGCGCGCGCCATCGCCAAGCGTCTCGACGCCGACCTGGCCATCATCGATAAACGCCGGCCGCGAGCCAATGTCGCGACGGTCATGAACATCATCGGCGACGTTCAGGATAAATGCTGCGTCCTGGTGGATGATATGGTCGACACCGCGGGAACGCTGTGCTCAGCGGCCGGCGCACTCAAAGAGGAAGGCGCAAAAAGGGTTGTCGCCTACTGCGTTCATCCCGTGTTGTCCGGTCCGGCTGTGGACAACATCATGAATTCTAAAATGGATGAACTGGTCGTTACCGACACGATTCCGTTGGGCGAGGCCGCGCAGGCCTGCGGAAAAATCAGGCAGCTGTCGATTGCGCAAATGCTGGCTGAGACGATTCGCCGAATGGCGCATGGCGAGTCCGTGAGTTCGATGTACGTCGACTAGCCGTTCGGGCTTTCCTTCTCTTGAAGTTTTGAATTATAATGGGCGGCTGATTTTTTGTTCCCGGTCAGGTCGCGGACCGGGTGAGTCCTTTAATCCAGAGGTTTATCATGACTGAAACTACATCAATCATCGCGGAACTCCGTGAAGACGTGGGGAAAGGTGCGAGCCGCCGCCTGCGTCACGAAGGAAAAGTTCCTGCGGTTATATATGGGGGTCATCGTGACCCGGTCGCTCTTACCGTCCAGCAACAAGAATTGTCGCACGCTGCGGAGAGCGAATCATTCTTCTCCAGTATTCTCGAGATCAAAGTGGGTGAAGACCTGACCCAGCAAGCCGTTGTCAGGGACATGCAAAGGCATCCGTTCAAACCGGTCATCATGCATATCGATTTCCTGCGGGTGTCGGCGGAGGAAGTGCTGCGGATTTCTGTTCCGATCCACTTTGCGGGCGAGGATATTTCTCCTGCCGGCAAGACATCCGGTGTGATCATCCAGCATCAGGTGACAGAGGTAGAGATCTCTGCGCTGCCGAAGGATATTCCAGAGTTCCTCTCCGTGGATCTTTCGGAGCTCGATGCGGGTGACGCCGTGATGCTTTCGAGCATCATTCTGCCTGAGGGAGTCAGCATTCCATCACTCGAGATGGAAGGAGATGACAACGACGTCCCCGTCGCCAACGCAGTGCACATCAAGGAAAGCCAGGGTACCGGCGCCGCTGCGGCTGCTGAAGCCGAAGCTGCCGAGGCTGCAGGTGAGCTTGGTGAAATCGTCGAAGGCGAGGAAGCGGAAGAAGACGCTGATACTGAAGATGAAGAGGAAAGCAAGGACGAAGGCGCCGAATAGGTTTATTGGCAGCCGGTTCTCGGGCGGAAAACTCAATGCCTTTCCTGATTATGGGGCTTGGTAATCCAGGCCCCGGCTATGCTGAAACCCGGCACAACGCCGGGTTTTGGTTTATGGACCGTGTCGCAGAGCTGGCGAGTGCCTCATTCAAGAACCACTCCAGGCTGCTTTGCGAGACGGCCCGCGTCAGTCTGCACGGTGTCAGTTGCATCCTGGCCAGGCCCACGACATTCATGAATCACAGTGGGCAGTCTGTGCGGGCGGTGATGGATTATTACCGGGTGGGCGCAGCTGAGATGTTGATCGCGTACGACGAATTGGACCTGCCTCCCGGTATTGCCCGGTTGAAGCAGGGCGGCGGTCATGGCGGCCATAATGGCATGCGCGATATTTTCCAACACACCACGGATCAGAATTTTCTTCGGCTGCGCATCGGTATCGGCCACCCGGGTAACCGGGACGCCGTAACCGCATACGTGCTCAGCCGGCCAGCGGCGGAGCAGGAAAAATTGATTCGGCACTCCATTTCAGATGCGCTGGACACGTTGCCGAAAGTGCTCGCAGGAGATCTGGCGGGGGCGATGAAGGATTTGCACACGGTGACCGAAAATGGGCTTTAAGTGTGGGATTGTCGGGCTTCCCAACGTTGGGAAATCCACTCTGTTCAATTCTCTGACGAACGCTGCGATTGCAGCCGAGAACTATCCTTTCTGCACCATCGATCCCAACGTGGGTGTCGTGGAGGTTCCTGATCCCAGGCTGGGCATCCTGGCCGACATCGCCAATCCTCAGAAAGTTATCCCAACCACGATGGAGTTCGTGGACATCGCCGGTCTGGTCGAAGGGGCATCCAAGGGAGAAGGGCTTGGCAATAAATTTCTGGCGCACATTCGGGAAACTGATGCAATAGCCCACGTGGTCCGCTGCTTCGACAATGACGACGTAGTGCATGTCGCTGGCCGGCTGGATCCGTTGTCGGATATCGAGATCATCAATACGGAGCTTGCCCTGGCGGATCTGGAGTCGGTCGAGCGGGCGATCGAGCGAACGGAGAAGCGTCTGAAGGCCAATGAGAAAGAGGCCCGTCTCAAAATGGCTGTGCTCGAGAAACTCAAGGCCTGCCTGGACGAAGGGCACCGCGCCAGGAACGTCGAGTTGTCGAATGATGAGCAGCGCCTGATAGGCGATCTGCATTTGATTACGACCAAGCCGGTGATGTATGTCGCGAATGTCGCTGAGGACGGTTTTCAGAATAACCCTTACCTGCAGATTGTGAGCGAGAAAGCAGCCACCGAGGGTGCCGAGGTCGTGCCCGTGTGTGCGGGCATCGAGGCCGAGATTTCACAGCTGGATCCCGCCGACAGGCAGGAGTTTCTCAGTGAGTTGGGACTCGAGGAGTCCGGTCTCGACCAGGTGATCCGGGCCGGCTACGCGCTGCTCGAATTACTCACCTTCTTTACCGTCGGGAAGCGAGAAGTCCGCGCCTGGACCGTGCGCGCGGGTTCGACCGCGCCGCAGGCCGCGGGCAGGATTCACACCGACTTCGAACGCGGTTTCATTCGGGCCGAAGTCACTTCCTACGATAGCTTCGTGTCCCTGGGTGGTGAGCAGGCATGCAAGGAGTCAGGAAAGCTCAGGCTCGAAGGCAAAAGTTATATTGTGTGTGAAGGTGACATCATGCACTTTCGGTTTAACGTGTAAAAAGTGCTGTTAAAGGGTTTAATTTTGAGCTATAAGCTTTCTTGAGCCTATCTCTGGGAGCCAAGAGGTTTCTACAGTGGACCGGAAGAAAGCTACGGAAACGAGAGAAGACGCCAAGCCGGCGGCGGCGCAACCGGAACGGGTAAGCTCCGGAGCGGCTGATGGAGCACGCAAGAATGGCGGCTGGCGTGAAATTGAAGCCAGGCGTGAGAAAGCCGCGCTGAAAGAATCTCTGGCCGATGTCTGGGATGAGGATTTCGACCTGGATGCGGAGACTCTCGCTGATTTGGACCACACGGCCGAGTTTTTCACTTCCCAGGAAGAAAATGCAGAGGAAGAGGTATTCGACGAGGACGACGATGTCGATGAATTCTTCGTGGACGACTGAATTCCCGGTTGCACCGTCAGAATTTTATCCGGTTTGTCCCACGCTGTTGCCTCCGTTCGTGTGAGCCTGTAGAATCTCGCGCCGATTCGTTGCTTGTTGTATTGACAGGCGAGCGCTGGTGGGTGAGAATAAGCGGCTTGCCTGCGAATGTCTGTGGAAAGACGTTTTTGCCGGCACGTTTGCCCTTGGCGGCACACATTTTTCCGCTCAGCAAGTAATGGAGTGATGTACCGGAGGGGTACTCAAGCGGTCAACGAGGGCAGACTGTAAATCTGCTGGCTATGCCTACGTAGGTTCGAATCCTACCCCCTCCACCACTCCTTCATTTGGGTGGGAGATGAAAAATAAGTTTAATGCCCGTGAGGCACTTTGCCATTCAGGGCGGGTGTAGTTCAACGGTAGAACCTCAGCCTTCCAAGCTGATGATGTGGGTTCGATTCCCATCACCCGCTCCAACTTGGTGATTTGGGGCTCAGGGGCGAAAAGGGCAGGCCCGCATAGCTCAGGCGGTAGAGCACTCCCTTGGTAAGGGAGAGGTCACTGGTTCGAGTCCAGTTGTGGGCACCATATTGTTGTGAAAGAAAAATTAATTTGAGTGTGACTGCATAATTCGGAGACCGGCATGTCAAAAGCAAAGTTTGAACGTACGAAGCCCCACGTAAACGTGGGTACGATTGGTCATGTTGATCACGGCAAGACGACGCTGACGGCGGCGATGACGAAAGTCTGCGCTGAAGCCCGCGGGGGTGAAGTCA
>JABDLD010000077.1 GCA_013001885.1 Lysobacterales bacterium
TGGAGATGGTGATGCCGGGCGATAACGTGCAGATGCAGGTTGCGCTGATTGCGCCGATCGCAATGGAAGAAGGTCTGCGTTTCGCCATTCGCGAAGGCGGCCGGACCGTTGGCGCCGGCGTGGTTGCGAAGATTCACGAGTAAGAAATGAAACAGTACCACGGGCTGGCGACCGGTTCGGTCGCCGGCTTCGTGATTTCTACCACCTTTGTTATGCGGATATGTTTAGGCCAGTAGCTCAATTGGCAGAGCAGCGGTCTCCAAAACCGCAGGTTGGGGGTTCGAGTCCCTCCTGGCCTGCCATGAACAGGTCTGTTGGGAAAATTAGTCTGGAATATGAGCAGTAAAGCAGAAACAAGCAAGCCGTCGATAGTCAACACCCTGTTGTTGGCGGTCGCTGCCGCCATGCTGATTGCGGGTGTAGGCGCCTATTACTGGTTCCAGGATCTGGCCAACGCGCCGATCCGGGTCGTGGGGCTGCTTGCGGTGGTTGGCATTGCTTCGTTCATTGCTGTGCAGTCCGACAGTGGTTCGGCATTTTTCCGGTTCCTGAAAGAATCGGATATAGAGCGTCGAAAAGTCGTGTGGCCGACCCACCAGGAGACATTGCAGACTGCGCTGATGGTAATCATCGTCACCATTCTGATATCTCTGTTTCTGGCGGCTGTCGACTGGGTCCTGGGGGCGCTGGTCCGCTCTCTGGTCGGGGGCTGACGGATGGCTAAACGCTGGTACGTAGTGCACGCTTATTCGGGTTTTGAAAAGCAGGTCAAACGCTCACTCGAGGACCGGATACAGCGGGCGGACATGGAAGAGATGTTCGGTGATGTTCTGGTGCCGACCGAAGAAGTTGTAGAAATGAAAGGCGGCCAGAAGCGGCGCTCCGACCGGAAATTCTTTCCGGGTTACGTGCTGGTCGAGATGGAAATGACAGATGAAACCTGGCACTTGGTCAAAGACGTGCCGAAAGTGATGGGTTTTATCGGCGGAACGGCAGACCGGCCGGCGCCGATCAGCCAGAAAGAGGCAGACGCCATTCTGAACCGCGTTCAGGAAGGCGTTGATAAGCCCCGGCCCAAAGTGCTGTTCGAACCGGGTGAAATGGTTCGGGTGGTCGAGGGGCCGTTTAACGATTTCAATGGCGTAGTCGAGGAAGTCGATTACGACAAGAGCCGCCTGAAGGTGGCTGTATTGATTTTCGGACGTTCGACCCCGGTGGAACTCGAGTTCCACCAGGTAGAGAAGTCCTAAACACAGACGGGGAGCCTGGCCGCAAGGTCGGCGGGCGATTGAACCCGGGGAGAAAATATAATGGCGAAGAAAGTATTAGCCTACATTAAGTTGCAGGTGAAAGCCGGCCAGGCAAATCCGAGTCCTCCCGTAGGTCCGGCACTGGGCCAGCACGGCGTTAATATCATGGAGTTTTGCAAAGCGTTCAACGCCAAGACGCAGAGCATCGAAAGCGGCTTGCCCACACCCGTAATCATAACGGTTTATGCGGACCGCAGCTTCACGTTCATCACTAAAACACCTCCCGCAGCCGTGCTTTTGCGCAAGGCCGCCGGCGTGCCCAAGGGCAGTGGCGAACCAAACACCATTAAAGTGGGTTCGGTGACCCGTGCTCAGCTCGAGGAAATCGTCAAGACGAAAGAGCCTGATCTGACCGCAGCAGATATGGATGCGGCCGTCAGAACCATCGCTGGCACTGCGCGCAGCATGGGTCTCAACGTTGAAGGAGTTAAGTGATGGGACAGGCAGGCAAGAGAATGAAGGCGATTCGGGAGCAAATTGTTCCCGGAAAAGCGTACGCGATTGACGAAGCGCTGGAAATTTTGAAAGGCGCAAGCAAGCTCAAGTTCACCGAGTCAGTGGATGTCGCAATCCGCCTGGGTGTCGACTCGCGTAAATCCGACCAGAACGTGCGCGGCTCAACCGTGTTGCCTTATGGAACGGGCAAGCAGGTTCGAGTCGCCGTTTTCGCTCAGGGCGAAAACGCTGACAAAGCAACGGAGGCGGGAGCTGATGTTGTCGGAATGGATGACCTGCACGATCAAATCAAGGGCGGAGACCTCGCGTTTGACGTGGTTATCGCAACTCCGGATGCGATGCGCGTGGTTGGAAAACTGGGCCAGGTTCTGGGTCCGCGCGGATTGATGCCGAACCCGAAAGTCGGGACGGTGACGACCGATGTGGAGACAGCAGTGAAAAACGCAAAGGCCGGCCAGGTGCGCTATCGCACCGATAAAGCGGGCATTATTCACAGCACCATCGGCAAGGCCGATTTCGAGCCGGATGCACTGAAGGGCAATTTGATTGCGCTTCTGACCGACCTGACCAAACTGAAGCCGGCTTCTTCCAAAGGCGTTTTCCTGCAGAAGGTGGCTGTCTCGACCACGATGGGGCCGGGAATTCAGGTCGACAGGGCTTCACTGGATCTTTGACCGGGACCGGTGAAATTGAACAACTGAATTTTTCGTCCGGCTGTTAGAGCGGATGATGGATGGACGGGCTGCTCTGGCTTTAATGGCCGGGATAGACCGTCAGAGACCGCAGGTACGGTGCGCCTCCAGGATATCAGGAGGGGTGGAGTTTAAGCGTAGCCGGGTAACCGGCCACAGCCTGCGCAGATGGTGGCAGCCCCGCTACTGGATTGAATGCGGCCTTCGACCGGCAGGCGTTTCATCCCGTAGCGGGGTCACCACTGAAGATGAGTCGACTGGCCGGGAAACCGGGCACAGACTCCAGGAGGTAATCAATGGCGCTCAATCTTGAGCAAAAGAAAGCAGTAGTTGCTGAAGTGGCCGATGCGGCCAACAAGGCGCTTGCTGCCGTCGCTGCAGAGTATCGCGGACTGACCGTTGAGGAGATGACCGAACTGCGTGTGCAAGCGCGTGAGAGCGGAGTCATTCTCAAGGTCGCCAAAAATACCCTGGTGAGCAGAGCTGTTGAGGGTACCGAATACGAGTGCATGAAGGATTCGCTGACAGGACCGCTTCTGTTTGCATTCAGCATGGAAGATCCGGGTGCTGCCGCACGCCTTGTCAAGGATTACGCCAAGAGCCATGACAAGCTTATCGCCAAACTTGTTGCTGTAGGCGGTCAACTGTACGACGCGTCCGAATTGGAACGTCTGTCCAAGCTGCCCACCTACGATCAAGCCATCGCGATGATGATGGGTGTGATGAAGGCGCCGATTGAGAAACTCGTTCGAACCCTAAACGAGCCACATACGAAACTGGTTCGCACAGTTGCTGCCGTGAGAGACGCGAAGCAAGCTGCATAAATCTATTAACCGATTCGATGGTTTGACCCCTGAGAATCAACTATTACGGAGACGACAATGGCCGTTTCAAAAGAAGATATTCTTGAAACTATTTCAAATATGAGCGTGATGGACGTCGTAGACCTCATCAGCGCAATGGAAGAAAAATTCGGTGTTTCAGCTGCAGCCCCGGTTGCTGTTGCAGCAGGTCCTGCTGCGGGCGGCGAAGCCGCTGCCGCTGAAGAGAAGACCGAGTTCGATGTAGTCCTGACCTCTTTCGGTTCCCAGAAAGTGCCGGTGATCAAGGCAGTACGCGAGATCACGGGACTGGGCCTGAAAGAAGCGAAGGACCTGGTCGAAGGTGCACCTGCCAACGTTAAGGAGGGTGTATCCAAGAGCGAAGCCGACGAAGTTACGAAGAAGCTCGAAGAAGCAGGCGCTTCTGTCGAGGTTAAGTAAATCTTCTTCCCTGAATTTCGGGGCTGAATTGAAATGGGCTGGAGGCGCATGCCTCCGGCCTGTTTCTGCTTGTATTTCGAATGAACATTGATCGCACGGGCGGAACCAGATCATGACTTACTCTTTCACGGAAAAAAAGCGCATTCGCAAGGATTTCGGCAAGCGGAAATCCATTCTTGATGTGCCTTACCTGCTGCAGACGCAAATTCGCTCCTACGAGGAGTTCCTGCAAACTGACATTCCCCTCGACGACCGGCGGGAACGCGGCTTGCATGGGGCGTTGCAATCGGTTTTCCCAATCGTGGCTTACTCGGGCAATGCAGCGCTCGAGTATGTGAGCTACAAACTGGGCGATCCGGTATTCGACGTCAAAGAATGCAAGCTGCGGGGCATGTCTTACGGGGCGCCGCTGCGTGTGAAAGTGCGACTGGTCATTTATGACAGGGAAAGTTCTGCGAAGGTCAAGCCTGTCAAGTACGTGAAAGAACAGGAAGTCTACATGGGCGACCTGCCGCTGATGACCGATACGGGAACGTTCATCGTCAACGGGACCGAACGCGTCATCGTGTCGCAGCTGCATCGCTCTCCCGGCGTGTTTTATGACCATGACCGGGGCAAGACGCATTCAAGCGGCAAGCTGCTTTTTTCTGCACGCGTCATTCCTTACCGCGGTTCCTGGCTGGACTTCGAGTTCGACCCGAAAGACTGCATCTTCACGCGTATCGACCGGCGCAGAAAACTGCCGGTGACCATTCTGCTGCGCGCGCTGGGCATGAATAACGAGGAAATACTCGACACGTTTTTTGACACCAGCGGCATCACCCTGAAGAAAACGGGCGCCAAGCTCGAACTGGTGCCTGAGCGCCTGCGCGGTGAAACGGCATTCTTCGACATTCGCAGCAAGACCGGCAAGGTGCTGGTTCCGAAGGGCAAGCGTATCACCGCCCGGCACGTAAAAATGATCGAAGAAGCGAAAGTAAATTCGCTGGAAGTGCCGGACGAGTACCTGATTGGCAAAATCGTCGCCCAAACAATCGTCGACAAGAAATCGGGTGAAGTCCTGGCCGAAGCCAACGCCGAACTGACAGAGGAGTTGCTGGAAGCGCTCCGCGAGGCAGGCATCAAGAAAATCAATGTGCTGTACGTCAACGACCTGGACCAGGGACCTTACATTTCAAGCACGCTGAACATTGATCCGACCAAGAATGAGCTCGAAGCGCTGGTTGAAATTTACCGGATGATGCGGCCCGGCGAGCCTCCGACCAAGGATGCCGCCCAGAACCTTTTCAAGAACCTTTTCTTCGCGGAAGAGCGTTATGATCTGTCTGCCGTTGGACGCATGAAATTCAACCGCAGGGTTGGCCGGAAAGAAGTGGAAGGTTCCGGCGTGCTCGATCGCGAGGATATCCTCGAGGTATTGCGCGTTCTCATCGACATCCGCAACGGCAAGGGTGGTGTGGATGATATCGATCACCTGGGAAATCGCCGCGTTCGCAGCGTGGGCGAGATGGCTGAGAACGTGTTCCGCGTTGGACTGGTGCGCGTGGAACGCGCGGTGCGCGAGCGTCTCTCGGTCGCCGAGAGCGAAGGGCTGTCGCCGCAGGAACTGATTAATGCCAAACCGGTGGCGGCCGCGGTCAAGGAATTCTTTGGCTCTTCTCAGCTCAGCCAGTTCATGGATCAGAACAACCCGCTGTCGGAAGTGACGCATAAGCGTCGCGTTTCGGCACTCGGTCCGGGCGGATTGACGCGTGAAAGGGCGGGTTTCGAGGTGCGAGATGTGCACCCGACGCACTATGGCCGTGTCTGCCCGATTGAAACGCCTGAAGGGCCGAATATCGGCCTGATCAATTCGCTGGCGGTTTACGCCAGAACCAACGATTACGGATTTCTGGAAACGCCCTACAGGAAGGTGGCCAACGGAAAAGTGACCAGAGAAGTCGAGTACCTGTCGGCCATTGAAGAGGGTGAATACGTGATCGCCCAGGCCAATGCTGAACTCGACAAGAGCGGCAAATTCGTGGACGACTTCATTCCGTGTCGCCACCAGGGTGAATTTACCCTGATGGAACCGACAGACATCAGTTATATGGACGTCTCGCCGAAACAGATTGTTTCGGTGGCGGCTTCACTGGTGCCGTTCCTGGAACACGATGACGCCAACCGCGCATTGATGGGTTCGAACATGCAGCGCCAGGCCGTGCCCACGCTGAAGGCCGAGAAGCCCCTTGTCGGCACCGGCATGGAGCGCAGTGTTGCGACCGACTCGGGTGTAACGGCAGTTGCCCGGCGCGGCGGCATCGTCGACCAGGTAGACGCCGGACGTATCGTGGTGCGGGCCAACGAAGAAGAAGTGCCGGTCGGCGATCCCGGCGTGGATATTTACAACCTGACCAAGTATCAGCGTTCCAACCAGAACACCTGCATGAATCAACGTCCGCTGGTGCGTATCGGCGACACGGTGTCCGGCGGGGACGTTCTGGCGGACGGGCCTTCAACCGATCTCGGAGAGCTGGCGCTCGGGCAAAACATGCTGGTCGCCTTCATGCCGTGGAACGGTTACAACTTCGAGGATTCGATCCTGATTTCTGAGCGTGTTGTTCAGGAAGACCGCTACACCACGATCCACATCGAGGAACTGACGTGCGTGGCGCGCGACACCAAGCTGGGTTCTGAAGAGATCACGGCTGATATACCCAACGTTG
Source organism: Lysobacterales bacterium (assembly GCA_013001885.1). Classification (GTDB taxonomy): domain Bacteria; phylum Pseudomonadota; class Gammaproteobacteria; order Xanthomonadales; family SZUA-36; genus JAHEFT01. The sequence goes on from JABDLD010000077.1 coordinate 6,426, forward strand.
GCGAACACAACCTGAACAAGCTTGACCAGGCCGGTATCGTTTACATCGGCGCCGAGGTGAGTGCGGGGGATATCCTGGTCGGCAAGGTCACACCGAAAGGCGAGACCCAGTTGACGCCGGAGGAAAAACTGTTACGCGCGATTTTCGGCGAGAAAGCATCGGACGTCAAAGACACCTCGTTGCGGGTTCCCAGCGGAATGGACGGTACGGTCATCGACGTGCAGGTGTTCACCCGGGACGGCGTGGAAAAAGACGAACGTGCCATTTCAATCGAGAAGGAGCAGTTGCGCCAGGTCCGCAAGGACCTTGACGATCAGTTGCGAATTGTCGAAAGCGCGATCTTCCAGCGAATTGAAAACGCCTTGAGCGGCAAGGTTGCGGACAAAGGGCCTGCCGGACTGAAAAAGGGCAGTAAAGTCACGGCCGCGTACCTGGCAAAACTGGATCGCGAAGACTGGTTCAAGCTACGCATGCACACGGATGCGCTCAATGAACTGCTGGAGCAGATGGCCGACCAGCTGAAAGAACAGCGCAAGGGCTTTGACGCTCGCTTCGAAGAAAAAAGAGGCAAGATTACGCAGGGAGACGATCTCGCCCCCGGCGTTCTGAAAATGGTCAAGGTGTATATGGCCGTGAAACGGCGCATTCAACCAGGTGACAAGATGGCCGGGCGCCACGGCAACAAGGGCGTCATTTCAATGATCGTTCCCACCGAAGACATGCCTTACATGGAAGACGGCACACCGGTGGATATCGTGTTGAACCCGCTGGGCGTACCGTCCCGAATGAATATCGGACAGGTGCTTGAAACGCATCTTGGCTGGGCGGCCAAGGGCCTGGGTCACCGGATCAGCGATATGCTGGAACGAAAAGCCAAAGTGCCCGAAATTCGCAAATACCTCGGTCAGATCTATAACAGCGACCGAAAAGGCCGGGTGGATCTGAAGGAGTTCTCGGACGAGGAAATCATGACCATGGCGGCAAACCTGGAGGCCGGTGTGCCGATGGCGACGCCGGTATTCGACGGTGCGGACGAGAAGGAAATCAAACACCTGCTCGAACTTGCAGAGTTGCCCGCCAGTGGCCAGACCACGCTGTACGACGGGCGCACCGGCGATCCGTTCGAGCGCCCGGTTACTGTCGGTTACATGTACATGCTGAAGCTCAACCATCTGGTTGACGACAAGATGCATGCGCGTTCTACCGGTCCTTACAGTCTGGTTACTCAGCAACCGTTGGGCGGCAAGGCGCAGTTTGGCGGCCAGCGCTTCGGTGAAATGGAGGTCTGGGCCCTCGAAGCCTATGGTGCAGCCTATACGCTGCAAGAAATGCTGACCGTGAAGTCTGATGACGTGAGCGGCCGTAACCAGATGTATAAAAACATCGTCGATGGAAATCACCAGATGGCGGCAGGCATGCCTGAGTCCTTCAATGTGCTTGTGAAGGAAATCCGTTCCCTGGGTATCAACATCGAACTCGAAGAATCCTGACAGGAGGAGATGAGCAGTGAGAGACTTACTCAATCTCTACGGTAGACAGCGGCAGCCGCTGGATTTTGACGCTATCCGGATTGGTCTTGCACCCCCGGATCTGATTCGTTCGTGGTCCTTCGGCGAGGTAAAAAAGCCCGAGACCATCAATTACCGGACGTTCAAGCCGGAAAGGGACGGCCTTTTCTGCGCCGCCATCTTCGGCCCAGTGAAGGACTACGAGTGCCTGTGTGGGAAATACAAGCGCATGAAGCACCGCGGCGTGGTGTGCGAAAAGTGCGGGACCGAGGTCACATTGACCAAGGTTCGGCGCGAACGTATGGCGCATATCGAGCTTGCCAGTCCGGTCGCTCACATCTGGTTCCTCAAGTCACTGCCCTCGCGCATCGGCTTGATGCTGGATATGACGCTGCGCGATATCGAACGCATTCTCTATTTTGAATCCTATGTCGTCCTCGATGCCGGCCTGACGGATCTCGAGCGCGGCCAGTTGCTGACCGACGAGCAGTATCTGGATACGATGGAGCAGTGGGGCGACGAGTTCGACGCTAAGATGGGTGCCGAAGCAATCTATAACCTGCTCAAGAGCATCGATCTGAACGAGGAAGTGCTGAGGTTGCGCGAAGAAATCGGCGCAACCCGCTCGGTCACCAAGCTGAAGCGCCTGTCAAAACGCGTGAAGCTGGTCGAGGCATTTATCGATTCCGGCAATCGCCCGGAATTCATGATCATGACCGTGCTGCCCGTGCTGCCGCCGGATCTGCGCCCGCTGGTTCCGCTCGATGGAGGACGCTTTGCAACCTCTGATCTGAACGACCTGTACCGCCGCACGATCAACCGGAACAATCGGCTCAAGCGCCTGCTGGAGCTTAATGCGCCGGACATCATCGTGCGCAACGAAAAGCGCATGCTGCAGGAAGCGGTTGACGCACTGCTCGACAACGGCCGTCGTGGCCGGGCCATTACCGGCACGAACAAGCGGCCGCTCAAGTCACTGGCCGATATGATCAAGGGCAAGCAGGGCCGGTTCCGCCAGAACCTGCTGGGCAAGCGCGTCGATTATTCCGGCCGCTCCGTGATCGTGGTCGGGCCGAAGTTGAAGCTGCATGAATGCGGCCTGCCGAAGAAGATGGCGCTTGAATTGTTCAAGCCGTTTATTTTCAGCAAGCTGCAGCGCCGCGGAATGGCGGCAACGATCAAGGCAGCCAAAAAGCTGGTGGAAGCAGAGCGCGCTGAAGTCTGGGATATCCTTTCCGAAGTCATTCGCGAACATCCCGTATTGCTGAACCGCGCGCCAACCCTGCATCGGCTGGGTATCCAGGCGTTTGAACCGGTCCTGATCGAGGGCAAAGCGATCCAGCTGCATCCGCTGGTTTGTACCGCCTTCAACGCTGACTTCGACGGCGACCAGATGGCTGTTCACGTGCCGCTTTCAATGGAAGCGCAGCTGGAAGCCCGCGCCCTGATGATGTCCTCCAACAACATCCTGTCTCCGGCCAACGGCGAACCGATCATCGTTCCGACACAGGACGTGGTCCTGGGCCTGTATTACATGACCCGGCAGCTCGAAGGTGCCCGGGGGCAGGGGATGTACTTCAGCGATATCGATGAAGTGCACCGCGCGTTTGAGAACAAGGTGATCGACCTGCATGCGCAGATCAAGGTGCGGATCGATGAAACCATCATTTCCGAGCACGGCGAGGAGCGTCACGAAACCAATCTCGTGGAGACCACGGTCGGGCGTGCGCTGCTGGCTGAAATCCGTCCTTCGGGCATGCCGTTCCGCCTGTTGAACGAGCCCCTGAAGAAGAAGCAGATTTCGGCGCTGATCAACTCTTGCTATCGCCGCCTCGGTCTGAAAAAGAGCGTGGTGTTTGCCGACAAACTGATGTATACCGGTTTCCACTATGCAACCCAGGCGGGCGTATCCATTGGTATCGACGATCTGATGGTGCCGGATGAAAAAGCAGGAATTCTCGACGATGCGGAAGCAGAGGTCGTGGAAATCCAGAACCAGTACATTTCGGGCCTGGTTACGGCTGGCGAACGCTACAACAAAGTGGTTGATATCTGGTCGCGAACCAACGAGCAGGTGGCGCGCGCGATGATGAAACGCATGGGCAAGAGCGTGGTCAAGAACGCCGCCGGCGAGGACATCGAGCAGGATTCGATGAACTCGATCTTCATCATGGCGGATTCCGGCGCCCGAGGATCTGCCGCGCAGATCAGGCAGCTGGCCGGAATGCGCGGCCTGATGGCCAAGCCTGACGGATCGATCATCGAGACACCGATCACGGCTAACTTCCGCGAAGGCCTCGACGTGCTGCAGTACTTCATCTCGACACACGGCGCTCGTAAAGGTCTGGCTGATACGGCCCTGAAAACCGCAAACTCGGGTTATCTGACCCGCCGGTTGGTTGATGTGGCGCAGGACCTGGTGATCACGGAAGTGGATTGCGGAACAGAGAACGGCGTTACCATGCAGCCCATCGTTGAAGGCGGAGACGTGGTTGAGCCTCTGAGTGAACGCGTCCTGGGCCGGATGGTCGCGGAACACGTTTGCAAGCCGGGGTCCGAAGAGGTCATCTGCGAGCGCAACACTCTGCTCGACGAGCAGCTGGTGGATCACCTGGAGCAAAACGGCGTGGACCGCATGACCGTGCGTTCGACCATCACCTGTGAAACCAGGCATGGAGTGTGCGCATTCTGTTACGGCCGTGACCTCGCGCGCGGCCACATCGTGAACATCGGTGAAGCTGTCGGCGTCATCGCGGCGCAGTCCATTGGCGAACCGGGAACGCAGCTTACGATGCGCACCTTCCACATTGGTGGCGCCGCATCCAGGGCAGCCGCGGTCGACCATATCCAGGTCAAGTCCAGCGGCTTTGTGCGTCTGCACAACATGAAAACGGTTGAGAATGTCGATAAAAAACTGGTCGCGGTTTCCCGCTCCGGCGAACTTTCGGTGATTGACGATCATGGCCGCGAAAGGGAGCGTTACAAAGTGCCCTACGGTGCGATCATCTCTGTCAGAGACGAGGAAGCCGTTGCCGCGGGCGACGTCACCGCGACCTGGGATCCGCATACACACCCAATCGTGACCGAGGTGGCCGGCCGCGTGAATTTCCATGAGTTCATCGACGGAGTAACGGTCAATGAGCACCTGGATGATATCACCGGCCTGACCAGTCTGATTGTCACAGATCCCAAGCAGCGCGGCAGCGCCGGCAAGGATCTGCGGCCGATGATCAGCCTGGCTGACAAGGACGGAAAAGATCTTTTCCTCGCGGGAACAGAGATTCCCGCGCATTATTTCCTGCAGGCCGGCTCCATCGTCCAGATGCAGGACGGGCAGGATGTGAACGTCGGCGACGTTTTGGCCAGGATTCCACAGGAGTCCTCAAAAACGCGCGACATCACCGGTGGTCTGCCGCGTGTTGCCGACCTGTTCGAGGCACGCAAACCCAAAGAGCCTTCCATTCTGGCAGAGGTTTCGGGGATCGTCAGCTTTGGCAAAGACACGAAAGGCAAGCAGCGCCTCGTCATAACGATGGATGACGGCGAGACTTACGAAGAGTTGATTCCCAAGTGGCGTCACGTGATTGTGTTTGAAGGCGAGCGGGTGGAGAAGGGTGAGACCATCGTCGACGGCGAGCCTAATCCACATGATATCTTGCGATTGCTGGGTGTAGAGGCGCTGGATGAGTACCTGGTCAAGGAAATCCAGGACGTTTACCGTCTGCAGGGCGTGAAAATCAACGACAAGCATATCGAGGTGATTGTGCGGCAGATGTTGCGCAAAGCCGAAGTGATGGACGGCGGCGACTCGCGCCTGTTACGCGGTGAACAGCTCGACGTCGCACGCGTGCATGAAGAGAATGCCCAGGTCAAAAAGGATGGCGGCCGTGAAGCGGGGTATCAGCGCGTACTGCTGGGCATCACCAAGGCATCGCTGGCGACCGAGTCGTTTATCTCGGCGGCTTCATTCCAGGAGACAACGCGCGTGTTGACCGAGGCAGCGGTCCGCGGCACGACCGATCATCTTCGGGGTCTCAAGGAAAATGTTATTGTCGGCCGTCTGATTCCGGCTGGAACCGGGATGGCGTATCACAATACGCGCAAGAGCAAGCCGGAAGAGGAAGCCGAGATCGACCTGGCGGCCCTGGCTTCGGCGATTGCCGCCGAAGAGTTTGCTAATCTCGATGCCGCTTCTGAGAAAGACAGCTAACTCCGGCTGACAGGCAGAAAGAGAAATCCCGGCGGGCACCGCTTTTCCCAGAAAAAGCCGCTCAGACCGGGATTTTTCATGGCCGTTTTGGGCATGAAAAATCGTGGCGCTGAAATACCGATAATAATTTCGGTCTCCTGAAGTGGAATGTCCGTAAAAGGGTTGCATTTCGGCAGACTCCCTGCCATAATTCTCCGGCTAACAGATTCAACCCCTTCACAAGAAGGGCCGTGCGGTAAAAAGACCGTAACGGAGAGCCGATGTCGCCGGCGCGTGGGCCGGACTCAACGGCGCCCATTCCTGCATCAACACAGCGGGGCTGGGCGTTTGACATTATCTGAATCGGGTGTTTAAGCACCAAACTTGGCGGCCGGGGTGTTCCCGTCTGCCTTTTAATTTGTCAGGACTAAGGAAATTATGGCGACGATCAATCAACTCGTACGCAAGCCGCGAAAGGACAAAGCTTACAAGAGCAATGTGCCCGCGTTGGAAGGGTGTCCTCAGAAACGCGGCGTTTGCACTCGTGTTTACACGACCACACCGAAGAAGCCTAACTCGGCGCTTCGCAAAGTAGCACGTGTGCGTTTAACGAATGGCTTTGAAGTCACCAGCTACATCGGTGGCGAAGGCCACAACCTGCAGGAGCACAGCGTGGTTCTGATCAGGGGCGGCCGTGTGAAAGATCTGCCCGGTGTGCGTTATCACACGGTTCGTGGAAGTCTCGACACGGCCGGGGTGAGCGATCGCCGGCAAGGCCGTTCGAAGTATGGCGCCAAGCGTCCCAAGAATTGATCTTCACTGACCAAGCAAATTAACGGAAAGCAAAATGTCCAGAAAGCAAACCAATTTCTCGCGCGAGATCCTGCCTGATCCGAAATTCGGAAGTGAAATGATCACGCGCTTCATCAACATGGTGATGACCAGCGGAAAGAAATCTGCCGCTGAAAAAATTGTTTACGGCGCCATTGACACTATCGGCGACAAAAACAAAACGGCTGATGCTGTAGAACTGGTTGAAAAAGCGCTGGAAAACGTCAGCCCCATGGTTGAGGTTAAATCCCGCCGCGTGGGTGGCGCCACTTACCAGGTGCCGGTCGAAGTGCGTCCGAAGCGTCGCCAGACCCTGGCCATGCGTTGGATTATTGAAGCGGCCCGCAAGCGAGGCGAGAAAAGCATGCCAAACCGCCTGGCGGGTGAACTGCTGGATGCGGTCGAGCAACGTGGAACCGCTGTGAAGAAGCGTGAGGACACGCACCGTATGGCAGAGGCTAACAAAGCGTTCGCGCATTACCGCTGGTAAGCGATCGTTAATTACAGAATTTATCGAGGTTAAGACAGTGCCCCGTACAACACCAATCGAACGGTATCGCAACATCGGCATCATGGCCCATATTGATGCCGGCAAAACGACGACCACAGAACGCATCCTGTTTTACACCGGTGTTTCGCACAAAATCGGTGAAGTGCACGACGGTGCCGCTACGATGGACTGGATGGAGCAGGAGCAGGAGCGTGGCATCACGATCACCTCGGCTGCAACAACCTGTTTCTGGAGCGGAATGGATCAGCAGTTCCCGGAGCACCGCATCAATATCATTGATACCCCGGGACACGTCGACTTCACCATCGAGGTAGAGCGTTCACTGCGCGTGCTGGACGGCACCGTGGCCGTGTTCTGCGCCGTTGGCGGCGTGCAGCCCCAGTCTGAAACGGTTTGGCGACAGGCCACGCGGTACAACGTTCCGCGCGTAGCGTTCGTAAACAAGATGGACCGCACCGGAGCGAATTTCGAACGCGTGGTGAGACAGATTCGTGAGCGTCTGGGTGCCCGCGCGGTGCCCATCCAGTTGCCGATCGGTGCAGAGGAAGACTTCGAAGGTGTCATCGACCTGGTCAAAATGCAGGCCATTTACTGGGACCAGTCAAACCAGGGCACGACCTACGACGCACGTGAAATACCGGCCGAGTTGCTCGAGGGTGCTGAAGCGGCGCGCGAGTTCATGGTTGAGTCTGCGGCCGAAACGACCGAAGAATTGATGGAAGCCTACCTGGAAGATGGCAAGCTGAGCGAAGCGCAGATCCTTGAGGGCCTGCGCGCCGGAACGCTGGCCAACGACCTGGTGCCTTGCCTGTGCGGTACCGCGTTCAAGAATAAAGGCGTGCAGGCGCTGCTGGACAAGGTTATTGAGCTGATGCCTTCTCCGCTGGATGTACCGTCGATCAAGGGCATCAACGAGGACGAAACTGAAGGTGTGCGTAAGAGCTCTGACTCGGAGCCGTTTTCTGCGCTGGCCTTTAAGATCGCCACCGACCCGTATGTCGGAACGCTGACCTTCTTCCGCGTCTATTCCGGCGTGCTGAAATCCGGCGACACCGTGTATAACCCGGTGAAGTCCAAGAAAGAGCGGGTGGGACGCATCCTCCAGATGCATTCGAACAGTCGCGAAGAGATCAAGGAAGTGCGCGCTGGCGATATCGCCGCCGCGGTCGGCCTGAAGGATATTACGACAGGTGAAACCCTGTGTGCACTCGACAGCGTAATTACGCTTGAGCGCATGGAGTTCCCCGAGCCGGTTATCTCGGTTGCTGTTGAACCGAAGACCAAGGCCGACCAGGAGAAAATGGGTATTGCGCTGAGCAAGCTCGCGCAGGAAGATCCCTCTTTCCGGGTTCATACGGACGAAGAATCCGGCCAGACCATTATTTCCGGCATGGGCGAGCTGCACCTCGACATCATCGTCGACCGCATGAAACGCGAGTTCAAGGTCGAAGCCAATGTCGGCCGCCCCCAGGTGGCTTATCGCGAAACTATCCGCAAGGGTGTGGAGGCGGAAGGCAAATTTGTGCGCCAGTCCGGCGGTCGTGGTCAGTATGGCCATGTCAAGATCAAGCTGGAGCCGCTGCCGTCAGGCGAGGGTTATGAATTTGAGAACGCCATCGTCGGCGGTGTTGTCCCCCGCGAGTACATCAACTCGGTGGATAAGGGTATCAAGGAGCAGATTGAAAACGGTGTTATTGCCGGTTATCCGATGGTGGATGTGAAAGCGACTCTCTTTGATGGTTCCTATCACGAAGTGGATTCGTCGGAAATGGCCTTCAAGATCGCCGGCTCGATGGCCTTCAAGAATGCGGCAGTGATTGCCAACCCGGTACTGCTTGAGCCGATGATGAATGTCGAAGTGGTCACTCCCGAAGATTACATGGGGGACGTGATGGGCGACCTGAACCGCCGGCGCGGAATCGTGCAGGGCATGGATGACAGCCCGTCGGGCAAGATCATCAATTCGCACGTGCCGCTGTCCGAAATGTTTGGCTACGCAACAGATTTGCGTTCCCAGACCCAGGGCCGCGCGACGTACACAATGGAATTCGATCACTACGCTGAGGCACCCTCCAGCGTGGCAGAAGAAATTATCAAGAAAACCGCCTGAGTCGAAAGGCAGAACAGACATAAAGAATCGAGAGGATTGACGGATGTCCAAAGCAAAGTTTGAACGTACGAAGCCCCACGTAAACGTGGGTACGATTGGTCATGTTGATCACGGCAAGACGACGCTGACGGCGGCGATGACGAAAGTCTGCGCTGAAGCCCGCGGGGGTGAAGTCA
>JABDLD010000071.1 GCA_013001885.1 Lysobacterales bacterium
GAGATTTCGACCAGGTCGCCAACGTCGATGAGATCCGAAAAAATGAAGGTCAGGCCGGTGACGACATCCTGCACAATACCCTGGGAGCCAAAACCAATGGCGAGCCCGACGACAGAGGCGCTGGCCAGGTAAGCCGTGAGTGAAACACCAAACTCGCGCAGGATCAGGCCGAATGCAAGAAAATACAGCGTGAACACGATTGCGCTCGTCGCCAACGTCGCAATGGACCGGAGCTTCTGGTAGCGGCGGGAATGATGGTTCGCGAGTACGTATTCAGCCAGGTGACGAATCAGCAGCACGGTCAGGTGGGTGGCTATCGCCAGGCCCGCGAAAACTGTCAACCGCATCGCCAACGACAAGTCGCCGAGGTAATGGACTAAATCATCCATGGATTGTTCTCCCGGTAAGCCAAATCATTTTAGTACATTGAATGGCCGGTGTGATCAGGATGGTCCGCCTGTGCATATGAGTGTGGGGTCCAGTTGAGAGTGCTGAAGATGAGAACGGGTGGTGATAAACGGTGTGTTAGTTGAGGTTGGAGCGGGTGAACGGAATCGAACCGTCATCTTCAGCTTGGGAAGCTGAGGTAATAACCATTATACGACACCCGCCTCAGGGGTCTGATGATAGCAAAAAACAGGCTCAGTCAGTCAATGCCGAGACGTGCGCCGCCGAGGCGGTTGTCAATGCCTCCAGGTCGTAGCCGCCTTCCAGTATCGAGACGACCCTGCCGCCGCATTCTGCGTTGGCGTAGTTGCATATTTCCGCGGTGATCCAGCCGTAGTCTTCGTCCGTCAGTTCCAGTTGGGCCAGCGGATCATTGGCGTGGGCGTCAAAGCCGGCTGAAATGATGACCAGTTCGGGCTTGAAGCTTTCCAGTCCTGGCAGCCCCTGCGTTGACCAGGCGTTGCGGAATTCCACGCTGCCTGCACCCGGGGCCAGCGGCAGGTTCAGAATATTGCCGCAACCTGTTTCACTGCTTGATCCGGTGCCGGGATAAAGCGGCATCTGGTGGCTGGAGATATACAGCACATCCGGCGTGTTTTCGAAAATCGCCTGCGTTCCGTTGCCGTGATGAACATCGAAATCCAGGATCGCAATCCGCTCGATCGCGTGGGCATGTTGCGCGTGTCTTGCGGCAACCGCCGCATGGTTCAGCAGGCAAAAGCCCATGGCGAGCGCAGCTTCGGCGTGATGCCCCGGCGGGCGCGTTGCGCAGAATGCATTTCTGACCTTACCGGCAATAACCTGGTCGATCGCAAAACACGCGGCGCCGCTTCCGCGCAGCGTCGCATCGATCGACCCGGCGGACAAAAACGTATCCGGATCCAGCGCCACGCGATCTTCTGCGGGATCCTGCACAGGCTCGAGTTCAACCAGGCGTGCCCAGTATTCCGGGGCGTGAGCCTGTTGCAACTGTTCAATGGTGGCCCTTGGTGCGGGCAGCATCTCGGTGCGCGGCAGTTCTTTGACGCCGTTCAAAACCGCGGTAATGCGCGCCGGAATCTCGGCGTGGCGGCGGCCCGGGTCATGCCGCAGGCAGTCGTCGTGGTGCAGGATCAATGTCTTCATCGGGGTCTATAGTACAGGCAATAATGTGGATTCTTTCACTTCTTCCATCACCACGTAACTGCGTGAGTCGCTGACGCCGGGAAGGGCGAGTATTTTCTCCCCGAGCAGGCTGCGGTATTCCTGCATATTCCTGACCCGGGCTTTCAACAGGTAGTCGAAATTGCCCGACACCAGGTGGCATTCGAGCAATTCGGGCAGTTTCTTTGCTTCTCGGCGAAAATCCCTGAATGCGTCAGGGGATGTTCTAAGCAGGTCTATCTCGACGAACACCAGCAGGCCGGCCCCCACCATCCCGGGTTCGAGCAATGCCGTGTAGCCGCGGATATAGCCATGCTTTTCGAGACGCCTAACGCGGTCATGGCAGGGTGTTGTCGAGAGATTCACTTTTTTGGCCAACGCGACATTCGAAATGCGGCCGTTTTCCTGCAGACATTTTAGAATCAGGCGGTCGGTGCGGTCGAGGCTTCGTGTTTTTCTGGGTTTCATACGTAATCACAGGATAAAAAACTATATTAAAGTGTTTTACAGGATAAAAAACCAGCATTTTACCGTTAATATTAGGATATTAAATATCACGGGAGCAGGTCATGAAAATCGGTGTGCCAAAAGAAATTAAAAATCATGAATACCGGGTAGGGTTGGTTCCGGCGTCGGTCAGGGAACTGACGCACCGCGGGCACGAGGTTTTCGTCCAGGCCACGGCAGGCGCCGGTATTGGCATGGATGACAGCCGCTACGTGGCCGCAGGCGCTGTGATTCTGCCAACGGCGGAAGAAGTGTTCGAAACGGCTGAAATGATCGTCAAGGTCAAGGAGCCGCAAGCGGTCGAACGCGCGATGCTGAATGAAAGCCACACGTTGTTTACCTACCTGCACCTTGCGCCGGATGCTCCGCAAACCGAGGACCTGGTAAATGGCGGCGCCACCTGTATCGCTTATGAAACCGTCACAAACGACCTCGGACACCTGCCGCTGCTGGCTCCGATGTCGGAAGTCGCGGGCCGGCTGTCCATCCAGGCCGGGGCCTGGTGCCTGGAGAAAGCCCGGGGTGGTTCCGGCGTCCTGCTGGGCGGTGTTCCTGGAGTTGAACCAGCCAAGGTGGTGATTATTGGCGGGGGAACCGTGGGCTTCAATGCGGCGCAGATGGCGGTCGGTCTGGGCGCCCGGGTCGTTATCATGGACCGGAACCTGGAAGTCCTGCGGTTTCTGGACGCAAATTTTGAAAGCCGCATCGAAACGGTGTATTCCAACGTGGATTCCATCGAGAAGCATGTGCGCGACGCTGACCTGGTGATCGGTGGTGTGTTGATTCCCGGCGCTGCGGCGCCCAAGCTCGTCACCCGCGCCCATCTTTCAACGATGCGCCAGGGCTCGGTCCTGGTCGATGTGGCGATCGATCAGGGTGGCTGTTTCGAAACGTCCAAACCGACGACGCATGCCGAACCGACCTACATCGTGGACGGCATTGTCCACTACTGTGTTGCCAATATGCCCGGAGCAGTTCCGCGAACTTCGGCCTTTTCGCTGAATAATGCAACGCTGCCGTTCACCCTGGCGCTGGCGAAAAAGGGCGCGAAGCAGGCGATGCTGGACGACCCCCACTTGCTGGAAGGCCTGAACGTGCACCGGGGCAAGGTGACCTACGAGGACGTGGCGCGAGATCTCGGTTACGAGTATGTGCCCGCGCGGGAAGCGCTGACGCTGTAACAGACCAGCGCTGTTGATGAAAACTGGAAGCCGGCTGAGCCGGCTTCCCTATTTGCTGCACTCGTATTTATCTCTCATGCAGGCCACCGAGTCGCTGATCATCTCTTTCAGCACCCCGCGGTCGACTGCGTCCAGGCTTTTGATGTACAGGCAGGATTTGCCGGTCTTATGAGGTCCGAGTTTTGACATGAGGTCCTGGTAACGTTCAAAGCCGGGCATGATGTACAGGGTCAACGCGGTTTTGCGGGGTGAAAAACCGGTAATGAAAAAGTCGCCTTCCCGCCCGCTTGCATACTTATAGTGATATTTACCGAAACCCACCAGGCTGGAACCCCACATCCTGGGTTCAGAGCCGGTGATTTTCTTCATCAGGCCGATCATTTCCCGGCTGTCTTTGCGTTTTTGCTCATCGGCGACCTGGTTGATGAAACTTTCCACACTGCTGTCTGTTTCCACCGTTTTGTTACTGGACATGTTCGGCTCTCCTTTCTACTATTGTGCCGTCAATTATTATTAACACCATACATCATGAGCATTGAAGTAGGAAAACAGTTGCGCTCCGTGCGGACCGCATTCGGCCTGAGTCAACGGGAACTGGCCAAGCGTGCCGGGGTGACCAACGGAATGGTATCGCTGATCGAACAGGACAGGGTCAGCCCTTCGGTTGGATCCCTGCAAAAGATACTGGCGGCTTTTCCAATGACCATGGCCGAGTTTTTCACCCGCGACATGCAGGCGGGCGGTGACGTGGTTTTCCGGGCGGACGAGTTGCCTGATGTAGGAACAGGTGAGATTCATTATCGCCTGGTTGCGGCGACCCGGCCCGATCGAAAGATGTCCATTCTCTGGGAAACTTATATGCCAGGCTCGGATACCGGCGAGGACCTGCTGACACATGCCGGCGAGGAGGGAGGAGTAGTCGTCGAGGGTGAACTGGAAGTTACCGTGGCCGGCAAGACCTGGAAACTGGGGCCCGGCGACGCCTATTATTTTGATAGCCGCTTGCCGCATCGTTTCAGGAACAGGGGCAAGGCCGCGGTCCGGATCGTCAGCGCCAACACGCCGCCAACCATATGACCCGAAATGGCGCGCCCCGGGTTGGGGCGCTTTGCCGGCCGCGGGTCTCAGTTAATCCTACAAATCAAATGACTTTGAGAGCGTGAACACAAAATTGGTGTCCGAACTTCCGCCCAGCAGCGTTGAGTCACTGTAAATAACGGCAAACGCATAATCGATCAGGTCCGTGTCCTGCACGGTCAGGGTGCTGCCGTAACCACCCTCAATGTAGGTCCCGTCGAAATCGTCTGCGAACCAGCCGACTTTGCCGTACAGGCCGTTGTATTCCGCTGTCACCGAATAAAACTGGTAGTTCAGTTTTGGCCCGCCAAAATTGTCGTATTTGCCGATGGCGGCATCGAAGGTCAGGAACCTCCAGCCCGCACTGAGGTTGATTTCCTTGTAGGTGTCGTCGAAATCACCGGTGTAGGTATATAACGTGCCACCTACCCCGAAACTGAATTCACCCACTTCAAAGCCGTAGCCGCCGTAATAATCGATCTCGATTCCGTCGCCGACATCTGCGCCCCAGGTGCCCAGGTAGAAGCCGCCGGCCTCGAGATCCAGACCACCAAATGCGGATGAGTTCTTCTGTGGAATTCCGCGGTAAATGTACTCCGAGTTATATCCGATGTTGGCGGAAATGTCCGTGGCCAGCGCAGGCGCCGAAACGGCAGCAAGTGAGACGGCCAGGCCGATGGTTGCAAGTTTACGAGTCATGATCATCCTCTCCAGGTAAGGTCGTTGAATAAATGGAAAGCCCCGCTCAGGTTTTCCGGCTTACCTGCTACATTGCATGATCTGTGCCATCTTGGTTTAGCCTATATAAATCAGTAATATAGGGTTTTACGGTTGGGTCAGCGCGAAGACTGCGCGCATCAGAAGGGAGCACGGCAACCTTAAGTCGCATCAATAACGTGCATAAAATTAAATGTTAATTATAATAGACAAATTGTTCTGTCACTTCTCAAGGTTTTCAGAGGTCAAAGCGGATGAGCACAAACCCTGCAGCGGTTGATTCGTACTGGATGCCGTTCACGGCAAACCGCGATTTTAAACAGCAACCCCGGATTATCGTCGGGGCAGAAGGGCACCACTACCACACCGAGGACGGCCGCAAACTTTACGACGCGTTCTCCGGGCTGTGGACCAGCGGCCTTGGCCATTGCCACCCCAGAATTGTCGAGGCCGTGCAACGACAGGTCGCCACGCTGGATTATTCACTGGGTTTTCAGGCCGCGTCCGACAAGGTCTTCGAGCTGGCTGAAAAAGTGACCTCAATGGCGCCCGACGGCTATTCCAAGGTGTTCTTCACCAATTCAGGCTCCGAATCCGCCGATACCTCGTTGAAAATTGCGCTGGGCTATCACCGCGCGAGGAAAGAGGGGCATCGAACCCGTCTGGTCGGCCGGGAAAAGGGTTATCACGGCGTCAACTTCGGCGGTATGTCTGTCGGCGGCATGACCCCAAATCGGAAAGCCTTCGGCGCCAGCCTGCTGCCCTGCGTAGACCACCTCCAACATACCTGGAACCTCGAGCACAATGCGTATAGCCGGGGCCAGCCCGCGTGGGGCGCGCATTTTGCTGACGACCTGGAGCGGCTGGCTGCGCTGCATGACGGCAGCAACATCGCGGCGGTGATTGTAGAACCGGTGTCCGGCTCTTCCGGAATCCTGCCCCCGCCCGTCGGTTACCTGGAACGACTGCGCGAAATTTGCGACAAGTATGGCATCCTGCTGATTTTCGACGAAGTGATCACCGCCTTCGGGCGCATTGGCGCGGGTTTTGCGGCTGAGCGTTTCGGCGTGATGCCCGACATCATCAACATGGCGAAGGGCCTGACCAACGGCGTCATACCGATGGGAGCCGTGATGGTGCGGGATGAAATATTCGACACCTTCATGCACGGCCCCGAGCAGGCCATTGAACTGTTTCACGGCTATACCTATTCGGGTCATCCGGTTGCCGCGGCCGCCGGGATAGCGGCACTGGACGCCTACGTCGAGGAAGGCACTTTTGAGCAGTCGCGAGGCCTGGAGCAGCACTTCGAAGATGAGCTGCATTCATTCGCCGGCCATCCGCTGGTGACCGATGTGCGAAATTTCGGCCTGATGGGCGGCCTCGATCTCGTGCCCAGGCCCGATGCGATGGGCGCAAGAGGGCTCGAAGTACACAAAAAGTGTTTCTGGGAAGAAGACATCGTGGTCCGCAACGGCGGCGATATCCTGCAGTTCTCGCCCTTCCTGAATTCGCGCCCGGAAGACATCACGATGACCTTCGAAAAAGTCCGCAAGGTACTGGATCACATCGATTGAAAACAGTTGAGAGTTGAATGCAATGAACACGAATATCGTTGGACACTTTATTGACGGCAAAACGGTACTGGATAACGGCCGCACCCAGGATGTATTCAATCCGGCGACCGGGCAGGCGATTCGCCGGGTTGAGCTGGCCTCGGGCAAAACGGTAGAGCAGGCCGTGGGGGCCGCATCGGCCGCGTTCGGGAAATGGCGCGATACTCCGCCGTTGAAACGCGCCCGCATCATGTTTCGTTTCAAACAACTGCTCGAGGAGAACCAGGATAAGGTTTCAGCGCTGATTACCGAAGAGCACGGCAAGGTCTTGCACGATGCGCTGGGTGAATTCCAGCGGGGCGTCGAGGTCGTCGAATACGCTTGCGGCGCGCCCGAGTTTCTGAAAGGCGAGCACAGCAAGAACGTTGGGCCGGCGATTGACAGCTGGAGCGAATTTCAGCCGCTGGGCGTGGTCGCCGGCATCACGCCGTTCAATTTTCCGGCCATGGTTCCGATGTGGATGTACCCGATGGCGATCGTTTGCGGTAACACGTTCGTGTTGAAGCCGTCTGAAAGAGACCCGTCGGCCTCGATGTTCATTGCGGAACTGTTCAGCCAGGCCGGGCTTCCCGACGGAGTTTTTAACGTCGTCAACGGCGACCGGGAGGCAGTGGACGCGCTGTTGGGCGATTCGCGTGTTCAGGCGGTTTCTTTCGTGGGTTCCACCCCGGTCGCCGAGTATATCTACCGCACCGGCAGCGCTGCCGGTAAACGGGTGCAGGCACTGGGGGGCGCGAAAAATCACGCCATCGTCATGCCCGACGCGGATATGGACAACACCGTTTCCGCATTGATGGGGGCAGCTTACGGCTCCTGCGGCGAACGCTGCATGGCAATTTCAGTGGTGGTCGCGGTGGGAGACGATACCGCCGATCAGCTGGTTGGAAAGCTCAAAGACGAACTGTCGGGTCTCAAGGTGGGGAACGGTAACGATAATTCCAACAACATGGGGCCGCTGATCACCGGGCCTCATCGCGACAGGGTTAGCGGTTACGTCGACCTGGGGATCGAGGAGGGCGCCGAACTGGTGGTCGATGGCCGCGGCTTGCAGGTAGCCGGGCACGAGGACGGGTTTTTCCTCGGCGGCACGCTGTTCGACCGGGTCACACCTGCAATGAAAATTTACCAGGACGAAATTTTTGGCCCCGTGCTGTGCGTGGTGCGGGCCCACAACATGCAGGAGGCGATGGATCTGATCGACCGCCACGAGTACGGCAACGGCACCTGCATCTTCACCCGCGACGGTGAGGCGGCGCGTTACTTCAGTGACAACATCAAGGCCGGGATGGTCGGAATCAACGTTCCGCTCCCGGTGCCGGTCGCCTACCACAGCTTCGGCGGCTGGAAGCGCTCGCTGTTCGGGGACCTGTACGCCTACGGACCGGACGCGGTGCGTTTCTACACGCGACGCAAGACCATCACGCAGCGCTGGCCTTCCGGCGGTGTGCGGGAAAAAGCCCGGTTTACGTTTCCCAGCAACGGGTGAGGGCGGTTGCGGGCGTTTCTCAGGTCCGCTTGTCGCCGTGAACCCAGAGAACCTCGGAGCCGCCGTCGCGGCGGGCCAGTACCCGGGCGACCACGAACAGCAGGTCGGACAGCCGGTTGAGGTAGCGGATGCTTGCCTCGTTGACCGTTTCATTATGGGCCAGTGTGATCACCCGGCGCTCGGCGCGCCGCGCAATGGTGCGCGCCATGTGGCATCTTGCAGCGGCTTCCGACCCGCCCGGCAGAATGAAGTCTTTCAACGGCGGCAGGTCCTCGTTGAATCCATCGAGCGATTGCTCCAGCCCGTCGACGTAGGATTCGGGCACCAGCGTGTAACCCGGCATGCACAGCTCACCGCCCAGGTCGAACAGTTCATGTTGCGTGCGCGTCAGGCAGTCTCGCACGTCGTCCGGCAGTTCAGCGGCCAGCACCAGGCCCACCGCGCTGTTCAGTTCGTCGATGGTGCCGTAGGCCTCCACCCGCAAGCTGTCCTTGTCCACGCGCGAACCGTCGCCCAGTCCGGTCGTGCCCTTATCACCCGTGCGGGTGTAGATTTTTGATAATCGATTTCCCATCGGCGCATTTTGCCACTATTCCGCTGCAAAATCCCGGGTTCCGGGCGGCTATTCGCCCAGATGAGACCTTTAAGAGGCTTTCTGCAGTAAACTAGAGCGTGATTCTTTCGCTCTTATGGATGGGTATTGATGAAATTTATGGATTTGTTTCACGATTGGGATGACGTGGTGGAATTCGAGGCAGGAGCGGTTGTTTTTTCCGAGCGGGATCCGGCTGATGCCATGTACGTCGTGCTTTCCGGAGAGGTCGAACTGACATTGCACGGGGAGCCGCTGGGCGCAGAATGTACCGGCGGGATCTTTGGTGAAATGGCGATGATCAATTCGGCCACTCGCAGCGCCACGGCAACCACCCTGACTAAAGTGAGGCTGGCGCGCCTGGAGCGCGAGCAATTCAGGAATTTTATCAGCAAGAACTCGGATTTTTCCCTGCACGTCATGGCTGTACTGGCCAATCGCCTGCGGGCAGTCGACAAGTACATCACGACGAAAATCATCGGCAACTGACAGTCACTGCAGCTACAGGTGGGATAGCCAGATGGATTTACTGGAAGTTTTCAAAGACTCGGAGGACCTGCAAGACTTTCCGGCCGGTTCCGTGATCATTGCAGAGGGCGATGAGGGCAACCACATGTACGTCGTGATGAGCGGCGAAGTCTCCATTTCCATTCAGGACAAGGTGGTGGCAACGGCAGCAGCGGGTGAAATCGTGGGGGAAATGGCCTTGATTGATGCCGATATTCGCAGCGCCACCGTCACGGCCGCAACCGATTGCCAGCTTGCCGTGATCGACCAGGGCAGTTTCAAGTCCCTGCTGAAACACGTACCGGATTTCACCTTGCACGTCATGAACGTGTTGGCTGACCGCCTGAAAATAGCGTACGGAATGGTAGAGGACTAGGAGGTCAGGTGAAAGGCCTGTGCCTGTTCCATGGCCAGCAGGTATTCTTTCCGCCGCAACCCGCCGCCATAACCCGTCAGTTCGCCGTCTGCGCCGACCACCCGATGGCAGGGAATGATAATGGCGATGCGGTTGTCGCCGTTGGCACGACCCACGGCCCGAACGGCGCCGGGTTGGCCGATCCGTTCCGCAATATCCCCATAGCTGCGAAGTTCACCATAAGGAATCTTCTGGAGCGCGTCCCAAACCGCTTCCTGGAACGCGGTGCCCGGGTATTGCAGCGGCACTGAAAACTTTCGGAGACTGCCTTCGAAGTAGCCATCCAGTTCACTTTTGACCTGTTGCATCAACGGATGGTCGCCCGGCAAAAAGACCCTGCCCATGCGTTGCCGCAGCCGCTTGAGCTGGGTATCCAGCATCCGCCGTTCAGCAAATTCAAGCAGGCAGAGTCCTTGATCGGAGACGCCCATAATCATCGATCCCAGGGGCGTTGCGATCCGGTTGACCCAGATCGAAGATTCGCGGTCCACGGCAGAAGGCGGATCGCCAAATACCTGGCTGAATGACTCACGGAAACCGCTTTCAGAGTCATATCCGTGGGCGATGACGGCTTGATTTACCGGCCTGCCGTGCTGGATTTGGCGCAAAGCCTGGCCCAGGCGCCGCAGCCGCGTATAGGCATGAAACGTGAAGCCGTGGTTGGCGATGAACCAGCGCCTCACGGCGGCTGGATCAAGCCCCAGTTTTACCAGGTCATGGTCGTGCCAGCGCCGGCCGGGATCGGACTCTACCGCGG
>JABDLD010000005.1 GCA_013001885.1 Lysobacterales bacterium
TTCCTGCAGTTCATCGGGCAACCGGCTCCCGGTGTTGCGAACCGACAACCTGTATGAATCACCACCGTCCTTCAGCGCGAGGGTGACCTCATCTTCCTCACCGCTCAACGACATGGCGTTGTCGACCAGTTTGTCCAGCGCCTGCGCCAGCAGGTCCGGGGCACACTCCAACGACATGGGCTCATCCGGAACACGCGTCAGCAGGGGCCTTCCCGGGTGCACGGAACGGTACCCTTCGGCACACCGCCTTACCAGCTGGGCCAGGTCGACCGACTCCCACTCGGCAACCCCAATGGCAGCCTCCAGCCGGCTGGCTTCACTCATCGCCCTGACAATGGCCGTCTGCCGGTCAACGCCTTCCTGCGCCCGCTCGAGAAATCGCCGCGACTCATCGCCCAGTTCCTGGCTGGCCAGATTGTCCAGCGATGACCGCGTGATCGCCAGCGGAGTTTTCAGCTCGTGCGAGAGCTTTCCGGCCAGCGTCTGCAGATACTGGCTGTAATCCGCCACCGCGCGTAAAAGCTTCTGGTTGTTCCGCGCCAGTTCGCCGAGTTCATCCCGATCGCCTTTCAGCGGCAGGGCCTCGGGATCGATGCCTGCTTCCATGGCCAGGCTGACGGCGCTGCTCAGACGGCCCACCCGCCGCGACAGGCGCGAAGCGAAATACCAGAGACCGGCCGCCAGTCCGAAAGTCAGCGCCAGCGTGGTCAGGAATAACCGGCCCAGCGCGCGGTTGGTCACCAGCAGCAAGCCCTCGGAAGTGGACTGCATGACGACCGCACCCTGGATTTCATCCTCCAGAATGACCGGAGCGGCGACGGTATTCCATACTTCGCCGCTGTCCAGGTCCTGGGTCCAGCGGACCGTTTCTTCTCCGTCGAGAACCGGGCCCACCAGGCCGCCATCGAACCGCACCGGATCCGCCGGCCGGCTCACCAGCAGTTCTGTGCGTGAACCCGCCACCAGCCGGTAGAGCAGGCGCTGCAGCCAGGTGGTTCGGGTTGCCCGGTCGGGCGGCAACGCGCCGGCTATCCGGCTCTCCGACCGGTCGGAATCAGCCAGGACCCAGCCCTTCGGGTCGATCAGCCAGGTGCGGGATTGCTCTATCTCCGAACGGGAAAGCCACTCCGAAAGCCCTTGCCACTCGCCGGCAAGGCTGATCCAGCGCGGCCGCTCCGGCGCGCCCGTCGGACCGGCCGTGCGGAGCGCGCTCGCACCCTCCGGGGAACCATCCTGCACCTGGAAACTGATATCCGTATTGGCGGCCGGGACCGGCAAGGCCAGTTCGACCCGGTAACCGCCGTCCCGGTCGAGCCAGAAACCGTCCAGCTGCCCTGATTCCCCTCGTTCACCACTGAGCTGAATCGGCCCCGGCGCTACGGTGTTGATGGTGAAACTGAATAACCCGCGGGGACTGCGCACCAGCAGCGTGATGCCGTCGGCTGCACCCGAAGACGACGGCCCTGACGTGGTGACGTGATCGCTGCTCCCGTCGTCAACATCGAACAACAGGAACAGGTTTTCCCCGAAGGTCCCCGCCAGTAAATTTACGGCGAGCCGGCCGTCCGGCGAAGTGAACACCAGGCCCTGTCCGGGCGCCGGCCAGTCATCAACGTAACCATCGAGCGCCGGTGCCCGCGGCAGCTGGCGCACCGGCACGTACAGGTCGGGCAAAAACATCAACCGGCTGCTGAACTCCATCGGCAGTGCGCCCGCCAGCGTGCGGGCCGAGGCCAGCAGCGCATTTTGCTGTGACTCCCGCAAAAACTGCTCGAGCTCCTGCAGCAGCTTCCAGCCTGACCAGGGCAGCAGCAGGGTCAGCAGGGAAAGCGCCACCAGCTTGGTTCTCAGCTTCATTCAGGCTTCCAGCGGTACCCCGCGCCATAGACCGTGTCCAGGCGGTCGAATTCGGCATCCACTTTGACGAATTTGCGTCGGATTCTCTTGATGTGGCTGGTAATGGTCTGATCATCCACCAGCACATTGGCGTCGTCCATCAACTGTTGCCTTGTGCGCACGTGTCCGGGGTGCCGTATCAGGGAATGAATCAGCCAGAATTCGGTCACGGTCAGCGGAAC
Source organism: Lysobacterales bacterium (assembly GCA_013001885.1). Classification (GTDB taxonomy): domain Bacteria; phylum Pseudomonadota; class Gammaproteobacteria; order Xanthomonadales; family SZUA-36; genus JAHEFT01. The sequence goes on from JABDLD010000005.1 coordinate 2,079, forward strand.
CGGGGTCTTTTTCCAGCTCACTTCCATGCGTTCGACAGAGAACTGCAGCGGCCCCCGCTCCAGCACTTTTTCCCCGGACGCCTCGCCGGAAAGCGCCTCGACCCGGCGAAACAGGGCCACGACCCGGGCGATCAGGTGTTGCAGGCTGATGTCCTTGGTCAGGTAGTCGTCGGCGCCCAGGCGCAGGCCGGAGATCACGTCCAGGTCGGAATCACGGGCCGTCAGAAAAATGATCGGCAAGCTTCGGGACAGGCTGCGCAGTTCGCGGCAAAGCTCAAAACCGCCCTCGACATCGTCCCCCAGCCCCACATCGATGATCACCAGGTCGGGAAGGCGCCTTTGCAGGGCCGTCAGGGCCGAGTGCCGGTCGCTGTAACCCGAAACCTGGTAACCGTAACGCCGCAGCGCAGCCTCGTAGTTATGCCGGATCGCGGCCTCGTCCTCGACGATGGCGATATGTCGCGCCATGTTTCCTCCCGAGCAATTTCGCTCTTTGTTGTGGCTTCATCATACGGCCCAACCGCCCGCAGGTGAATCTCGTGGCCGCTAAGCTGCCGCGGTTGCCCGAAGCTTGCCCGATTTCAGGCCCCGCTTTGTCATGGACAGCCACGCCGAGGGCATGCCGTGCGTGTTCAATGGCCACTACTGCGGCAACCGTCAATGCCGGCATCATCAAGGAGCTGAACATGCCACACCCATCCTCGATCAGAGACGAACTTGAGGCTGACGCCTGGCGCAACCATGCGGTCTTTGCAAGGCGTCTCTCGGAAAACCGCCAACCGGTCTCGCGGCAACGGCGCAGCCCGCTCCAGTGGCAGGACCGCGCTTTGCTGATTATCGCGGCCTTTTTGCTGGCGCTGCTGATCATCCGGGTCGAGACCGCCCGGGCGGAAGATCCCGCCGAGCCGTTCTACGGCATTGAATTGCAGGACGGCCCCCGCATCCAGCGGGCCGTTGCGCTGGACACCGACATCAAGGTCGTCATTACCGGCCTGACGGCCCGGGTCGATGTGCTGCAAGTGTTTCAGAACACCGGCGGGAAGTGGTCAGAGGCGTTGTACCGTTATCCTCTGCCGGCAGAATCTGCGGTGGACCGGCTGCGCGTTTACGTTGGAGACCGCCTGCTCGAGGGTGAAATCCAGGAAAAGGCGGAAGCCCGGCGCCAGTATCAACAAGCGAAATCCAGCGGCAAAGTCGCGTCGCTGGTGGAGCAGCAAAGGGCCAACCAGTTCGAAACGCGGCTGGCCAATATCGGGCCCGGGGAAGGCATCGGTGTTTCCATCAGCTTCATGGTCCCGGTGGATTACCGGGACGGCTCCTTCAGCCTGCGGCTTCCAATGACCAGTACGCCGCGCTGGGATCCTGCTCCGGCGCGGGCTGTCCCGGTGGTTTTCTCCGGCGAAAACCGTTTTGGCGAAAGCACCTTGGACGATCACCGGGTGGCCATTGACATCGACCTGCGCAGCGGCATGACGCTGTCCAGCCTCGAAAGCCGCTATCACGACGTCGACATACACCCCTCCCTCAACGGCTATCGGATTTTTCTGGCGGACCCGGATACCCGCACCGACCGCGTGTTCGAGCTGAACTGGACCCCCGAGTTCGGGGCCATGCCGGAATCCACGCTCTCAATTTACGACGCCGGTGACGCCGTCTATGCCATGTTGATGCTGGCGCCGCCCGTGGCGGAGGCCGTCGCGCCTCAGCCGCGGGAAGTCGTGTTCATCATCGACACGTCCGGGTCAATGGAGGGCACCTCACTGGAACAGGCCAAGGCCGCGCTCAAGCTGGGACTTGAGTTCCTGGGTCCTGACGACAGCTTCAACCTGGTCCGTTTCAGTTCCGACAGCGAAAAGCTGTTCCGGGAGTCGGTCCCGGCCTTTTCCTCCTACCGGGAGCAGGCTTTCATGTTCATCGACGGGCTGTCCGCGAACGGCGGCACCATGATGGCGCCGGCACTGGAGATGGCGTTCAGCCTGCCACGGCACGAGCACCTGTTGCGGCAGGTCATATTCATCACCGACGGCAGCGTTGGGAATGACCAGGAACTGCTGCTGCAGGTGGGAGAGCAGTTGCGCGACAGCCGGCTGTTCACCGTATCCATCGGGTCCGCGCCAAACGAGTGGTTCATGCGCAAAGCCGCGGAATTCGGCCGCGGCAGTCACACGCACATCGGGAAACCTGGCGAGGTTGAAGAGCGGATGGCGGGCCTGTGGAACCGCATTCAGACCCCGGCCGTGCAGGACCTGTGCGTCGACTGGGGCATGGAGGCGGAGTTTTATCCGGAAGTCGTTCCTGACCTGTACGCCGGCGAACCCTTGTGGCTTTACGCCCGGCTGCCCCGCTCCCCGCAGCAAGTGACCCTGTGCGGTGAACTGGACGGCCAATACTGGGAAATGACCAGCAGGAGCCTGCCTGGAACAGGCAGCGCAAACCTCTCCGCTCTGTGGGCCGGAAGCAAAATCAGGTCACTGCAGGACAGCCGTATTTTCGGCGCCGACGCGGCATTGATCCGTGCGGAGATTCTCGATCTTGCGCTGGATTATGGCCTGCTTACCCAGTACACCTCCCTGGTCGCGGTCGACAAATCCTCTTCCCGGCCGGGATCAGCGGGGCTGGGCCGGGAGGACGTCCCCAGCCTGCTTCCGGCAGGCAGCGGCAGTGCTTCCGGCTTTTCAAACACCGCTTCGGGGTGGGTGCTCCAGCTGGTACTGGCCCTGCTCTCGCTTCTTGTCGCCACCGGTATGCTGCTGTTTCGGCCTCCCTCCCGGGCCGGCGGCACCGGTGGCGATCGCTCGCCGATGGCGTCTGCACTTCCGTGAGAAAATCACGTCATTGGCTTTACGCGGCGGTGCTCCTCACCGCCGCCTTTTTTTCGCTGCTGCTCCTGGCGAGCGCGCTGTGGATTCCGGCCAAGGCTGAGCTGGCCCAGTGGCTGATCGAACGCAGCTGGCAAGATACCTTGAGCGGGAATCCCGACGCCCGGCCCTGGCCCTGGGCGGACACTCGCCCCGCTGCTGAACTTTTTGTGCCGCGCCTCTCGGTCCGGCAGTTTGTTCTGGAGGGCAACTCGGGCCGCAATCTCGCTTTTGGGCCGGTCATGCTGGATGGAACACTGGACGGGCGCGACCGGGTGATCAGCGGACACCGGGACACCCACTTCCGCTTCCTGGAACGGCTGAGACCAGGCGATCGGATTCGCCTGAAAACCCTAGATTCCTCACGGTGGTTCGAAGTGCGCTACGCGGAAATCATCGACAGCAGCCAGCGAAAACTCGTTATCGATCCCGGAATAGAACGGATCAGCCTGGTGACCTGCTACCCGTTCGCCAGCCTCGAAGTCGGCGGGCCGTTGCGCTACGTGGTGACCGCCCTGCCCGCAAAAAGCAGCCTCAGCCCGCGTCCGCCTTCATCCGGCTGATGGTTTCGCGGTAGTCTGCTGATCCGAAAATGGCCGAACCGGAGACAAAAGTGTCGACGCCGGCCGCGGCCACTTCGGCCACATTATCAACGGTGATGCCGCCATCGATTTCAAGCCGGATCTCACGACCGCTCGCATCGATCATTTCCCGCACTTTGCGAACTTTGTCCAGTACGTGCGGAATAAACGACTGGCCGCCAAAGCCCGGATTCACCGACATCAACAGCACCATGTCGATTTGGTCCAGGGTCCAGTGCAGCTGGCCCAGCGGAGTCGAAGGATTCAGCACCAGCCCCGGCTTGCAGCCGTTCTCGCGGATGAGCTGGATGGTCCGGTCCACGTGCCGGCTGGCTTCCGGGTGGAAACTGATCAGCGTGGCGCCCGCCCTGGCAAATTGGGGAATCAGTTCATCCACCGGCTCCACCATCAGGTGCACGTCGATCGGCGCGGTGATGCCGTAATCCCGCAGCGCACTGCAGATCATCGGGCCGAAGGTGAGATTGGGAACGTAGTGATTGTCCATCACGTCGAAATGAACCCAATCCGCTCCCGCATCCAGCACATTTTTGACATCGTCACCCAGCCGAGCGAAGTCAGCGGAAAGAATGGACGGTGAAATAATGGTTGATTGCTTCATGGCGGGTCTCCGTAGTATTAACTTATTCTAATATAAAATCGGCCCGAAGGGGCCGGGATTACTTGAATCCACGAGATTGCTTGATCTGGTCGTAAGCGGTGTTGATTTCACGCACCCGGGTTTTCGCCAGCTCCATCATTTCCTCCGGCAGGCCGCGCGAAATCAACTTGTCGGGATGGTACTGGCTGACCAGCTTGCGATAGGCCTTTTTCACTTCCGCGTCGGAAACCTTGCTTTCCAGCCCCAGCTGGGCATAAGCCTGCGCCAGGGTTCCGACCTGCTTGCCCGCGCTGCGCCGGCGGCCGGCTCCCGGATCACCGTAACGCGCTCCGCCCGCGCCGCGCGCGTTGAGCATGGCTGAAAACACCGGACCCGGAATACGCAGCAAGCGGGCGACCCGGAACAGGACGTCGTGTTCAGCCTGGGTGATGGTGCCGCTGGAAAATGCGGTCTCGACCAGGATTTCCATGAACATCTGGCGCAGGTCCTGGCGCACCATGGAGTGTTGCGCAAAAGCATGCAGCGTTTTTTCGAGATTGAAATCCGGCTGTTTGCCCTGATTGAACAGGCGGATGGCCCGTTGCCGGTCCTCACCGGCAATCTGCATGCGCTGCATCAGCGATTCAACCATGCGGATTTCATGCTGGGTTACCGCGCCATCGGCCTTGCTGAGATGGCCGAGGGTGGCGAACAGCGCGTCAAAAAACGATTTCTGAGTGGAGCCGACCCCGACGATACCGGCCAGGAAGCGATCGACCACGTGACCCAGCAGGGCGCCGATCAGGGCGCCGCTGATGCCGCCGCGAAACAGCCCCAGGACCCCGCCGATGATTTTGCCCCACCAATGGCGTGGAATGCTGAATGATTTATCGGGCATACATCTCAATACCAGAAAGTTGGCAACGAAGTATATAATCGCTGCTTGCAATCTCCCATAGCCAAACGTCACAGAAGGGAAAAGATTTGAATTCAGGTAATACGCCAGCCTACCACGCCGACCTGGTCACGCAGTATCCGCTGATCCACCAGGGTAAAGTACGCGACAGTTTCGCCATCGATGAACAACTCATGCTGATCGTCGCGTCCGACCGGCTCTCGGCTTTCGATGTCGTAATGTCCGACCCCATTCCCGGCAAAGGCGAGATCCTCACCCGGATCGCCAATTTCTGGTTTGAGCGCACCGAGCACATCGTGCCCAACCACCTGAGCGGCATCCCGGTAGAAGACGTGATAGACGATCCGCAGGTGCTCGAGGTGTTGCGGCACCGCTCCGTTGTGGTCAAGCGGCTCAAGCCCCTGCCGCTGGAGGCCATCGTGCGCGGTTATATCATCGGATCAGGTTGGAAAGACTACCTGGAGACCGGTGCAATCTGCGGTATCAAGCTGCCGCCGGGGCTGCGCCAGGCGGATAAGTTACCGGACGTGATTTTTACGCCGTCAAACAAGGCGGCTGCCGGCCAGCACGATGTCAACATCGATTTCCAGGCCACCTGCAACCTGCTCGGAGCCCCCCTTGCAGAGCAGGTACGTGACGCCAGCATTGCAATTTACAAGTACGCCGTGGACCACGCGGCCGCGCGCGGCATCATCATAGCCGACACCAAGTTCGAATTCGGACTCGACCAGGGCGGCCGCCTGCGCATCATGGACGAGGTTCTGACCCCGGATTCCTCGCGTTTCTGGCCGCAGGAGTCCTACCAAACGGGCACCAGCCCGCCGAGTTATGATAAACAGTTCGTCCGGGATTACCTGGAAACGCTGGATTGGGATAAAGCACCGCCGCCACCGCCCGTCCCGGCGGAAATCACCGAAGCTACGGCGGCCAAGTACCGCGAGGCGTATGAGCGCCTCACCGGACCGGAGACTCAATAACATGAGAGCCATCGATACCCTGCTCGAGGAATACGGCGAGAGCCACGTCAATCCGCTGAACAAGATCATCCACTGGATCTGCGTGCCGGTGATCGTGTGGACCGTCGTGGCATTGATCTGGTCCATTCCATTTCCATTCGAGATCGGTTCCGGCATCGTGCCGCTGAACTGGGCGGTGGTCGCGCTGGTGCTGGCACAAATTTATTACTTCAGGCTGTCGCGCAGGCTGGGCATGGGATTGATGCTGTACAACCTGGCCATGCTCTGGCTGACGGCCGTGGTGGAGCAGGCATCGCCCTGGCCTCTGTGGCAGGTGGCTGTGGTCGTGTTCGTGCTAGCCTGGATCGGCCAGTTCATCGGGCATGTATTCGAGGGGAAAAGGCCGTCCTTTTTCAAGGACGTCCAGTTCCTGCTGATCGGCCCGGCCTGGCTGATGTCTTTCGTTTACCGCAAAATCGGGCTCGCTTATTAAGCCGGTCAATTTGCCGTCAGAGATCACCCCGACATTTTATTTACCGGCTCGTCGTCCGTCAGCCAGTCGGGAATAAGGTCTCCAGGATTACTGTGGACCCGTCGAGCACATCGATCTGCTTTCCGCGCGGATCGAAGTTCAACAGGATTTTTCCGGGTTCAACCGGGTTTCTGAATTCAACTTCACCCTCTATTGTTCCGTCCTGAAGCAGCACGGCCTGTATGGACCCCACGATGTTTCCATCAATTCTGAGGTCATAACTTCCTTCAGGCACATCTTCAATTTCCACTGAAAAATCAGTACGGTCGTCCCGCGGCTCCAACTTCGCGTCACCTGAAGCTTCTGCAAACACGCCGGTATTGTTCAGCTCTGCTTCGATCAGGACGCTGCCGAAATCCAGACCGCTGTTGCAGTCCATGGTGCAACCGCCGCCACCCGTGCCCCCGCCGGCGCCGCCGCCTGAACCTCCACCCATACCACCGCCTCCGAACGTCGTGTCACCGGAGGTCAGAACGGCGCCCTGGCTGTCGCGCACCGAAATCTCCATGCCTCGCGGATCGAAAGTCAGAAGTACTTTGCCGGTCTCGACCGGGCTGCGAAATTCGGTTTCGCCGATACCCATGTTGACCACGAGCTCTCCTCGATCCGTTTCGCCGACAAATATCCGGTAGCTACCGTCAGCCAGATCCTCGACCTCGACTGAAAATTCAGTCCGGTCGGCACGCTGTTCGAAATCGGCATGGCCGCTGCCGTTGATGCCGCTGCGTGCGGGGCTGAGCCCGATCCGCTGCTCTGATGAAATAATATTCGAGGGTGTATCGTCCGAAATACCGCCGCTGCAACGCGTATTGTGGATATCAGTGAACCGCTCGATCGGAAAGGAGCCGCCGCCGACCGCAGCAATGTCTGTCTCGAACTCCACCATTCCATCGTTACAGGAAGAAAACTCGATTGTCATCGTTCCGACTTCCACGACGCGGTCGTTTCCGGGTTTATTGCTTTCCAGAAATTCTATTTCACGGCCCTCCGAGAGAATCATCTCGATTCGGTTGCCGTTGATCCCGCCCACGCCTAAAAACCACGCGGATTCATCATTATCGTCGTAGGTAAACCAATAAACGACGGCGACTTTTTCACCGCTCGCCTGGTGAATAATTTGCAGATTGATGCCCTGGCTTTCATGTTCGGTTTGATCCCAAAGACCGGTAAAGTTGCGCGTGACAATGATGTCCTGCGCCAGGGCATATGCGGGCAGTAACAGAAAAACCAGAACGGCTGATAGAACTTTCAGTTTCACTTTCACTCAAGACCTCCAAAATCACTATTGTTTGGGCCTGCCCAGCGCAAGCTCCGGCTATATTTATTTTGTGCAGTAAACAAACTCTGGGGTACCACATTACTAGCGGGCGGGCATTCGCATCTGTGACATTGTCACAAAGGGACAGGGTTCAGGAAAAAGTCGCGAGAGTTTTGGGTTCGAGAATCCTGATCAGTCCCCGCCGGGTTTGAATCAGGCCCTCATGTTCCATGGTTTTCAGGTGCCGACTGACCACTTCGCGTGCCGAACCAATCTCTACGGCTAACAATTCGTGTGTAACCTCAACGACGCCCTCTTCATTTGAATTCTGCAGAAGAAAACTAGCTAGTCTGCTGTGCACGCTGGCGAGCACCAATTGTTCGAACCGCATCATGACCTCAGACAGGCGCAAGCTGAGTCCCTCGAAAACAAAGGAACGAAAGGGCTCCGATTCATTCAGGAGTCGGTCAAAGAGCGCCGCCGGAATCAAACGCGCGACCGTGTCTGTCTCCGTGACCGCCTCGGCAGGGTAATTGGTATGTCCAAGCAGACAGGCGGTAGTCAAAATACACATTTCACCTGTCCTGACCCGGTATAGCACAACCTCTTTGCCCTCAGCGGAACGGGCAAAAACCTTGACGCATCCTTTCGTTACGACCAGATAATTTTCGGGAGTCTCACCCTGGGAAAAGACGCGATGATTCGCGTGAAGCGCTAGCTCACCCGCTTCATTTACGATCTTGGGTAAAATTCTTTCCAACTAAACCTCCGCAGCTCAGCAATCTCTGAATCGAAAAACCAAACTGCCGTTTTTCAATCGTCCTGCAGATCTGCGTAGGCTTCCGGCGTCAACAGGCCTTCCATTTCATCCGGGATGGACATCTGGACCATGAACAGCCAGCCGTCTCCGTAGGGGTCGTTGTTGACCAGTTCCGGTGCGTCTTCCAGTGCGCCGTTGACTTCGATGATCTCGCCCGTGACCGGAGCGTACGCGTCTGAAGCGGCTTTTACTGATTCAACCACCGCGCAGGCATCGCCCTGTTCATAACTCATGCCGGGTTCCGGCAATTCAATGTAGACCATGTCACCCAGCGCCGCCTGGGCGTGATCGGAAATGCCGACGACAAGGACTCCGTTACCCTCGTCCCGGACCCATTCGTGGCTTTCCCTATAAAGCAGTTCGGCTGGAATCTCGCTCATTGCTTTTTTACCTTGGTGTGGGGCATGAATTCATTCTAGCACCGCCGTTGCAAAAGTCACCAGCAGCTAGAGGATGCCGTCGCACGGCTTTCCGTTTCGCACAAAGGGCGGCTTGACGATGCGGGCCTGGAGATATTTTCCGCGGATTTCCACGTCGCAGGCACCTTCCGCCCGGACCGGAATCCGGGCAAGGGCAATCGCCCTCTGCAGCGTGGGTGAAAACCCGCCGCTGGTCGTGACACCCTCGCCCGCTTCGGTAACCACCGTCTGCCCCGGCCTGAGCACGCCCCGGCCTTCCAATACCAGCCCCGCCAGTTTTTGCGGTATGCCCTCCCGCTTCTGCTGTTCCAGAGCCTGCCGGCCGATGAATTGGCGATCGTCTTTCATCGCCACCGTCCAGCCGAGCCCGGAAACCAGCGGCGTCACGTCCTCGTCCATGTCCTGTCCATACAGGTTCATTCCGGCTTCGAGCCGCAGCGTGTCCCTCGCGCCCAGTCCACACGGCGCCACCCCCTCAGCCTGCAGCCGATTCCAGAAATCCGTTGCTTCGCCGGCCGGCATCAAAATCTCGTAACCATCCTCGCCGGTATAACCGGTCCGGGCCACGAACAGATCGTAGTCGGAGTAGGCCGTGAACGGTTTGAGTTCGTTTATGGCCGCCAGTTGACTGCCGGAAAACAGCGTTTGCGCTTTGTCACGGGCTTTGGGACCCTGAACCGCGATCACGGCCAGTTCGTGGTGTTCGGTCACCGCGATACTGAAGGCCGCGCCCTGCCGCTCAAGCCAGGCCAGGCCCTTGTCGCGGGTAGCCGCATTGACCACCAGGCGAAACCAGTTCTCACTGATGAAATAGGCGATCATGTCATCGATCACGCCGCCCGCCTCGTTCAGCATGCAGCTGTAAAGGGCCTTGCCGGGGGTCTGCAGCTTCACGACGTCGTTGGCCAACAGCTTCGAGAGAAAGGCCCGCGCCTGGTCGCCCTGCACGTCGACCACGGTCATGTGTGAGACATCGAACATGCCGGCGCTGTTGCGCACGTGGTTATGCTCTTCAATCTGCGAGCCGTAGTTGATGGGCATTTCCCAGCCGGAAAAATCCACCATTCGGGCGCCCGCCGCCAGGTGAGCGTCGTGGAGCGGCGTTTTGCGCATCATGATGCCTCGCGGTAAAAGGGGACTCACTATAGCCGCCCGGCGCCCAATTGCAAGCGCACCGGGCGTTGGGCTAAATGTCCAGTGTCCTTCCCAAAGGCAGTTCGCGGAAACGCTTGCCGGTGGCCGCAAAAATAGCGTTGGCCACGGCCGGCGCGATCGGCGGCACGCCCGGTTCGCCCACGCCGGCCGGAGGCGCCGAACTCTGCACCAGGTGGGTGCGGGTATCCGGCGTCATGTCCATCCGCAGCACGCGGTAGTCGTTGAAGTTTCCCTGCACAATGCGCCCGCTGGCCGCGGTGATCTCGCTGTCCCGGGCCAGGCTCAGGCCAAACACGACGGCCCCTTCCTGCTGGGATTTCACACGGTCAGGGTTGACGTATTGCCCGCAGTCGATCGCCAGGTCGACCCGCGGGACCGTCCATGTTCCGTCGTTCGCCACCGCCACTTCGACCACGACGGCAATATAGCTGAGGAAGCTGTACTGGGC
>JABDLD010000026.1 GCA_013001885.1 Lysobacterales bacterium
TCATTTGTTGGGAACAAATGACCGAGCGAACAGGGACGTCTCGAGCGTGTCCTGCCGACAGGCCCCCGGCTCCTATCCCCGTTAAAAAGGCTACCCCCAGAACCGGGAACTGAATACGCCCACCACACCCCTGTTATAGCTCAGCCCCATCGGATGGTCGTATCGCAGCAGCAACGGCCCGTCGATATCCACAAAATCACACAGCTGGGCAACAACAAACGAGGGCGCCATGCCGAGCGAAGTGCCGACCATGTTTCCGACCATCAGTTTGCAGCCCAGGGCTTTTGCCTCCCGGGCGAGCTTCAGCGCCTCGGTCAGTCCGCCGGTCTTGTCCAGCTTGATGTTGATCATGCCGTAGCGTCGCGCGGCGACCTCCAGTTCGCTGCTGTCCAGGCAGGATTCATCGGCCGCCAGCGTGACCGGTGAGTCGAAGCCTTCCAGCATTTCGTCGCCGCCCCGGGGCAGGGGTTGTTCGATCATGCCCAGGTCCAGGCTTGCACACCTGGGAATGACTTCCTGCAGCAAATCGAAGTCCCAGCCCTGGTTGGCGTCGACCACCAGCGCAGCATCCGGCCGGGCGGCGCGAATGGCCGCCAGTTTTTCATAGGGCTGGTGCCCGTCCAGCTTGATTTTCAATATCGGCGCATCAGCGGCAGCCGCCGCCTTGGCAGCCATGGCTTCGGGCGTTGATTCCAGGCCGATCGTGAACACCGTGGTGACCGGTTTGGGATCGATGCCGGTGAGCTGCCAGATGGTTCTGCCGGATTGCTTGCACTCCAGGTCCCACAGGGCGCAATCGATCGCGTTGCGCGCGCCGCCGGCCGGCAGCAGCTGCTGCAGTTCGGTGCGCGTGATGCCTTGGCGGACTTCGTTTGCAACCGCATGTACCTGCTCAAAAATACTCTGCGCGGTTTCGTCGAGGTAGAAAACACCCTGTGCTTCGCCGCGACCCACGTGGCCGCCCTCGGCCAGCTGGACCACGAGCGTGGGGGAAGTCAGCCATTCCTTACCCGCAATGCGGAACGGTTGCGCCAGTTCCCAGTCTTCCAGGTGTGCGCTGAATTGCATCTACTGCGTCCAGTCCAGGATCACTTTGCCGGCGTCGCCGCTTTCCATCGCGTCGAAACCCTGCTGAAACTCGGCAATCGGCAGCCGGTGCGTGATGATAGGTGTAAGGTCGAGCCCGGTCTCGATGAAGACCGACATCTTGTACCAGGTTTCGTACATTTCCCGGCCATAGACGCCGCGGATGGTGATCATATTGAAGATGATTTTTTCCCAATCGACCGGGTAATTCCCGGACGGGATGCCCAGCACCGCGATCTTGCCGCCGTGGCACAGGTTGTCGAGGATATCCTGGAACGCGGCGGGCGCACCCGACATCTCCAGCGCCACGTCGAAACCTTCGCTCATGTGCAGCTCTTCCTGGACCGACTCCAGGGACTCCCGCGTCACGTTCACGGTGCGCGTGGCGCCCAGTGCGGCAGCCAGCCCCAGGCGGTAATCGCTGAGGTCAGTGATGACAACGTTACGCGCGCCGGCATGCCGGCACACCGCCGCGGCCATGCTGCCGATCGGCCCGGCGCCGGTGATCAGCACGTCCTCGCCCAGCAGGTCGAACTGCAGTGCGGTGTGGACCGCGTTGCCGAACGGATCGAAGATCGACGCGATGTCGAGGTCAATGCCCAGCCGGTGCTCCCACACGTTCGACATCGGCAGGGAAATGTACTCGGCGAAAGCGCCCGGCCGGTTCACGCCGACCCCGGAAGTGTGCGCGCACAGGTGCCGCCTGCCCGCCATGCAGTTGCGGCAGCGCCCGCAGACCACGTGGCCCTCGCCGGAAACGATCTGGCCCGGGTGAAAGTCATTGACGTTGGCGCCGACTTCAACGATCTCGCCGACAAATTCGTGGCCCACCACCATCGGAACCGGGATCGTCCGGGCGGCCCACTCATCCCACAGGTAAATATGCAGGTCGGTGCCGCAGATGGCGGTTTTCATCACCCGGATCAGCACGTCGTTCATGCCGATTTTCGGTTTGGGAACGTTTTCGAGCCAGATGCCTTTTCCGGCCTCGCGTTTAACCAGAGCTTTCATGATTTTCATCCTGGATGTGTTGTTTGATGTAACTGACGATAGCACCGCAGCCGTCGATCAGCGGATCGACGCAGGGCAGGCCGGTGTTTGCTGACAGTTCTGACAGGTAGGCGCTGCGTTGGTCAGCACGCAATTCCGATGTGTTGACGCTGATTCCCACGCAAAGGATTTCCGGATTCGTGCGCCGCCCCAATGACAGATGCTGCTCAATGCATTCTTCGACCGAAGGCAGTTCATAGTGTTCCCAGCCGGAGACGCTGGTGCGCGTCGCATCGTGGCAAACCACGAAAGCGTCCGGTTGCGAGCCGTGCAGCAAGCCGAGGCTGACTCCGGCGTAACCCGGGTGGAACAGCGAGCCCTGGCCCTCGATGACGTCCCAGTGACCGGCGTCGTTGTCCGGCGACAGCACTTCGGCCGCGCCGGCGATAAAATCTGCGACCACGGCATCGATGGGGATACCTTCCCCGCCGATCATGATGCCGGTTTGCCCGGTTGCCCTGAACGTCGCGTTTATGCCTGCGTTGCACATGGCCTCATGCAGCGCGAGCGCCGTGTACTTTTTGCCGATCGCACAATCGCTGCCCACGGTCAGCACACGATTGCCGATGCGCTTGATGCCGGTTCCGACGGGCAGGCCCGCGGGCGGCGTGCGCACATCGATCAGGCGGGCGCCCGATTGCCGCGCTGCGGCAACAACGGCCGGGTTATCGGCCAGTTTCAGATGCAGGCCACTGACAATATCCAGGCCGGCCGAAGCCGCATTTTCCATCAGTGTCCACCACTGTTGCGGTACCGTGCCGCCCACCGGTGCCACGCCGATCAGCAGGCTGCCGACCCCGCTCTGTACCGCCTCATCGATGGTCATGTCAGGAACGCCGAGATCCACCCGGCAGCCGGGAAAGCGTAACTGCCCGGCAACCTGGCCGGGCCGCCACTGAACAATACCCAGGCCGGTCTTGGCATAGGTGGCATCGTCTTCCTCGCCGATCAGTATCAGGTAGGGCGGCTTCAGGTCAACGCGGTTGCTGGAACTCAAGACTCATGCTCCCAGCAGTTCTTTGACGGTAATCGATTCATCGGCGAGACGCGCCTTGTTTATGTCAGCGCCCTGCATGAGCAGCTTTTTGCCCAGCATGAACTCGCCAGGCCGATTGATGGCGTCCACTGCCAGCAGGCGGTCACCTTCGAAATAAAACACCGCGAAACTCTCGCCGATATCCGGGTTGCCGCGGATCACCACGTTGTCGTAGCCCTGGGACAAGCCGGCGATCTGCAGCTTCACGTCGTACTGGTCCGACCAGAACCACGGCAGCGCATGGTAGGGCTCGGGATTGCCGTTCAGCGTCGCTGCGGCCGTCCTGGCCTGGTCCATCGCGTTCTGCACCGACTCGAGCCGCACCCTGCGCCGGTAGATGGGGTTGTAGTGCCGTGTGCAGTCTCCGGCCGCGACAATATCGGGATCGCTGGTGCAGGTGTATTCGTCCACCAGAATGCCGTCTTCCACTCTGAGTCCCGCGCGTTCTGCCAATCCGGTATTCGGCAGCACGCCGACAGCGATGATGACCAGGTTGGCGTCGAACTCGGAGCCGTCCGCGCAAAACACCCGCTCCACGTACTCATCGCCTTCGATCGAGGTGACCAGTGATGAAGTCATGATGTGCAGGCCCTTTTGGTAATGAAGGCGTTCGTAAAAGGTCGAAACCAGGGGTGCGGTCACGCGCTGCAGCACGCGCGGCAACGCTTCGAGCACGGTGACGCGCATTCCGATCTGACGCAGAATGGCGCCGGCCTCCAGGCCTATGTAGCCGCCGCCAACGATCACGGCGCTGTTACCCACATCGATATAAGGCTGGATCTGTTCCACGTCCGCCAGGTTCCGCAGGTAATAAACACCGTGCTTGTCTGAACCGGTCAGCGAAATGGTGGCGGGGTGCGCACCGAGCGTGAGCGCCAGCTTGTCGTAAACCAGGCTGGAGCCGTCGTCCAGGGTAAGCCGTTTCGAGTCGCGGTCAATGGCCTCGACGCGCCGGCCCAGCACCAACTCGATTCCAGCGCTTTCGAGCACCGAAGCCGGTCTGATCGGAATATGCTCCAGTGATTTGGTCCCGGACAGCACGTCCTTGGACAATGGCGGGCGCTGGTAGGGATTGACAGGCTCGTCACCAATCAGAACGATGCGTCCTGCCCATCCGCCCTGGCGCAGACTGAGGGCCAGTTGAGTGCCGGCATGGCTGGCGCCGACGATGACACAGGTTGGTTCCGACATGCGTTAATGATATATCCAAGGCCACTCGAGTGACACCGGATCTTTGCGGATTTTCCGTCCGAACATTCATATTTTGCTCAGACTCGCGGTAGTATAGGGAGCTTTGTAGAAGACAAGAGAGTTTTAATGGGGTTCAAGCCGATTCTTCGAGTGGTTCCGGCGTGTCTCGCAGCAGGCATCCTGCTGTCTGGCTGCGCCGGCACGGCGCGCGGCCTGAAATCGTCGGTTTACGAACACGACGACGCGCTTTCGGCAGTCGACATCAGTAAATCCCAGGCGGATGCAATGGTCATCATCCGCTACCCGGCCGTGGTCGACGACGAGGCGCTCAATGCCTATTACCGCTTTTTTGAACAGAATGCGATCGGCGGAACCCCGGAACTGGATGGCCGTGTCCGCCAGGAAACCGACCGGGTGGCGCAATCGATTATCACCAAGTCCAACTACTACGCCATGTCGTTGTACCGGGAAATTCGGGACAAGCTGCCCCAGCACTCGGTGCTGCTGTCGCCACACGTCATTCTGCTCGATGATGAATACCGCCTGACCAGTGAACCCCTGTTGGCTGCGGAGCAGATACCCAGCGTTCTGACCATCGACTTCGACGTATACAGTTTCCCCGATCCGCGGGAAATGATGAATTCGGAACCGCTGACTTTTGGCGACATCGTCACTCCGCTTTTTGTCGTTCATTCGAATCGCTGGTTGCGTCCGTCAACCAACGGTCTGCTGCTGTCGAGCCAGCCGTTGGTGGGTTCCGCGTGGAATCAATCGGAATCGCAGGCGGATCAGCAACTGCTCAGCCGTTTGAACGATACCGCCTTCAGTTATCAGCGCCCGCTGGATTTCGTTGCTTTTTTGCAAAACGGCTACGGGAATTCACGTGACCTGCCGCTGAAGAGCCCCGGCGAGTCCCGGCGCGACGTGGTGGCGGTAGAGGTACACCCGCTGGAAAAAATCCGGATGAACAGCGACACAGTGGCCGTCCTGTCCCGCGACTCGTCGGTCGACCCGTTTGCCGAGGACTTTGTGAAGGGGGCTGCAACACGGATCGTGGCCGCGCTGAACCGGGCGGACCATGATCGCGCTACTTTTTTCGCGCGCCAGATTGCATTGTCCCGTTTCGATCCGGCCCTGGGCGAAGCCTTCCTTTCGCGGTCGCGTAGTGAAGACATTCGAGCCCGGCTGCTGATGGGGGAGACCCTGATCTTGGCCGAAAAGAAATTTCTCTCGGCCCAGTCCGAGAGCCTGTACCAGGGCGCTTACGAGGGCGTTTACGGCGATCAGATGCGCCAGATGATCGAGGCAGAATACCGGATGCTGGAAGACCGTCGGGAACTGGCGCGGGCGCAGAATCTGAGTACCGCCCTGGCCGTGGTCGCGATGGCGGGAGCCGTCTACGCCGGCGGCAACAGCGACAGCAGTAACTTCTTCCGTTCCAGCACCATGTCGAACGTCGCCATGCTCACATCACTCTGGGCGATGAATTCGGCGTTCAGCAAGAATGCGGAATCTAAAACAGTGGGTGAAAACTTCCTGCTCCAGATGGCGCCGGCGATCAACCGCCAGGTCTCGGTGCAGGTCGAATGGCTGGAGTCGCGGCAGGAGATCACTGCGCGCGACTTTGCCGAATTCCGCTCCAAGACCCTGGCGCTGTATCAATCGAGCGTTCGTTCTGTCTCCGCACATACGTTCGACCCGTCCTGCCGGTTCAGCTATCCGCGGATCGAGCAAACCGGTCGCTGGTTCGGCCTGTGCCGTGACGGACTGGGTATCTCCAGCGGCTACGGATTGATCATCGACGACCAGGGCAACGTCGTCGAATTTGTCGGAACGGCCAAAGCCGGCCTGGCAAGCGGCACGGGCGCCATGATTGTCCGCTCGGAAGCCGAGGCGGGCGCGGTTTATTATGAGGGCGGTTTCAGCGAGGGGTTGCCGGAAGGCATCGTGCTGGTCGAGCGGCCCGGGCGCAAGCCGCAGGTCAGGCAGTTTCGTTCCGGAAAAGACGCGGGATCAGCAGATGCTGAAGACCTGCTCTCGCTGCAGTTTTAGAAGAAACAGCCGGTTTTGAAGTGAGACATTCCTCCCTCTTTATTGCCCTGGCGTTACTGCTGGTTTCAGCGGTTCTGCTGTCCGGTTGCGCCGGGACCGCGCGCGGGTCCAAATCCTCGGTTTTCGGCAGCTACGATGAAGTCGAGTTGATTGACTACAGCCTGTCACGGGCGGATGCCCTGGTGGTGATCCGTTATCCGGCCATCATCCATGCTGATGCGGAGCAGCCCTATTTCCACGCCTTTTCGATCAACGCGATTGGCGGCGAGGTTCCGCCGGCTAACCGGACAAAGAAAGTCACCACGCGAATCGCGCAATCGGTGATCGCCAAGTCCAATTATTACGTTATGTCCCTGTACCGGGAGCTGCAGCAGGAACTGCCGGAAAACACGGTTTTGTTGTCACCGCACATCATTCTCTGGGACAAGGACCGTGGTGTATACAGCCGCCCCATCCTTGCCACCGAGCAGATTCCGAGTGTATTGACGGTCGATTTCAACGTTTACTCGTATCCCGACACGACCGCGTTGATGGACTCGCCGCCGGTGACTTTCGGCGACCTGGTAACGCCGTTGTTCGTGGTCCAGGGCGACCGCTGGCTGCAGCCTGCGACCAACGGGCTGCTGCTGGCCAGCGACCCCATGCTGAAGACGGCATGGGAGCAATCGGAAAGGCAGGCGGACGGGGAGATTGCCCGAAAACTCAGCGGCGACCTGACTCAGGATCAGCGGCCGCTCGATTTTGTCGCTTTTCTGAACCGCCGTTCGGCCGGGATCACGGCGTTGCCGGTGAAGGCAGTCGGCAGTTCGCGTTTGCAGGTGCTGGCGGTGGAGGAATATCCGGTCGAAAAGATCCAGATGGACGGCGCCCTGCTGGAAAGCCTTTCTGAGAATTTCACCGTGGATCCTTTCGCAGAAAGTTTTGTCAAGGGCGCCGCTGCACGGATTACCCGCGCCCTGAACGAAGTAAGTCATGACCGGGCTACCTTTTTTGCAAGGCAGAACGCCCTGGCGCGCTTCGATCCTGAGCTGGCGGTCGCGTTCCTGGCCCGGTCGGGTGGCGAAAGCGTCCGTTCCCGCCTGCAGTTGGCCGAAGCCCTGATCGAGGCGGAGCGCAAGTTCATCGCCGCGCAGTCTTTGAGTATTTACGACGGCACGTACCTGGGCGATTACGGCGGCAAGATGCGGCAGATGATCGAAGGAGAATACAGACTGCTGGAAAACCGGCGCACGGCGGCACGCAAGGCCAATGTGACCACGGCGGTCGCTGCACTGGCGCTGGTCGGATCGCTTTATGCCGCAACCGCTTCGGGCGCCGTCGGCGGCATCGCGCTGCAGAGTTTCAGCGGCATCCTGGTGCTGGGTTCCCTCTGGGCCATGAGCTCGACGCTGGAAACGCGAGCCGAGTCCGCCCAGATGTCCGAGCATTTCCTGGCGCTGATCGCCCCTGCGCTCGAGCGCCAGATATCGGTGCAGATGGAATGGCTGGAATCCAAGGAGCGTATTTCAGCGATTGGGTTTGCCGAATTCAGAAATAAAACCCTGACCCTTTACCAGGCGCGGGTCCGCTCACTGCAGGGCCAGTACCGGGACAACTGCGTGTTCCGCCATCCGGGTTTTACCGCTGCGGGCCGCTGGTACGGAACTTGCCGTGAAGGTCTCGCGCACGAACGGGGTTACGGTGTGATCCGGGATGAGACCGGCAATTCACTCGAGTACCTGGGTACCGCTGCCAGCGGGATGGCTTCGGGCACGGGGGGAATGATCGCCCGCTACTCGAGGGAAACCGGGGCTTTTTATTTCGAAGGCGATTTTGATCGGGGCGTGCCCAACGGCGTGGTACTGGTCGAGGAACCCGGCAGCCGCAGCCGGATCAGGGAATTCAGGGCCGGAAAAGATGTCGGAGGAGGAGCGGCCGATGAATTGCGGCGTTTGAGCTTTTAAAATTGAACCTGTATGCGCAGACTGTTTAAAAAACTGATCCTTTGTATGCTGCTGACCGTCGTGTCCGCAGGGCATGCCGATTTTGATTTCGAGTCGATCGAAGGACTCACTCCGGGTGAACAATACCGCCAGCTCAGCCTGCTGATGCTGGTTGCCGGCGGGGTGGATCCACAGCTGCTGGCGCTGCTGGAGGCAGACAATGCGGCGGTGCAGGAGCGGGCGAACCTGAAACTGGATGACTTTGTGACTCCGCTGGTGCGCATCGTCAACCCGGATACCCTGTTGGACAATGCGGCGCAGATGATCCGTTTTGCGCAGCAGCACCGGGCTGAAATAGAGGAGCGAATGACGGCCATTGTGCAGGCCAATCCGATCCTGATCAGCATGGTGGACGTCAACGCCATCGCCGCGGACGCGATTATCATCCGCAACTCGATTGCTGACAGTATCGAGTACTCTGAAGTGATTGACGATCCGGAACGGCCCAGGCTGCTGGAGAACTTTCGGGACCAGACGATTTACCTCAGGAACATGATGGAGTACAACGAATTCCAGGAGAAGCTGGCCTCGATTACGAACCAGGCGATCATTGACCTCGGCGGCAGGCTGGATGCCTACCAGCGCATGTTCAACGAGGATGTGGATGACGATCTGATCAGGCGGCGTGTCGAGTCGGCGCAAATCATGAACGAACAGACCGGCAGCCGCTACGAGGATCAGGCCATGATGCGCAACACCGAATTGTTGATGATGCTGATCCTGATGGAAAGCCAGGTCCGCCGCTGATCCGGAATGGGCGCACGACAGTCTGTTTTGCGCTTTTGCTTCTGACACCAGATAATAAGTCTCCTTTTTGGCAAAGTGTTGCCGGGAGTTTCCCGGACCGCACCCTCTACCACTGGAGTAATTCGGCATGATCACGTTCACGGTTAATGGAGAAACCCGGCAATTCGACGGCGACGGTGACATGCCGCTGCTCTGGTATCTTCGGGACCTGCTCACGCTGACCGGCACCAAGTTTGGCTGCGGCAAGGGTTTGTGCGGAGCCTGTACCGTGCATCTGAACGGTCAGGCGATCCGTTCCTGCAGCGTGCCGATCGGCCGCATGGACGGCGCTGAAATCACCACGATCGAAGCGCTGGGCGCCGGCGGTGACCATCCACTACAAATTGCCTGGGCCGAACAAAACGTGCCGCAGTGCGGATATTGCCAGTCAGGACAGATTATGCAGGCTGCTGCGCTGCTGGCTGAAAACCCGAACCCGGACGATAAGCAGATCGATGACGCCATGAGCGGGGTCATCTGCCGTTGCGGCACCTACCAGCGCATCCGAGCAGCGATCAAGTCAGCCGCAGGAGGCCAGTCATGAAAAACATACGCCAGGTCAACCGCAGGGACTTCCTGAAAACCGGCGGCGTGTTCGTGCTCGGCGTCTCCCTGTTCGGCTGCGGAAAAGAGAAAGTGCCGGGAATTGCACAGCCTGTTGCCGGCAAGCCATGGTCGCCGGATGTCTACGTCAGTTTTGACGCTGAGGGCACCCTGCACATCATTTCGCACCGTAGTGAGATGGGGCAGGGTATTCGCACCGGGCTTCCGGCGGTGTTGGCCGACGAGATGGAGGCCGACTGGAACCGCGTGGTCGTGGAACAGGCGACCGGCGACGCAAAATACGGAGACCAGAATACAGACGGTTCCTGGTCGGTTCGGGGTTTCATGCAGCGCATGCGCGAGGCGGGCGCTACCGTCCGTACGCTACTGGAACAATCTGCCGCGCAGCAGTGGGGCGTGGATGTTTCCGAGTGCCGCGCCGAGTTGCACACCGTGGTGCATGATCCCAGCGGACAAGTCCTGGATTTTAAAGACCTGGTTGCCGGCGCCGCGGAACTTCCTGTTCCGGAACCGGAAACGCTCAGGCTCAAGTCACCGGATCAATTCCGGTACATCGGCAAGCCTCTGCCGATCGTGGACATGCACGACATGACCCACGGCAGCGCTAATTACGGCGCCGACACTCGCATTCCGGGGATGAAGTTCGCGGCCATCGCCCGACCTCCAGTAGTTTTCGGTAAGGTTAAAAGTTTTAATGCGGACAAAACGCTCGCGCTGGCCGGCGTTGAGCAGGTCGTGGAGCTGCCCGCGGCTGAGGCTCCCGCACTATTCAAAGCCCTGGGCGGAATAGCCGTAATTGCCAGCAACAGCTGGGCCGCCCTGCGTGGGCGTGACCTGTTATCGATCGAGTGGGAAGACGGAGCCAATGCCGATTACGATTCCGCGACTTTCAAACAGGCCCTGCTCGAAACGGTTCGGCAACCGGGCACAGCGGTCCGGCAGCAGGGTGACACCGACGCTGCCCTGGCAAGCGCCGCCAGCACGCTGGAAGCGGAATACTATGCACCGCATCTGGCGCACGCCTCGATGGAACCGCCCGCCGCCGTTGCCTCGGTCACTGCCGATTTCTGTGAAGTCTGGGCGCCAACCCAGAATCCGCAATCCCTGATTCCTATGGTTGAGAGCGTGACCGGCCTCAAACCTGAGCAGATCCGGATCAACGTGACCTTGCTTGGCGGCGCGTTCGGTCGAAAATCCAAATGCGATTTTGTCGAGGAAGCCGTACGGCTCTCGAAGCAGCTCGGCGCACCGGTTCTGGTGCAGTGGAGCCGTGAAGACGACATCAGGCACGATTACTACCACACCGTCAGCGCCCAGGGCCTGGCGGCCGGCCTGGACGAAAACGGCAACCTGACGGGTTGGCGCCATCGCCTGGCCTACCCCAGCATCATGTCTACTTTCGACCCCTCGGTAAACCAGGCTGCGCCGCTGGAAACCGGCATGGGCGCCACCAACCTGCCTTACGACATTTCGAACATCAGCGTCGAGACCGGTGCGGCCGATTCGAAAGTCCGGATCGGCTGGCTGCGCTCGGTCTGCAATATCTTCCAGTCTTTCGGGGTGAATTCATTTACGGATGAGATCGCACACGCCCGGGGCCTGGACCCGAAAGCCAATCTGCTCGAGTTGCTTGGCCCGGATCGCAGCCTGGATTTCACCGCTTTTGGTGTGGAAGCGACGGAAAATTACCCGTTTGAAACCGGCCGTTTGCGCAACGTGATCGAACGGGTCACTGAAAAAGCGGAATGGGGGCGAAAACTTCCTGCAGGCCACGGGCTCGGAATCGCCGCCCAGTATAGCTTCCTCAGCTACATAGCCGCCGTGGTCGAAGTGGCAGTGGCGGGCGACGGGACCTGGACC
>JABDLD010000041.1 GCA_013001885.1 Lysobacterales bacterium
CCACCATCCACAGGGACAGTGCGGCCCATATCAGGAATTTTTTCATACGTTTATCCTTGTTCAATCGTTACGCAAATACATGCTTTTGAGTGAACATTCCCAATCGCCCTGTCCCTTCTCGCGAATATTCGCCAGACCGGCCACGAATGTTCTGTCCCAATCGGTATCCCTGGGCAGTTGATCAACTTCATCCAGCGGAAGGATGTAGTCCCCCATGTTGTAAAGCTCGCCCAGCGTCAGTTCACCCAGGTCGCGCGCCAACAGCCAGTTGCCTACCTCGTCTTTGTTGACGATGCGTTGGCGATCCATTTGCGACATCAGGTGCACTATCTGGATCTCGCTCGCGTGGATTTCAAGTTCGAGCAGATCACCGTCGGAAAGCGAATTGCCTTCGCGCTGGGCTTTCCATAGATGTCCGACCAGGCGAAAGGCAAGCTGGAACTCCCAGCGTTTGGGCCAGTCCGTGTCGTACTTGCGAAAATCTGAAAAAGTGGTCAGCGATGCGGCCAGGGAAGCGCCGAACAGCACGACGTTCCAAACAATATAAAGCCAGAACAGGAATATCGGTATGGTGGCCAAGGCGCCGTAAATTACTTTGTAATTGGCGTTGCTGACATAGGCGACGAAGCCTGCTTTGGCCACTTCAAACAGCACCGTGCTGAGAAAGGCGCCGGCCAGCGCATGCTTGATACGTACGCGCCGGTTAGGCACCAGCAGGAAAAACAACGAAAACACGAGCCAGGACAGGAAGAAAATACCCATTCGGTAAAGGCCGGGTGGAACACCGCCCTCCATGCCGAGTACTCCGAGCACTTTGCTTGCGCTGAGCGCGACGGCGGCTGCAATCAGGATCGGCCCGAGGGTTAGCACCGCCCAATACATGGTGATGCGATTGACCAGGGTCCGGTTCCTGTCAACGCGCCAGATACGGTTCAAGGCCACCTCGATACGTATCATCAGCATCAGGGCCGTTACGATCAGCAGGATCGTGCCCGGTAAAGTGAGGCTGCTGATACTGTCCAGGAAGGTATTGATATACGGAACGATTTGCTCGCCCGCGGTAGGCAACAGGTTGTCAAAAATGAAATCCTGCAGGTTTGACGACCACTCGTTGAAAACCGGAAATGCTGAAATGATACCGAAGACAACGGCCAGCAACGGCACCATGGCCAGCAGGCTGGTGTAGCTCAGCGATGCCGCTTCCTCCAGGCAGCGGTCTTCCTGAAAATGCTTCCACACATGACGCGCCAGCCGTTGTGCCCGCGTTGCATGCTGCTTGATATCCAGCGTTGGTTGATTTTCGTCAGTCATCGTCACCTGTCCAACTGTTTACGCTGCCTGTTTCTCTGCATAGAATGCACGCAACGCCTGAACCACCATTCTAACCAAGAGAGTCGCCATGACCATCAGAATCTTTCATAATCCGCGTTGCTCCAAGTCGCGGGCAACCCTCGCCCTGCTGCAGGAAAGAGGGCTTGAACCGGAAATCACACTCTACCTGGACAGTCCGCCGGAAGCTGCCGAATTGAGATCCATCCTCGGCAAACTGGATATCACCGCACGGGGACTTCTGCGCAAGGGCGAACCGGAGTACCGCGAGCTTGGCCTGTCCGACGAGTCACTCAGCGAACAGGCGCTGATCACCGCGATGACAGCGCACCCCAAACTGATCGAACGGCCCATCGTGCTGGCCAACGGCCGGGCGGCGCTTGGACGCCCGCCTGAAGCTGTGCTGGAAATCCTCTGAACAGCCGCGGCCTGCTGACTGCATGTTACCTGGCCCTCGCCGGGCTGCAACTGCTGTGGCACGGGTTGTTGCCGCAGCCGGCGGGTAACCAAAGCTGGCTACTGGCGGCAATCGCTGTTGCGCCCTTGCTGTTGCCGCTGAAGGGGCTTCTGGCAGGTTCTTTGCGCTCGATGACCTGGGCTGGCTACCTGGTCATCCTGTACCTGATCATCGGCGTAATGGAAGCCTGGAGCAATCCGGATCAGCGCATTCCAGCTCTGGCTCAGATCATTCTGGTCACGGTATATGTCGGCAGTTTGTTGAAATTCAGTCGCTTGAGACGACCGGGTTCATAGGCTCCGCTGATTCCGACGGGCTGATAAAAAACTCGGTGTAAAGCGCATTGAGACGAATGATCGCATGGGCGACACCGCTGGAAATGGCGCCCGACCGGCGCAAGACGTCCGGTTGACGGTTCCAGTCGGAACGGAATTCTTCCAGCCTGGACTGGCCGATATCGCTGATTGAGGCAACGGCCACGTTGGCTTCGCGAAACCGGCGCAGCACGACCGTATCCAGCAGCGCTCCGTTGCCTTCCAGCGCGCCGCGAATTTCGTCGGAGTCGACCATCAGGCTCGGATAGAAAAGATTGATATACGAACGTACCAGCGCTTTGCGAGCGGTCAACTCTTCCTGCAGGACCAGTAGTGTCTCGTCATCATTGCCGCCGTTGCGCAACTGGGGCCGGAGCAAAGCGGCGTAAACGGCGGATTGTTCAGCCTGGTAAATCGATTGCAGGTGCTGATTAACGCGGCCGGCTATTGTTTCGTCCGGCACATACTCATAAGAAGTGACGCCCAGCCCGGTCACGAACCAATCCCGCCATTCCGATCCCCGGCTCCAGTTCAAATTAATGATTTCAGAGGGCCTGGTCCTGATCGCGGACAGGTAAGTCAAACGGTTTGGAACCACAAAAGCGGCTTTGGAATTAGACAGCTCGGTGACGATCCGCGAGCCTACCCACTCAGTCGGACAGCTGTCGGCAAGAACTTCATCGGTCGCAGCTGCAAACAGGTAGTGGGACTCGTCAGGGCTGACGAAATTAAATCCAAATACGTCCGCCAGCTCGTCTTTTTCGCGGTAACGGCCGACCAGATCGAAGCTCAACTGCCCGAAATAATTGGCTACGTAGGTATCTTCCGGCCGCACGGGTTCAGCCCGGCGATTCACCCACTGCATGTTGTCATAACATATTTCAATACTACCCATTCCGGTCTGGTCAGCGATCAGGTACGGGTCCGGAAACAGGCCGATCAGAGCACGGGTAGCCTCGAGCTCGTCGTTCATTTCACACACCTGTTCGGGGTTGCACGGCCCAATGACCAACTCCTCGGTACGGTAGGCAGTGCTTTGTGCAGCGTCTCCATGCAGTACGACATCGGCGCCAGGCTTCAGCCGGTCCGCGCGAAACTCGAGCTCAGCCTCGCGAATCCCCGCCACAAGGTTATCCAGCGCAAGCCGGTAATCCGCAAGCCCGCGAACCACCGGATCATTTATCCCGCCACCGTGGCCGCTGATGCAGTCAACCTGCTGCATCATTTCCTGCAGCAAGTCCATGCCCTGCTGGCGCATGCGAAGAACGAGCGCCTCGTTTTCCGGCGTTTGAAAGTACACCGGCGCCTGGCGCGCAAACCAGGTGATCATCGTGGCCAGTCCGGACCATTCCAGCGAATTGGGTAAGGGATTTGCAGGCAGTTCGCAGGCCGTGGGAAAGCGGTCATGCAGGTAACCCAGAGTGAAGTTGATCCGCTGCCAGGACGGCATCATCAGCTCTCTTCGCAACTGCTCAACGCCGAAAGGCCCGTCAGAATCTCCGGACAGTTCCTCCTTACCCACCAGGACTTCGGACATTTCAACCAGGCTCTGCAGACAGCCGTCAAACTGCTCGCGCGTCAACCTGGCCAACCCCTGTGCATCCTTGTTGGCGGCGATACTGGTGCAGATATTGATCTCTTCGGCGATGCGCCTGCGCACCGGCTGATCGAAGTAATAATTCATTTCGGGAATCTGCAGCAACATCTGCGCGACTGCATCGCCAATACCCCGCCTGAGGGCAACCAGGCGGTCCGGGTCCTGTTGCCCGGCCTGCAGATACTGGGCGGCGTCGAACACCGCGGCAAGGCTCGCATTAAGGCGGGGATCGACGTCTGAAAACTCACCGGAATACATGTTCGATAGCCAGGGTAGAATTTCCGTCAGAAAACGCGGAACCTGCGATCCGGGTTCCGGTCCAGGCTCCGGCTCCAACGCAGCGCCCGGTTCCAGTCCCGCAACGCCTGCTTCCGTGCCGGCCTGGAGCTCCAATTCAGATTCGGCCGAAATCACCGTTGGGCCCGGCTCGTTCAGCAACAAATCCGTGACCACCCACAGTAATGACCCCGTGAAAGCCAGGTACTTTTCTTCGTTCAATTCGTCAACCGCCGTGGCAAGGACAAGCAGGTAGACGGCATCACGCGCCTGAATTGCGTCCAGCGCCGGCAGCGCTGTAAGAAGTTCGTACCGCAACTTCTCTAATCCACGCTCATCCACCGGCCCCGAAAGCACCGTTGAACCCACCAGTGCGTACAGGCGCTCAATCGCCGACACGATGATATCCCGCTCTTCTGCGGAGTCCGGTTGCGGGGTTGATATCCTTTGTTCCGCCGTCGCCTCCGCCAGGGATGCCTCCGCACTGATCCACGAGGCGAACCAGTCGGCGTACAAGTTCGACACAACGGCGAGCATCGTTTCACTGGCTGCAGCGGTCTCCAGCAAGCCGGCCCACAGCGCCATGGCGCGTATTTCGGTGGTGTGCAGCACTTCGGGAAGAATCGAGGCAGCGAGGCGTTCGTCGTTGCGGTCAAACAACTGCCGCATCAGGCTTTCATGTTCCGGCCCCAGCGGTGAAACGGCCGCATCGGACGTGATGCGGTGCTGCTCCAACTCACCGAGAACAAACCAGGCCGCCGGATCGAGCTGCGTCCCCCGCACCGGCAGATCTGTGTAGCGGCTGGCCAGGCGTTTCAGCCAGGCCCGTTCATCCAGGAATCGGGCCTCGAGGGCAGGGATTCCTGCAGAGTCGCCGGCAACGCCGTAATCCAGCAATTTTGCCACCACGACCAGGGTGATCAGGGTGTCCAAACGCGAATCGGAAGCGGCCAAAGCCGCTGCCAGGTGGTCGAGCTGCGGCAAATCCGCCACCGCAATCACCGGCATTGGTTCAAGCACTGTATCCGTGATCGACGCCTCCTGCGGCGCCTTGTCCGCATCCGGTGCCTGGGCTGAAGCGATTCCAAACGGAAAACAGAACAAAGCAATCAGCACGCGCCAAAGCAGACCGTTGCCCGCTGATCGAAAAATTGATTTGAAACTGACACCGCTCACGATAATAATGCCGCTGCTTTCCATGACTCCTGGCGGGATATACTACGCGAATGATATCAAAACTGCTCATCATCACGACCGGCGGCACTATCGACAAAATCTACTTTGACGACAAGAGCGATTACCAGATCGGTGAACCGCAAATCAGCCAGATTCTGCATGCCATGCACGTCGCCTTTGATTTTGAGTGCATTGCCCTGATGCGCAAGGACAGCCTGCACATTGGTGACAAGGAGCGAAAGCTGATCCACGCGACGGTCGAAGCGTCAGACGCCAGCCATATCCTGATTACACACGGCACCGACACCATGGTCGATACGGCCAATGTTCTGGACGATTTCCAAGACCGCACTATAGTACTGACCGGCGCTCTGAACCCGGCCCGTTTCCGGGACTCCGACGCCATTTTCAACATCGGTTGCGCGGTTGGGGCGGTGCAGTCGCTACCGCCGGGGGCTTACATCGCAATGAACGGTAAAGTCTGGGATCCGAAGCACGTGCGCAAGAACCGCCGCGAGAACCGCTTCGAATCGACGTAGTAGCGCATTTGACCGACAACCCAGTCGGGAGCGACTTTCCCCTGCTTCGGACACGCTCAAGCCTTCCATGGGCGCTCTTCGGCTGTTCCAGACAGCCGAAGGTCCGCAGCAGGGGAAAGCCCCTCCCTCCCCGCCCATTCCGCGCAATTGGGTTCGCATCTGTGAAAGGTGCGCGGCTGGATACCCGTTAACGGGACAATCGGCTGTCGGGAACAGCCGATTAGTGCACAGGGATGTCTCGAACGTGTCCGGTTAACGGGTATCCAGTTGCTCACCGGGCTCGAAGTGTCATAGCGAAAAAACCCTCTTACAGGATTTTAATGGCGTGGATCACCAGTCCGACCAGCCCGCCGACCAGGGTGCCGTTGATGCGGATGAACTGAAGGTCCCGGCCGATGGCCTGCTCGATCCGCTGGCTGGTTTCGTCGGCGTCCCAGCTGCGCACCGTGTCGCTGATCAGGCTCGCAATGGAGTCCCGGTTGCTGTCCACCAGTGCGACGGCGGAATCGACCAGCCAGGCGTTGACCCATTCCTGCATTTCCTCATCCTGCTCCAGTTCATCCGCCAGGCCGGTGATCAGGCTACTCAGCTGACCGCTGAGTTCCGACTCCGGATCTTCCAGGTCCGTTCGCAGGCCGTCGACAAGGTCGCCCCACAGGCCGGAAAGGTAGTCCTGCAGGCCTTCGTTTTCAACCAGCCCCTGTTTGATCTGGTCGCCCCATTCGCGGTAATCGGGAGAATGCCGCAGTTCACTGGCCCAGTGCACCATCCAGCGATTGAAGTCGCCGCGCATCGGATGGTCCGGGTCCAGAGACATTTCCAGCAGAAGCGTTTCGATCCGGTCCAGCATCTGCACCAGGATCCGGTCATCGACAAAGCCGGGCATCCACCAGGGACTGCCGCGCTGCACATTGCCCCGGATCAAGTCCCGGTTGTCGTGCAGCATCACCAGCGCAAAGCGCAGCGATTGGGTCAGTACCTCCTGGTGGCGGCCGTCCTGCACCAGCCAGTCCAGCGTGCGGCCGAGCAGCGGCGCAAGGTTGACCTCGGCCAACTGCCGGCTGCCCAGGCGCACCATGAAATCTCGAACCCGTTCCTCATGCAGCGCCTCGAGCAGCCAGCGGGCTGTTCTCTGTCCCAGGTCGAGCACACGTTCATGCCCGGCTGGCGATTTCAGCCATTCCGAGGTCTTTCCAGCCAGATTGGTCGACAGGAGCTTGGCCCGCACGACCTCCGGGTGCAGAAAATGCTCAGCCACGAAACGTGCCAGATTGTCGCCGATTTCATTCTTGCGCCTCGGGATGATCGCCGTATGCGGAATCGGCAGGCCCATCGGATGGCGAAACAGCGCCACCACGGCAAACCAGTCGGCGAAGGCGCCCACCATGCCGGCCTCGGAAAAAGCGTGCAGCCAGCCCGCCCAGGCCTCGGGCCGGTTCAGGGTAATGAAAAACAGGGCCGCCATCAGTGCCAGCAATAGAAGAGGAAGACGTTTCATGCACTAATAATATCCAATCATCATGCCAGTTGACGAAAGGGGACGAAATAAGTACCTTAAACGCCCCATAGCGGTTTCACCGCCTGGCCCCTGGGGGCGATTAGCTCAGTTGGGAGAGCGCTGCAGTCACATTGCAGAGGTCACTGGTTCAAGCCCAGTATCGCCCACCAATAAAATCATAAACTGCTGATAAGCAGCACAATTTTGACTTCTCAGTACCGGGCCCACAACGCCGGGCTTGGTTCTTCCAGGCGTTGACGCCCGGCAACAGGGAATCGCAGACGGAACGGCTTGACCTTGAACCCGACAATCGGTTTCAACTGTTGCAATGGCGGCAATTGATTACCGTGAATGGTGAGCGATTCAATGCGGGCCGGATATGCCACACCACGGCCGGAATAGGCCGTCAGCAATAATTCTGCACCATTGGGCTGAGCCAGTGGCATCGGCAGCAGGGCTGTGTGCATGGGCATCGGTATTGCATGGTGGCGCAACTTGGCGCTGAAGCGGGTCTGTCCCTGTTCTGAAACCTCAATCTTCGTACTGCGCGGCCCACTTTCCTCCCATTCAAATTGCGCCAGACGTTTTGGGATGGCCCAGTTCGTCCGGCCGCTTTGAACACTCTGCTCGGTGGACACCACGATTTCGCTGATGCAGTGCCGGGTCAGCCGACCCCACCGGAATTTCCCCGGAATGAACAGTAATTCCCGGTAAGGTTCGGCCGTGCCGGACTGGTAATCGACCAGCATCAGCGCCCCAAGCCCGCCGTCAAAGCGGGATACCAATTGAGGCGGGATCGCCCCATGATCGAGCAGCCAATCCCTGGCGAAGTGATACAGGAACAAGTAGCCTTCACCCCGAAGGCGCCAGGGTGCCGGAACGACTGGAACAGTAGCCTGATGGACACGTTCACTCATTGACTATCTCTCTTCAATCCTGCCGCCGGGAAGCTCCCTTTGGCCAGGCTTATTGTAAACAGTTTGCCGTGCCTCACGAGCACTGCGGCGGGTTTGGAGAGAAATAATGATGGTGCCGGCACCAAGATTCGAACTCGGGACCTACTGAATACAAATCAGTTGCTCTACCAACTGAGCTATACCGGCATTTGTACTTCGCGGGGTGCGTATTCTAAACCAACTGGCGCCGTTAGCGAATACCCCGGCCAACATTTAGCGGGCCAACATTCCCCTGAACACCAGCCAGGGGTCGGGAATGCACTCAAAATCGAGCATCGGCAATATGTCGTCCGCTCCGCCTCCGGTCACGATCAGCTTTGGCCGCGTTGTGTTTGTATCCCACGTGCTGCGCAGGAATTGGTTGAGTGCGCCGACCTGCGCCGCCAGTACGCCGTTGCGAATGCAAGCCCGCGTTGAAAGGCCCGCCTCGATTGAGGCCCCGGTCAGGTCACTGGGCACCCTGAGTTTCGTGTTCCGGAGTAGGGATCGCAGCATCGTCGCAGGACCTGGATAGATCATGCCGCCAATGTGCCGCCCGGTTTCGTCAACGGCGTCCAGCGTGCTGGCGGTTCCCAGGTCCCATACCACCACCGGCTTACCGTAATGAGCCACCGCGCCGACGATGGCCAGCCAGCGGTCGACGCCTAGTTCATCCGGCTTCGTATAGCCGTTGCGCACAGGCCCACTGCGACTCGTTGCCAGCAATTGGCGTGCTTTCAACTGCCACTGTGATGCACAGAAATCGGCCAGTTCCTGAGCCGCCTCGCTGCCCGCAACGCTGGAAAACAACACCTGGGCCGGCTGTTTGAACGCGTCCGACCGGCAGGCCTCTGCAAACGCCTCGAAGTCACCCCGCCCGGCGCTCTTCTTGTCGATTTTGCCGTCCATGGCCACGACCCATTTGAGCCGCGTATTACCCTGGTCTATTAACAGGGTGCGCTCAGCCATGATGCACGCTCACTTCACCGGAGTGGAAAACCCGCACCACGGACGGCGACGTCTCAAGCAGCAGGCCGCCATCGTGATCCACACCGCGTGCCCGGCCGGCAATTTCCCTGTTGCCCTGCTCCACCCGGATGTTTCTGCCGTGCAGCAAGTCCAGATCCAGCCAGTCGCTTTTGAATGCCTCGAAGCCTTCAGACTGAAAGGTTTCCAGCGCCTGTGGCAGCTCTTCGAGCAACCATGCGGCCAATTGGTTGCGGCTGATGTCTTTATGGGCCAATCCCGGCGCGGAAGCCAGGTCAGTCCAGGGCCGGTCGATCGCAGCCGCCAATTCATCCGTTTCTGCCGCAGGCATGCGGACATTGAGGCCAATTCCGACAACGGCCAACGCGGGACCGCTGGCGGCGGACTGCAGCTCCACCAGGATTCCTGCCAGTTTCCGGCCATCGACCAGGATATCGTTGGGCCACTTGATGCCATGCCCGCTCAGTCCGCTGCGGCTTAGCGCCCGGCAGACAGCCACGGCCGCAATCAGCGGTAGCGTCGACAGCGGCTTGTCATTTTCGTTGAACCACCAGCCAAGGCTGAGATAGATGTTGCCCCCGGGCGGAGAGTGCCAACTGCGCGTCCTGCGCCCGCGGCCGCCGGTTTGATGTTCCGCCATAACGGCGTGGGCATGTTGCTGCTCGCCGGGCAGCCGCAATAAGGCGGTATTGGTCGAGTCGACTTCCTGCAGCAAGGTGATGTGCTGCAACTTTTCCAGTGCGGCGCCGGGCATAAATGAACGGATCAGGTCAGCATCGAGTTGATCCGGAGCCATTGCGTTCATCGCTAACGAACTAGCGGAACCAGTTGACGATGCGAATGCGCTGAAACCTGTACTCGGTCCCGTTCAGCATATTCACGATATTGGAGCGGTGCATCAGCACGATGAAGGCAGCCAGCAAGACCCCGAACCAGACCGTCGCCGGCGACGCCTGCAGCCAGATCAAAACCGGGACCACGCCAAGCGCGGCGAGCATTGTGCCCAATCCCACCCAGCCGGTCAGCATCAACACCAGCAACCAGGTCAAAAGCATCGGCGGAATCACCATGGGCTGAATCGCGATCAGCGCGCCCACGGCCGTTGCCGCGCCTTTGCCGCCGCGAAAACCGTACCAAACCGGATAACAGTGCCCGACTACGGCCGCAAATCCGCACACCAGCATCTGGATTTCCCGAGTGAAGGATTCACCCGGCAATGCGAACTGAAGTTGTGGCAACAGCCAGGCGGCCAGGAAGCCCTTGCCGACGTCGATCACCACCACGCCGAGCGCAAACCACAGGCCCTGGGTGCGAAAGGCGTTGGTGCCGCCGGCATTGCCGCTCCCGCTTTTCCGGATATCCACGTGCCGCAAAGTGCCGATCACCATGCTGCCGGAAACCGAACCCAGCAAATAAGCCAGAAGCGCCTTGATTATCAGCACAGTCATCGGAACCACATTACCGCAATTTCAAACGTTGTGGATTGAGAGACGTCATGTCGAGGTGCTGAGGCGCGGCGTGAAGCCCGCGATCAGGCCGCCCGGCCCGAAATGAACACCCAGCGCCGGCCCTGCATCCGTGATGTGACAGGAGTGGATTTTTGTATGCTGTTCAAGGATCTCGTGCCTCACCTGGGTGGCTCCGGTTTCATTATTGGCGTGCGCCACCATGACCCGGTACATCGTATCGTCTTCCATCTTGCTGACCAGGGTCCGCGCCAGTTTCGCTGGATTGGCTCCGCTTCCTATGTGAAAGCCGCTCAGGCCCATTTTGCCTTCCGGGCTGGCCGTGAGTATCGGATTGACGTGTAAAAAGTCCGCGATCCGCTTGACCCACGCGGGGACTCTTCCCCCTTTTACGGACCAGGTCAGGTCATCCGCCACGGCAAATACGCGGGTCCTTGGAATCAGTTCCCTCACCAACGACTCAACCCGCGTCAGAGACCAGCCTTTCAGAGCAGCCTCGGCCGCAGCCATGGCCAGCAGACCCTGGCCCGCCGTTGCGCTGAGGCTGTCGATGACGCGCACTTCACCATTTTCTATGTGGCTTGCGGCCTGTTGCGCGGCTGCCGTGGTGCCGCTGAGATGCTCTGAAAGCCCTACTGAAATCACCCCGTAACCGTGGGATGTCAGCAGCGAGTAAACACGTGAGAAATCCTGCGACGGCGGCTGCGATGTCAGAGGAGCTTCCTCGGATTCGGACAGCAGGCGGTAAAAGTCCTCCGGGGTCAGCGAGACACCGTCCAGGTACTCCGTGGCGCCGAAACTCAGCCGCACCGGCACCACGTGAATCCCCAGCCGTTCCACTTCATCGGAGGGTATGTCCGCACCGGAATCGGTCACGACCGCGACTTCACCCGCGTGGTCCAGCAAACCGTGCTGACGCTCCATGTCGTCCGCCTTCTGCTGTTTGATCTGGCCGAACTCTTCACAGACCAGGAACACTTCGGCGGGGTTGTTCACGTGAATGTGCACCCGCACCCGCTTCTGCCCGCCGGCCACGACCAGCGAACTGGAATCCAGCCCCTCCAGCCGCGTCATCACGGCATTCCGGTCGATGTGCTCTCCCTCGACCACGCACTCGGTGCAAAAACGGTGCTCGCCGACGTCGAATTCCTGGATATTACCCGTCAGATCGTGCTGCAAATCAGCAACCGTGCTGTCCACCTCGCCGCTGACGATATAGGCCCAAATGCCATCAAGCAGATCAACGAACCCCTGTCCGCCTGCATCGACTACCCCGGCCTGCTTCAGCACCGGTAGCTGATTAGGCGTATTCGCCAGGGAAACCTGCGCCCTTTCCAGGCCGTGTTTGAACAGCACCTGTATATCATTCACGCCCTCGGCCACGCGCCGGGTCAGCTCCAGCGAAAAGTCTTCCAGCACGGTGGGCAACGTTCCGGGAACCGGTTTGGACATCGCGGTCCAGGCTGCCGCGGCACCCGCCTTCGCCGCCAGGGCGAAACGCTCGGCAGTCAACAGTTGCTGCCCCGTGACCGCCTCTCTGAAGCCATGCAGGTACTGCGCCATGATCGCGCCTGAATTACCGCGCGCCCCATCCAGTGCCGCATCGGCCACGTGATTCAACAGGTCATCGATCCGGTCGTCGGGGGATGTGGCCGTGGCTTCCAGGATCGTTTTGAACGTGAAAGCCATGTTGGTGCCGGTATCGCCGTCCGGTACCGGAAAGACATTGATGCGGTTCAGGTATTCCCGGCGCTGGAATACGTGGCCTATCCCCGCGGACAAGGCGCGCAACATACGCGGTGCGTCGAGATAGGCTATGGCGGTGGATGAAGTCCTCATGGTGCGTAATTATATGGTCAATTCGCCCGATGATTGGCAAATTTCACCTGTTTTCGGAAACCCTCGATTCCTCCAGGCCTTACTTCTGGCCCATGCCGGCCTGGCATGCATTCTGCATTATTAATGGTAGGAGTCAACCGGGAGCAAACCATGTCTGCAGACAACGTCATCAACGAAATTCGCGATTCACTGAACGGCCGGCCCGGACAGCCGATCGTTTTTGGCGTGTGCAAGGCCCTGGCTGACAAATCCGGCAAGGAGCCCTGGATATTTCGCCTGGCCGCCATCGTGCTCACGCTGTTCTGGACGCTTCCAGCCGTTGCCGCGTATATCATCATAGGTTTTGCGCTGAAAGAGACGGAAAACCGCACGCGAAAGTTCTTTGCCGGACTGGCCATTATCATCAGCGAGGCGGTGCAGAAGTTCGCTGCTTCCGTGCGCGACATGTTCGGGCCGGAACGGGTCTAGGCCTGCGCTCACGGTCCGGTTCATGGTTTAACCCCGGTAAAAAGAAGTAACTGCCCTTCATCGAAAGGAAAAAACAGTTCCCGCCGCGAAGCGGGATGCCTCACGACCGGCACGTGAATTCCGTATTGGCGCACCAGCTCCGGGTCGCTGTCGATGTCCACCGCCTGCCAGTCGATTTCTGCCTGGTCCAGCATCCGGGCCGCCACATCGCACAGGTGGCAGTCTTGCCTGGTAAACAAAATGAAGGGCTCAATCGCTGTCATTCGCACATTCTGGCAGGTTAAACTCGCGCAATCGAGAATATCGAGGCGTTGGGTTCCCGAAAACATGGCTGTCAGCATATTTGATTTGTTCAAGATTGGTATCGGGCCTTCCAGTTCGCATACCGTCGGTCCGATGAAAGCCGCGTGCACTTTTGCCCAGCGGCTGAATGAAAATGGACAGTTGCAACACACCGCCCGCGTTCGCGTCAGTCTTTACGGCTCACTGGCGCACACAGGCAGGGGCCACGGAACGGACAAGGCGGTCATCCTGGGACTGCAGGGCGAACTGCCGGATACGGTCGACCCTGATCTGATCGACGCTGCATTGGAGCGGGTTTCCGCACACCGGGAGATTGCCTTGCTCGGCCGGCACGCTGTTCCTTTCAACGAAGCCAAAGACTTGGTTTTCCGCAAGCGGGAACTCCTTCCCTATCACCCGAACGGCATGCGCTTCGAGGCGATGGATGCGAGCCGGAACGTGCTCGAGTCGCGTGACTATTATTCCGTTGGCGGCGGGTTTGTCGTGAGCGAGAACAAAGCAGCCGAAGACCGCATCGTTCCGGATCGAACCAGGTTGCCCTACTCTTTCAGCAGCGGAGACGAACTGCTCGCCCTGTGCGAACAGGAAGGCAAGCGTATATCTGAAATCATGCTGGCGAATGAGGGCACGTGGCGCAGCGAAACCGAGGTCCGGGCCGGCCTGCTGCAGATCCGGGATGCGATGATGACTTGCATGGCCCGCGGATTCCACCAGGAAGGCGCTCTCCCCGGGGGCTTGAGGGTCGCCCGCCGGGCGCCCCGGCTGTTCCGGGAACTGGAGCAGTCTGCTGCCGGCGCGGACTCGCTATCCACGCTGGACTGGGTCAACCTTTACGCTTTGGCCGTGAACGAGGAAAATGCCGCCGGCGGCCGTGTCGTTACCGCGCCGACCAATGGTGCAGCAGGTATCATCCCGGCAGTCATGCGCTATTACATGGAATTCGTCCCCGGCGCCAACGAGCAAGGGATCCTGGAATTTCTGCTGACCGCGGGCGCGATCGGTATCCTCTACATCAAGAATGCCTCGATTTCCGGCGCCGAAGTCGGTTGCCAGGGTGAGGTCGGCGTCGCCTGTTCAATGGCCGCCGGCGGACTGACGGCGGCAATGGGCGGTAGCCTGAGCCAGGTGGAAAATGCCGCGGAAATCGGAATGGAACATAACCTGGGGCTCACCTGTGATCCCGTGGGCGGCCTGGTTCAGATTCCGTGCATCGAACGCAATGCGATGGCCGCAGTCAAAGCCATTAACGCGCAACGGATGGCTGCGCGGGGCGACGGCAAGCACCGCGTCTCACTGGACAAAGTCATCAAGACCATGCGCGACACCGGCGCGGATATGAAAAGCCATTACAAGGAAACTTCCAGAGGCGGATTGGCCGTAAATGTGATTGAATGTTGAACATGATGAACATGGACGTACTCTGTATCAGACGTTGGCCCGGCTTTTTAGTGGCGGCCCTGTTGCTTCTGCTGCCGGCGGTTGCCGGCGCCAAGAATATTTACAAATACCAGGACGAAAACGGCATCTGGCATTTCACCGACCGCGCCCCGGCGGAAGAAGTACCATTCGAAACGGTTTACATGGAACGCGAGCCCGAGCCGAGAATCCGCCTGCGCCAGGAAGGCAGCAAGGAAAGCCCGGTCTATCTCGTATTCAATGACTTCTGGGGGCCGGTGGAGATAGAACTCAAGCTGCTCGATGCCGTAAACGTATTGTCAGAACCCCCATTGCCTGCCCGGTTTATCGTTCCGGGCCAGCAGGAACGGACCCTGGTCGGGCTGGGTCCGCTGGACGCGGGTCGCAGTTACCAGTTCCGGCTTGGCATGTCTTCGGTACCCGGAAGGCCTATCAGCCAGCCGGTCGACAATATCGTAGTGCTGCCGCCATTTGCGGACGGGGAACAGTTTCCGGTGAGCCAGGGCTTTCAGGGCGTAAAAACCCACACCACCACAGACAGTGAATACGCTATCGACATCGCCATGCCGGTGGGCACACCCATTCACGCGGCGCGCGCAGGCATCGTGATGGACGTGGAGGAAGACTTCAATCGCGGCGGCGCCAACCTGGAAAAATTCGGCGACAAAGCCAACCATGTCAGGATTCTGCACGATGACGGCACCATGGCCCTGTACGCCCATCTCGATCTCGCCAGCGTTAATGTGCGGCCAGGCGCCCGTATCCGGGCCGGCGAGAAAATTGCCCGCTCTGGAAACACCGGTTTCAGCTCCGGTCCGCATCTGCACTTTGCCATTCAGCAGAACATCGGCATGGAGCTGATTTCCCTGCCATTCAGGTTCCGGGCAACTGATGGCGAGCCGCTGGTGCCGCGGGCGGATCAGCTTTTACAAGGCAGTCCAGGCAACTATTAAGACCACATTCTGCTAAAATGGCGCGCTTTTTGCCGCTTTGCAGACATGACTGAACTAACCACTGAAATTGCCAAACGCCGCACGTTCGCGATTATCTCGCACCCGGATGCCGGCAAGACCACGCTGACCGAAAAGCTGCTGCTGTTCGGTGGAGCAATCAAGATGGCGGGAACCGTCAAGGCCAAGAAAGCGGCCCGGCACGCGACCTCCGACTGGATGAAACTGGAAAAGGAACGCGGCATTTCCGTCACTTCTTCAGTAATGCAGTTCAATTACGGCGGGCGTGTGGTCAACCTTTTGGATACCCCGGGCCACGCAGATTTTTCGGAAGACACCTACCGCACACTGACCGCGGTGGATTCGGCCCTGATGGTCATCGATTGCGCTAAAGGCGTCGAGGAACGCACCATTCGCCTGATGGAAGTCTGCCGCTTGCGCCAGACACCGATTTTCACTTTCATCAACAAGCTGGACCGCGAAGGGCGTGAGCCTATCGAACTACTCGACGAAGTCGAATCCGTACTGGGCATCCAGTGTGCCCCCGTGACCTGGCCGATCGGCATGGGCAAACGCCTGAAAGGGGTTTATCACATGCTCGACGATGCCGTTCACCTGTACGAGTCCGGCAAGAACTACGAAACCCAGAAAGCCGAGATCATTCAGGGCATCGACAACCCGGAGCTGGATAGCCGTTTCGGGCCGGACGCCGCTGAGCTGCGTGATGAGATCGAACTCGTACAGGGCGCCAGCCACGAATTCGACGTAGGGGAATACCTGGCCGGCCGGCAGACACCGGTGTTTTTTGGCTCCGCAATCAATAATTTCGGGGTCACGCCGCTGCTGGACTCATTCGTCACCCACGCGCCACCCCCTGGTCCCCGCGAGACTGTCAGCCGGGACGTAGCGCCCGACGAACCGGCCCTGACCGGCTTTGTCTTTAAAATCCAGGCGAACATGGATCCGGCCCACCGTGACCGCGTGGCGTTCATGCGGATCTGTTCCGGCCGCTTTTCCAGCGGTATGAAAATGCAGCATGTCAGACTGGGCAAGGTCGTCAAGGCGGCCAATGCGCTGACTTTCATGGCGCAGGACCGCGAGAAGGTGGAAAATGCATGGCCGGGCGACATTGTCGGTCTGCACAATCACGGCACGATCAGTATCGGCGACACGTTTACCGAAGGTGAATCACTGCAGTTTACCGGGATTCCACACTTCGCGCCGGAGCTGTTTCGGCGGGCCCAGTTACGCGACCCGCTGAAGCTCAAGGCGTTGCAAAAAGGGCTTGCCCAGCTCTCGGAGGAAGGCGCGACGCAGTTTTTCAGACCCTTCATCGGCAACGACCTCATCCTGGGCGCTGTGGGAATCCTGCAGTTCGATGTCGTGGCATATCGCCTGAAAAACGAGTACGGTGTCGAGGCGACATTCGAGAATGTCAATGTGCAAACCGCGCGCTGGGTGAGCAGTGAAAACTCCAAGAAGCTGGATGACTTTACCCGGCAATTACAGAACAACCTGGCGGAGGACGGCGCGGGTCAACTGGTCTACCTGGCGCCGAGCCGGGTCAATCTGCAACTGACCGAGGAGCGCTGGCCCGAAATCGCTTTTGCAGCCACCAGGGAAACGACCATTTTTGCCAGCTGATTCAATCAAAACTCGCG
This sequence comes from Lysobacterales bacterium, assembly GCA_013001885.1. GTDB lineage: Bacteria > Pseudomonadota > Gammaproteobacteria > Xanthomonadales > SZUA-36 > JAHEFT01. The sequence continues at coordinate 17,212 of JABDLD010000041.1, forward strand.
TTTCCGCAGCAGCCCGGCTGTTCCCTGACCGGAAACGCCGCGCGTTGGTATGGGGAATTGCCCTGCCGATCATGGGCGGGATGATGTCGCAGAACGTTTTGAACCTGGTCGACATCGGCATGGTTGGCCGCCTCGGCGACAGCGCGCTGGCTGCGACCGGTATCGGCGGCTTCACCAACTACCTCGCGATTTCGTTCATCATTGGATTATCCGCCGGGGTGCAGGCGCTGGCCGCCCGCAGAGTGGGTGAAGGCCGCGACTCGGAGACCGCGATCCCGCTCAACGGCGGACTTATGCTGGCTTTGCTGATCGGCCTGCCGCTTTGCATCATTCTCATCCTTGCGACCCCCCACGCCTTTACGTTTCTGACCGGTGACGCCGAAGTCCGGGAACTGGGAATCCCCTACCTGCAGATTCGAATTGCCAGCATGATCGCGGTCGGGATGAATTTTTCGTTCCGCGGGTACTGGAGCGCTATCCATATGACCGGCGTGTACCTGCGCACCCTGCTGATCATGCACGCCATAAACATATTTCTGAACTGGGTGCTTATTTTCGGTAACCTCGGGGCGCCGGAACTGGGGGTTTTCGGGGCCGGACTGGCCACGACCATCGCGCTGTACATCGGCACTGCCCTGTATTTTTTCTTTGCCTGGCGCCATACACGCAACCGGGGTTTCCTGCAGGGCATCCCTTCGCGCAGCACGCTTTGGCAACAGTTCAAGCTGTCTCTTCCCAGCAGCCTTCAGCAGCTGTTTTTTTCCGCCGGTCTCGTCACTCTGGTGTGGATCGTGGGCCAGATTGGCACGGCTGAAGTCGCTGCGGTGAATATCCTGATGACGTTTCACATCACGGCCATGCTGCCCGCATTCGGTGTTGCGCTGGCGGCCACAACCCTGGTCGGCAACGCACTCGGACGGGGAGACGTGGAAGACGCCGCCACGTGGGGCTGGAACTGTGCGGCTCTGACTTTCGCCTACGGGTTGATCATGAGCCTGTTGCTGATTCCGCTGGCCAACCCGATCCTGGGCGTTTTTTTGACCAATCCCGAAACGCGCGACCTGGCCTATCTGCCGATGGTTTTATGGGCCCTGGTCATCAGTTTCGATACCGCCGGCATGGTCCTGATGAACGCCCTGATCGGCGCGGGAGACACCCGTCGCAGCATGTGGATCAGCCTGCTCTGGCAGTGGGTGTTCTTTCTTCCCCTGGCCTACCTCGTTGGGCCTGCTCTCGGCTTCGGTTTAATCGGCGTATGGCTCGTCAACGGCATATATCGCTCCGGGCAGGCAATCAATTGCGGCACGCAGTGGGCCGGTCGAAAATGGGCGGATATCAGGATTTAGTGTATAAAACAGAATTCAACGGGGAGCGAACTTGATCATGGGAACCATTGCTTTCGGCTTGTTCGGCCTTGCTGTCCTGGTCAGTATCGCAGTTGTATTTTCATCGCAGCGCGGCGTCATCGACTGGAAACTGGTCGCATCCGGGATCGGCCTGCAGTTGCTGTTTGCCGTGATCGTGATTCTGGTACCCGGCGGGCGCCAGTTTTTCGAAGGCCTCAGCCGTATCTTCGTCCAGGTCATCAGTTTTGCGATGGACGGCGCAGCCTTTATCTTCGGACCGCTGGCCGACCCGTCCAATCTCGGGTTTATTTTCGCTTTCCAGGTGCTGCCGACGATTATTTTCTTTGCTTCCCTGATGGCGGTGCTCTATCACATAGGCTTCATGCAGAAAGTCGTCCAGGGTATGGCCTGGGTGATGCTCAAGGTCCTGCGCATCAGCGGCGCAGAATCGTTATCCGTGGCCGCCAACGTTTTTGTCGGCCAAACCGAAGCGCCGCTGGTCGTGCGGCCTTACATCGCGAGAATGACCGAATCGGAGTTGTTCACGATGATGGTCGGCGGCATGGCGACTATAGCCGGCGGCGTACTGGCAGCCTACATCACCATGCTGGGCGGCGCCGATGAAGCCGCGCGAATTTTTTATGCCAAGCACCTGCTTTCGGCAAGCATCATGGCGGCGCCGGCGACGGTCGTAATCGCAAAAATCCTGAAACCCGAGACCGGGGAGTCCCTGACCAAGGGTGAAGTCAAACTGCACGTGGAGAAAACAGCGACCAATGTCATCGAGGCGGCGGCCAACGGGGCGGCTGACGGCTGGAGGCTGGCACTGAACGTCGGCGCCATGCTGCTGGCGTTTATCGCGCTGATCGCGATGATCGACTACCCGCTGAACTGGATTGGCGACCTGACCGGCTTCAACGCCGCCACCGAACGGACCCTCAGTCTTTCAACCCTGCTGGGCTACGCGCTGTCTCCCCTTGCCTGGGTGATCGGGGTGCCCTGGCAGGACGCGATCACGGTGGGGGGACTGATCGGAGAAAAAGTCGTCACCAACGAGTTCGTCGCCTATGCGCACCTGAACGAAATCCAGGACACACTCTCGCCCAAGGCGTTGCTGATATCGACTTATGCGCTGTGTGGATTCGCCAACTTTTCATCCATTGCCATTCAGATCGGCGGCATCGGAGGCATTGCGCCTGAACGGCGATCCGACCTGGCCCGACTTGGGCTGCGAGCGGTGCTGGGCGGCACGCTCGCCACCATGATGACCGCTACCATCGCCGGTGTCCTGACCACTCTGGCCTGACATGTCGGGCGGCTCGCAATTCGACCTGTTTGCCAAGCGGCGCTTCATGCCGTTTTTCATGACCCAGGCGCTGGGGGCGTTTAACGACAACATCTTCAAGAATGCTCTGGCGGCCATGCTGGTTTTCGAGGGCAGCAAGCTATTCGGATTCAACACCGATCAGCTGGTCAATTTCAGCGCCATGGTGTTCATTCTGCCCTTCTTTCTTTTTTCCGCCCTGTTCGGACAATTGGCCGACAAGTACGAAAAATCCATGCAGATTCGCCGGGTGAAGCTGTTCGAGGTCGTTATCATGCTGCTGGCCACGCTCGGGTTCTGGATCGGCAGTGTGTCCTTACTGATGTTCGTTCTGTTCCTGCTGGGGTTGCAGTCGACCATCTTTGGGCCGATCAAATACGGCATACTGCCGCAGATCCTCAAAAGGGAAGAACTGGTGGGAGGCAACGCCCTGATCGAGATGGGCACTTTCGTCGCCATACTGGGCGGCACCATCGCCGGACCGCAGCTGGCGGGGGTCGAGGTCAGCTGGCCCTACTGGGTGAGTGCCGGCTGTCTCGCGACTGCAGCAGCCGGATACGCTGCCAGCCTGAGGATTCCGCGCGCCGATCCGGTCGCGCCCGACCTGAAGATCAACTGGAACATTTTCAGCGAAACCGTCCACAACCTGAAATTCATCAACGAGAACGCGACGGTTCTGAACAGCGTGCTGGGCATCTCCTGGTTCTGGTTCTTCGGCGCTACCTTCCTGGTTCAGATTCCAAGTTACACCCAGAACGTACTCGGCGGAGACAAGGACCTGATGTCCTCCCTGCTGGCGCTGTTTATCATCGGCATCAGCGCCGGTTCGTTGTTGTGTGAGAAACTTTCCGGCAAGCAGGTAGAGATCGGTCTGGTCCCTTTCGGAGCAATCGGCCTGACGCTGTTCGGACTCGATCTTTATTTCGCCTCACCGGACGCCCCGACGGTTGGGATCACCGCCCTGGAATTCCTGTCGGGCGGCGATAACTGGCGCATCATCATCGACCTGCTGATGATCGGTGTGTTCGGCGGCTTTTATATTGTTCCGCTTTATGCGCTGGTACAGTCGCGATCAGCACCGGACCACCGCAGCCGGGTGATTGCCGGCCTCAATATACTTAACGCCCTGTTCATGGTGGTGGCGGCCGTCATGGCCATGCTGATCCTGGGCCCGGCCGGGCTCGGCATTCCTGACCTGTTTCTTATCTCCGCGATCCTGAACGCCGTTGTCGCCACCTATATCTTTACGCTCGTGCCGGAATTCCTGATGCGTTTCCTCGTATGGATGTTGATCCATACGATCTACCGGGTGAAGGTCACCGGGCTGGATAACATTCCGGAGGAAGGGCCCGTTATCGTGGCCAGCAACCACGTCAGTTTCGTCGATCCGCTGATCCTGGGCGGTATGATCCGCCGCCCGGTGAATTTCGTGATGTATTACAAGATTTACCGGCTACCGCTGCTGAACTTCATCTTTCGGACCGGCAAGGCCATCCCGATTGCCGGCCGCTCAGAGGACCCCGAAATTCTGGAAAACGCCTATAAGCGCATGCATGGCGTTCTCGCTGCAGGCGACGTACTGGGTATTTTTCCGGAGGGCAGGATTACGCAGGATGGCGAAATCAGCAATTTCAAACCCGGGATCGACAAGGTCATTGCCGAGCAACCGGTGCCGGTCGTGCCCGTTGCCCTTTGCAACCTGTGGGGCTCCCTGTTCAGCCGCCGCGACCCGCTGCACAAGCGGCGCCCCTACAAACTCTGGTCGGTTATAGAACTGCGTATCGGCGAGGCCATTCCGCCGGAACAGGTCTCTGCCGAAAGACTGCAGCAGGAGGTAGAGCGGCTCAGGGGTGATGACCACTGATACCATGGGTTTGATTGGCAGTGCTGCCTGTTGTGTACAGTTAAAGTACAATTATTTTTGATATTTTTTCGTTTATGACTTGAATTATCTGTACGTTATCTATACATTAGTGTCTCAACCATTGGAGAGCCCTAATGAAACTGAAAAGTAAACTCGCTATCTCAAACCTCACCGCCCTGCTTGCCGCGGTACTCATTTTTGCGGCGAATGCCTCTGCCATGCACCACAAGAAGGCCGAAGCTGACATCGTAGACACCGCCGTCGCCGCCGGCAGCTTCAACACTCTGGTCGCCGCCGTGAAAGCTGCTGATCTGGTCGATACCCTGAAGTCGGAAGGCCCGTTCACCGTGTTCGCCCCGACTGATGATGCGTTTGCCAAACTGCCCGAGGGAACGGTCGAGTCTCTGCTACTGCCGGAAAACAAGGAAAAGCTGGTCGCGATCCTGACCTACCACGTGGTGCCGGGCAAAGTAATGGCCGCGGACGTGGTAAGCCTTTCCTCGGCCCCGACAGTGAATGGCACTGACTTGGCGGTTCGAGTGGAAGACGGCACGGTCTACATCAATGACGCAAAAGTCGTCAAGACAGATATCGGTACGAGCAATGGCGTAATTCACGTGGTGGACACCGTCATTTTGCCGAACTGAAGGAACTTCGCGACACACCACTGATCTCTGGTGTGTAAGCTTTGACCCGTGATCCACTGTGCACTCCCTGTGCAATACCGGGTCTTTTTTATACCGCAGGACGCCCGGCCCGATGGCTGGGCGTTTTGCGTTTCAATGTGCAGTCAGTCGCGACGGTTGACGCCGCATTTCCAGCAACGTGAGAAATTGCCTTCGACATCGACACCGCACTCAGGGCACACCCATTGCTCGCCGGAATCTTCTGCCGGCAAATCAAGGTTGAGCAGCTCGATGGCCTTCGCGGCGTCCTTTTCCTCGAGCACATACAGTTGGGGTATGACTTCGACGAACGGAAGCTCTCCGACCACCGATGATCCGTATTCGTTTCTGATGAATGTCCTGATTCCGTGTGACTCGAGCAAAGACTGCATTTGCCCTACACGGGTAAAATTGAAATCCTCAAAAACCTTGATCACGAGACGCCGCCATTCTGTTCAGCTGCAGGCCTGAAGTCCAGAGACGCCGAGTTGATGCAATAACGCATGCCGGTGGGCGGCGGGCCATCCGGAAAAATGTGTCCCAGGTGCGCATCGCAGTGTCTGCACAGCAACTCGATCCGGTTCATTCCCATGCTATCGTCCGGGCGTTGCAGGATGTTGGCCTCTTCCAGCTCCGAATGAAAACTGGGCCATCCGCAACCGGCGTTGAACTTGCTGCCGGAATCGAACAACGGATGCCCGCAGCAGACACAATGGTAGACCCCTTGCTGCCAACAGGTCTCGTATTCACCGCTGAACGGCGCTTCGGTGCCGGCCTGGCGCGTGACGCGGTACTGCTCAGGCGTCAACTGCTCTCTCCATTCCCGGTCGGTCTTGCTTATTTTGCCCATGCGGGCATATTAACCAATAAATGAAAACCATGACACAGGCGGGGATGGTCCGATCCATGCGTTATCTTGCGCGGGCTTTTGTGTTGCTGGCGCTAATCATGATCCTGGCCGGGTGCGCATCACCCGCCTGGTATCCTCAGGCGGTATCGGGCCATATGGAAATCATGCGCCAGCGTGAAGACATCGCCTCGATTCTGAATTCCGGTACGGCGGACCCCGAACTGGCCAGCGAACTTGGGTTATCGGTCAAAATCCGCCACTTCGCCGTCTCAGACCTGTCGTTGCCGGATAACGGGAGTTATTCGGAATACGTGCGCACCGGCCGGGATGCAGTCACCTGGAACGTCGTTGCTGCGCCGGAGTTTTCGCTGCAGCCAAAGCGCTGGTGCTTCATCGTGTCCGGCTGTGTTCCTTACCGGGGCTACTTCGGGCTTGCGGGCGCGGAAAAGCTGGCTGCCAGGCTAAGCGCCCGCGGGTACGATACCGCCGTTTCACCCGCCATCGCCTACTCCACACTGGGCTGGTTCGATGACCCACTGCTGGACACCATGCTCCGGTACAGCGATGAACAACTGGCCGCGTTCATTTTTCACGAGTTGGCTCACCAGAAGCTGTATGTCCGCGGCGACGCAGCGTTTAACGAGGCCTATGCCAGTTTCGTCGAAGAACAGGGTGTTAGGTTATGGCTGCAGTCGAGCGGCAGATCTGACCGGCTGCCTGCGTGGCTCGAACGGGAACAAGCAGGGATCGAGTACAGCGCCCTGCTGCAGCAAACGCGAAAGCAGCTGCGCGTCCTCTACGCAAGCGACCGAACGGATGAGCAAAAGAGAGCAGGGAAATCGGCCGTCATTCGGCGTATGCAGGATGAATACAGGGCCCTGGTGAATTCACAATGGGGCGGCATCAGCTATTTCGAAAGTACGCTCTCACGGGAAATGAACAATGCGCGCCTGGCACTGGTCAACAGCTACCGGGGCGGTGCCTGCGCGTTCAATCAGCTGTTTTCGTTGTCGAAAAACAATATGGCCCGCTTTCATCAGCTGGCCGGGGAAAAAGCCGCGCTGCCGAAAAAACAGCGCCGTGCATGGCTGCTTCAATCGTGCGGGGTCATTGCGTCCGGCAGCGATCTGTGACAACTTACCCCGAACCAGCTTGACTCAAGACTGACAGCAGTTAAACGCTTGCCTCTAATTCAGCTATTAATTCGCAGATCTTCAACTGCATTCGCCCTGTGTGCGTGCCTGCTGTCCGCCTCGCCTGTATTGTTCGCCCAGGACAGCAGCACTGTCTATGTTCCGGTGAACAGGGCCATTTCCTGCCCTGACTCCAATTTGGGCCCCGCTATTCCCCCGGCGCCGGATCGCAGCCGAGCAGCCGTCGTGGTGTACGCAAAATCACTGGATGCGGGCAAGACGCGGGAAGGCAGCGCCTCGGGTGAAGTCGAGCTGTTTCGCCTGGATCAGCACATGCGAACCGAACGGATTCTGTTCGATCCCGTTGAGGAAACGGTGGTGCTGCCCGGCCCCCTGTCGTACGAGGATCAGCAAGTCTGGCTGAATGCCGGCGAAGGCCGTTACGACTTCACCGATGATTCCGGGCGATTCTCGCTGATCGACTACGGGCTTGCCGGTTCCAGCGCCAACGGCAGCGCCGAATACGTGGAACTGATCGGCGGGCACACATCCGAATTGCATAAGCTGGACTATACATCGTGCCCCGGCGAGCAGCCGGACTGGCAGCTCTATGCCCGCGAACTGGAACTCAAACATGAAGACGGGCGTGGCGTGGCGCGCGGAGCCAAGCTGATATTCAAGGGCGTACCGATCCTGTACGCACCCTACTTCACTTTCCCGATTGACGACCGGCGAAAAAGCGGATTTCTTTATCCCAATTTCGGCCAAACCAGCGATAGCGGACTGGAAATCGGAGCGCCCTGGTACTGGAATATTGCCCCCAACCAGGACGCGACTCTGGAACCCCGTTATTTTTCAAAACGCGGTTTCATGCTCACCGGCGAATACCGTCTGCTGACGCGGCGCACGAACGGCTCTGTTGAATTCGATTACATGCCGGATGATCGTGTAGTCGATGACAACCGCTTCCGTTACCTGGTTGAACATAATGCCTATCCGACGCGCCGGTGGAATTCGCGAATCATCGTCCATCGTGTCAGCGACAACCGCTATTTTCAGGATTTCGGAACCAAGCTGGCCGAAACCTCGCTGCAGTTTCTCCGCAGCAGCGGCACCCTGACCGGTGTCGGGCGGTACTGGGACTTCGAGCTGATGATCGATGATTTTCAGATTCTGGACGAGTCCATTACGCCGCAAAACCAGCCCTACCGGCGTTTGCCCCGCCTCGGATACCGGCTGGACCGCCCCCTGGGCCAGACCGGACTGTTTTTCGGATTGAATTCAGAGCTGGTTTATTTTGACCGGGATATTGGAGCCACCGGGGCGAGGTTCGACCTTTATCCGAATATTTACTGGAGCCGTTACACCAGCTGGGGATTCATCAAACCGAGCGTGGGAATGCGTTACACCGGCTATGACCTCGACTCCGGATCGACATCGGGCAATAAGTCACCGTCGCGAAGCACCGCGATCGCCAGCCTGGACGCGGGCCTCATATTTGACCGCACGAGCGCCAGCGGCGACGTGCAGACCATCCAGCCGAGGCTTTTTTATCTTTACGTGCCCTACGAAGACCAGACGGATTTACCCAATTTCGACACCGGAGAGTTCACGTTTGGTTACAGCCAGTTGTTCAACACCAACCGATTTGCCGGCAGCGATCGCCAGGGCGACGCGAACCAGTTGTCACTGGCCGTAACCGCCCGACACATGGATGGCGTCAGCGGGGCCGAGCTCTGGAGCCTCAGCCTGGGACAGATCTTCTACTTTGACGATCGCCGTGTTCAGCTGGAAGGCACGCCGTCTGCGCAGGAAAATGCGTCGCCATTTCTTGGCGAGTTCACCTGGCACCTATGGTCCCGCTTCAGCCTCGTTGCCGGCATGCAGTGGAACTGGGACCAGCGGGAGCTGGACGTTGGAACGCTCGGCTTCAACTACCGGGGTAAAAAAGGCGAACGTCTCCGCTTTGAATATCGCTACCGCCGCGACCGTGTAGATCAATTCGATCTCCGCGCATTCTGGCCGATCAACGAGCGCTGGCGGGTGCTGTCCCGTGTCAACTACTCGTTCGCAGACAGCGACATGCTCGAAATCCAGGGCGGTGTTGAATACGAAAGCTGCTGCTGGGCCATTCGCGCGGTCGTCCGCCGTTATCTCAAGAACCGCGACGGCGATTACCGCGACAGCATCTACCTCGAACTCAACCTGAAAGGCCTGACCAGCGTCGGCAACAAGAGTCAGCAACTATTCCGTGACTGACGGGATGAGGTAGAATGTTTCCTTTTTGGAGACGTCCTTAATGATTCGTTTTTGCCATTTCCGGCCTGCCTGGGCCGCCGCGGCGTTTTTGGCCGCGGGATCCCTGCTGATCTCGACGGTATCGCATGCCCAGCTTGTTACAACCAACGCTCAACTCGACGCAATCGTCGCGCTGGTTGACGAGGACGTCATCCTGCGCAGCGAACTGGACATGGCGGTGGCCGGCATCGTTGAAAGAGTCAGGGCCAGCGGGGAAACCATGCCACCGATGAACCTGCTGGAAAGCCAGGTTCTGGAGCGCCTGATTATTCGTGAGTTGCAGGTCCAAAGAGCCATGCAGACCGGAATCAGAATCAGCGATGCGGATATCGATCAGGCCCTGGTCACGCTGGCACAGCAAAATAACATGACCGTTCAGCAGATGCGCCAGGTGATCGAATCAGACGGGGAAGATTTCTCAGAATTCAGGCGCAACATCGGCGAAGAGCTGATGACAGAGCGGCTGCGCCAGCGGATCGTGAACGGAATGGATCCGATTACCGACACCGAAGTCGATATCCTGCTGGCTTCCGAAGACCTGGCGGGAGGAGAATATAACGTTTCCCACATCATGGTCTCGCTGCCAGATGGTTCAACACCGGACCAGGTGCAGGCTGCCCAGGCCAAAGCCGACGATATTCATCAACGGCTGACTAACGGTCTGGACTTTGCTTCCGCCGCGATCAGCTACTCGGATAGCCAGGAAGCGTTGGAGGGCGGCCTCGTCGGCTGGCGCGACCTGAACAGTGTGCCGGCGTTTTTTGCCGACGCCATCCGCGGCCTGCAGCCGGATGAGTTCACCCAGCCCATCCGCAGCCCGGCGGGATTTCATATCATCAAGGTCAACGATTTTCGCGAACAACGGCAGGTCGTAGTGAAGGAATACAACGCCCGTCACATCATGGTGGAGATCGATGAACTGATGTCGCCGCGACTCGCCATGGACCGCATTATCGAGATCAAGGACAAACTGGACGAGGGAGACGATTTTGCCGAACTGGCCAAGGAATATTCAGACGATTCGACCAGCGCGAATATCGGCGGCGACATGGGCTGGTTTCCACCCGAAGCCTACGGCGAGCGCGTTTACCAGACATTGATGGCGATGCAACCGAACCAGATCAGCGAACCTTTCCAGACTGAGGGCGGCTGGCACGTCATGCAGTTGCTGGGCACCCGCGAGATGGACCGGACGGAAGAAGCGATCCGGGCCGAAGCGCGCGAAAAAATCATGCGGCGCAAAGCCGACCAGGAAATTGACACCGTGCTCCGGCAGTTCCGGGACGAGGCATTCGTCGAAGTCCGGCTGAGCGGAAGCTAAGCCGACCGGCACAGCAGCCGATAGCTCATGAGCGGGATTCAACCTCTTCTGGCCGTAACTCCCGGGGAGCCTGCCGGGATCGGGCCAGAGATCCTGGTTCGTTTTCACGCCGAGCACCCGCATTTCCGGATTGTGGCGGTGGCGGACCCTGTTTTACTGGAGCAGACTGCCCATACGCTGGGAGTCGAAACCAAAATTCAGGACTGGCGCCCCGGCGCGCAAACGCGCGCAAATGAACTGCCCTGCTTGCCGGTAGATCTGGCCGCACCCGCGCAGCCGGGAAAACTGGATCCGGCAAACGCCGCTTACGTTCTGGAAACATTGCGCACAGCGGCAGGCCTGGTACGTGACGGCCATGCCGATGCGCTGGTCACCGGCCCGGTCCACAAAGGCGTCATCAACGATTCCGGTTTCGCATTCAGCGGGCACACCGAGTTTCTCGCCGGGCTGGCCGGCGTGCCGCAAGTCGTGATGATGCTTGCTGCACCGGGTTTGCGTGTCACGCTGGTCACGACGCACTTGCCGCTGCGCCGCGTTGCGGACGCCGTGACCGAGGAAAAACTCGAAGCCGTTATCCGGATTACCGAACGGGCGCTGCGCTGTCAGTTTGGAATTCCAAAACCCCGGCTGCAGATTCTCGGCCTGAACCCGCATGCCGGCGAAGGCGGTCACCTGGGCCGAGAGGAACAGGAAGTCATCACCCCGGTAATGCGACGCCTGCGTAATGAGGGCTTTCTGCTCGACGGTCCGGTTCCGGCCGATACGGCTTTTAATCCTCCCCGGATCGCGGAATGCGACGCGGTTGTAGCCATGTATCATGACCAGGGATTACCCGTGCTGAAACACATGGGTTTTGGCCGGGCCGTAAACATCACGCTGGGGCTGCCTTTCATTCGGACATCGGTTGACCACGGCACGGCCCTGGACATTGCCGGCACAGGCAAGGCGGACACCGGAAGCCTGCATGAAGCGCTGGCCGTTGCCGCCAACATGGCCCGGCATCGGCAGGATGACAACGGACAAGGATAACCAGGCATGGGGCATCGGGCACGCAAACGTTTCGGTCAGAACTTTCTGACAGATCCTGCCGTCATCCAGAGGATTATCGACACGATAAATCCGGCGGCTGGTGAACTGATCCTCGAGATCGGACCAGGCCAGGCGGCGCTCAGCCAACCGCTGGCTGAGTCCGCAGCGGAACTGCACCTGCTCGAAATCGACCGGGATCTCGCCGCCAGGCTGCAGGCGCGGTTCAGCACGGGCGGCCTGGCGAAAGTACACACCGGTGACGCGCTGAGCACCGATTTTTCACAAATCACCGGCGGCCGCCGATTCAGGCTGGTCGGCAACCTTCCCTACAACATATCGACACCGCTGCTGTTTCACGTGCTCGACTGGAAGGACCTGGTCATTGACATGCACTTCATGCTGCAACGGGAAGTGGTCAAGCGGATGGCCGCAGTCCCCGGCACCAAGGCCTGGGGTAAGCTGTCCGTCATGTGCCAATATTATTGTGAGGTCCTGCCGCTGTTCGAGGTTCCGCCGGAGGCATTCACGCCGTCACCCAAGGTCGAGTCGAGTTTCGTCAAGCTGGTCCCCCACGCACAACCCCCGGTCCGGATCAATGACCTTGCCGCATTTCGCCAACTGGTCGGCCAGTCATTTTCCACACGGCGAAAAACACTGAAAAACTGCCTGAAGGGCATGCTTGACGAACAGCAAATCACTGCTGCTGGAATCGATCCGGGTACCCGTTCTGAAACGCTTGGCCTCGAACAATTTGCCGCACTATCAAACCTTCTGGAGGCTCGTTCCTGAATGGCAACTTACGTAGTCGGTGATATCCAGGGGTGCTACGACCCATTGCAGCGACTGCTCGAGAAGGTGCAGTTCGACCCGGCGGCCGACCATCTCTGGTGCCCCGGCGATTTGGTCAACCGGGGAGGAGAGTCGCTGGAAACGCTGCGACTGCTCGAAAGCCTGGGCGACCGCTTCACGATGACCCTGGGAAATCACGACCTTTATCTGCTGCGGGAGGCCTGGAAATTTCCGGAGGGCGGATCAGCCAACAGGGAGATGGATATGGTGCTGTTGGCTCACGACCGGGAAGCACTGGTCAGCTGGCTGCGGCGCCAACCCCTGGCCCACTGGTCTTCAGAGCACCAGGTGCTGATGGTTCATGCGGGGGTCATCCCGCAGTGGACGCTCGAACAGACGCTGGCCTGTGCCGGCGAAGTGGAACAGGTGCTGCGATCTGAAAAATTCGGTAAATTCTTCTCAAAAATGAACCGTAACCCGGTCAGGCTGTGGCGGGATGAGCGCACCGGCTGGAAGCGGAGGCTGCTGATCAGCAATATTCTCACACGCCTCAGATTCTGTGATATCAACGGCAAAATTATTCCAGGCGCCAGTGGTCCGCCCGGCTCCCAACCCGCCCCTTACAAGCCCTGGTTCAAGCACAAGACCCGCCTGACACGTTCCAACACGATCGTATTCGGACACTGGGCAGCGTTGGGCCTGTATCTGAAAAAACGGGTGCTGGGCCTGGACTCCGGATGCGTATGGGGCGGCAGGTTGAGCGCTCTCAGGCTGGAGGACCGGCAGTTGTTCCAGGTTCCCGGGAAATTTAACCGACACCCGTTTTTCTGACCCATTCACTCACCCGAAAATCAAACGGGTTTATCTCGTCTGCATATTCCTCGCGCAGACTGACCCGCCGCCAACCCTGTTTCCGCCAGGCGGGAAACCAGGTATCGGCCTCGGGCTTACAATCTACCCGGGTCAATATCATGCGGTCGGTGAAGGCAAAAGCCTGCTGGTATAACTGGCCGCCGCCAATAATCATGACTTCCTCGCCCGCGGCCAGCTCAATGGCCTCTTCCAGCGAGGCGGCGACGTCGCAACCCGGGGCTTGATAGGAGCGGTTTCGGGTTACCACGATATTCTGCCGTCCCGGCAGCACGCGGCCGATCGATTCCCAGGTTTTACGGCCCATCACAATCGGCTTGCCCATGGTTGTTACTTTGAAATGCTTCAGTTCTCCCGGCAGGTGCCACGGCATTTCGCCGTCCATGCCGATGGCGCGGTTGCGGCCCATTGCTGCGATGATCGTGATTTTCTTACCGTGCAGCATCAGTGCGGCTCAAAGCTCGATCCGGTTGAGTCGCAAGGCATTGCTGATGACTGAAACCGAGCTGAAACTCATGGCGGCGGCAGCAATCATCGGACTGAGCAGGATCCCAAACCAGGGGTACAGCAACCCGGCAGCAACCGGAACACCGACACTGTTATAGGCGAATGCAAAAAACAGGTTTTGTCGGATATTGCGCATGGTGGCGCGACTCAGGCGGATGGCCCTGACGATGCCTTCCGGATCGCCGCCCATCAGCGTCACACCGGCCGATTCGATCGCCACGTCCGTACCTGTGCCCATCGCGATCCCGACGTTGGCCGACGCCAGCGCCGGTGCGTCGTTTATGCCGTCACCCGCCATGGCGACCTTAAACCCTTGCTGCTGCAGCCGGCGGATGTGGTCTGCTTTTTCAGCCGGAAGAACGCCGGCGATGATCTCGTCGATGGCCAACTGGCGTGCGACCGCCTGCGCCGTCGCTTCGCTGTCGCCGGTGAGCATGACAACCCGGATTCCTTCGTCATGCAGCGCGCGGACGGCTTGCCGGCTGGTCACCCTGACGGGATCGACGATACCGAAAAGGCCTGCCGCCTTGCCGTCCACGACGACAAAAATGACGGTCTCGCCCCTTTCCTGCAATTTGTCAGCCTGCCCCGGGAAATCCTGCTCGCTCAGGCCCAGTGACCGAACCAGTTTTGAATTTCCGACAGCGACATCCTTACCTTCCACGCGGCCCGAAACCCCTTTTCCGGTGTGTGACTGAAAGAGCTCGGCTCCCGCCGGCAATTCAAGTGCCTTGTCCACCGCCGCGGAGACGACTGCCTCGGCCAATGGGTGCTCACTGGATTGTTCCAGCACCGCCGCAAGGCGCAGGACATCGTCCACGAAAAAACCGTCAGACGCGGCGGATGACACCACGCGCGGCCTGCCCTCGGTCAGGGTTCCCGTTTTGTCGGCAACCACTGCATCTACTTCACGCAACGCCTCGATGGCTTCGGCATCACGAAACAAAACGCCCGCCTGCGCGCCCTTACCGGAAGCCACCATGATGGACATCGGCGTGGCCAGCCCCAGCGCGCAGGGACAGGCGATAATCAGGACCGCGACGGCGTTGATAATCGCGTAGGCCATGGCGGGCTCAGGCCCCAGCACGGCCCAGGCGATGAAAGCGATAAGCGCGGCCAGCACCACCAGGGGCACGAAGTAACCAGCCACTTTATCCACCAGTTGCTGCACGGGTGCGCGGCTGCGCTGGGCCTGCGCCACCATCTGCACGATTTGCGACAACAGCGTATCGGCCCCAACCCTGCGGGCTTCGATCAGCAAGCTGCCGGTGCCGTTGATCGTGGCTCCAATGACCTGGTCTCCAGGCGCTTTCGAAACCGCAACCGGCTCCCCGCTGATCATGGACTCGTCGATATTGCTGCTGCCTTCCAGCACCACGCCGTCCACGGGAATTTTTTCGCCGGGACGAACGCGCAGCTTGTCACCCGTTTTCAGCTGTTCCAGCGGTACATCACGTTCGTGTCCGCAGGGCGTCAGGCGACGCGCCGTTTTGGGGGCCAGGCCCAGCAGCGCCTTGATGGCCTCGCCGGTGCGCCCGCGGGCGCGCAACTCAAGAACCTGCCCCATCAGCACCAGAGTCACGATCACTGCGGCGGCCTCGAAGTACAGGTCAACTTCACCGCCGGGGGCGCGGAAAGACGCCGGGAACAGGCCGGGGAAAAACAGCGCTGCCACGCTGTACAGATAGGCGACACCGGTGCCCAGCGCGATCAGGGTAAACATATTCAGGCTGCGGTTGAGCACCGACTGCCAGCCGCGGACAAAAAACGGCCAGCCGGCCCAGAGCACCACGGGTGTCGCGAATGCGAACTCCAGCCAACGGGATGTGCCGCGGGGCAGGATGTCGTGAAAACCGGGAAACATTCCACCCATTGCAATCACGAATACCGGTAAAGTCAGAACCAGGCCGGCCAGGAATCGGCGGCTCATGTCCGCCAGTTCAGGATTGCCCTTTTCTTCCTCTTCCAGCGTGACGGTTTCCGGCTCCAGCGCCATTCCACAGGAAGGGCAGACGCCCGGACCGGCGTTGCGGACCTCCGGGCACATGGGGCAAATATGGATGGCCGAAGACACGCGCCTCAGACCGCAATGGGGGCTCTGATTGGCGGATGGCACTGGTAGCCAACCAGCTCGAAATCCTCGTAACGAAATCCGAACAGGTCACGCTGTTCCGGGTTGATCTTCATCTGCGGCAGCGGGAATGGCTCGCGCGACAGCTGCGTTTCGACCTGCTCCAGGTGATTCAGGTAGATGTGTACATCACCGAACGTATGCACGAAGTCGCCCGGCTCGAAACCGGCCACTTGGGCAATCATCATCGTGAGCAGCGAATAGGACGCGATATTGAACGGCACCCCCAGAAAGACATCGGCGCTGCGCTGATAAAGCTGGCAGCTTAACTTGCCGTCCGCGACGTTGAACTGAAACATCGTGTGGCACGGCGGCAGGGCCTGCAGCCCCATCGCGGCATTCTCCCGGGGACTGCGGGACTCATCCGGCAACAGGGCCGGGTTCCAGGCAGAAACAATGTGGCGGCGGGAGTCCGGCTTGCTTTGCAAATCACGCAGCAATTGTGCGATCTGGTCGATTCGACGGCCGTCAGCCGCCAGCCAATTGCGCCATTGGGCCCCGTACACGGGACCGAGGTCGCCTTCCTCGGTCGCCCATTGATCCCAGATACGCACGCCGTTTTCCTTAAGATAACGGATGTTCGTATCGCCCTTCAAAAACCACAGCAGTTCGTGAATGATCGACTTGAAATGCAGTTTCTTGGTGGTGACTGCGGGAAATCCCTGCGAAAGATCGAATCGCATCTGGTAGCCGAAGCAGCTGATTGTTCCGGTGCCGGTCCGGTCGGATTTACGGCTGCCGTTATCCAATATGTGTTGTAGCAAATCGAGGTATGTTTGCATTATGTTCCCCGGCCCCGGTAAGCGAAGACCATGATAGCGATTCCTGCGAGAACCATGGGCACTGACAGTACCATTCCCATGGTCAGCCATTCACCGGCAATAAAGCCAATGTGTTCGTCGGGCTCACGAAAAAATTCTGCCACAAAGCGGAAGCTGCCATACCCCACCAGAAACAGGCCGGATACCGCGGCGGCCGGTCGCGGGACCCGGGAGTAAACGGCGAGCAGGATGAACAGCGCAAGCCCTTCGCCCAGGGCCTGGTACAACTGGCTGGGGTGCCGCGCCAGGTGATCCAGTGCGCCGGCTTCCCACGCTGCCTTCAGTTCCGCGGACTGCCAGCCGCCGGGTTGCAGCGAGTTGGCGAAAATCATCGCCCAGGGCCCGTCACTCGGGCGCCCCCACAGTTCGCCGCCGATGAAATTTCCGATTCTGCCGAGCCCCAGCCCAACCGGCACCAGCGGCGCGACGAAGTCTGAAACCTGCCAGAAGGTCCTGCCTGTGCGTCGACCAAACCACCACATGGCCGCCATTCCGCCCAGCAGGCCGCCGTGAAACGACATACCGCCCTCGGTGATTCGCAAAAGAAACAGGGGGTCGTCCAGAAAACTCTGGAAACCGTAGAAAAACACGTAGCCCAGCCTTCCACCCAGGATGACGCCGAGCATGCCGTAAAAAAGGAAATCGCCGACCTCGTTACCGTTCCAGCCCCACCACGTTCGATGCCGCGTTAGCCAGTTGCCGTAACCCCAGAAAAACAGGAAGGCCAGCAGGTACATGATTCCGTACCAGTGCACGTCCAGCGGACCCACCGAGAAGGCCACGGGATCAAATGCGATGAGGGGATAACTGGAGTGATTCACGACGTGCTGTGCTCTGCCTCTGACGTATAAATTCCATTTTTCGGACGGGCTGTGGCAGCATATGCCAGCCATACCGGTACCGCAAGTCACCTCGCGCAAATTGCATCTTGGCGCTGGATGGCCGGCCATGATCGGTTAGACTGCAACCTGATTGGACCGCAGGAAGATTCGGAGCAGCAACTATAACCATGAATATGCTGGAACTTGCACTTCCCAATTCGCACGCCCTGGCCGTGATGATTCTCATCCTGGTTGCGCTGATCCTGTTCACGCGCGAGAGCATTCCGCTGCAGACAACCAGCCTGCTGGTGCTGGTGGCGCTGACCGTGGGTTTCACGCTGTTTCCGTTCGAAATCGACGGCCGCGAATTACAGGCCAGCGAATTTTTTCTCGGGTTCGGCCACAAGGCGCTGGTAGCTGTCTGCGCCTTGATGATCGTCGGTCAGGGCTTGATCCGTACCGGCGCACTTGAACCGGTGGGCCGCCTTTTGGCCCGTTTGTGGCGCAAGGGTCCCGCGATTTCTTTGCTGTTCACTATCCTGATCACCGCCGTACTCAGCGCGTTCATCAACAACACGCCCATTGTCGTCCTGATGCTTCCCATCCTGATTGGTGTGGCGGTTCGAACCGGCGGTTCACCATCCGGCACCCTGATACCGATGGGCTTCGCCAGTATCCTGGGCGGCATGGCGACTACCATTGGCACCTCGACCAATCTGCTGGTGGTCAACGTGGCGGCCGACATGGGCATGGACGACTTCAGCATGTTCGATTTCCTGGGCCCGGTCAGCATCGCCGCACTGTTTGCGGTGGTCTACCT
>JABDLD010000053.1 GCA_013001885.1 Lysobacterales bacterium
GCCAATGGTTTTAAATTCAACCACGGTCAGGACGACGGCGATGGCCATCAAGCCGAAAACCGCGATTCCTGTCAATAGCAATGTGATATTACTCATCTCTATCGGCTCCTATCACCATGAGTTTGAAATAAATCCCAAATCCGAGAATGGCCGGAACCCAGATGGCGGTGAATATGCCCTCCATCTGCTGTCCGGTGAACCATAGAAGACCCGAGACAAAAAACGAAATCATCACGGCCAGCAAGAAGAAAAAATCCGATTTTTTGAACATGTCCTGATCCTCCGGTGTTTTAAAAAGTCATTCGTTACCGTAACCAATCGCCGCCATCAGGCAGCCCAGAATGGCGACCCCTGAAATGATGCGGATGTTGTTCCACCTGACCTGCTCCATTTCCAGCGGCAGCAGTCCAAGCAATCCCCCAGCCAGATAGGCGCTGCCGATTGCAATCAATACCAGCCCCACGGCAATCAGCACCGTGCGCAGAGGGTGACGTCCACCAGTCACAGTTTCCGGCCCGCCGCCAGCATATAGTTGACCGCCATTTGCCGGGAAAGGCTGAATTTGCGCGTCAACGGATTTACCGCCACGCCGGACTCGGCCGCGACGTCGAGCCCCCCCGCCGCAAGCAGTTTTTTCATTTGCCCTGGCTTGCGGAATTCATTCCATCGGTGCGTACCCCGCGGCAGCCAGCGCAGAACATATTCCGCACCAACGATAGCGAACAGCCATGAAAGCGGGGTGCGGTTGATGGTCGCGACGAACATCATGCCGCCCGGGCGCACCAGGCTGTTGCAGGACTCCATGAAGGCAGGCAGGTCCGCCACGTGCTCAACGACCTCCATGTTGAGCACCACGTCATACTGCTCGCCATTCTGCGCCAGCGATTCCGCCGTCACGGTCCGGTAATCGATGTTCAGGTTCTGCTGGCCGGCATGTAAAGCAGCGATGTGGATGTTCTTTTCCACCACGTCGATGCCGGTAACCTCACCCCCCAACCGCGCCATGGATTCGGCCAGTATGCCGCCGCCGCAACCGATATCCAGGATTCGCAGACCCTGCAACGGCCTGACCGGGGTCTTTGGCCTGCCGAAATGCCCGGCGAGCTGCTGCTGGATCCACTCGACACGTAAGCGGTTGAGCGTGTGTAAAGGCCAGAAAGGGCCGCTCTGGTCCCACCAGAATGCCGCCAGGTTCCGATAAAACTCGACCTCTCTGGAGTCGACTGTTGAGTCGTGGATCATGACTTTACCCCTGGCAAATGCAGTTTCAGCTCTTGCGTCGATAAATAGAGGATTTGCGAGTTACGGTTCATATATTTGTACAAAAAACTAGTCAATGTTGAGATAATACCATATATATTTGTACATTATCTATACATTTCGCCAGTTTTTACCTTATTCCCTCGATATCAGGGTTTCACGGACCATTTAATCGGCCGCCCTATTCGGGTAGCATGCCCGCATGATTGAACTGAAGTTCACTACACCCGATGCCTGGGCAGAGGCTGTCGTCGACGGCATGGATGTTTTTCTGCCCGACCACGCCGCCGCCGAGAAAAAAGCGTCCAGCATGGCAATGGGAATGGTGGCCCACTATCCGGACCGGACGGAGCTGGTGACCGCCATGGTCGATCTTGCATTGGAAGAACTGAGTCATTTTCGCGCGGTGGTCAAGCTTATGCATGCGCGCGGCCTGAGCCTTTTGCCTGATGAGAAGGACCCTTATGTGAACGCCCTGCGCAGGCATATCCGCAGCGGAAAGGCGCATTACTTCCTGGACCGGTTACTGGTGGCCGGCATCGTAGAAGCGCGCGGCGCCGAACGATTCGGCATGGTGGCGGATGCGCTGCCGGCAGGCGAACTCAAGCGCTTTTACCGGTCCATTACCCGTTCTGAATTGGCCCATGAAGATCTGTTCCTGAACCTTGCCGGACGCTATTTCGACCCGCAGGAAGTGAATGCGCGCCTGAAGCAACTGCTTGAAGCGGAAGCCGCCATCGTGCGCGAACTCCCGGTTCGGGTCGCATTGCACTAGGCCGCAACGCACCGGCCCGGTCCAGATGGAACAATACCTGCGCCTCTATGCCGAGCCCGAAACCGCCGCGCTCCACGGCCTGGTTGAAGCCCTGGGTGAAAAGGCCGGGTGGGAACAGGTGGTCGTCATCCCTGCCTGCAACGAATCGGCGGAATTTCTGAGGCCCCCGCCCACCTGCGCCGGACGCAGCCTGATGGTGCTGGTCATCAATGAATCCGAATCTGCTTTCGAACAGATTTCGCTGAACAACCGGAAGCTGGCTTACACAGTGGAAAGGCAGTTCGAGCCTGTGTGGGAATCGGATGCAAACGGTGCCGACATCCAAATGAAGCTACTGACGGACGCGTCTGCGCTTCGCGACGTGCTGCTGGTCGATCGTTTCAGCCCGGGCAGGGAATTGCCGGTCAAAGGCGGGGTTGGGCACGCCCGAAAAATAGGCGCCGACCTGGCCTGCTGGCTGATAGGTCATCAAAAGATCGGTTCAGAGTGGATCCACTGCACCGACGCAGATGTGGAACTGCCGGACACCTACTTCAGCTGCACGGACACCTGCGCAGCGAACCGGTCACAATACGCCGCCATGATTCATCCATTCCGGCATTGCGGCCGGGAGGATACTTCTGAATCCCGTGATGTGCTGCTGGCAACGCGTCTTTACGAAATCTCGCTGCATTACTACGTGGCCGGAATGAGGTTTGCCGGCTCGCCTTATGCCTTCCACACCATTGGCAGCACCCTGGCGATAAACGCAGCCCATTATGCAAAAGTTAGAGGCTTCCCCAAACGGCAGGCAGGAGAAGATTTCTACCTGTTGAACAAGCTGGCCAAAGTCGGGAAGGTACTGGAACTCGATGCCGGTCGCGGTTGCGAGCCGATCACGATCGCGGCGCGACGCTCCGATCGAGTTCCCTTCGGCACCGGCGCTGCAGTCAACAGCATCACCCGGCTGGACGATCCGCCGCAAGACTTCCGATTCTATCACCCGGCCGTCTTCGAGTCCGTGAGGCAGTGGCTGCAAAGCTGGCCTTTGCTTTGGCAATCACGTTCGGCCACGTTAGCGGGTTACCCGCCGGAATTGCTGGCCGGGCTGGAGGCTCTTGGGACGAGGAAAGCGCTGGTGCATGCGCTGGCCCACAGCCGCGATGAGGACCAGTTCAATCGGCAAATGCATACCTGGTTCGATGCGTTCCGCACGCTAAAACTGATCCATTTCCTGCGCGATGAATATTTTCCCTCTGTTCACCTGGCGCAGTTGGCGGCGAACCCGCTGTTCACTGAACTGCTGGACCGTGACGCCAATCTTCAGCGTTGCCGCCAGCGGTTAATCCAGGACTTCCCTCAGCACGTTGCCCTGGGCGCCTGATGGCGGCTTGATGCGCAGATACGCCGACAGCGTGGGCGCAATATCCGTAGTGAAAACCCGCCGGTCAATCGTTTTCGGCTCCAGTCCGGCGCCGGCAAACACGATCGGGACATAGGTGTCGTACTGCCAGGGTGAGCCGTGGGTGGCGGCAACCGTCAGGCCGTCAAAATCGTTGATGAACCAGTTGGGCTCGAACACGATGTAGATGTCGCCCGAGCGCTTCGAGTGAAAGTTATTCAGCACCGAGCGATACAGCGCCGTGTCCGGCACATCGCCCTCGCGGAGCGCCGCGCTCGAAACAGCCAGCGAGACGCCCTCAAACTTCGAAAGCTCGTTCACAATCGCCGCTTCCAGTGCGTTGCGGTCAATGCCGCTATTCCCGGTAACCTCCGAACTCAGATACAGGTAGGGGTGGGCGTATTGTTCGATCAACTTTCCCTCGATGCCGAAACGGTTCTTGATCCGCTCGATCGCCGCTTCTCTATCCCATGCTTC
>JABDLD010000056.1 GCA_013001885.1 Lysobacterales bacterium
GACCTGCGGCTCGGAGCCATGCTGGGCGATTTCGTTCGTGGAAGAGAGGCCCTGAAAAAATTCGATACGGGTGTTCGGTCGGGAATCATGCTGCACCGCCATATCGATACCTATACGGACAGCCTGCCGGCAGTAGCCGAACTGCGCAGGCAGTTTCGTTCTCCGTTCAGGCGCTATGCGGGTATCATTATTGACCTGGCCTTCGATCACGAACTGGTGCTGCGCTGGGAAGCTTTCTCAGATATCCCCATTGAGCAATTCGATCTGGAAATTCGGGATTTACTGGCCCGGAACGATGACTTATTACCGCCCAATCTCAAGTCGTTCATGAAATACGCCGACCGGCGCGGGCTGTTTGCGTCCTACCGCGAGCAGGCGGAGATTCTGCACAGCCTGAAAGGCATCAGCCGGCGCTTTTCGCGGCCCAATCCCCTGGGGCGGGTCGGAGAAGTCTGGCATGACGTCGAACCGCCGATTGCGGCCGCTTTCGATCCCATTTTCCAGGAAATTCAATCTGAAGTCACAGGCTGGCTGAAATCGAAGTCCACGATAACCGGGTCGTGATCGGAAGCACGTAGCCAGGGCTCACTTTGTGTCATTTCACGCGGCCAGTCCGCATTGATATGCCAGTTGACGGCATACCGGGCAAGTCCGGCCAGGGCAGGGGATGCAAAAGCGTAGTCCAGCGTGCCGGTCTGGCCCCAGTACAGAAAGCTGTGCTGGGGAAGCCCGGCCATCTTTTCGACCAGGTCGATATAGCCCGCACCGTTAAATTGCCTGATCGGATCCTCGTTGCGCCAGGCGTTCATGTCGCCCAGGATGAGCAGGCGGCCGCTGCCGGCCTGCTCCGCGAGTTGCCGCAGCCAGGGCAATTGTGCTTTGACGGCAGCGACACGGGCCGGGTTCCAGCAACCCTGGCCGTCTTTCTGATTGCTGTTTGGGCCGTCTTCGGGACAACTCCCCTTGGACTTCAGGTGATTTGAGGCCACCAGGAAAGTTTTGCCGGTTTGCTTGTCACGGAACAGCTGCGCCAACGGTTGCCGGCTCAAACCCCTGAAAGGCCCCGAGCCGAGTACATGCGGCTGGCCGACGGCCTCCAGCACTTTCTGCCGGTAAAACAGGCCCACCGTGATTACGTCTTCACCGATCCGTCCGGCGCCAGGGGTGATGAACGCCCAGTCGGTGTTGCCGGTTTCGTTCAACAGCGCCAACAGGGATTGGGCTGCGCTATCCGGCCCGAAGCCGTCATTCTCCAATTCCTGCACCGCAACCAGGTCAGGCCGGATCCGGGTCATGACTGCTTTGATGCGCGCTGACTGGGCGGCTAATTCATCCGGGGTTTCGGCGCCGCGCTCTGTCGGAAATCCGCCGCCTCGTCCGTCGCCATTGAAGAAGTTCAGCAGGTTGCTGCTGACCATTCGAATCCTGCCGGCTGCTGCCGGCTCCAGCGTATGCATTGAGGGCACGGTAAATGCCGGGGCATCGTCGAGGAGCAACTGCTGTCCCCTGCCGTTATGGCCCATCACACCAGCGACGGCTTGCGTTGAGCTGCCGACCGGTAGGGGGGCGGGCGCTTCAGGCAGGACCGTAACAATTGTGTGCCTGCGGTTGGTCCTCTCCCGATCTTGTGCGGCGGAGCCCGGATTTGCCACCTCGGTAGGCACACGCAGCACATCGGCCGAGCTCAGGGTCAGGGCCCCTCTGGCGAGCTGGTAAACGTCCGTCACGGTCAGGGGCTGCTGCAGCGAAATTCGCATGCCCTCCAGGGCTTCCCTGGCGGGCGAGTCCAGCGGCAACGCCGCTTGAGTCAGCGGCAGCTCCGGCCTCTCGGTGCAGGCCTTGTGACTCGCAATTTCGGTCAATGACGTCAGCGTGTCACGTGATGTGCCGAGTTCGGTGACCCGGCCGCTGATCTCGAGCTGCCGGCCCGTCCAGGCGGAGCCGGGCAGGTCGCTGTCGGCTATGAAGATCGCTTTTGATGCGCGCGTATCGCCCCGGAAACCAATGCTTTCAAGGTAAAAACCCTTGCCCGCGTCCACCCGGGTAACCACTCCGCGGACCGTGACCACGGTGTCGACCAGCGGGGACTGGTATCCGTCGCCCTGGACGGCGGTGATTGGAGTGACGTCGCCCCGGCAGGGGGATTCGCCAGGCTGGATCAGAGCGCCCGGTTCAGAGCAGGCACCTGCAAACACACCCAGCAGCAGGACGGGGAGTAATCGTCGCAACGAATTTCTACGGCAACATGTATTCAATGGCAGCCTGGATTTGCTCGTCCGTCAGGGTGGGGTTTCCGCCCCGGGCAGGCATCGCGTTAATCCCGTTGATCGCGTTGTAAACCAGGGTTTCCAGGCCTTTCTCAGCCAGCCGGTCGGCCATCTGCTCCGATCCCGTCAGCGGCGCTCCGGCAACGCCTGCGTCATGACAGGTTTTGCATATTCCGCCGTAGACCGCAGCGCCGTCAACCACGAGATCTTCAGCGGGCACAGCCTCCGCAGCGGCTGCCTGGGCCTCGGCAACAGCGGCCGCTCCAGCTTCACCGTAACGCACCGCGCCCACGGGTGTAACACGCTGTTCCGCCAGTATCCTATGGCTGGGATTCGCGTCTTCCAGCGGCTCGGGCTGGATGTATCGCGCCAGGAAAATCAGTGCGATGGTCAATACCACGAAACCGGCAATGACACCGGAGAACTGGCGCAGGAATGCGCTGTCTGTTTTGCGATCCATTGAAACCTCTGAAACGTTCGTCTAGCGTTATGGCAAGCTCAATAGTATAGCTGTTGCACCCGGCTACCGGAAGCATTCCCTCGTTTACATTGACCGGTCAATACCGCTAAACTACGCGCCCGGAATCATTAAGCGCCCGTAGCTCAGCTGGATAGAGTACTGCCCTCCGAAGGCAGGGGTCACAGGTTCGAATCCTGTCGGGCGCGCCATTTTAAGTTATTGATTAATATCGCTATTGTAGCTCTTTCGCATTCTCAGATCGATGCGCGAGTTGTTGATTTGCCAA
>JABDLD010000058.1 GCA_013001885.1 Lysobacterales bacterium
ATTTCAGCATGGATCAACTGCGGTTCAGGATCGGTCAGAAAAATTGACACCAGGCGATGCGTAAAGTGCTTGTCGGCTTTGCGACTGATGCAGGCTTGCTTACCGATAAAATCAACGTCCTTGTCCAGGCGCACCGCAAAGCCGAGCCCGACCGAGTAAGGGTCGTCCATGTTGTCAATGTCATGGCCGTAATCCCGGTAGCCTTTTTCCAGCCGCAGGCTCGCCAATGCCTTTAGCCCGGCATGCCTGAGGCCGAATTTTTTCCCGGCCTGGACGATACGGTCATAAACGTGGAGCGCCTGTTCGGAAGGGATATTCAATTCATAACCCAGCTCGCCGGCATAGGTGATGCGCACACACAGAACGCGGGCCAGCCCGATATCGATTTCCCGGGCCGCGCGAAACGGAAACGCTTCGTTGGACAGGTCCGCATGGGTGATCGATTGCAGTAGCTCCCGAGACCCGGGCCCCTGGATGTTTAGCTGACCGTACCCGGACGTCACATCCGTGACGAAAACATGCTGCCCGTGCTTGATATGCCGTCGCATCCAGGTTTCCGTGTGCCGGTGTGCGATGTCGGAAGTGACCACCATGAACGTTTCAACGTCGATCTTGATGACGGTAAGGTCAGCTTCCAGCGTTCCGGCCTCGTTCAGCCACTGGGTGTAAGTGATTCTGCCGCTTTGACCGTCAACCTCGTTGGCCGAAAGATAATTCAAAAAGGGGCCCGCATCCCTGCCCTGCACCAGGAACTTGCCCATGAAGGACATATCCATCGCGATCACGGCTTCACGGCAGGCCTTGTGCTCGGCTGCCCACCAGGAGAACCAATTGGGCCGGCCCCAGGTCAGGCCGTCAGCCACGGGCTCCTCTCCTTCCGGCGCGTACCAGCCCGGCGACTCCCAGCCGCTGACGTCACGAAAATGCGCGCGCTGCGCCACCAGCCGATCGTGGAACGGTGATTGGCGGGCGCCACGTGCGGTTTTCGGGGAGCGGTCCGGGTAGTGGCAGGCATAGACCAGCCCGAGCGACTCGAGGGCCCGCTGCCGACGGTACTCCGGATTGCACTGGTAGCGGTGAAAACGGTCGATGTTGAAGCCGGTCACGTCCACGTCCGGGCGGCCGTTCAGAATCCAGTGGGCCAGCACCCGGCCGTATCCGCCGCCGGTGATGATGCCGACGGAATTCAGCCCGGCAGCAACAAAATAATTACGCAGTTCCGGCGCCTCACCGATGACCGGCGCCAGGTCGGGCGTAAAGCTCTCCGGACCGCAGAAAAATTTGCGGATTCCGGTCTCCAGCGTGACCGGCACGCGCGCCATGGCTTTTTCCAGGTAAGGCGTCAGCCGATCCCAGTCAGGCGGCAACTCGCCGAAGGAAAAGTCTTCCGGGATGCCGCCGACTTTCCACGGCGCACATTCCGGTTCGAACATGCCGACCATCATGCCGCCCGTTTCCTCGCGGAAATAGGCGTGGACCGACGGGTCTTCCAGCACCGGCAAATCCGCCGGCATGCCTTCGATGGCCTCGGTGATCAGGTAGTAGTGCTCAGCCGCCTGGTTGGGAATGACCACGCCGGATTGCTCACCCAGTTGCCGCGCCCACATACCGGCGCAATTGACGACAAACTCGGAGCGGATTTCGCCCTGGTCCGTGCGCACACCGGTGACCGTGCCGTTCTGTGTCAGCACACCGCGCACCGGGGTGTTCTGGATGATCCTCGCGCCTTTCATTCGGGCGCCTTTTGCCAGCGCCATGGTGACGTCCACCGGGTTGATGCGGCCGTCGTGTTCGGCATAAAAACCCGCGCAGATGTTTTCGGTATCGGCGTATGGAAACAGTGTTTTTACTTCCGCAGGTGACAGTTCGTGGATATCGTTGCCGTGCAGTCGATTGAATGCCGTGATCCGGCGGTACTCCTCGATCCGGTCTTGATCGGCCGCCAGTTCAATGAAGCCCACCGGTTTGAAACCGGTCTCCTGGCCCGTCTCCTGCTCTAGTCGTTTATACAACTCCATCGAATGGCGCCGGATACCCAGGATGGTCTCGGAGCCGGAACCGTAAGTGGTCATCAGGCCGGCCGCATGCCAGGTAGTGCCGGAAGTCAGTTGATCCCGCTCCAGCAGAACGACATCTTTGCAGCCCATTTCGGCCAGGTGATATGCCACCGAGCAGCCGATGATACCGCCGCCGATAATGACGACCCTTGCATATTCCGGAATTCCCGAATCAGACATGGTTCACACACTCAACTAATGGACGGGCCTCATTTGATTACAGACTGGGTCAGTACGGGCTGCCGAAGGTAAGTTTCCAAAGGCTAGCGAATGGCATAGCCGCCGTCGACCCTCACGGTCGTTCCGGTCACGAAATCCGAGGCGTGTGACGCCAGGAAAACTGCGGCGCCCACCAGTTCTTCCGGCCGGCCCCAGCGAGCGGCCGGTGTTCGCATCATGATCTCCTCTTCCATCGGAGTATCTTTGATCGGAGCGGTCATATCCGTCTCGAACCAGCCCGGTGCAATCGCGTTGACCTGGATATTGTCGGCGGCGAGTTCAACGGCCATGGATTTGGTCAACTGGATGACGGCCCCCTTGGCCGCACTGTAAGAGGGCGCCAGTCCGGACCCAAAGTACGAATACATGCTGCCGATATTGATAATTTTGCCTGCTTGCCTGCCGATCATCGAAGCAGCGGCGATTTTTGAAAGAAGGAAGACTGCATTAAGCTGGGTTTCAATAACCGCGTCCCAGTCCTCCGCGGCCTCACTCATTATCCCGCCGCTGAGGGAGGCAATACCGGCGTTATTCACCAGGATGTCGACCGGCCCCAATTGGTCCTGAATCGACCCTAACGCAGATTCCAGTTCATCCCTGGCTGAAATGTCCAGCGCCATCGCCATCGCGGGCCGTCCGGTGGCTTTCAGTTCACCCAACACGGCCTCGTTCTTTTCCGGGTTGCGCCCAACGACCGCAACGGCAGCGCCCGCTGCCGCGAATCCCAGGGCTATCGCACGCCCGATACCGCCATTGCCGCCGGTAATGATGGCGACCTGTCCTGTCAGGTCGAATAAATTTGATGTGTTCATATCACGCTCCGCTAATAAGGCAGGCTTCATGTCAGGTGCGTGATCATAGCATCCGGCCGCCGGTTATTTGTTTTGCACTTCTTTGACGCAGGACATGGCGTGACTTGGGTTTTTGGACAAGAATCAGGATATCTCTCAAAACAGTGAGGCGATTGTGTCCACCGATGTCACCGCGGTAGTACTCAAAAAGGCGGCCATGGTACTGGCGTTTTTCCTGCTGCTGGTCTTTTGGGCCGGTGACGCCCGGGGCCAGGATGAGCAACCGGAAACCGCCACAGACCCTGAACAGCTCGCCCTGGTGCTGGATATCCAGGCGGCAATCGGACCGTCCACCCGGGATTTCATCACGCGTTCTTTGGAAGAAGCCGCGGAAAGAGACGCCGCCCTGGTGATCATCAGGATGGATACGCCAGGCGGACTGGATGCTTCTACCCGGGACATCATCAAGGCCATTCTCAGTTCCACGGTCCCGGTCGCCACGTTCGTTGCCCCCGAAGGCGCAAGGGCCGCCAGTGCCGGCGCTTATATCCTGCTGGCCAGCCACATTGCCGCGATGAGTCCGGCCACCAACGTCGGCGCCGCCACGCCGGTGTCGGTCATCGGTAAAACACCGAAACCCGACGGCATGCCGGAAATGGGTGAGGAGGAAAAACCGGAATCCGCCGAAGACAAGGAACCGAAAGAACCGGGTGACGCGATGGCGCAAAAAGTCGTTAATGACTCAGTAGCGTACATTCGCGGGCTGGCTGAAAGACGCGGCCGCAACGCCGACTGGGCGGAACGCGCCGTGCGAGAAGCAGACAGCATCACGAGTGAGAAAGCGCTTGAAATTGGCGTCATTGACCTGATCGCCGAGAATATTGGGGATCTGCTGGCACAGATTGACGGCAGGACGGTGGAGGTAAATCATCGCGAGCAGGTATTGAATACGAGCGGAATGATCACCGAGCGGCTGGAACCCGATTGGCGCAACGAACTTCTCGGCGTCATCACGAGCCCGACGATCGCCTACCTGCTGCTGCTCATTGGCGTCTACGGTTTGATCCTGGAAGGTTACAACCCGGGCGCGGTCGTCCCGGGCGTGGTCGGGGCCATCTGCCTGCTGATGGCGCTCTATGCGTTTCAGATGCTGCCGGTCAACTATGCCGGCCTGGGACTGATCCTGCTGGGGATTATCCTGATGATTGCCGAGGTCATGGCACCCAGTTTCGGGGCGCTTGGCATCGGCGGCGTCATCGCCATGGTCATCGGTTCCATCATTCTGATTGATACCGACGTGCCCGGGTTTGCCATATCCCGTGTTCTGATCGGAACCATTGCGACCGCAGGATCCCTTGGATTGATGGGCATTGTCTGGTTTGCCGTAAGGGCCAGGAACAGACCGGTCGTCTCCGGCCGGGAACAACTGATCGGCGCTCTCGGCACGGCGCTGGAAGGCTTCGAGCGAGAGGGAGAAGTATTCGTTCACAGCGAACGCTGGCACGCCGTCAGCGAAGCGGCTGTCGCCGCGAACCAGGCCATCGAGGTAACCGGGATCGATGGGCTGACACTGAAAGTCCGCCCGGCGCAAAAATCGTAAAAGGAGCAGAAGATGTTTGATTATGTATTCGGTTTTGTGGGCCTCGCGATTCTCGGCATCATCATCAATGCGATCAAGATCCTGCGCGAATACGAGCGCGGCGTTATTTTCCAGCTCGGGCGCTTCTGGAAGGTCAAAGGACCCGGACTGATCATCGTCATCCCGGTGATCCAGCAGATGGAACGGGTTGATTTGCGTGTCGTGGTGATGGATGTGCCCACCCAGGACGTAATCTCGCGGGATAACGTTTCGGTAATGGTCAACGCCGTTGTGTATTTTCGCGTGATCGATCCCGAAAAGGCCATCATCCAGGTGGAACGCTACCTCGACGCGGTCAGCCAGTTGGCCCAGACCACGCTGCGCTCCGTGCTTGGCCAGCATGAACTCGACGACATGCTGTCCGAACGCGACACCTTAAACCACGATATCCAGGCCATTCTCGACCGCCAGACCGATGCGTGGGGCATCAAGGTTGCCAACGTGGAAATTAAGCACGTCGATCTGAACGAGAGCATGGTCCGCGCGATCGCGGCCCAGGCCGAAGCCGAACGCCAACGGCGCGCCAAGGTGATCCACGCAACCGGCGAAAAGCAGGCGGCGCACGAACTGGTCGAGGCAGCGAAGACCCTTTCCGGGGAACCCAAGGCAATCCAGTTGCGATATCTGCAGACGCTGACCGAAATCGCCGGGGACAAGAGTTCGACCATCATCTTCCCGCTGGACCTGGTGGAGAAATTGAAGAAGATAATGCCGTAGAATCCAACTCTGACCCGTCATAAGGATCGGAGAAGAGTACATGAAATTGCGTTACAAGATCACCGGCGGCATTTTCGTGGTTCTGTTGCTGGCCGTGGCTTCCTTGGCGGTCGTGCTGAGCTATGACGCGCCGTGTGAACCGACCCCCGTGCAGGATGGTGAATCCGAGTTGATGCAAGCCTACGTTTATCGATGCTATGGTTCTGCTGATGTTCTTCAGCTTGAAGAAATTGAAAAGCCATCCGCCGCTAAAGACGAGGTCGTCGTCAAAGTCCGTGCTGCTGCCGCAAACCCTCTGGACTGGCATTTCATGCGGGGAACGCCTTACTTGATGCGGCTGATGTCGGGCATTGGCAAACCGAAGGAAATACGGCTGGGCGTGGACTTTGCCGGAACGGTCGAATCCGTCGGCGCCAATGTGACCGGTTTCAAGCCTGGGGACGCCGTATTTGGCGGTGCGACCGGGGCATTCGGCGAATACGTGACTGTAAGCGAGGAAAAGGCGCTGGCACTCAAACCGGAGAATGTCACGTTCGAACAGGCGGCAGCCGCTCCGGTAGCGGCGCTGACTGCTTTGCAGGCCCTGCGTGACAAGGGGCAGCTCAAAACCGGGCAAAAAGTTTTGATCAACGGCGCATCGGGCGGCGTCGGAACCTTTGCCGTGCAGATTGCAAAGTCGATGGGGGCGGAGGTAACCGGCGTTTGCAGCACCCGCAACCTGGAGATGGTCCGGTCCATCGGAGCGGATCATGTCATCGACTATACCCGTGAAGATTACACCGAGAATGAGCAGAGCTATGACCTGATTATCGACATGGTCGGCAATCATGGCCTTTTGGAAAACAGGAAGGTTCTGAACCCCGAGGGCAGGCTGATCATGGTCGGAGGCCCCAATGAGCTTTGGATCGGGCCGTTTATCGGTCCAATACAGGGTCTCTTGCTGTCTTCATTCGTGGATCAGGAATTCACCATGATCCTGGCGCGGCTGAAAAAGGAGGACCTTGAGACAATCGGCGACCTGATGCAAACCGGAGAGGTAAATCCGGTGATTGACCGGCGCTTTACACTGAACGAATTGCCGGACGCCATCCGCTACTCTGAAGCAGGCCGAGCCCGGGGTAAAATCATCGTCCGGGTAGAGTAAGCCTGAACTTTTGTTCATCCTGCCTTCAGCATTAACAGGTATATTTAATCCATGCGAATTCTGATCATCCTGACGTTGTTGCTGTGCCTCATCGCAGAGGAACTTTTCGCCGAATTCTTCAGGGACGGCGGGTGGCACGCTGAAAACGGTGTGCTGGAGTCCATCAGCATCGATCCGGCCCTGCCCCAACCCGGCAGCGGGTTCACGGTGGTCTTGTCCGGAAGCTGGCCGGAGAAAAGCCCGGACTCCTACTGTATTGAGGCGCCGGTGATTGACCGCGTCACGGTCTATCCCGGCAACCGGGTCCAGATGATCTCGAATCTCAAACGCGGCCCCGAAATATGTGATCAGCCGCCAGCGACCTGGAATATCGAGGTGCCGATACCCGCCACAGCCTGGGAGGCGGTCGATGAGAACGGGTTCCTGCGAATTGAACACCTGATGTCGAGCGGTATCAACATGCTCACCGGTATCAGCCGCGTGATCGACACGCGCCTTGGAACGCACGAGGTTCCCGCATTTATCGGGGCCGGCTTCTGGATCAGCGGGGAGCGGCCGTTCGAAGGCGTGCTGGTGGAGCAGCAGGGCACGCGGGTGCTGTTTTACGGCCTTGAATACGATCGCAATGAAAGTCTCGCAGACGACGGCGAACCGGTCTGGCGGATGATTTCGGGTGACATGTCGGGTAACTCGGTGTTGGGACGTGTGTACCGCTTCGACTGGCCGGTCGACGGAGGATTCCTGCCCGGCCAGGCTCCGGATCTCGATGAACTACATACCGTCAACGACTCCGGCGCCATCATCGTTGAGGATTACAACCACCTTCGGATCCTGACCGGTGTATTGGGCAACCTGGGGCTATACAGTGACTACACCCGCCTCGAGTTTGGCCTGGATCCCAGCCGCCTCCCCGTTTATGTTCCGCCTTTGGCCGGTCGCTGGATGCTGTATGGGTTCGAGGGCCGGGATGCCGCCCTTGAGGCGCCCCTGGAACTACTGCAGGGTTATTCCTCAGCCGTCAATCAGTTTCGGTTTGATTCGGTTGATGGCGACTGGCAGGTGCAGTGCACGGTGATTCCGCCGGGTGATGGCAGCTGCCATATCGAACGCGCTGCCGACGGGACCCGGTTCGAATTTCTGCTGTCAGCTTTCCAGGGGAATTTAGCGCGAGGCATCCTGCAACCGGAAGAACAGAGCCCCCTGGATGGAGTCCTCGTAAGAGACCCATGGCGACTCCCGGTAGTCGTAACCGGAAGCACGGGTCAATAACGAAATCAGATTTCCTTGAACCCCTCAACCGTGTCTGCGATGGCGTCGTAAATCGCATTGATCTGATTTGGGGTCAAGTCGAATTTGCCGCCTTCAGCAATCGTCTGGGCCGCCAGTTCCACATTTTGAGCCAGGCCTTCTTCCCGCTGAACGCAGAGTTCATTGGCAACAGTCGTTGCAATTTGCAGGTCGTGGAAAAAACTGCTCGTATCGTGCCAGTTACCTTTACGCGGACCGAGTCGAACAGCGTCCAGAACGACATCCCGTAACCGTTCGTCGCAGTCGTCACACTTGCTGAGTTGGGCGTGCATATCGGCCAGCACCTCTCTGCCGTGGTTGGTTAACCACATTTGCCCTTCGGGGAGTTCGCGCCCGATCAGCATTTGCTCGAGCATTTCATGCAGCCGTTTCGCTTGCTTTACATCACCGGTTTTGGCGCCGTGCAGATAGGCATCAATCGATGCATCGATGGTGGATTCGCTGATGAGATTGTGAGTCATGGTTTCACCTCGCAAAATTAATCTGCCGACAAGTCAGCAGATTAATTTTAGCAGGCGCATGATTAACCCAGGCTTAAGCGCGGACAGCCCTGAACCGGGAGTCGGCTAAAGCCTTATCGTATCGAAATAACCAACGGACCGCGCTTTTTTCACGGCGACAGCGAGGACCATCATTGCAAGCCCCGTCAGCAGGAGGTCCAGCCCAACCAGGACCCCGATTGCCCAGGCGCCGGAAAGCGGCCACTGTTTCCACAACAGGTAAACAAACAGCAGGGAGACCAGTCCGCTGAAAAGCAGCCAAAGCCAGCCGCCAACGCCGCGGTAACGAATCGCGGCCGACAGCTTGTAAAGGCCGTGCACGACGAAAAACAGCATCAGCAGCGCAGTCAGAAAGCTGGAGCCGAGCGCCGGATTCATCCACACCATAATGCCGACACCGGCAACGATCAGTCCCAGCACGGCGGAAATAATGGAGTGCGCCGCCCGGCCGGCCTGCAAACCTTGAACCAACTGGGCCACGCCGGTGACGACCAGCACCAGCGCAACCAGTTTAACGACGGCAGCGCCAACAGCAGCGGGGGAAATCAGCAGAAGCAGCCCCAGAAGCACCATGACAATGCCGATCGTCATGAGCATTTTATTGCCCGGCAGCGATTTTGCGTTCATTCTTTTGTCCTTTGTCGCAAATCCGTTTGTGCATCCAATACCAGTATAATGCATTCCATCCAGATGAAATTAAAAGCATTCTCAATTTTTCTGATCTGCACAACCCTGCTGATGCCGGCCGACGCACCCGCCTGGGGACCCGCCGGCCACCGCATTGTAGGGGTCGAAGCCATGTCCATGCTGGACGAGACAGCCCGTGCCGCAGTAGCAGAAATTCTCGGCGGTGACTCGGCTGCCCTCATCCACCGGGCATGCTCCTGGCCGGACGCCGTGCGCGAAACTTCGCAGTGGGAATGGAGCGCCCCCCTGCACTACGTGAATATTCCCCGCAGCAGCCGCCATTTTGACCGGCAGCGAGACTGTCCGGAAGGCATGTGCGTCACCGATGCGATATCCCGCTACGCCAATGAACTGGGTAACCCGGCCTTGAGCCCTGAAGGCCGCTGGCAGGCCTTTGCCTGGGTTTGCCACCTGGTGGGAGACCTGCATCAGCCGCTGCACGCGGGTTACCGGGATGATCGTGGCGGCAACTACGTGGACATTGAATACCGTGGTGAAGAAGCAAACCTCCACCAGTTCTGGGACCGCGTATTGATCCGTTCCCGCCTGGGCGCCAACGACAGCTGGTCGCGGCCCTGCAGCGGGCAAAGTTGGAGCGGATCACGGGACACGCTCAGTCTGTCCGAGGTCGTTCGGTGGACGGACGAATCCCACGCGCTTGCAGGAAGTTCAGCGTATCCGCCCGCTCGGGTAATCGATGAGAAATTTGCCGAAAGCAGCTGGCTGGTCATTCGCCAGCAATGGCAAAAAGCCTCGCGGCGGCTGGCGCGCATACTGAACGCCACGCTGGGCGAAGGTGAGATCAACCCGGACAGCTGATGCCCGGGGTCACAGGTCCCTGGCGATCCTGAAGCCGATCAGCCCGTCGCGCCGGTCCGGTTTTGCGGCCTGGCGAAAAGCTGATCGTGTCTGGTCGGGTGAACTGGCCCAGTAACCACCGCGCAGGGTACGCAATTTGCAACCCGGATTGATCCAGGCCGAACCGTCGACAGGGGCCCGTAAGTAGCTGTCGTGCCAGCAATCCCGGACCCACTCACCCACGTTGCCGGCAATATCGTGCAAACCAAACGGGTTCGGGGCAAATGAGGCCACCGGCGCAGGCCCCCAGAAACCATCTCCATAAGCCTCGAAAAAGCTGGACCATTGCCGCCGCCCCGGTGACAGATCCTTTTCGCCGGTCAGATTCTCTACTGCTTTTGTCGGATTACCGTCACCCCACCAATAACGTGTGGTCCGGCCGCCGCGCGCTGCATATTCAAATTCAGCCTCACTCGGCAGACGATAGGCCTTGCCCGTTCCGCGGGCCAGCCACTGGACATAGGCGGTCGCATCGTTCCAGGAAACGTGGACGACCGGTGCATCGTCTCCGGCTTTTTTCCCTTCATAATTCATTTCCCAGTTCACACCTTCGCGCTTGGTCAGGCGACCTGAGTGGTGGTTGTAAATCATGGAGTATTTCTGTTTCTCGGCATCAGTCCGGTAGCGTGTTTTATCAACGAACTGCCTGAATTGCTGCACCGTGACCTCAGTCTGCCCGATCGCGAAGCCGCGGCGAAAGGTTACCCGGTGGGTAGGCCCTTCGGTCTCCTCTCGACCATCCTCGAAGGCTGATGACCCCATGACGAAACTGCCCGCGAGCACGATCACAGACTCCGGCGTCCAGAATCCCTGGTTGATAAAATGATCCCTGATGACCTGCCCTGGCCTGAAGCCGCCGTAGACTCGCGCTTCTTCGAGTCTTCTGCGCAACTGGTTGACGGTGCTGCCGGCATCGCCGAGCGCGATCAGCTCGATCAATTCGCGTTCTGCCTGGGAAAAGTTGCCTTCGTCCATGGCACGAACGGCTCGCATTTCAAGCGTCTCCACGTGCAAAGCCTTAATCGCCGCGATGTCTTCTTCACCCCGATCTATCAACTCACGGGGCTCCCGCACCAGGGCGGCGTCCTCCAGTTGCCGGGCCGCGGCGTCGAAATCCAGCTCACGGGCGGCTTCCACGGCTCTGGACACCAGTGCAGTCTGCACCTCGATTAATCCCTGCCGGGCTTCTTCGTTCCGGGGGTCAGCGTCCAGAACGGCGCGATAATAGGTCCAGGCGGAACTGCCCGCCGGCTGGTCTACTCTGCCTGCTTTCATCGCGGCCGCGGCCGCTGCCAGACTGCGCTCGACAATTTGCTCGGGAGCAGGTTCAGGCGGCGCGGGTGCCGGCTGAGCCGGCGGTGCTTCCCGCACC
>JABDLD010000096.1 GCA_013001885.1 Lysobacterales bacterium
GCTTCCCGCACCGGAACCGTCAGCTGTAATTCGATTTCATCTTCGACCGGGATGTCGCCCATGCGTTCCGGTGTACGCCCGGACCCCTCATTTTGGGCATTTTGGGCGCGCACGCCATCCGCCGGCAGCGCGCTCGCAGCCAGAAGAAGAATGCATATCCATTGCCTTGCCTGTAGCATTTGCAGATCAGAATCCCGAATAATTCATAATATGTCAAAAATAACGATTCATAATGCCATTAAAGCAGCCGAGCATCCTATCCTTCTCGAAACGCAGGCACAACTGGAGAATGCGGCAGAGCGCTGGCAGCAGAGTGAAATACTGGGCATAGATACCGAGTTTGTGCGCGAGCGGACCTACCGCGCCGCTCTCGGCCTGGTCCAGGTTTCGGACGGGGAAACGGCCTGGTTGCTTGATCCGCTCGCGGTCTCTTCACACGAACCGCTGGTGCGGATGTTCCGCAATCCCGGCGCGCTGAAGATCCTGCACAGCGGCTCGGAAGATATCGAAGTGTTGCAGAATGCCGTCGGCGCCATCCCGGCCCCCCTGGTCGATACTCAAATCGCCTGCGCCATGCTGGGGCAGTCGCTGCAATTGGGCTATCACCACGCGCTCAAATGGTTGTTCGACGTGGACATTGACAAGGACCAGACCCGTTCCAACTGGTGCAAAAGGCCGCTGACCGATCGCCAGCTTCTTTACGCCGCGATGGACGTCGTGCTGCTGCCGGAGATGCTGCGGCGCCTGCGCACCCGGCTTGAGCAGGAAGGACGTTGGGCCTGGCTGGAAGAAGACGTCGCGCGATTGCGGCGTCATTCTCTGCAGTCGGTCGACCCGGAATGGGTGTACCTGAGATTTTCAGGTCTGGACCGGATGGATAGCGAGACCCTGCAGGCGCTGAAGCACCTTGCACGCTGGCGCGAACGAGTGGCTGCGGAAAAAGATCTCGCCCGGGGCTTTGTGATTAAAGACGCGGTGCTGCTGCAGTTAGCGCGAAACAGGCCATCAACTCGCGAACAGGTTCAGGACATCAGGGACTTCCATCCGAGGGCACTGGCCCGCTACCAGGATTCCATCCTGCAAACCCTTGCAGACGCGGCCCAGGACCAGACCCCGGTGATGAGATTTGAGCCATTTGATGGGCGGCAAAACCAGCAGCTCAAGCAAATGCGAAAAATGGTCCAGGCGCGTGCGCAGGAACTGGGGGTCGATCCGGCCTTGCTGGCCTCCCGCAAGGAACTGGAAAAACTGATTCGTGCCTTGAGTGCCGGGGAACAGCCGCCCGAACGGTTCCGGGGCTGGAGGAAAGAAGTCATCAGCGATCAGCTGATAGCCGTCTGCGATTCCTGAGCCCGACTATTCCGGTCTTTGCGCACACTCCCCGGTGATCCGGGTCAGCGGAATGGATGCCGATAATTCCGCTGACTCAAAGGCAAATTCCATGTGTCGACAGTCAACCGCGCTGAACGAACCGGTGCCCCAGACCGTGCGGACAACCGGATCGCCCTGCAGGAACACACCGCCGCTGGTCTGGTAGATGGTCACCTCGCCAACGCCGTCAATGACCTCTCCCTGTAAGACGAACCAGCGTTTTTCGCCGTCGGCGGTGTAGGTGTACCAGTATGCGACCACGGTCTCGGAACCGGCACGCACCTCCATCGAGAAACCCTGCCCGTCGCTTGCAGGATCGTACCAGGATCCGCTAAACCGCGAATCGAGCTGCAGAGTGAGTTCCGGAAGGATTCGCGTGACCAGCAGTGCGTCGACGTCTGGACCGCCAAAATCATAGTTGTCTGCGGTCGTCACCACCACCAGGCCGAGGTCCGGCACAATGAAAATCACCTGGCTGCCCCAGCCGGAAGCAAAGTAAATGGAAAATTCACGGCCGGACAAATCGCCCAGCCTGGCGATCCACCACTGGTAGCCATGGCCCCAGCCGGGATCGGGAAAATACGAGGAGTTGCCGGAGTGGCTGTAACGTGTCCATGACGCATCGACCCAGGCCTCATCGAGAATGCGCTGGCCGTTGTAGACTCCGCCATCGAGATATAGTTGCCCAATTTTCAACATGTCCCTCGCGGTCAGCCAGAGGGAAAACGCAAGCGTCACATCGTCATCCGGATTAGGCCAGTCTGTGATGCCTGTGCCCATGCCCTGTTCACTGTAGATTTCCCAGTGCACATTCTCGATGGCCATCGGGCCAAAAAGCTGCTGCATCGCAAAAGCATCCGGTCCCATGCCACTGGCCACCCGGATCATCCGGCTCATCAGCGTGGAGGCGCCGGAGCTGTAGGAAAATTTTGCGCCGGGAACGGCATCCACCGGCTGGCCCAGCACGTAGCGGTACCAGTCCTCGGATTCGATCATTTGCCCGACCGGATTCAATGGATCCCGGTAATCTGTCGAATCTTCATCCCATTCGATGCCGTGGCGTTGCTGCAGGATCTGCTCGACCGTGATGCCGGCCTTGTTCTGAAATTCCGGTTGCGACATGTCGTACAGACCGGAAAAGAAATAATTCAGGTCCTGGTCGAGGCGGATCTTTCCCTGGCGATGCGCAATGCCAACCAGGGCCGACCCGACGCTTTTTGTCACCGACTGAACCTGGTGCAGCGTATCGGCCTGCGTCCCGCGAAAGTAGTCCTCGTAAATGATTTCGCCGTGCTGGGCAATGATAACGGCCTTGAGATTCCCGAAACTGCCCTGTTCAATGGCCTCGCTCAATCCGTCGAACGGCTGCGCGAATACGCTCGGAGAAAGGAGAAGCGCGAAAACGAAAAGGAGTCTTTTCATCGGCTTTTACCAGCAA
Organism: Lysobacterales bacterium; assembly: GCA_013001885.1. Classification (GTDB taxonomy): domain Bacteria; phylum Pseudomonadota; class Gammaproteobacteria; order Xanthomonadales; family SZUA-36; genus JAHEFT01. The sequence goes on from JABDLD010000096.1 coordinate 2,810, forward strand.
TTGATTCTGAATTTTACCCGACTGCAGTCCTGGCGCTAGTGGCAGAAGTCACGGACTGGAATATAATTCACGCCATGCCAGATCCATCATTGATCGCACGCCGTGACCGGTTCATGGGCCCGGCCTACCGGCTGTTTTACCGGGAGCCGGTTCACCTGGTCCGCGGCGAGGGCGTCAGGCTCTACGACGCCGACGGCCGTGAGTACCTCGATTGCTACAACAACGTGGCCTCGGTGGGACACTGCCATCCCCATGTCGTTGAAGCGCTCAGCCGCCAGGCCGGGACGCTCAATACGCATACCCGCTACCTGCACGAAAGCATCGTCCGGTACGCAGAACGCCTCGGCGGAACCTTGCCGGGCGACCTCAGCGTCTGCATGTTTGTCTGCACCGGCACCGAGGCCAACGACCTGGCCTTCCGCATCGCGCGCACGGTAACGGGGAACGATGGCGCCATCGTCACGGACCATGCCTATCACGGAAATTCGCTGGCGGTAACCGAGTTATCGACTGCCGAGTACCCCGAAAGTGAGCAGCCGGATTATCTCGAAACCATAGAGGCGCCGAACGGTTATCGCGGAACATTCCGGTATTCGGAGCCGGAATACGGCAGAAAATACGCAGACCTGGCCGAAGACGCGGTCCGGCAGTTGGCGGGACGCGGAAAGCAGCCTGCCCTGTTCATGAGCTGCAACATCTTCAGCTCGAACGGCATTCTGACCCCACCGCCCGAATACCTGCAGGGCGTGTACCGCGCAGTGCGGGCAGCAGGCGGCCTGGCCGTTGCCGATGAAGTGCAGTCCGGCCTGTGCAGGCTGGGCGACAAGCTGTGGGGATTCGAGGATTCCGGGGTGATCCCGGACATTGTCACCCTGGGGAAACCCATCGGCGACGGGCACCCGCTGGCGGCAGTAGTGACGACAGCGGCCATAGCTAAAGAATTCGCCCGCAAATTCGATTATTTCAATACCTTCGGCGGAAATCCGGTATCAGCCGCGGTTGGCCTGGCTGTGCTGGAGGTGATCGAGCAGGAAAACATCCTGCAGAATGTCCACGACGTGGGCGAGTACCTGCGGCAAGGCCTGGAGAAACTGGCTCAACAGCATGCACTGATCGGCGATGTACGCGGAAAAGGACTGTTTTACGGCGTTGAGTTGGTGACCGACAGAGAGACAGGCGAACCCGCCAGGAATCAAGCAGACAGCATCCGCGAATACTTGCGCGAGCATGGCGTGCTGCTGAGCACCACCGGCCCGCTGGGTAACGTGCTGAAAATCCGTCCGCCCATGGTGTTCTCAAAAAACAACGCCGACGAACTGCTGGGTAAACTCGACCGGGCCCTGCGTTCCACCGGGCGTTGAAGTGCTGATATAATTCCGGGCTCGCCCTCGTAGCTCAGCTGGATAGAGCAATCGCCTCCTAAGCGATAGGTCACACGTTCGAATCGTGTCGAGGGCGCCATTCACTTCTTGTTACTTGCTGACATTCTTTGTCACGATTCCGAACAAAGTCTCTTGCTCTGGGGTTTTGTGTTACCTGTAACTGACTGTAAAACAAAGCTTAATCATTTTTTCACTTATCTGGTACGAATTATGCATGATACATAGTGAAAGAAACCCATTCGTTGTTTAGTACATAACAAGGAGGTTACACCCATGCTCAATCCGTATTTCTCCGACCGCAACCTGAAGCAGGCCATGAACCGTGTCGTATTCCTGGCCGTATTGCTGCCTTCGATGAGCGTTCTCGCCGCGACACCGGTTGAGTCTACCCAGGACACTCTGCAGACCGGCTCCGCCAATAAACAGGTGACCGCGCAGCAATCTCAAACACCAAGGGCTCACAAGGACGATTACGAGCGCCACCTGGTGGCCGTGTCCCAGCCCCGGAATACCCAGATGATCTGGCTTGGCAAAAACAGCCAGGCGGGGGATTCGAAACAGTCGAAAATAATCTGGCTCGGGAAGAAAAAACGGTCTGACTAGACCCGAATCCGGGGAAACGCTGACCCGTCGCTCATTGATTCGGACGGGTCAGGTATTCCTTTTGGGCCGGGCACGCCAACGGCTACCCGGCTGCATCAGGAATCCTCGAAATAATAAAACCCGGCTCCGGCGGTCAGCAGGTCCTCGCTGTAATGTGCGCTCTCCCAGGGTTCGATGCTGGCCTCGGTCCTGTCCTTGTATTGCTCCAGTTGTTCCCGCATGGCCCGCCGAAACGTTTCCCGGTCCTTAGGGTTCAGGCGGAAGGTCCAGATCTGGCGCTGGAAAAACCGTTCCGGCTTCGGCGCCTTCAGGTTGTGCTCCAGCGTGGACAGCAACCCGGACATCGACGAAAGCGCGGCATTGAACATACTGGGTTCGTCTTCGGAAAGGTAGGGAGAAAATTGGTCTACAACCAGTTCCAGCGTGCGGTTCTGCTTGTCCTGAACAACGCTTCCGGTAGCCAGCAAGCGTTCGATAATCGACCGTGTCGTGATGCCTCTTCCCGAGATCGTTGACTTGACCAACCGCTCGAACTCGCCGTCACTGCTGCCGTAACTCAAACGGGAACCCCTGGCGCTGCCGTTGCCGCCAACCCTCGCATTCCAGGCCTCAACGATTGCGCTTTCCGGCGTCAGTTCGGTCAGAAATTGCTGTCGGTATTGATGGGCACCGGCCTCCAGGTGTTTCCGGACCTGCACCAGGGTGCGCGTATCCAAGCCGGTCACCAGCGCCAGGCGGGTCATGGGGACATTTTTCCCGGGGTTCTCAGTACGCAGGTCTTTTTCCGCTTCCTCAACGTAAATGTAACGGATCATTTCCTGCAGCCTGACCAGTGAAATCCGGCCGACAAGGAACCTGATCAGTTTGCGAAAAATATTTTCGACCGCAAGGGTCAGGATGGTTGCTTCCCCGGATTGTTTTCCAGGTTTGTCCGGCATGGTGCACTCCTTCTCTCCACCAAACAGCATAAAACCAACCCGGGCCATTCCCGGCCCGGGCCGTCCCCCTATACCGTTGTACGGTTCTGTCCGCGCGGACCGGGCTGGATTCCTTCTGGCTGATTTCTTTCCCGGTCCACAGATTCCGTTTTCTACGGTTCTTGGCGCCCCCTCTTATTGACAATAATGGCAATTATTGCCATATATGTCAATATTCTGTACGGAAGATCTTCTTGAAGAGTTGTAGGAAAACCCATAGGAAGGCGATGGGGAGTAAGCCCGTCTGCAGAATAAAGACCACACTCAACTGGATCAGGTGTTCGATCAGGCTGGACGCCCGCTCCTTGATGTAGTCGACCCTGGCGCTCAGGTCCATTGAGCTGCGCGTGCTTTCGAACAGCTGGCCCAGGGAGTCGAGCATGGTCGATTCCGCTTCGGCGGGATCGGTTTCAACTTCACTCTGGCTGGCTTGCTGAATGTCTGAACCGGCCGCTTCGATCACCTGGGTGCTTTCGACATAGCGCTCCTCCAGGAAAAGGCGGTACAACCCTTCGTTGGCGATCATGGCCACCGGCACCGCAAATCGAATGAACGCGACGATGATGAAGGTTCGCAGCACGAGCTTTTCAGAACCGGAACGCGCCAAACGCAGCCAGAGCCACGCCAGGCCCAGCAGCCCGAAAGCCAGTTTGACACCCCACCACTGGCCTATGTCCAGCAGTACCTGCTGCACGCCCAGCGAAATCGTGGCGCCCAGCATGATCCACGAAAATCGCTCGACCAGGTCGTTGATCGGATCGAGCACCTGCCCGGGTGTCAGGGTGACACCGACACCTGCGGGCTGTAACGCGAGCTCGGTACCCTGTACTGCAGAAATCACGCCGTTTAGGGTCCGGGCCAGCGCGAAAGAGATAAGTGCCCGCTGGAACAGCGCGTCGTACTCTTCCTCCGCCATCTGGTCGACCGTCGTCAGGCTCGAAAGGACGACGGTCAGAGACACCAGCGCAGCCAGCAGCCAGTGTCCCAGGGGAAAGCGGCTGCTTGCCACGCCGGCCTGTGGATTTGTCGTTTCTCTACTCATTAAGCTCCTGCTCAGGCCAACAGCATGATCACTACGCCGATACTGGTCAACACGATACCGGCAATTTTACGGGAACTGATCATTTCTCCGAGCATCAGCCAGGCCAGCAGCACAATCCAGGCATTGGCCGTCTCATTCAAAACCGAAGCTTCCGAAGCGGGGATCAGCTTGTAACCCGCCAGCCACATCATCATGGAGACATAGGCGCCGAGAAAACTGGCAATGATGATGGTCCGCCACGGAAGGGGCTGCATGAAACGCTGCATGACCCGATCTGCATGCCCCCGCAAAGACAGGTAGATCAGCATGCCGGAAACCCCGCCGAGCAGACGCAATCCGGTGGTCCACAGAAACGGCCGCGTTTCGAGAATCTCTTTGACCATAACAATTCCGACGGCCATCATGAACATCGCGCCTACGCCGTAAAACACACCCCGGCCAAGGTGGGCCGCATCGACTTCCCTGCGATTCTGTCTCCAGGTCACCAGCAGAATACCGGCCATGACCAGTGCGAAACCCGCCAACTGCCAGCCGCGCAGGGATTCACCCAGGAACAGAATGGAAAGCAGGATTACGAAAGGGCTGAGCAGGCTGGCCACGATGCCCGTGCGGCTGGCTCCCATCAGGCTCAGCGCCCGCAGGTACCAGGTATCGGCCACGGCAATACCCAGGAAACCGGACAGCAGCGTCACGCCCAGCTCCTGCAGCGAAAACGCAGCGAGCTGAAAGCCTTCGATCACCGCCAGCGTGGGCGCCACCAGCATCAGGCCCAGCACATTTTTGAACAAGTTCAGTTCAAACGGCGGCAGCGCGTCGCCCGCGCGACGGAACAGAATAATCGCGAACGCCCAGCAGACGGCGCTGGCCAGAGCGAAAAACTCACCCCATCCGATAGGCATCAAATGGCGTCAGTGAGGCTGCGCAAGCACCGTGGCGGAAAGCAGTTTGACCGGCACCAGCGGCACATCCGGAGCGTCAAGGCTCGCGCTGTAGCCAGTATCGACGGCCGCAATGGCTTCCACCACGTCCTGGCCTGAAATCACCTGGCCGAAAACAGCATAGCCCCAGCTGCGGGCGTTCGGATCGAGCGAGGAATTCGCCGACAGGTTGAAATAGAACTGGTTGGTCGCGGAGTGCGGGTCGTCGAAACGGGCCATCGCGATGGTCATCGGCATGTTTTTCAACCCGTTACCGGATTCGTTGATGATCGGCGCGTACAACTCCGGCTCTTCCAGGCTCTCGGAGTAACCGCCGCCCTGGACAACGAACCCGGGCATCACGCGATGAAAGATCGTGTTGTCGTATTTCTTTTCCAGCACGTAACGGAGAAAATTATTGGAGGTGACCGGCGCCCTCATCCGGTCCAGTTCCACCACGATGTCGCCTATGCTCGTTTCCAGGCGGACCGTGGGAAAGGTGTTCTCCGGCAGAACCTCTTCGGGAAAGCATACAGGCGTTTGTGCGAGGCTGCTGCCCGTGAAGAAAACCAGGACGGCCCCAAATGTTCGAAGTTGTGACGATAAGCGCATGGAACAAACCTTATACATGACTGTGGAACTGGAATGCCATGATAAAGCTTTATCGGTCAGGACTCATCAAGCTTCGACGGTTTGTCCTTGTCTTGCGGCAGACGCCCCGCTTTACGCAGGGCGTCCCTGAGCACGTACTCGATCTGGGAATTGACGCTGCGCAGTTCGTCATCCGCCCAGCGCCGGACAGCGTTCCAGGTCGCTTCGTTGATGCGCAATGGAAATGCTTTTTTTGCAGTCATATTGAATCGAACCAGGGTTCGTATTCCGGCATCAACTGTAAAGGCTGCCCGCATTGAGAACCGGCCGGGCATTCTCTTCGCCGCACAGCACGACCAGCAGGTTGCTCACCATATTCGCTTTGCGTTCTTCGTCAAGGTCGACCACACCCTGATCAGTCAACTGCTCCAGGGCCATCTTGACCATGCCCACCGCGCCGTCAACGATCTGCGTGCGCGCCGCCACGATGGCCTGGGCCTGCTGACGCTTGAGCATTGCGCTGGCGATTTCCTGGGCATAAGCGAGGTGGCTGATGCGCGCCTCGATCACCTGCACACCCGCTTTATCAAGGCGATCCTGCACTTCCTCACGGAGTTTCTCGGCGATTTCCAGCGGGTGGCTTCGCAGCGCCGTCTCTCCGTCTCCATGCGCCTCGTAGGGGTAACTGGTCGCCATGTTCCGCAAGGCCGCTTCCGACTGGATCTGAACGAAACTTTCATAATCGTCCACTTCGAACAGCGCCTCGGCCGAATCCACCACTTTCCAGACCACCACGGCCGCGATATCGACCGGATTACCCGAACTGTCATTGACTTTCATCTGTCCGCTTTCGAAGTTGCGCACGCGCAGCGACACGGCGTGCTTGGAATAGAACGGGTTGGCCCAGCGTAAGCCGGTTTGACGAACACTGCCGGCATAAGCACCGAACAACTGGAGCACCACGGCCTGATTGGGATGCACCATGAAAAACCCCTTGAAACAGACCAGTACAACCAGTAAACCCAAAACGCCCGCTACAACCGAAACGATTGATCCCGAATTTGCCGACTGGAACACGAACCAGCCCAGGAGAAGGGTGAGCGCCGGCAACACGACAAGCGCAAGATAGCCGGACGAAGCCGTGCGTGTTTGTTCCTGAATTTTCATGACGTTCCTCCGATTGATATCATTTATATATCATAGTGTATCAGATATTTTGAACTTGTACCCTGCCTAAAGTAATGTCTTACACGTTATACTCAGCACGGCCCCAATAAGGAGACGAAAAATGCGCCAACTGTTATTGATCGTATTGCTGATGGCACCGCTGGCAACCAGCGCCCAGGAGTCGGGGTCCGGGCCCCTGTTCATGAAACACCTGGTCGAGGACGGTAATTTCTTCGAAACCTGGGGCGTGGGCGTCGACTACTTCACGATGGACCAGGATTACGAAATCGAAAGCCTGCAGTTCCAGATTCCCGGGGTTGGCGACGTGGATCCGAGCAATATCCTCGTCACCAATGAGCTGCAACACTACGATCTGAAACTTGATGTCTGGGTCACGCCTTTCCTGAACGTATTCGGGCTGATCGGCCGGCTTGACGCCGACACCTACGTTGACCTCAGCCAGGTAACCATCCCGGGCGTGCCGTTTCAACTGGGCACACTGCCTGTCTCCTATGACGGCACGGTCTATGGACTGGGCGCCAACCTGGTATACGGCACGGACCGCTGGTTTGCAGCATTGAACAACACCTGGACCAAGACCAGCCTGAACGGCGATTTCGACTCTTCGGTCAAATCAGTCAGCATCCAGCCAAGAGCCGGCCTGATCATCGACAAATGGACGGTGTGGGCCGGGGGCATGTGGCTCGACACCACGGAAAAGCACAGCGGGACGATCGATCTGCCGGTGTTGGGCTCCGCCATTTTTGATGTCGAACTCAAAACCGCGAAAAAATGGAATTACGCCGTCGGTATCGGTCATATTTTCAGCCCCAAGGCTACGCTGACCTTTGAATACGGCTTTGGTGACCGGAAACACACCCTGTTCAACTTCACCTACAGGTTCTGATTGAAACCTCGTGGGCTGCCATATGCGTTGCTGATATTGGCTTTGCTGCTGGCGTCGCGGCCAGGTAGCGCCTATGAGACCGACCAGTTCACCGGCCGGCTCAACACGATTGCGGATTCCACCGGGTCGCTGGATGAATGGACCAACCAGGCTATTGCAAAAGCGATCACCTATTCAAACGGGGAACGTGACGACTGGACGGTGGTCACCGCTATCTACCACGACATCGGTGGCCATCACTGGGTAGACAAGATAGAGCGGCGCGCAATGAAAGCGGCTGAAGTCGAACGGCTCCAGCCCAACCGCCGGGATTCGATTTACCGGGGCCATCCGCTATGGGCCACGCGCGTTGCCGCCCTGTTCGGCACCGGACCCACCATCAAGGTCAACGGGCAGTTGATCGGATCAGACAAGCTTGGGCATTTCCTGTCACAGGGCCGCAAATTCTACCGGCGTTATCTGAAGTACAGTGACGAATCAAAAGCGGCTGAACACTCAGCCTACACCGAGCGGGCGCTTTTTGGCCAGATGACGACCGGGGTCTATTCCAATGCTGACCTGGTGGCCAATTACGAGGGCTACCGGTTCTACCGCAGCCTGTTCGAGGACGACATCGTCCCCGGCAAACCGGCGATCCTTGCCTGGACCGATGATCGCTGGGTCATACAGCGGCCGTTCACCTGGGCCGATCACGTCAATGAATACTGGGACGAGGCACTGAATATCAACCACTTTGACTCGCTGCTGTATCCGCACATGAAAGAGCGCTTGGAAGCTTTTTGCCCTGATTACCTCGAGGCTCCCGCACGTTATGAGATCGAAAATGAAGATTCGCTCAAGGCGCGCTACCGGCACCTTCAGTTGAGAGACACCTCAGAACTCAGGCTGAATAACCTGTGCGTGCCGGACAACCTGACCCGCCCGGTCAGCGGGACGGCGGTGCATCCGAACTGAACCGGATTTCCTGCAGAGGTTTTTCGAGAATCGTCACGCGCGGATAAGCCTCGGAAAGATAGGTTCGTACTTCTTCCATCTCTGACGGCGGAATGTGGACCGCCAGCTTGACCGGGGCGTTCAGATACTTTGCCACCAGCTCAGCTCCCGGACCGGGCTGGAAATACCAGAATGGAATCAGAACGACATCCAGTTTGACCCGGTCGAGTCCCGCGCGCTCGAAGTCGGCTGCTTTCATGGCTGCGTCTCCGATATGCAGGACCGTCATTCCGCTGAGCCGGATCAAGTGGCCGAAATTCTGGATTTTGGCGTATTTGCGGGCGCCGTGGCTGAGCGGGAACACGGTAATGTGCGCTCCTTCCAGCTCGATCACTTCGTGCCTATCGTATTGCGGAACGATCTTCCGGAACCGCGGGTCCGTGGTGACCATTTCGCGGCATTTTTCACGCACCAGGCCCATCACCTGGGGCGATGATACGAACAGCGTTTCGCTGCTTTGCCGCATGAAGTTACAGGCGAACTCCGGCTGGTTGTGGTCATGATGGCGGTGACTGGCCAGCGCCAGGTCGATGCCCGAGAAGGGTCCGGAAGCCTGGCTGAACAGGGCCGCGGCATCAGGCGGCAAGCCGCCATAAACCGAGTAAGGCTCGACCACCATGCCGTCGATCATGATCCGGGTTTCCCCGTCGCTGATGATCGCACCCTCGTTGGCCAGCTGCGTAATCATTACGTCGGCTTGTAAGCCGCAGGCAAAAGACAACAGCGCTATGAACTTAAAAACTCCCTTTCTTAACCGCATATCTCACTACTCCGTATTCTGATCCTTTGCCGGAAAATACCAGGCCGTTTTTTTCCATTACCCGGATCGACTGCTTCAGATGAGGCAGCGTCTCCGCCGACACCTCGGTTACATTCTGATGACTGAATGCCCACACCACCAGCCTGGCAACGGCCTCGGTGGCGTAACCCTGCACTCTGAACTGTTCGAGGATAGAGTATCCGATTTCAACCGAACCATCTCCGTCCGGTTTACCCTTGAAGCCGCAAATACCGATAACCCTTGGTGGGTCAGATTTTTTGGACAACAGGTACCAGAACGACCAGCCGTGCTCTGCCGAATCTTCCAGTTGCCGCAAAGACCAGCGCATGGCGGTGCTTTCATACAGCTCAGGCGGCCAATTCTCAGGGACTTCGGCATTAATGGCCTCAGCAAACGCGGCCCTCCCCTCGAGGTCAGCCGTGACCAGATCCGTGGTCGCAGCCACCAGGACCATCCGGCGCGACTCCAACACTCTCAGAGGATGGCGGGGACGGCTGGTCATTTGATAGCCGAATACCTGGCGTAACCGTCCAGCAGCCTGCTCCAGGACGGCTGGAACTGTTCCCGGAAGGCTTTGGGCCAGACTTTTTCGAGTGAGCGGCGCAAGCGCTTCAGGTTGGAGCCGAAAGCCCGTGTGTCGCCTTTGCGAATCCGGGCCCGGTCGAAATCGATCAGATGAACAGTGCCATCCTCGCCCACCAGCAGGTTGCGCGCATTCAGGTCGGCGTGAACAACGCCGTAATCGTGGAACCGGCGTATGCAGGCACCCATTTCCTCCCACAACGATTCCGTATCACGCCGGCCCCCGATCACGTCGGCCAGCGGCAGCGAGTGCACTATTCTGTGCGTCATGAGCCAGCCGGAATAGAGTCTGCCGTCCTGCTGACACAAGGCAGCCAGCGGAGCCGGCACCGGCAGGCCGGCGGAGAACAACTGTTCCAGCATTTTGTACTCCATAACCGGGCGGGAGCGCTCGAATCCGGCAAACACGTATCGGTTGCGGCTGACCCGTGAAGCCCAGCCGCCTCTCAGATACTGCCTCAGAACAGCAGGCGCGAATCCCGCATCCAGGAACAGAGCCCGGCCCCGGCCCGCCGCTTCTCCTTCCAGTGCGCTCTGCTCCGCCCAGTATTCCGGGTCAAACAGGTGCATGCCCGGGTGCGGAATATAGTCTGCATCATATACAATAAGTGCAGCATCAATTTTGTGGGTGCGGGTTTTCACTCGCGGCTATTGTGCTTTTGCCCTGCAGCCAGGTCAAACGGGGCTGCGCCGGCCAGGACTGGAAAAACGATGACAGTCAACCTTAACATCAGGCGTTTGTGCATTTTAAGGCTCTCCGCCCTGGGTGATGCAACACACGTTGTGCCCGTCATCCGGGCCATACAGGACAGCCGACCGGACACAGAAATCACCTGGGTGATCGGCCGGCAGGAACACCAGCTGTTGTCCGGAATGGAAGAGGTGGAGTTCATCGTATTCGACAAGCGCGGCGGCTGGTCTTCGGTCAAGGCGCTGCGCGAGGCACTTCGCGACCGCCGCTTCGATGCGCTGTTCCACATGCAGGTGGCAGCCCGAGCCAACCTGCTGAGCCGAATGATCCGCGCTCCCATCAGGCTGGGCTGGGACCGGGCGCGGTCGAGGGATTTTCATCACCACTTCACCCGCCACCGGATTGCCGAAGTCCCATTTCAGCACCAGGTCCAGGGCTTCCTGGAATTTGCGCGCGCGGTTGGAGTCGATGCAGCTGAACCGCGCTGGGATCTTCCGGTCACACCCGAAGCGCACAACTGGGCCGGCGCGCGCGTTCCCGGTGACGAACCCGTGTTGTTGATCAGTCCCTGTTCAAGCCACGAACGCCGCAATTGGAGCAGCAGGAATTACGCGACCGTCGCAGACTACGCGATCCATGAACTCGGGATGCAGGTCGTACTTTCCGGCGGCCCCAGCGAGTTGGAACGGCGCGTTGCCAATGAAATCGTGGCCGCCATGAGCGGCAGCTGCATCGACCTGGTGGGTAAAGACACACTGGAGCAGTCAAAAGCCCTGCTGAAACTTGCAGACCTGGTCATCTCGCCGGATTCGGGCCCTGCCCATGTCGCTTCCGCCCTGGGCACGCCCGTCATTGGCCTGTATGCAGCCACCTGGTCAAAACGGTCCGGACCCTATAACAGCCTTTACCTCTGCGTTGACCGGTTTGAACAGGCCGCGCGCAAGTTCCGCGAGAGCGAGGCTACGAAGCTGCGTTGGGGCACGAAGATCGAAGAGCCCGGCGTGATGGACCTGATTCAGCCCGAGGACGTGATTCGCCAGATGCAGACCTGGAAAGAACTCAACTCCTGATCATTCCGTCTCGTTAAGCCACGCTTTTCACCTTGGCGCCCTGCCTTTGTCGGCCGATTGCGTCAAACCCTGCGGCGAGGTCCCCCAGCAAGTCCTCGACGTGTTCGATACCCACGGATAAGCGCAACAGGCGCGGGCAGATCCCGGCCGCCGCCTGGTCTTCGGCACACATCGCTGCATGGGTCATTGAGGCCGGATGGGCGACCAGGCTCTCGACGCCGCCCAGCGATTCAGCCAACGTGAACAGTTTCAATGCCGACAGGAACACCGGAATTTCTTCTTCGGAGGCATCTATTTCGAAACTGATCATCGCGCCGAAGCTTTCCTGTTGCCGCCGCGCCAGTCCGTGCCCTGGATGGCTGCTCAAGCCGGGATAATAAACCTTTCGAACCCCGTTGCTGCCATCCAGGAAAGCGGCAACGGCAGCGGCGTTTTCCGCGTGCTGCCGGTACCGGACATTCAGCGTTCGCAGACCGCGCAGGGTCTGGAAACTGTCGAAAGGAGAGCCGGTCAGGCCCAGGCAATTCGCCCACCAGGACAGTTCCTCAACCAACGCTTCGTCCCTGGCCAGAACGGCACCGCCGACCACGTCAGAATGGCCGTTGATGTACTTTGTCGTGGAATGCAGCACGATGTCCGCTCCCAAACTAAAGGGGCGCTGCCCGGCCGGAGACAGGAACGTATTATCCACCACGACGAGTGCGCCCACCCGGTGCGCGGCCTCCGCAATGGCCGCAATATCCGTGATCCGCAGCAGCGGATTGCTCGGGGTTTCAATCCAGACCATGCGGGGTTCGAGCTCGAGAATTTGCTCGATGGCGGATGCTGTCTCCCACAGCGGCAGCCATGTCAGGTCAAACAGGCCCTTGCCGGAAGCCGCGGTGAACAGGCGGTGGCAACCTCCGTAGCAGTCGTGGGGAGCGACGATCAGTTCCCCAGGCTTGACCAGTTGCGTTGCCAGGTGCACCGCTGACATCCCGGATGCGGTAATAACTCCGCCCGAACCGCCTTCGAGCGCTGCCAGCGCACCCGCCAGTTGATCGCGCGTCGGGTTGCCCGAACGCGTATAGTCGTATTCCCTTTTTTCGCCAAATCCCTGGAAAGAAAAATTTGAACTCATGTACAACGGCGGAATGACGGCGCCGTGCGCCTCGTCTGTATCTACTGCGTAGCGCGCAGCCAGCGTTTCCTGGTGTAAAGAATTGGAGAATTTGCTCATGCCGTTGTTCCTTTGCGATTCCGGTTGCCAAAATTCTCAATCGGAAACCCCGCAAAGCAGGCTGAGTATGACCAGGCCCATCAGGATCGCTGCCTGGTCACTCATTTCCCGAAAACACCAGGGTGTCTTCGCAGGAGTTGGCACCTTTCCGAAGGGGTTAGCTTCGATGGTTGCCCCGGCGTCTAAGGGCCAGTCCCTCAGCCGGTCTGAATGAGTAAGGCTCGATAGTAGGGGAAAGCGCCGGCCGTTTGCAAGCACTAAATTCGGCGGCGCCCGGGGGTCAGGTGTAATCCTGGTAGGACTTTTCTTCGATGATTTCGGATCCCAGGTGCATATTGAGTTCTTTTTTGACCTGGGAGCGGCGGTCGTTGGTCACGTAAACCGCGCGGGCCAGTTCAACGAAGCGCTCATCGAATTCTTTCGCACGCTCTTTGTCGCGAATATCGTCTTCGATTTCCCACAGGGCCTCGTTGATCTCTTTCAGCTTCGCGTGCAGTTCCCGGATGGTTTCATTGTCCCTTATGTGGCTGACCCAGGTTTCCTGAAGCAGTGCCAGCTCGGTGCGGACGTTGGCCACTTTTTCCGGGTCGTTCATGCGTTCGGACTTGATCTCGAGAATCGTGATTTTGTCCAGAACCTCGCCCGGCGAGACGGGCACAAGCATATTTTCCATGAAGCCTCCTTAAACCTTGAAACTGTAATCCTTGTCCGGATCGCGCTCGATGTCCGGCGGATAGTTGTTGCGCTTATCAGTATAATACTGCTCGCGTGAATCGCCGTCAGAAGCCTTGTTGTAGGTGATATAAAGCACGCGCCGCTCGTCCGGGGTCCGGTTGGGCTGTGACCGGTGCGGCGCATAGGAATCAAAGAAGACGGCATCGCCAGGCTTGCAGTGCACGGCAAGGTAACGGGCGTGGCCCGTATCCGCGTCCGTCAGCGGCGCCCACATTGATCCCAGCACCCCTTGCCGATGCATACCGGCGATCATTTCCAGGCTGCCGTTTTCCTCGTTGGTCTCGTCGATGGCGATCATCGCGGTAATGTGGATATCGGCATAGTCGTCCCAGCCGGCCTGAACATCCTGATGCTCCTTGAATCCGTCACCACCCGGGAGTTTGAAATTGATCTTGTCCTTGAACAGCACCGCCACCTCGCCGAACAACTCGGACACGGCCTGCTGCATGCGGCGCGCCGTGATGAGTTTTGAAAACCCCTCGTGATAGGGCACAAAATTCTCAATCCGGCACAGAATTCGGGACCCGTCCGACTGGCTGCTCTCGAAGTACATCATGTACTTGCCAGGCACTTCCGGCCAGGATGCAACCTCGCCGGTCCACGCGCTGATGTTCGCGATTTCTTCAGGCGAGTACATCCCGCGAACGACCAGGTAGCCGTCCCGCTGGAACTGTTCAATCTGTTGCGGACTGAGGATGTTATGGCTGTTCATGCTGCATGATTCCATTTAACGGCGGCGCCTGGGTATTCACGCCCGTTTTCATCGACGCGACCAAAGGCTTTTACTCACCGAGATGAGGTTGTTGGTCGTCCAGTACAGCACCATACCCGCCGGGAAGGTATAGAACAACACGAAGAAGGCCGCCGCCAGCAACAGCATGTTTCGAACCTGTTTTTTGCGCAACCCGGCCGTGAGCGCCGGGGGGTTGTGCAGGCTCGAGGCCACGACGGACAGGCCGGTCATCAGGAACGGGAGCGCATTGAACTCGTTGCCGAAAAACGGCAGCATGAAGGGCAGGTTGAAGAGGTCATCCGGGCGCGAGAGATCAGAAATCCAGAGAAATCCGGTATGCAGCAAATGGATATTCTCCGCCAGCATGTCGAAAGCGCCGATGAACACCGGTATCACCACGGCCACACCCATCAGGCTCTTCAGACTGTAGAGCGGATGCACCCGCTCGGTTTTATACAGGGCCAGGATCTTCGCCGCTTGTTCTTCGCCTTTGAAATTCTGCTTGATTCGCTGCAGTTCCGGAGCCAGCCTCGCCTCGGTGTCATTGACCTGGTCCTGAAAACGGTCAGCAATGCGGCTGAGCGGCGTCATCAGAATGTTGACAGCAACCGACAACACCATTATTGAAAGCCCCCACGAGGGAATGGCGAGATGAATAATCGCCAACAGGTGAAACAGTGCAAAACAGATCCAGCGAAGCCAGAACCACAGGCCCGCGTAAAGCAGGTTGCTCAGCTCCGGACTGGCGCGGGCCAGCAAGGACGGCTCTATTGGTCCGATATAGAACGACCACTCGCCCTCGATCAGATTCACACTGATTCTGGCATCGATCATTTCATCGGCCGTCTCCGGCTTTACCGACAGGGACGAAGGTGGAGCGGCCATCAGAGTCCAGTAACGGTTGCGAAAACCCAGCCACTGGTCAGCTTGCTGTGAGGTGACATCGGTATCCTGTAGCGCCACCTGAACCGCATCCCCGGAATTGAGGATCACGTAACGGCTTTGCTCCAGCCAGTTTCCGAAGCCGGCAGCTTCCCGCGGCCGGAACGACTCGCCGGATTGAAGCGTGATTCCGGCAATTCCGGCGTGCTGCAATTCAATGCGATAACCGTTGACCGGAATGCGCCAGGTCAGCCGGGCGCCGGCGCCTTGGCGAAAGGTGAGTTCGTAGTGGGTTTGCGTATGGCTCTCGGTTTGCGACCATGCACCCGCTCCGGCGCCCTCGAAGCGGATCACCGAGGCGTCACCGAACTGCTGCACGCGCGCATTTTCACCCGTGCAGGCCGGAAAACACGCCAGCGCGGACTGCATGTTGCCGCTGGCATCGAAGGTCAGGCGCAGTGAGTCCGTATTGACCTGGGTAGCAGCGGCCGCTGCGCCGCACGCTGAAAGAAGCAGAACGAATGCGAAAATTCGATGAAACATCCGGCCTGTCATTGCCGGCGCCGATTCCTGGCCGCCGATCGTTCATCGGCCAGGCGGACGATTTCTGCCGCTCCGTCCGGAATGCTGTGGCCCAGCCGGAAAACCATCGTTTCACGAAGCTCCCGCATTCGGGCGCGAAAGCGCTCTGGATCGCTGACCAGCCGTTCGATCGCTGCCGGCGTTTCCTGCAGGGAAGCGGGAGAAACAATTTCACCCACCTGTGTCCTGATCGTCGTTTCAATGGGCTCGATGCCCAGTTCCTGCCAGTTGGGATTACGGATGCGGCGCGGGACATCAATGAATAAAACCGGCTTTTCAAGGCCCATGGCGTATTCAAGCGCCATTGCAGACCAGTCACTGACGAGTATGTCTGAACGCATAATGGAGTCAGTCTCTCCCATTTGGCCTATGTATTCAAAACGGGCGTTGCCGGCAAATGCATCCCTGACGCCTGCGATCACTTCGGGGGTCTGGCGGTTGCTCTGATAATGGGGGCGCATAATGACGTGATACCCGGTTTCGAGCAAAACACGGATTAACTCCCTGCCGCAGGTATTGAAGATCGAATCCTCGCCCCAGGTCGGAGCGATCAGAACGGTAAGCGGATCTCCGGGCGCGTCCTCTTGCACATACTCTCGGCCCTGCCCGATGACCTGCTCCAGCCGGGGGTGTCCGTAATCGAACAGGTGCTTGGCCTGCAGGCCCTTGAGTTGTTCGCGTTTACGGATCTCCCTGACCTGGTGCGGGCCAGTGCAAAACAGGCTGTCATAGTGGTCGAACGAGTTTTCGTTATCCACCATGTGCGTGCTGCCCATGCTGTGGAACAGGTAAATGTAATGCACCGGGTAGGTTGACCGTTTGAGCTGAAGGTTGTGCAGATCCATCATCGTCAGCACGAAGACATCCGACTGGCAAACCTGAAAAAAAATGGTCCGGAACAGGCCTTCGGGGATGCAGATCGCACGGTAATTCCCGTGTGTGCGCTTCAGTCCGGGGTCGTTTCTGTCTGAGGTGACGTAGCAGACTTTCCGGTCCAGCGGTCCGTTGAGCTGTTCGATCAAAGCGAAAAACTGGTGCCAGTCCTGGCCGCTTTCGGAGTAAATGACGATAGTGCGCCACGCCCAGGGGAGTTGCCGGAATTTCCGCAAGGCTTTCCAGGCTGAAAAAAAGGACATGCTGCCCTTCCCGCCGCGTTATTCGGTCGTATCCCGGGCGGCGCTGTCCTGCTTGCCGCTGCGCCGGAAGAACCCTTTGATCTTGTACCAGTAAGTTTTAACCGCAAGCGCGATGGAGGCGAAGATTCCAACGATCGCCGAGACCACCATGCTGCCGGTGCTGGGATCAAGGTAAGCGAGCGCGGCGGGGGATACGCAAAGCAGACCCAGGGCAACGGTCACGAGCAACGAAAATGCGGGACGTGTTGAGTTTCTCATAGCCGGATTTTACCACCGATCACGCGGAAAAAACCGAGGAAAGGGACGCCAACAGGCGCTCCATGTCGTAAGGGCCGATGTCTCCCATGGTGGATATGCGAAACATTTCGGCCACCAGGCTGCCCTGCCCGGCGTAAATCACGAAGCCTCGGTGTTTCAGCCCGTCATGGACCGTCTCGTATGTTTTCCCCTGCGGCAGGCGATAGGCGTTCAGCACGCAGGAAGACTCACCCACGCTCAGCAGCGGCTGCACCCCGTGCCGGGACAATTCGCGCCTCACCTGCCCTGCCAGGTTCGTATATTGCGCATGGCGCGCCCGCCAGCCACCCTGCTGCGCCAGTTCCGCCAGCGCCTTGTTCAGCGCCAGCAAACTGTTCACGGGAGGCGTGAAGGGGGTGCCCTGCTGGTCCTGCTTTGCGGCCCAGAGCGGCAGATGCAGGTACAGGCTGCGGGGCGGGTCAACCGCTTTTTGCATCGCGGATTTCCGGCAGACGGCGAAACACAGGCCCGGGATGCCGTGCAGGCACTTGTTGGCCGTGGCCGCACAGGCCGCCAGCGCAGGCGATTCGAACGGCACATCCTCGGCTCCGAAACTGGATACGGCGTCCAACAGCAACTCGGCGCCGTATTGCTCACACAAGCCCGCAAGCCATTTGACGTCGTTCAGGCGCCCGGTGGTCGTCTCGTGGTGCACCGCGGCAACGTGGGTAAACGCCCCCTGCACCAATGCCTTTTCAACCCGGTCGAAGTCGATCGCATCGGTCCATTCGTGGTCAACCGTGCTGTAATCCAGGCCGTGGATTTCAGCAATTCGGCTGATGCGCTCCCCGTAGACGCCGTTCTCGACCACCAGCAAACGGGCGTCACGCGGCGCCAGCGATGAAAGCATGGCCTCCAGCGCCGTCGTCCCGGAGCCGCCAAGCAATATGGCCGTCCATTCTGCCGGGTCCAGTGCGTAGACTTTAAGCAGACCGCTGCGGACCCGGTCCTGAAGCGTGAAATACTCGGGCTCGCGGTGGCACAGGTCATCACTGACAGCGGCTTTTCTTACTCCGTCACTGATGCTGACGGGACCGGGATTGAGGAGGATACACCGCATAACAGGAACCTCAACCGGCTGCGCGATACCAGAGCAGAATCGCAGCCCCGATCTCGAAAATCGTGTAAACCAGCTCGCCGTTGCGAAGCAGCGATTGACGCGCGCTCCACTCGGAGTCCGGGTTGGATTGCCATTTTAAGCCGGTGGGAAACATACCGGGAATGTTCCGGCTCCAGTTTCGCCACTCATCACCGAAAATGGTTTCCAGCTTGTGGTCCTCGTAGCGAATCGCAGCGGGATAGTAAAACAGGAAAAACAACGCGACCACGGCCAGGACGATCAGGTTGCCGCCGGCTATCGCGAACCCGACCAGGATCAGGAAATTTCCCAGGTACAGGGGATGACGCACCAGTGAATAGGCGCCGGTGGATGCCAGTTGACGGTTTTTGTGGATCACGCCCGCGGCGTATATCCGCCACACCTGCCCGACCACGGCCAGGGCGAAGCCGACAAAAATGCGGGGCTCTCCTGCCGGGACCGTGAAATAGGCGCAGACGAGAAGCAGCAGCAGACCGAGCCCCTGCCTGGAAGCTTCATGGTAGCGGAGGCGATCGATAAAGCCGGCCAGCCCCGTTCGATTACCCATCTTTTCTGTTCGGCTGGATCCCATGATGCAGTTCCTTATTGTATGTTCACGCCATTGTAAGAGCGGAAGCGCTGACTGGCCAGATTAAACGCCTGCCCAGGGCGCATCCACACCCAGGTGCAGCATCAGCCGCTGTTTCACTTCCCGCGGGCCGATGTCCGGCCTCGGTAAATCGGCCGGCACGCCGCGTTTTATTTTCATCTGCAGCAACGAGGGACCTGCTCCCCCTTTCAGGAAAGTGTCGAGGCCGGCACGCGTTGTCGTTTCGGCAGCCTGCCGGTATCCGCAGGCCCTGGCAACCGCAGCGAAACTCACGCTGGGGCTGACCGTGGACTGCCCTCCGGTTGACTCATGCACGCCGTTGTCCAGCAACAAATGGCGGAAATTCTCACCGCCATAAGCGCCAATCGTCGCCAGGTTTCCCATTCGCATCAACGCGGCGCCGTCGCCGTCTGCGATCAGAACGCGTTGATCCGGAAGCGCCAGCGACAGACCCAGCCCCAGTGAGGATGCGCAGCCCATTGAGCCGACCATGTAAAGCTGGTTAGGCCGGTCAGCGACGGCGAACAGTTCGCGACCCGTATAACCGGTGGAGCCGATCACCACGCTCTGATCCACCGGCGTCTGCTCGACTACCGCCGTGAGTGCCTGCTGGCGGCTCAGTTCGGGCTCAGACTTGCAGAACTGATCATCAGAAAAAGAAGCTGGTTTTACAGCAGGTTGCCAGCGACTTTTCAATTCTGACTTACCCACTGAACCCTTACGCATCACCAATGCATACGGCAGGCCGCTGCGGTCCATTTGCCACTTGGCAACCGTCAGCACGCCCTCTACTTCATCGGCGCTGCGCGGAAAAAAGACCCAGGGAATCTGTAACTCATCCAGTATCTTGCCCGTTATCTGGCCCATCAATTCATGTTGCGGTTCGTCCGGCAGGCCGGGCTCGCCCCTGAGCGTGATGATCAGCAGGATGGGTATCCGGAACACCCAGTTTAGAGAACTCAACGGGCTGACTGCATTACCCAGCCCGGAATTCTGCATCATGGCAACCGCCCGCTTGCCGGCCAGGGCCGCCCCGGTGGCTGCAGCCACCGCATCCCCCTCGTTGGCCGAGGAAATATAGCTCATTTGCGGATCGTCGATCACACTGTTGATGAAGGGTGTCAGAAAGGAACAGGGCACACCCGACCAGGTATTGAATCCAAATTCCTTGGCGGGGTTGATGAAGTCGCTGGCTTGAATCATGGTGTTTTGAGGTATCAGGAATCGTTATGGTGCGCGAAATCGCCCGCTCTTTGCAGGTCATTCAGATTATTGATGTCCATCCAGTGGCCGGAAATATACTGCACCTGGGGCTTGTGTCCATTACGGACCAGGCGGTTCAACAGGTCCGGGACGGCGAGGCCGGCGAAGCCGTCTTCAGCCCGCAACTGGTCGAGCGAGTCCAGCAACTGCGCCTTCCCCGCCCCGCTGGCGCGCAACATCCCGATCCAGCGCCCGTCCGGCTTGCGGCCGCCCCAGTCGCGGGCGCTGCTGACCTGCGCCAGCGTAACCTTTTGCTGGTACATCGCGCGGTCATCCGGAGCGGAGCAGTAGGCCAGGTCGTTCTTGTTTCCCTGTGCCTCGTCCAGCGGCGAGGAATCCACTACCACCAGAAGTTCGGCGTCCCAGTCCATCAGGGTGTTCAGGATATAGGAACGAAACAGGAGGTCGCCGTAAATCAGCACGGTGTCGTCAGCAACCGACTCCACGGCACAGCTCAATGAAACCAGCTCGTCGCTACTTTCCCAGTCGTCGTTGACCGCGACTTTGACGCCCTGTTCATCAATAGCTTCACTGTGATAACCACCCACGACCGTGATGTCGTTAATACCCTGGGCTTTGAATTTATCCACCTGGCGGCGCAAAACCGTCTTGCCCGCCACGGGAATCATGACCTTGGGCCGGCTCAGAGTCAGCTCGTCCAGGCCCCGTCCCCTGCTGGCGGCCAGAATAATCGCAGACGCATCCGGCCGTGCGCTGCGCGCATAGATTTTTTCAGCCTCCAGCAGTTCTTCGGCACCCTGCAGCCGGAAAATCTCGGGCACCGTCGCTACCCGCCCCTCGACATCGACCAGTGACTGCGAATCGTGGATCGTGCGGGCGGTATTCTGCATGGCGGCGATATTGGCCCGGATCAGGTGATTGGCCCAGATGACCAGGCTGATCCGGTGCTGCCGGAATACCTCGGTGGGTGTCGAGTAATACTTGGTGGGCACGATCACCAGCGGGCACCGATTATCCCACTCGCGAGTAAATTCAAGTATTTCATCGGGTTGCGACATCTTACTGTGAATCAGGATGGCATTGGCTCCGGCCTGGCGGTAGGCTTCTCCGCGGCGGATAGCCTCGTCCAGTCCCCAGCCGGCGATGAATGCCTCAACCCTCGCCACAATGCAAAAATCATCGTCAGACTGGGCGTCTTTACCCGCCTTGATTTTTCCGCAAAACGTCTCGACGTCTTCCAGTTCCTGCCGCTCACCCTGGATGAAACTGTTGGTTTTTGGAAACAGCTTGTCTTCGATACAGACGCCGGCAACGTCACGCTGCTCCAGTTTGCGCACCAGGCGGCGCATGTTGTTGAAATCGCCGTAACCGGTATCGCCGTCCAGCAGGATCGGAATGGAAGTTGCGTCGGACATGAACTCCAGCATGTTCACCACCTGGGTCCAGCTGAGTTCGTTGTTGTCGCGCACCGCGTGCTGGGCGGACAACGCCAGCCCGGATGCCCAGATGCCGCTGAACCCGGCCTCCTCGACGATTTTTGCCGACAGTCCGTTGTGCGCTTCGAGGATGAACTCCGTCTGGTCCGACTGCAGCAGGTTTTTCAAACGGGCCGTCTTTTTTGGTTTATTCATTTCCATCTACTCAAAATTTCGGAAATTCGCGGCGGATTGCAGGCAGCACTTCCTCACCGGCTCGAATCACATCTTCCGGAAAATCGATCTCGATCCACGGCATCCCGGTGACATCTTCGAACCCAAAGCGTTCCGGATGGCGCAACAGCACGTTTCTCAACGCCTCCTCATGAGGTGCGTCACCGAGGCCTTCGGTGTCGAAGCGAGCGCACTCAGCGGCAATCAAACCGGCACATTCGGGTCCAAAGCGGAAAAACCCGACTGATTCCCCGAGGGTGTCGTAGCTCAACCCGTCGGCCAGCTGCTTTCGGAATTCAATCATCACTCCGTCTTTCACGGCGACTTTCACGGGTTCGTCTCCCGGAACGAAATTTCGATCCAGCAAATAACAATTTTCAATCCCGGTATCGACCAGCTTTTTGAGAATGCCGGGGTGGTAGAGCACATCCGCATCCATCACGATAACCGCATCACCGGATTGCAGTGTTTCCTGCGCAGCCCACAGGCTCAGGACACTGCCCTGCTGGAATCGCGGATTGAAATGGAAAGCGACGTCGGGGCGGGAAAACAATTTTCCGACATGGTCGATAATGCGGTCAGCCTCGTAGCCGACAACCAGGTCTGCATGATGCACTCCAAGCTGGTTCAACACATCCAGATGCCGGTCCAGCAGGCTGCGCCCGCCAAACTCCATGAGGCACTTTGGATGCCCTTCGGGATTGTGTCCGGCCAGCCTGCTTCCGCGGCCGGCAGCCAGAATAATCGCATGCATAAGGTATTGTAGCCCAAGCCGTGGAAACCCGGCAGTCAATAGGGCAGAATTGAGGTGTGACTTCACCCCAAGACACGCGCACGCTTCACGCCCTGGTCATCGGCGCCGGATTCGCCGGAATTTGCATGGGCAAGCGCTTGCTGGACGCCGGAATCAACAACTTCCTGATCTTCGACCAGGCCCAGAAAGTCGGCGGCACCTGGTACTGGAACAGTTATCCCGGGGCGGCCTGTGATGTGATGTCACATTTCTATTGTTTCTCTTTTGCCCCGAATCCGGACTGGTCGCGAAAATACTCGCCGTGGAACGAAATCCAGGCGTATGCCGACCGCTGTGTCGACAAATTCGGCCTGTGGCCGCACATGGAGTTGGGAATTGGTGTGGATCAGTGCCGCTTTAATGACGAAGCGAAACTGTGGGAGGTAACCCTCAGCGACGGCAGCCAGGTTCGGGCCCGTCACGTCATCGACGGATCGGGCGGACTGCATGTACCGCTGATCCCGGCAATCAAAGGGGCCGACCGTTTCGAAGGCGAGAAATGGCATTCGTCGCTGTGGCGCCACGATGTCGACCTGAAGGGCAAAAAAGTCGCCGTGATCGGTTCGGCCGCCAGCGCCGCTCAGATCGTGCCGGCAATTGCCGGAACCGCCGCCCATGTGAGCGTGTTCCAGCGCACCCCCAACTACCTTATCCCACGACACGATCGACATTACACCGCGTTTGAGCAGTGGAGTTTCCGGAACGTGCCTTTCTACGGCAAACTTTACCGCCTGGCGCTGTTTCTGCGTTACGAGTGGCTGGCTTACCCGATTGTCAAAACCCCTGCGAAAAACCTGGCCCGCCGCTACGCCCTGCGGCAATTCAGGCAGCTACTGGAAAAAAGCGTTGCAGATCCTGACCTTAGAGCCAGCCTTACTCCCGACTATCCGATCGGCTGCAAGCGCGTGCTGATCTCCGACGAGTTCCTGTCCGCGCTGACACGCGAAAACGTCTCGCTGGTCACCGAGGCTATCGAATGCATCACTTCGGCAGGGGTGCGGACCGCAGACGGCACCGAGCACGAGGCCGACATCCTCGTGTACGCCACGGGCTTCGACACCCAGGGCCACCATACCGAACAGCGGGTCATCGGACCCAACGGCCGATCCCTGGCAGAGGCCTGGTCCAACGCACCCATTGCCTACGAAGGGTGCATGGTCGCCGGATTTCCCAATTATCATTTTGTCACCGGCCCCAATACCGGCGTCGGCTCGACCTCCATCATTTTCATGATTGAACAGTCGGCCAACCTGATCATGAATTGCATTCAGGCGGCGGGTGAGGACGGTCTGATCGCGCCCAGGGAAAAGGCCATGAGGGAATACGACGCCGAAATCCAGGCGGCGTTGGCGGGAACGGTATGGGCCACGTCCTGCAGCAGCTGGTACAAACGCGACGACGGCCACATCACGATCCTTTACCCGTATAACGCACAGACCTATCGCAAACGCCACCAACACATCCGGCTTGAAGATTTCGAACTGAGCAAGTGACCTCAGCGCTTTGAGGTAGTGAATGACCGCAGACCTTGATAAGCAGACGCCAAATTCCGGCCCTGTGCCCTGGGCAATGGAGCCGAAAGATGCTGTTGCGGTATTCGAGGTGGACCCCTCTACCGGCCTGGATGACCGCGAGGCCACGTTACGCCTGCAGCGCTATGGCAAAAACCTGCTAACGGCGATAAAAACCCGTCATGTTGCCGGAATTTTTGTCGACCAGCTGAAAAGCGCGGTAATCCTCCTGCTCGCCGCCGCCGCAATCGTTGCCATGGCTTTTGGCGACTATATCGAGGGCATGGCCATCCTCGCCGTCGTGGCGATCAATACTGTGATCGGCTTTCTCACCGAATGGCGGGCGGTCCGTTCGATGGAGGCCCTGCGCCGGCTTGGCCGGACAGAAACGGTCGTGCTTCGCGACCGACAGCCCCGAAAAATCGCAGCAGACGGCATCGTTCCCGGCGACATTGTGATGTTCGAAGCCGGCGATATCATTGCCGCTGATATGCGCTTGCTCGAGGCTTCAAAGCTGCAGGCCAACGAGGCCAGCCTGACGGGAGAATCAATGCCGGTGGGGAAACAGATTGCTCCTCTGCCGGCAGAAACGCCCTTGATGGAACGGGACAATTGCCTGTTCAAGGGGACAGCCGTCGCCCGCGGCTCCGGCCTCGGGCTGGTTTTTGCAACCGGCCCCGCCACTGAACTCGGTAGAATTTCGAAGCTGGTTGCAGAGGCGGAAGCCCAGGAGACTCCACTCGAAAAACGCCTGGACGCCCTCGGCCAGCGCCTTGTCTGGGTCATGTTGGTGGTCGCTGCCATCATCGCCGTCGCCGGCGTCCTCACCGGCCGAGAAATACTGCTGGCCATCGAAGTCGCCATCGCGCTGGCCGTTGCCGCCATTCCCGAAGGACTGCCGATCGTAGCGACGATTGCGCTAGCCCGGGGAATGTGGCGCATGGCGAAACGCAATGCGTTGATCGTGCGCCTGTCTGCCGTCGAGACCCTCGGCGCAACCGGCGTAATCCTGACGGATAAAACCGGCACATTGACCGAGAGCAGGATGACCGTCAGCGAGATCGGCTTGCCGGCAGGCACGATCAGGGTCGGGGGAACCGGGCTGGAGGTCACCGGTGATTTCAGCCTTGAAGGAGAAGGAGGTGGCGCGAACCTGCCCGAAGAGCTGGATGAGTTGCTGCAGGCCGTGGTTCTGTGCAGTAACGCCAACCTCGAAATCGAGGCTTCCGGCCTCGCCGCGGTAGTCGGTGACCCGACGGAGGCTGCCCTGATGGTGGCTGCCGCCAAGCGAAACATTCGCCGGGAAGATCTGCAGCAGAGCATGCCGGAACTACGAGAAGAACCCTTCGATCCCGAAACCAAGACCATGGCCACCTTCAACCAGGTGAAAGACGGAATTCTCGTCAGTGTCAAAGGCGCACCCGAAGCCGTACTGCCTAACTGCATCGCCCTGCGAACAGGCGGCGATGAAATAGCCATGGACGATGGCCAGCGTGAATCGTTTCTCGCGCTGGCTCAGGAAATGGGCAGCAAGGGCCTGCGGACGCTCGCGGTGGCAACGAAGCTCACCGGTGATTCACAGGCGGAGCCATTTGCAGACCTGGTTTATCTGGGCACCCTCGGCTTGATCGACCCGCCGCGGGCGGGCGTGAAAGAGGCCATTGCACGCTGCCGAGACGCCGGCGTGAAAGTGGTCATGGTCACGGGCGATCATGGCGCAACCGCCCGCAGCATAGCCGTCAATCTCGGCCTCGTGACGGCTGACTCCTCCGCGGACACGGTTCAGGACGCCCGATCCTTGTTCAGGGAAGGCCGGCCGATTCGAGCTTCCGATCTCGATCACGTGCACGCGATTGCGCGCGCCAATCCGCAACAGAAACTGGAATTGATCGAGCACTACCAGAACCAGGGCAACGTGGTGGCCATGACCGGAGATGGGGTCAATGACGCGCCGGCATTGAAAAAGGCAGATATCGGTATCGCGATGGGGGTGCGCGGCACCGACGTCGCCAGGGAGGCCGCAGCCATGGTGCTGCAGGACGACGAGTTTTCGACCATCGTCGCCGCGATTTCGCACGGCAGGACCATCTACGAGAACATCCGGAAATTCGTCGTTTATCTTTTTTCCTGTAATGCGAGTGAAATTCTCATCGTTGGCCTGGCGACCGTTGCGGGCGCGCCGCTGCCTTTGCTGCCGCTGCAAATCCTGTTTCTCAACCTGGTCACAGACGTGTTTCCGGCACTGGCCCTTGGCGTGAGCGGCCACTCGCCAGGGGTGATGAAACGCCGGCCTCGACCGGTCGATGAGCGTATTCTTACGCGCCGGCTGTGGACGAAAATCGCTGTTTTTGGTGCTCTGATGTCCGCCAGTGTGCTGGCTGCCATGGCCATCGCTTTTTACTTCCTGGATTTTGACCGGTCCCGGGCGGTGACCGTGTCCTTTTGCACACTGGCTTTGTCGCAGCTGTGGCATGTATTCAACATGCGTGACCGCAAAAGCCACTGGCTGCGGAACGAAATCACCCGCAATGCCTGGGTATGGGCTGCGCTCGGGTTATGCCTGGTGCTGGTACTCGGCGCGGTGTATACACCGGGAATCAACACCCTGCTGGGACTGGCTGACCCCGGGGCAAGTGGCTGGGCCCTGATCGTCGGCATGAGCCTGATTCCCCTGCTGCTCGGGCCGCTGGCCGAAACAGTGAGCCGGGAACCGGACACAAACGCACGTTAGCCCCGGCAACCGGAAAAGCTTCAGCCTTTCCGGCCCTCGATATACTTCACGATCAGCTCTTCAAGCATGTCCAGCGGCATCGGGCACCGACTCAACCTGGTGAGTGGATTCCAAGAAAGCCGCCGGCATACTTCAGGATTTTCTTCAATATGGGAGCAGGATCGTGTAGATGGGCTCTCAGTTCAACCCATCCAGACGCAAAACCTGTACCAACTGTTTTCCGGCCGTGGCACACTAAACTTCCCGACAAAAATCACGGAAATGTTGCACCCATGAGCAGAACAGCTGACGATGCCAAATTCATTCCACTGAATGTTGCGGTGATCACGATATCAGACACCCGTAACGTTGAAAACGACAGTTCTGGAGACTATCTGGCCACGTCCCTGGCGAACGAAGGCCATAAAGTCGTGCGCAAAAAGATCGTGAAAGACGACAAGTACGTGCTTCGCGCTGAATTTTCCACGCTGATCGCCGACGAAGAAGTAAGGGTCGTGCTGGCAACCGGCAGCACCGGGCTGACCGGGCGCGACGTGGCGCCGGAAGCCCTGGAACCCCTGTTCGACAAGAACATCGAAGGTTTCGGGGAGTTGTTCCGCCGTGCATCCATCACCGACATTGGCGCAGCTACCATCCAGTCCCGGGCATTCGCGGGATTGGCGAACGGCACGATCATTTTCTGTATGCCCGGTTCGCCCAATGCCTGCCGCACGGCCTGGGAGGAGGTCATCAGATCGCAACTGGACTCACGCACAAGGCCCTGCAACCTGGCCAACCTGATGCCGCGCTTTCTGGAGGGCTGAAAACAGGTGCGGGCCATTTTATTCGAATCTGCATCGTCGGTTGACAGGGGCCGGATGATCTCCGGCGCTTACCGATGATTTATGCCGTTAAATTTGTCCTCTGGCTGTTGAGCCTGATGCCGGTGGGCATGCCTTACTGGCTGTCCGAAAAAAGCGCCCGTTTCTGGATGAAGCTGTCGCCGGTCAAGCGTCACACGACGGAACGAAACCTCGAGCGATGCTATCCAGATATGAGTGAGGAGGAACGACAGCGCCTCGTGCATGAGAGCTTTCAGCACTATGTCTGTTCCGTGCTCGAGGCCGGCCACAACTGGAACTGGTCCCTGGACAGGCTGATCGCGCTTTGTGACGGCGTGGAAAACGAAAACCTGCTGCTAGAAGCGCAGGCCTCAGACAAGGGGCTGATACTGCTGGCGCCGCATTTCGGGGCCTGGGAGTACCTGGGTGCTTACTTTCAGAAGTTCGAAGACATCGCGATACTCTATAAACCGGCATCCAATCCGCAGCTGGAGAAAGCGCTGCTGGCCAAGAGGAGCCGGGGGGAGAGTGTGCTGATTGCGGCCTCCGGCAGGGGGCTTAATAAACTCTACCAGCACCTCAAGTCCGGTAAGTGCGCCGGTATCCTGCCGGACCAGCAGCCAGCTCCGGGCAAAGGAGAATTCGCTCCGTTTTTTGGCAACGAGGCTTTGACGTCGAACGTCGTGCCGCGGCTGGCAAAAAAACTGGATTGCATTGTTTTGGGTCTCATTTGTGAGCGCCTGAAGGGGGGGAGGTTCAGGGTTCACGTGCTGCCGGCCGAAGAAGGAATTTACTCGGAGGACGCGCGCGAGGCGCTCACCGCGATGAACCGGACCATCGAAAAGTGCGTAGCAGTCAATCCTTCACAGTATCTCTGGAGCTACCGGCGGTTCAAAGCCCAACCGGAAGGTGCAGAACCTTTTTACGATTTTCGCTGACCGGACAGATCGCTCCGGTGGCCGCAATTTCCTGAAATTATTCCTGCAATGCCTATAATCTGTGCAAGGTTCGGATCGCCCGGACTCACAACATCGATGTGAAGGAGATAAATGACGATGCAAAATAAATTCAAATGGGTTTTGGCAAGCATTCTACTGGGCCTGCTTTGGCTGCTGCCGGCACAAGCTCAGGAAGCAGACAGCGGGACAATTGCCCGGCTGGCAATGATCGAGGCAAAAGACGGCCATTCCGAAAAACTGCTGGACGCGATTGCCGAATACCATCACTGGGTGGCACAGTTCGAAGGACACCATGAGTACCAGTGGTACGAAGTGCTGACCGGACCAAACACCGGCATGTTCATGGCCCGCACCCCGAACCATCAGTGGGCGGACTTTGACAGTGAGCCGGACTGGAGCGAGCAGGCAGGCAAAATGTTCCAGGAAAAAGTCGCGCCGCATATCGCCAAAACCACCTTGCAATTCACTTCGGAAATGAAGGACTTCAGTCACTGGCCGGAGAATTTCGAGGGTTATACGCACTTCTCCGTTACCGACTGGTACGTCCATAACGGCCACGGCGCGAAGTTCCGCAAAGGCCTGAAGACCATCGTCGACACGCTGAAAGCGGGCGGCTACGCCGGTTACTGGGGATTCTTTTCAGTCGAGTCCGGCGCCAAAGGCAACCTGGTACGGATCGTAGGCGCCCACAGGGGCTGGGCAGACATGGCCGATAAGGATCCCTCATTCTCCACCATCATGGGCGAAGCCATGGGGGGTGAGGAAGCGGTGACCGCCTTCATGTCGGACTGGAGCGCTACCTTCAAACCCGGCATGAGCCAGATGATCAAGTACCTGCCTGAAGCCAGCGATTACGGTAAAGACGCAGACTGACTGAACGCTGAATGAAGAAAAACCCGGCTGCGGCCGGGTTTTTTTGTCAAGCACTACCAGACCGCGGCCTCACCGTATCCCCGTCAATTTATCCGTTCCAGCAAAGCTTTAAACCTGGCGTCTTCGCGCAATAAATCGAGATCGCTGTCCGTCTCCAGCCAGGCACGATCCCCCCAGCCGCTATCAACTGCGCGCTCCAGCAAATCCAGTGAACGGTCGGAGTCGCCGCTCATGGCAAAAAAACAGGCGATGTTGTACAACACCAGGGGTTCGTTCTCCTCCCGCGCCAGTGCTTCCTCGGCCATTTTCAGCCCCCGGTCCAATTCGCCCACGTTACTCAGCTGGTTGGCGGCCATGCACAAGGCGCGTGTATCGTGAGGGTTCATCTTGAGGTGACGTTCAATCAGCTCAATCGAGGACAGTCGCGCTTTCATTTCATCATGTTTACGATTCAGTGAAGCGTAGGCCTGCCCCAGGAAAACCGCGGGTTGATAGTCCGTCGGACTCACTTCCATCGCTTTTAGATACATCTCAACAGATTTTTCGAACTCGCCTTGAGAGGTGTACGCCAGGCCTGCGTAGTAATAGGCCTCGAAGAGGTTTGGATTAAGCTCTATCGCTTTACCGAACTCCAGCTCAGCTTCCGGATAATTTTCGCTGATGAACATCGCCAGCCCACGCGAGGCCCGTGCTTCAGCTGAATCAGGGTCCAGTGCGACGGCCTTTTCGCTGGCTTCCCTCGCTTTTTCTGCATTTTCAAGGCTCGCGTCGGCATACCGGAACATGTGTGAATAGGCGTCTGCGATACCGGCGTACGCCAGCGCATACTTGGCGTCCTGCACAATGGCCTGGTTGAACATGCCGATGGCGTGCTCGTAATCGCGCTGCGTCATGGTATACATGTAGCTGCGCCCGCGCAGGTAAAAGTCATAAGCCCTGGCGTCTGAAGTGGCCACGTTTTGTATCGCCCGGCGTTCCTTAGGCGACAGGGTGATCTGCAGGGCGTCCGTGATGCTTTGCGCAATATCGTCCTGGATGGCGAATACGTCTTTCATCTCCCGGTCATAGGTTTCTGACCACAGATGCGAATCGCTGGCGGCGTCGATCAGCTGGGCCGTGATGCGCACCCGGTCACCCGCCCGGCGGATACTGCCTTCCAGCACGGCATCGACCCGCAGTTCGCCTGCCACCTGGGGAATGCTCACTTCCTTGCCCTTGAACACGAACGAAGAGGTTCTCGACGCCACGCGCAGTTCAGGCAACTTGACCAGCAGATTCAGAATTTCTTCGGATATGCCGTCGCTGAAATACTCATTTTCAACATCACCGCTCATATTCACGAACGGCAGCACCGCAATGGATTTCCGGTCGTCGGCTTCAGCAGGGGGCGCCCGCTGAACGCGCGGTGGATCCGCCGGCTCGGAAGGCGCTATCGAATCGGGTTGCCCGGACGAGGCCGGTACAGCGGGCCCGGGGTCGCGATGTACTCCTTCCGGGCCGATATCGAACGCCCAGGCCAGCACCACGGCGATGAAAAAGCCCAGTACAACCAAAACCGTTACCAGGGTCG
This sequence comes from Lysobacterales bacterium, assembly GCA_013001885.1. Classification (GTDB taxonomy): domain Bacteria; phylum Pseudomonadota; class Gammaproteobacteria; order Xanthomonadales; family SZUA-36; genus JAHEFT01. Next base: position 33,916 of record JABDLD010000096.1, read on the forward strand.
AAGTCCAATCGGGCAGATTGAGATTGGGCAGCACCGTGGAAGCGACTTCAATGACAAACCATCCGGCAATGGCATACAACGCAACGACCCTGACGACACGGCGGCGTTTCAGTTCTGACCACAGAGTGCTTATCGAAGACTGTGCAGGTTCTTCACCCATCTTTTTCTGCTTCCCGTTATTTACCCCAGCAAACGATCATACAGACATCAGGCGCCTTAAGGAATTCGGCGTTGTGTCGGCTTCGGCTACGGCAGGTTAACGCTGCGCGGTCACCAATCTCAGCGCCAGCCCGGCAAAGATGGTTCCCGCGATCCTGTTGAGGATGATTTGCGCCCGACGCGATTGACCCAGCCGCTCACCCAGGAAACCCGCAAACCAGGCGATCATCCCAAACACCAGCAGTGCCGCGACAATGAACAGCGCGCCGAAAAAAACGATCTGCAGGGTCAGGTGTCCGCGTGCGGGATCGGCAAACTGCGGCAGGAACGCCAGAAAAAAAATCGCTACTTTCGGGTTGGTGATGTTCATGATCACCCCCCGCGCGTATAGATGGTGCGATGGAATGGCGTTATTCCTGTTTTTCAGGATATCCGAAGCCCCGGCTCTGAATGCCTGCCAGGCTAGGTAGAGAAGATATCCGGCCCCGATGAACTTCAATGCGTTGAAAGCCATTGCTGAAGCTGCGAACAATGCGGCCACTCCCAGCGCCACTGCTGCCGTGTGAAACAACAGCCCGGTACACAGGCCCAGCGTGACGTAGATGCCGGCGGCGCGACCCTGAATCGCGGATTGGGTCAGAACGTAAATATTGTCCGGCCCGGGGGCCAATGCCAGGGCGACTGAAGCCGTGAAGAAAATGACGATGCTCTCGAGCGGAATCATGGCTTACATCCAGGCTAGAGCGGAAGATAAAACACGGTGTTGGATATCAGCACCATGATAAATATTAGGCAGGTAACCATCGGGCCCAGGTAGATGGTCCCCGTTACCCTGAAAAAGTAGCGGTTGAAATAAGGCAGCACGAACATCATCGGCACCACCGCGAACAGCAGGTTCACGTACAGCCAGCCGTCGGTCCAGTAGACCATGCCGGTAACGGCAAAAGTGATGTACTGGATCAACACGATCAAAAAAAGACCGAGTGAGTTGGCGACTCCCGACAGCAGCATGCTTTTCCACTCCGGATCCCCCTCGAAGCGCATAGCTGCGTTCACGCGAAGTGAATTGGACAGGAAGAAAACGAAAAAGAAAGGCGCATACATGCATAGCAGGATCAGCAGTTCCGGCCGGAAGACGCGCACACCCATGAACAGGAAGTTGTAATCGACATGAAACAGGAAATAGACAAGGAAAACCAACAGGAAATAATAGAAAAACAGGGTCAGCGCCAGCAGGAAAGTCCGGAACAGCATCTGCCGCCCGATTTTTGCACCCCACATTTCAGGCTCGACGCCATGAGTCCTGCCAAAGAACCGGTAGCTAAGAAAAAACAGCAAGTAGCCCAAAGAGCCGTTAAGCAACGCCCAAAGCATGACCGCGTTGTTCATTCGTTGCGGGAAGAACCAGGTCATCTGACGACTGGAAGCGTCGGTAAACAGCTGCTGGGACAATTCAGCCATCGGAATGTAGGAGAAACAGGCCACCAGGGCCGACAGAACGAACAGGCCCCAGAACAGCCATCTTCCCGGTCCTGCGGGCCGCGGAAGCGGGGGCGGCAACGGCCTGACCAGCGATTGAAAATACGGGGTCTGCAACAGGATCCGGGATAGAGGGATCAGTGAGACCATCGCCGCGATGAGTGAAATTGCCCCTAACAGTTCTTTCCAGTACCAAATCTGGTCATCACTGGTCAAATCGCTGTCCAGGCCGAACACCCGTTCGAAAAATTCTATCTGGTTGGCCGTGGCCTCCGGCATGTAAGGTTGAAAAGGGTGCAGAATCCGTTCATTGTGGATCACCCGCAGGGAACGGTCCGCAAGCTCTCCGTAGTAATGTCCGAGTTCGACTTCCGTTACCGGCGGCAACCCCTGCTTGCGCCCGTGATTGACGACGCGCAGCGCCTCGGGCGCTGTCCTCATATCGCCGTTTTTCAGCTCATTTCGGTAGGCGCCCTCGTCGTAAAAAGCGTAGCTCACCCCGATATTCGACCGCACGTCCCTCAGCACATCAGCCGTGAGTGTCAGCACGTAACCGGAAACGAACACGGAATGCAGCTTGCTGGGCTCGCCGCTGAGCTGCGCTTCCCGGCCGAAATAATTGCCGCCGCGAATCGCCGCGTTGCCGCCTGCGGAGTGGCCGGTGGCGGCAATCCGTTTCTTGTCTATATAGTTGAGGTTACCGGTGCCGGCTGCGTAATCCACCACGGCAAACATGCCGTATCCCTCGGTCGTGGCCGCCCTGCGGCTGGTGGACGTGCTGGACCTTCCCTGGGCGTAGGGGTCGATTGAAATCACGACGATACCCCTGCGCGCGAGTTCAATGGCAATATTGGCCAGCGCCTCCCTGGAGCGCTGAAAACCCGGAACAACCACGATCAGCGGGGCCGGGTTCTCGTGCGATGCTGAGCGCGGTTTGAACAGATCGCCTGCGACCCACTGGCCGTTTTGCGTAGGAATTTTGATGTCGTTAATCACCACGCGGCCGCCATCGGTCTGTATTCGGGACGCCGTCAGTCCCGCAAAAAACACGATGGCCAGCAGGGTGAGTAACAGACGATGGTGCGGGTTGTTCAGCATGGTGGTCAGGCCGCTTTGACTGCATGAAACGATACCATTTTCCGCCGGTGCATGCGGACAGGACATGAAACGGGCGTAACGCTACACTGGCGGAATGAAGACGTTCAGAAAAGCGCTGCAAGGCACCGGGTTTCCGATTACCGCGGAACTGGCGCTGCTGGAGCGGACGCCGCTGCGGGAAATCCTGCGACTCGCCGGCACGCTCTCTGAATCGGTCGACGCAATCCAGTTAGGTGAGTATTCCGCCTGTTGGAGCGGCGTTGCGCCGCTCGCGCTGGCGAGCCTGCTGCTGCGGCAGGGGGTTGATCCGATACCGGCGCTCTCTTGCCGCGACCGGAACCGGATCGCACTGCAAAGCGATTTGCTGGGCCTGAGGGCCCTGGGCGTGAGCAGCCTGATTCTTGGAACAGGCAGCCACGGTTCGCCCGGCGGGGCGGAAAATGCCAAGCCGGTAACCGACGTCAGCTGCCGGGACCTGGTTGCCATGGCGCACGCGATGAACGAGGAAGAATGGCCTGACGGCGATCATGAATTCGTTATCGGTAGCCAGGTCACCGCAATTGCGCCTTCACCCGAAAGGAATATGGAGCGGCTGACGGCCAGGGCCGCCGCAGGAGCCCGTTTCCTGCAAATCCGGCCCTGTACCGAACCGAACCTGTTGAGTGACTTCATACAGGGGCTGGTCGAAGCCAAACTGACGTGGAGCTACTCGGTCATCGTAACCCTGGCTCCGGATCCCTCGCGGGAAAGCGTTGAAACCTGCGCCCGGCAGATGTGTGAAACGGCGAAAATTCCCGGTGTGTCCGGAATCAACCTATTGGTGCGTGACAAACCGGCAGATGTTGCCGCCGCAGTGGAAATTTCCGGTTTGAAATCCGTCTAACTCCGCTTTCCAAACTCGTAGGCATCGATGAGTTCATTCATCCGCTCGCGGCCAAAACTGCCGAAATGCCCGCAGTGAAAGACTTTAGCGGGGATCTCCCGCAGCCGCGCAAGCGTCTCGCTGTATACTTCCGGATCGGAGCCCCGCAACGAGTCCAGCAGTTCTCCGTCATACAGAACATCGCCGGTAAAAAGCGTCTCGCTGGCGGACTCGTAAAGGCAGATGGACCCGGGTGAATGGCCCGGCATATGGAATACCCGTAACAGGCGGTCGCCCAGGTCGACTTCATCCCCCTCGTCAATCAAGCGGGTCGGCGGTGCCGGCACTACCGAATAGTTGTCGAAGCTGAAATTATCGTACGGCAGCGCCTGCAACACCTCTGACTCGTCAATTGAAGCGCGGTAATCGCTCCAGATGTTGGCCTGGTTATCCGGAATACACATCACGTGGGCCTCCGCCGGATGGCAAAGCCGATGCTCAAATTCGTGGTGGCAGCCGATGTGGTCAAAATGACTGTGCGAAGCCACGGCCAGCAGTTGCCGCCCGCTCAACTGCGGCACCGACTCCCTCAAACTCACGACACCCAGCCCGGAATCGATCAACAAATCCCTGTCGCGGCCGCGTACATGCCAGATATTGCAGCACAGATCCCGGCTGACATGCAGTTCCCATATAAGCGTAATGCCGTCACTGCACGGTCGGGTTTCGTACCACTGGCTGGCGACTTTCAACTGCATCATCTCAATTAAGCCTGATAAACGTTGCGGTTAAAAGAGCCTTTTCGCCAAATTGGCAAATGACTATCGCGAGTGGTTGAAGCACGTCGCAGGCGCCACGCACTGTTGGCCGAATGGCCCAACGCCGTTTTGGACCAATTGGCCAGGGTGCTATAAGACAATCAGAAATCCCGGCTCCGCCACGATTGCCGGCTAATTTCTTTTTTCTGCTTCCTGCAAAAAACGCTCTGTCAGTTTATCCACCGACCAGGAATCGGCCTTCTGGCTCGGCGGGTATTCTGCGAACGTCTGCAAGAACTGGCCGGTCGTCGCCAGCCCCATATAGATGTAGGGCGCCTTGTCGATCATCCAGTCCCAGTAGGTGTTGGAGTTGTGGTCCGCGCGCTCGAACGGGTCGCGCCTCAGGTTGAAAATCTTGGGCAGCCTCAGCACCACCACGGGCTCGGCCCAGAGCGCCATGGTCTGGGCACGTTGTTCCGCGTAGACGATCTTCCAGTCCCCCACCCGCACGCCGACCGGCATACCTTCGTCATCGAGGTAATGAAAGACCCCACGGGGGGCGCTGTCCGCCTCTCCTGTCAGGTAAGGCAGGAAATTGTAACCGTCGAGATGCACGCGATAGGATTTGCCTTCAATCGTCTGGCCCTTCTTCAGTTTTTCGACGACATCGGACTCGCCGGCCGCAGCCATCAGCGTGGGTACCCAGTCCAGGTGGCTCATGATGTCGTTGGACACTTCGCCTGCCGGAATCTTGCCGGGCCAGCGCACCATCGCCGGCACCCTGTAGGCGCCTTCCCAGTTGCTGTTTTTCTCACTCCGGTAAGGAGTGATTCCCGCGTCAGGCCAGGTGTTGAAGTGCACGCCGTTATCGGTCGAGTACATCACGATGGTGTCATCGGCAATGCCCAGTTCGTCCAGCTTTTTCAGCAATTCGCCGACCGTTTCATCATGGCCCATCATCGTGTCGTTGTAGAAGCCCTGGCCAGAACGTCCTTCGTCCGATGGCTTGGTGTGGGTGCGGAAATGCATATGGGTTGCGTTAAACCACACAAAAAACGGTTTTTTCGCTGTGTGGGCACGGTCGATAAAATCCAGGCTCGCCGCCAGGAACTCTGCGTCGACGGTTTCCATCCGCTTGCGCGTCAACGCGCCGGTATCTTCAATGCGGCCGTCCGCATAAGAGTGGATCACTCCCCTCGGTCCGAACTTGGCCTTGAACCAGTCCTGCTGCGGGTAGTCAGGGTCTTCGGGCTCTTCTTCCGCATTCAGGTGATACAGGTTGCCGAAAAACTCATCGAAGCCATGCGCCGTGGGCAGGTACTCGTCCTTGTCGCCCAGGTGGTTCTTGCCGAACTGGCCGGTGGCATAGCCCTGATCCTTGAGGAGCACGGCGATGGTGGGGTCCTCCTCGCGCTGGCCGAGCTCGGCGCCCGGCAGACCCACCTTGGACAGGCCGGTGCGGAACACGCTCTGGCCCATGATGAAGGACGACCGGCCGGCGGTGCAGGACTGCTCGCCGTAGTAGTCGGTGAAGGTCATGCCTTCGTCCGAGATGCGGTCGATGTTCGGTGTTTTGTAGCCCATCATGCCCATGTTGTAGGCGCTGACATTAGACCAGCCAACGTCATCGGGCATGATGACGAGGATGTTGGGCTTATCGGCTGCCTGCGCCTGCGCCACGGCCATGAAGACCGCAACCCCCAACAAAACGAGCAAACGTTTCATGTTCCGTTTCACACTGCCTCCTTATTTGAATC